>JAJEGU010000037.1 GCA_022819645.1 Pseudomonadales bacterium
CGGGAAAGTAACATAAGTCCGCGGGTTTTCTCCCAACAACAGCCCCCCCCCCCCCCCCCCCCCCAAAAAAAACGCTGGTCGAAGCCGTCATTGCGGGCATTGAGTATTGAGCAGGGCACGGCCAGCGGGGCAATTCAGTTAGGAAATTACGAAGACCCGAATTATCGGCCCGAAAGTTAGTTGACGGGGTCGCCGTGCACAGGCAGAAGGGAATCCACCTCACAAGCCGCACTATGATCAGGCTGTGGACAACGCCCCGGAGCATGCAAAACGCGGTCGCGCTCCGTCGGAAAGATGGCATTCGATAAGGTCAGCAAGGTTGCCAAGCGGCACACCCCCGGCAGGCCGCGCGACTCGCGTAATCGGCAGGTTCTGCGCAAGTTTCGTCAAGACCTGGAAATGCAAGTCCCGGTTTCCCATCGCCCCAATGAGACGGCGGCGATGGGTGTGTCGCCACAGAGCTCGCAGCGCCTTTGCCGGCGTCATGCGGACCAGTTCAAGGGTTTCGGTTTCCCCGGCTTGAAGAACATAGGCGGCCCGAACGGTTTGCGGCCGCATGTCGAATCTGTCGACAGGCCAGAGGTATTTGTCGAGACCGTCCCGCACCCGGCGGCTACGCGATTCGGCTGAAAGACCGAGTTGTTCGAATGCATCGGACCATAAACGGAGATTCGGATAGCCGCACAGAACCCGCGGTGGGTCAGGTGAAAAGGCTTGTATCGCCGCCACATCGTCGGTAAGGACCTGGTAGCCCCGGGCCGCCAATGCCGCGGCGAGTGTTGATTTGCCGGCGCCCGATTTGCCCAGGAAAAGGACCGCGCCTCGCTCTGTACACACCGCGCTGGCATGCAGTGTGACCAGGCCCCGCTGCTGCAGCAGCGCCGTGCAAACGGTGCCCATCAGATAAGCCGCGGCGAGACTGTCGGCACCATTGGGGCTGTCCACCATAACATGGCGACCTTCGGTCACGCGATATCGAAGTCTTTCATCAACCCGTAGCAGAAAATCTCCGCGGGCCGCCTCCCAGCGGGATGAGGTTTGGGCCGGGTTAGGGAGCGCCTGTGGCACGGCGCCGCGTCGCACAGCGACATCCGCCTTTCCGGCCGGCGCCACGCCGAAATGGGGCAATGGCACTTCGGAACGGAAGCGCAGGCCATAGGCCGTGTAAAATCCGGCGTCCACCCAGTCCGGTCAGCGATCAACTTTTCGGAAAAAAGTAGGTGTCTTCAAGATATACAGAGTAATAATGGCCACCGCCCGTGCCACGCTCCACATTGATACTTCGAACAGAGGGCGCATGCCAAGGCCTACTTGGGGGGGGGGGGGGGTTATAGCCATCCGGCGCATGCGCGGCGGCGGTCTGGCCTGATTGAATCACTGTTTTGCCGTTCATGGCGTGGGCCTCTATCGTGTCTTGGCAGCCTTGAGGGCCACCATTATGGCTATTCAGTCTTGCTCGTCAAGACAGCAATTTGCCCACTGCCCGTCGAAGACCTCGAAGATGAAATGCACGCGGTCGTCGCCGCCGCCATTGAAGGCGCCGTGTGGAATGATGTTGTTTACCTCGTAGGCGTGTCCTTTCCGCAGATGATGTTCTTCACCGCCGACAAAAAGCGTGGCGGCGGGCTCGGTGCGTATCGGAACATGAATCTTGTGCGCGCAGCGTGTGGCTTTTCCGCCATCGACATGTTTGTCGATGCGGTGGCCGGCGGCAAGAGAGGCAAGCATCGCTTTCGGATACACCGGCTCCGAAAATCCATAGGCGGCGCTAGCCTGATCCATGACCGGCAGCAGCGAACGGCTCCAGATTTTCCAGGCCGGGTTCGAGCGAAAGGAGCGTATGTCCTGGAAGCTGCAGAACCGGAAGATGACGTGGCGGGTGCTGTGGAAGCATGCAAACTTGTTCGGTTTGTTTTCGTCCTCCCAGCGCCAGACGTTTTCCGTGAGACGGTCGAGGATGGCTTCCAGCGGCGCGATGTCCACGGGTCCAAGCGGGCGGATGCCGCAGGGGGGTTTGCGGACGGGAGGCGGCTTCGCGATCAAGCCCGTGGGCGCGCCACGACGCGAAGCCGGCGGTTCGGCCCCGGTCGGAATCATTGGTCCGCAGCCTCGCCCGAATCCACGGCGACCAGCCCGAGAGCAGCCAACTCTTCAAGGAAACTCGCAAGATCCTTGAGGCAGGTCTCATCGTCGACGTCATACTCGGCGGTCAATGCGTCCCGCAATTGCGCCAGAGTGAGCCTGTCCTTCAGCAGCATCCAGATTCGCGCGCCGATGACATCGAGTTCATAGTACCGTCCCGCCCTGGAGTCAAGCATGACCACCTGGTCGTCGAGTTCACTGAACACCACCGAATCGCTACGCGCAAGAGGGGCGGAAACTGGAAGGGGCATGACAATAACCAATCAGGCTTCAATCAACTGGGAGGGTGGTAATCCGGGGCCTCGCAACAATATGCGATATGACCGGATTCCGTATGCTGTTCAAGGTTAACCATGCGGATGCGGGGCGCTTTCCAGGACAACTTGCGGCATGCACTGTCGTCGGGGGGGGGGGGGGGGATTTATAGGCATTTCTTTCACGCTGGCTGTGTTGCTTGACAATATACTGTTCATGGTCTGGTCCTGCCAAATGGCACATTCGGGTAAAATACTCCTACCCAAACAACTGAATTCAAGATTTCTCCAGTATTATACAGGAGCAGCGCAATTTCCAGCCCACCAGACTTGCCGAAAGGCCTTTCAAGCGCCGCCGACTTGTATTGCTATCGAGCGTACGGCCTGAACGTTGACTCGGACGTAGAATTGCCCTGGCCCTCCGCAGCCGCTCGCAACGGTGAGATTGACGTTGCGATTCGCCTCGGCGATGTTCCGCGCTATCTGGAGTCACCAGTGGACCGGCACGGGTACTGGCAGACGGCGGACGGAGCTTTCCTGATCAATCCGGATGGCGGGCCCCGTTGGCTGGTTTCAGAAAAAGGGCGTCTGGTCAGGGTCGCGCCAGCGAAGGATGGGGATGTGGGCGTTCATCTCATTGATTCGGTCCTGGCCGCCTGTTTGCAAATGCGCGGCATCATTGCCCTGCATGCAAGCGCCATTGCCACGGCGGCGGGCGCGGTCCTGTTCATGGGCTCTGTGGGGGTTGGCAAATCCTCCCTCGCGGCCGCTTTGACCGATCGCGGTTACCCGCTGCTCGCCGACGGAATCGCCGCCATCGCCCGGGACAATGGAGGGAACCCGCTGGCGCTTGGCGGGTTCCCGCGAATCCGCCTGTGGGCCAGGTCGATAGACGCGCTGGACAAGACCTGGCGGAGGAGGAAGGCCGGTCCAGCCACCCGGGCCGGGGTCGGGAGCTACGCGGTTCCCGCGGGGCGATTCAACGGGAAGGCCGTCGCGGTTCACGCCGTGTATGTGCTTTCCAGCACTGTTGACCGGGAAGTCGTCATCAAATCGCTACCGCCGGGCCCGGCATTTGCCGCCCTGGTGCGCTGGTCCTTCCGGATGCGCTTCTTGCGCGGCCTTGGCGAGGAAAAAAACCATTTCCGCACAGTATCCGCCGTTGCCTCGCACGCGACGATACAGCGGCTCGTGAGACCGCACGTCGGCCACCCGCCCGCTGTCCTGGCCGCCAAGGTGGCCGAACGCTTGCCGCCGCCAGCGTAACGCGGACATGTCCCTGATACTGCTGGCGTCCTACCCCAAGTCCGGCAACACCTGGATGCGGGTGCTGCTTTCCAACTACCTGGCCGACAACGACGAGCCCGTCTCGATAAACGCGCTCGTGGGCGTTGTGCTCCAAAGCCGCCACGAGTTCGACGAGCGGCTGGGGCTATCGTCCTGGGCCATGACCCCCGATGAGATTCTGCACCGCCGGCCCCGGTTTCACGAATTGCTGGCGGCGGACCTGGAATCCCCCTCCTTCGCGAAAGTTCACGAGTATTACCTGCGCCTTCCCGACGGCGCGCCGCTGTTTCCCCGTGCGGCTTTTTCCAGTGTGGTTTGCATCGTTCGCAATCCCCTTGATATTGCCGTTTCCTACGCGCATCACATGCAGACCAGTATTGACCGGACGATAGAATTCATGGCTGAACGTCGGGCAATGCTTTCGCCCCCGCGATTCGATGGCGGCACCCAGCTGCCGATTCCGATTTCCGACTGGAGCGGCAACGTGTCGAGCTGGCTGAACCAGGATGAGTTGCCGATGAAGCTGGTCCGCTACGAACATTTGCACGCCGACCCGGAAGCGGTGTTTTCCGGGGTTGTGTCTTTCGCGGGCTTGCCAATGGACAGGGAACGGCTTGTGAAAGCGGTGGAGAACTCCCGGTTCCAGCGGTTGCGCGAGCAGGAAAAGCGGGTCGGGTTCAAGGGGCGGCAACCCACCGCTCCCAATTTCTTTAGGAAAGGCCTGATTGGCGATTGGCGCAACGTCCTCTCCCGAAAACAGGTTCAATGCCTGGTGGAGCGGCACGGCCCCGTGATGGCTGAACTGGGCTACCTGGAGGAAGCGGAGCGATTTCTGGTAAAGGGTTGAACGCGGGGCGCGGCGTCAGTCCACATGCCAGTCGAGGAGCGCAAGGGCCCGCGACAATTTACCGCCGCGCACGTTTTTGCCCTGAACCTTGGACTCCAGGTGCGCAAGCAGCATCGGCATGTCGAGATACTCCGCCCGGGCGGGCGGCTCAGACCTGGCGGACAGATGCCGGTGAACCGTTGGCAGCGCTTCATCGAAAGCCTGCCGCCACGGCCGGTAGCGGGCGGGGTCGGTCTTGACGGACCGCTCCAGAACGGGCGGGGGCAGGACGGAGCGCAATGCGCGACGCATGAACCAGCGCGAGCGGGGGCCGCGTCGGAATTGTCCGGCTGGCAGGCCCAGAACGAATTCGATCAGGCGGCGGTCCAGCAGGGGATATCGGTACTCGACTCCCGCCCTCGAGCCGCTCGCCGCCCAATCTTCCATGCGCCGGTTGAGGTGTCCGGGTTTCAGGCGCGCCAACTGGGTTTGCCGAACGCCGCCCTCGCGCGCGAACGGCCGCGGTTTCCGGTACTTGCGGGCCAGACCCGGAGCGGCGTAGGATTGCCGCCTGCGGGGCAGTTCCCTCCGGAGCAGTCGCTCCAGGCTGCCCGCCGCGCGAGGATGCGCCGCGGGCAGCACGACGTTCCTCAGCAGGAACATCCAAGGCCGGTTCGACAATCCGCGCGCTTCCCGATGCAGTTGGCCCAGACGACCTTCGCGCAGCAGTTCGACGTAGTAGCCGGCGCCGCTGTAGGAGGCGACCTCATCGCCGCCCCAGCCGGAAAGGATCACGCGCACGCCAAGCCCGGCGGCGCTGTCCTGCACCAGCGACTCGTGAAGCAGCGTGCCGTCGCGGTTTGGAATCCTGGTGACATCGTTGCGCAGCATGCCAACAATGTGGTCGGTGGAGGCTGCGTGATAAAGAGGTTGCAATTGCTCCTGGGCGCAAACGGACTCTATCAGGCGGTACTCATCGGCTTCTTCCGCGGTATGCGAACCGGCCGGGGGCGGATGCCAACAGAACGCATGGAGTTTCCGGCCCAGGGGCCGCAGCTCCCGGGACGCGAGCACGGCCACGCTGGAAGAGTCCAGTCCGCCGCTCAAATGCACGCCCAGTGGATGCGCTCCATGCAGGCGGTCGCGCACCGCCCGGCGGTAGCGGTCGAGGAACTCGCTTTCATAGTCCTCGTCGCACTCGTGGCGAACCGGGGGCGCGTCCTCGGGCCGCCACCAGCGCTCCACCCGTTCCGATTTGACGTCCACGGTGATGCTGTGCCCAGGCGGCAGGCTGCGCACGCCGCGGAAGAAGGTTCCATCCGTTCCACCCGCGCTCTCCCTGTAGGCGGCCATCAGAAAAGCGGCGACTTGCGAGTCGTCCAGCCGGTCATCCACTCCGGGCGCGGCAAGCACCGCGGCGATGTCGCTGGCGAAAGAGAATTGCCCGCCGGGGAGTTGCGAGTAAAAAAACGGTCTGGCGCCAACCGCGTCGCGCGCGCAGAACAGCCGCTGCTCTGGAGAGTCCCATACGGCGAAGGCGTAGTCGCCCTGCAGGCGCGGGGGGCATTCTTCGCCCCAACGTTCGTAGGCCCGCAGGATCAGTTCCGAATCATCGGCGCGGGCTCTCTCCGGGTCGTCGAGGCCAAGGGCATCGGCGAGCTCGGCCCGGTTGTCCAGGCGCGCATCGGCAACTACGGCAAGCCCCGGGATGGAGCGTCGCTCCCGTACCGGGGTGGTCTCGGCAGGGTCAGCCCAAAGGTCGCGGTACCTGAAGGAAACCGGCCCCTGATCGGTTCCTCCGGCGCGACCGCGTCCGGGCAAGGCCGCGAGCATGGCCGTCACGGCGTCCGCATTCGTATTGCCCCGGCGATGGATACCGCAGATTGCGCGCGCCAATGGCCTTCTCCCTCATCAAATCCGCTGACCTGTGGAATCGGTCATGCCAGCCCCTTCCTCGCTGGAGGATGCGTACCTTGAAGGGCAATGGTTTCAACGCGGATCACTCGCTAGGACTGTGGATGATAGCTATAGGAGCCGCTCACAAATTCATAACTTCTTGAATTTATCCCGCCTTCGGTGTTGTTTGTAAGAGA
Source organism: Pseudomonadales bacterium (assembly GCA_022819645.1). Lineage (GTDB taxonomy): Bacteria > Pseudomonadota > Gammaproteobacteria > Pseudomonadales > Pseudohongiellaceae > UBA9145. The sequence continues at coordinate 6,603 of JAJEGU010000037.1, forward strand.
GATTTCCCTAATGGACGGCGGATTCCAGTGAAACGCGTGCTTCCGGGGGGGGGGGGGGTAATTTGGGTGCTATCGTGGACAGGCGAGCGATCCCGGCCCATCCGCGAATTTCCGATGCCAGCGCTATCTTTCGTCATGTCGTTCGAGACCGGATAAGTATTCATGGGTAATTTGTAGCAAAGTGGCCTCAGGATTGCAAATCCAGCACTTGGTCGGGGTCTGCTTCGCGGAGCAGGGAGTCACCATGGGTGACAACCACTATGGTAGTGTGCCCACGCAAGCGGCGCAGCGTTTCTATCACGCGGCATTCGTTGTCGGAGTCCAGTTGGCCGGTAGGTTCTTCAAACACAAACAGCGGGGTTTGCGCAACAGCAGCTTGGAATGCGAATCGGATACGGATTACAATTCGCCGCGGGCGGGACTTGCTGCGGCATCGGCCAGACCAGCCGAAAGGTATCGAGATTCGGGAGGTGTCCGCCCCATTCTTACCGCATCTGGATATTGGATGAAATTTGTGTGCCCAAGTAAAAAACTGGCAAGGTTGGATTATGATTAACCGCATCTACATTGATAATTTTCGTTGTCTCGTCAATTTCGAAATCGAACTATCGCCAATCGGCTTGTTCCTGGGACCAAACGGAAGCGGCAAGAGCACGGTATTCGAAGTACTACGGCGACTGCAATCATACATCAGCGGGAATTGCCGGATAGAAGAAGCGTTTCCAAAGCAGGACATCACTCGCTGGCATAATCGTTCAGAGCAAAGATTCGAGTTGGGAGTTTCTCTTCCTGAAGGTGGTCTGACGTACTCGCTAGTCGTGGAACACTCCGAGACGGAAAATCTGTGTCGCGTCAAAGAGGAAAAGCTGGCTGAAGGGCCTTCGGAGCTTTTCCACCGAAAACTGGAAAACGTTTCCCTTTTTCGCGATGACGGTAGCGAGGGTCCCAGGTATCCCTATGATTGGACCCTCTCGGCTTTGGTTTCAATTCAGGCGCGGCACGACAACTCAAAGCTCACCGCATTCAAAAGGCAAATCGACAATCTGGTCATCGCTGCCATTTCTCCAAGCAATATGGAGAAAATCAGTGACAAGGAGGCTGTGCAACTTACCGCCCGCATGGAAAACTTCATTTCCTGGTATCGGAGAGTTTCCCAGGAAAACATGGCTTCCATGCTGGAGCTATTCGGTGAACTGACGGCAGTGCTCGAAGGTTTCGATTCCTTCAGCTTCAAGGATTCGGGGGAGAGCGGGAAGATGCTCAAGGTCTTGTTCAAACAGGAGAGCAAGCCCCGGCGAACCCGGCAGTATGATTTTTCCGAGCTGTCCGATGGACAGCGGGCCCTGATTGCGCTCTACGCCTTGTTGCACTCTTCGAGTGAGCGAAATCTTTGCCTGTTCCTTGACGAGCCCGACAATTTTGTTTCCATCAGGGAGATTCAGCCATGGCTGGCAAGCTTGCGGGAACTCTGCGGGGAGCGGCTGGATCAAGCGATCCTGATTTCCCACCACCCCGAGATCATTGACTCACTCGGATCGTCCAAAGGCTACCTGTTTGCTCGCGAGCCAGAGTCGCCCGCTCGAATTCTCTCCAGTATCCCCGACTCGGAAGAAAGCGGTCTGACTCTTTCTGAAATCCTGGCCAGGGGCTGGGAGAAATGAGTTATTCGGAAGTGATTGTGGTATGCGAAGACGATGCGCAAGGCAGTTTTATCCGGACTTTTCTGAAAAAAAGAGGATATGGGCATCAACGAATCAGGGTGCTTGGATTTCCAAGTGGCCGGGGAAGCGGCGCCAAATTTGTATTGGATAAAGTCGCTGGCGAACTGAAAGGATTCCGCGCATGGCGCGCAAAAGCCCTTATTGTCATGATCGATGCGGATACCCACGAAGTTTCACAGAGAAAGGCGCAGTTGAACAAGGCATGTCAAGCCAGGGATACAGCCGCCAGGAGTGCGGAAGAGACCGCTCTTTTTCTGGTTCCAAAGAGAAATATCGAATCCTGGTTTCGTTACTTGAATAACCAGGAATGGAACGAGACTGAAAACTTCAGACTTGCAACGAATGACGGTCTGGCAAAGGAAGCAGCGAGAAATCTACACCGGATGTGTTTTCTTGACTTCGACGGTTTAGCCCCTGGCCGCGATGATCCCAATTCGTACCTGGCTGATTTTGCGGGAGTTATCCCATGGGCTTTCGGGAAGTCTTTTGTAGTGCCTAGCGGATTTTAATAATTGACATTCGCGGTGGGGGCCGGTACACTCCCCGCCATGTTCGTTCGCGTCAAAAGCACCCCCAACAGTCCCCGGAAGACCGTCCAGCTGGTGGAGGGCGTCCGGGTCGACGGCAAGGTCCGCCAGCGCATCGTGCGCTATATCGGCGTGGCCGCCGACGAGGCCGAGTTGGCCCGGTTGCAGCGGGTTGGCGCGTTTCTCAAGGCCCAACTGGAGTACGAGCGGCAGCCGGGGCTGTTTCCGCCGGAGCAGGTGGCCGAGGAGTTGATCACGGCGGGCTTGAATGCCGCCGAGGCGCCGGATTGCAAGCCGCTGGGGGTGGACCTGGGCGATCTGCGGGAAGAACAGCGCGTGGTCACCGGTATGCACGAAGCCTATGGCCAAGTCTTTCGGGAATTGGGTCTGGACCGGTTGCTGCCGGTGCGGCAGCGGGCTTCCCGGCAAGCCTTGTTCCACACGGTCATGGCGCGCATTGCCAATCCCCAAAGCAAGCGCGGCACGGTGCGCGAGCTTGGCGGGGATTTTGGCGTCAGCCTGCCCCTGGAGAAGGTATACCGGATGATGGACCGGTTGGACGACCGGGTCATTGGCAAGCTGCGCGACACGGTGGCGGCGGCCACCGGCGCTTTGTTGCCGGAACCGCTGGATGTGCTGTTTTTCGATTGCACCACGTTGTATTTTGAATCGGTGGCCGAGGATGGCGGCGAGGATCCGCTGCGGCAGTTTGGTTACAGCAAGGACGGCAAGCCACAGCGGACGCGGGTGGTGTTGGCGCTGATGGTGACGCGGGAGGGTTTACCGGTGGGGTACGAGGTGTTTCCCGGCGCCTTGTATGAAGGGAAGACCTTTCTGCCGGTGATGGAGGAGATGAGGAATCGACATGCGGGGCTGGAAGCGGTGTGCGTGGCCGACGCGGGGATGTGCGCGGAAGAGAACCTGGCCGAACTGGAGTCCGGGGGGCACCGGTACATTGTCGGGGCGCGTCTGCGGTCCTTGCCGAAGGCGCTCGGGGAGCGGATCGCCGGGGCGGGGCGTTTTCGCGGGGCGGCCGGGATGGAGGCGGGCGCCAGGGTGGGGGTGTTTCGCCACCGGGGCCGGCGCATTGTGGTTGCCCACAGTCCCAAACGGGCGGCGAAGGACCGGCGTGACCGGCAAAAGCAGATCAAGCGCCTGCTGAACAAACTGGGCAAGAAAGGCGCGCCCGGGTCCCTGGGAGATCGACCCGGACAAGATCGCCGCCGCGGCGCGCTGGGACGGATTGCACGGTGTGATCACCAATGTGCGCGGCCTGTCCGCGGCCGAACTGTTTGCGCGCTACCGCGGTCTGTGGCAGGTGGAGCGCGGCTTTCGGATCAACAAGCATGATCTGAAGGTAAGGCCTATCCACCACTGGACCCCGCGCCGCATCCGGGCCCATCTGGCCCTCGCCTACATGGCCTTTGCCTGTGTGCAGCATCTGGTGTACCGAATCAAACTGCAGAAGAAGCGCCCGCTGTCGCCGGAGGCCATCCGCGACGCCTTGATGGCCAGGCAGTGCTCGATCCTCAAGCATGTGCGCAAACCCGACCGCTATGTGGTTCCCGCCCCCCGCACGGTAGAGGCCGAGTTGATCTACGATGCTCTCGGACTCAAGTTCACGGATGTGCCGTATGCCTTGAAATGATCCCCCGCCAGGAAGGAAAACCCCGGATGTTGTGCCTAGAAAAAATGCACAACCAAATGAAATCAATCACTTACGAAATGAAACCGTCGAAGTCAAGAGAAATCTACACCGGATGTGTTTTGATGAGCAAAAGCTCAAGGAGCCAGCGCCCGCCTCGCTGGAGGATGCGTGTCTTGAATGGGAGCGGTTCTAGCATGGATAACTCACGAGTGGGTTACTTCGACCAACCATTGTCCGAGGAGTCCAGTCTCTTAAGTCAAACTACGCTGAACCCAAGTCTGCGCCCCAAACCGCAGAGGCATTGTTGTCCATGAACGGAACCCTTTCAACTTTGTGAACCATAAACTATATCTTCGCCCCTGATGGCGTTCACATATTGCCCATTTGAGGTGCAGTTCAGAAGAGAGACTTCCCTAATGGACGGCGGAGTCCAGGGAAACGCCTGGTTCCGGGGGGGGGGGGGTAATTTTCACTGCCACGGACAGGTGGAGGACCCAGGCCCATCCGCGTATTTTCGTTGCCGATGCTATCTTGTGTCATGCTGTTGGACCAGATAAGGATTCACCGGAATTAATATCACAATGGCTTCCGGTTCACAAGACCAGCACCCGGCCAGAGTCCGCTTCGCGGAGCAGAGCTTCACTGTGGGTGACAATCACGATGGTCGTGTGCCCACGCAGGCGGCACAGCGTTTCAATCACGCGACCTTCATTGTCGGAGTCCAGTTGGCCGGTAGGTTCGTCTAGCACGAGCAACGCAGGCTTGCGCAGCAGCGCGGCGGCCAGAGCGACCCGCTGCCGTTCACCACCGGAAAGCCGGTTGCCGCGGTCTCCTACCACCGTGTCCAGCCCGCGGTCCAGCGTGTCGATGAAATTGGCCGACGCGAGTTGCAGGGCCTCCCGCATTTCAGTCTCCGTCGCGCCAGGGGAAGCCCAGGCAAGGTTTGCGCGTACGCTTTCGTGGAGCAGGAACGGATCCTGGGGGACATAGGCGGTCGAGCGCCTCCAGCGGCGCAGAAACGGTCCGCGCAGAGGAATGCCATCCACCAGGATACAGCCGCGGGTCGGCTCGAGCAGGCCGAGGATGAGGTCCGCCAATGTTGTCTTGCCGGAACCGGAAGGGCCGGTGATGGCGAAGATTCCATTCGCCGGAATGCGGAAGGAAATACCGGAAAGCGCGCTTGCCGAGGAATCCGGATAGTCGAATCCGAGGCCGCGCGCCTCGATGTCCTTACCTGATGTCAGCGCTGTTTCATCCGCGTCCATGGGTTCCGCCGCCGCCTCCAGTTCCTCTCTCATGGCGGTGACCGCGGCATGGGCGGGCAACGCGTTGACGAAGGTTTGCGCCCATTGCAACAAATTCAACGCGGTGGGGACGACCCTGGCGAAAACCAGGGCGAGCAGCGCCAGCTCTGGCAACGTGAGACGGGCGCCGGCAATTGAGTACCAGACCAATCCCGCCAACGCGGCGGCCGCGGCGAATTGCAGCGCGGCCCGCGTGGCCGCGCTGAGGGTGGCGAAAGCAATTTGCCGATCACGCACATCCGCGGTCTGTCTTTGAAAACGTTCGATGTGCGCCGCCTCGGCGTTCTGGCTTTTGGCGAGTTTCAGCCCATCCAGGAAATCGGTCGAATAGCCGCGCAGGACGAGGCCGCTGCGGGTGAGTTGCCGCCCCAGCGAGTGTGACCGGCGCAGCAGGGGACGACTTGCCGCCGCCAGGGCCAGGCCCGCCATGGCGGCAACCGCGGCCACCGCCGGCGAGACTGCGAGGGCGACCGCAAACTGAACTGACGCCATAGTGGCGCCTACCGCCAGTTGCAGCAGTTGAAAAGCCGCGTTGCCGACGCGTCCCACGCTGTCGGTCAGCAGGTGTTGAATATCGGATCTACGCCGTCCCAGTAATTGGCCCCAGGCGGCTCTGGCAACTGCCGCGTACAGGTCGCCGCGGATTTTATCCACAAATTCCAGCCTCAGTCGGGTGGTCAGGGTACCGCGAGCCCAGGCGGCGACGGAACGAACCGCCGCCAGCGCCAGAAACACGGCCAGCACGCCAGGCAGGTTGAGCGGAACTCCAAGCGACACCGCAATTTGAGTGACTGTTTCGACGATCGGGATGGCATCGCCACCGGTGCTGGTCAGCCCCGCCGCTTGCAGCAATGGGACGATCATGAGCAGGCCGAATGCCTCGGTTACGCTGGAGGTCAATAACAGCAACATCACCAAGGCACAGCGCCCAGGGGAGGCGGCAATCAGGTTGCGAAGGAGAGCCCAGGCCTCGCCACGCGTGGAAGACAATTTGACTGACATAAAGGCAAGTGGAGTGGAAACGGCAAGTTAGCTGGTGCGGAATTGAACAACCGCAAAGTATAACTCGACAAGAAGGTGTCGCATGTGTGGGATATTTTCACATCCAACATACGAGGGTCCCTATACCTTCGTGCAGAGTTAAGGCAAACGACAAGTTCGTGGCGGGGCGAGATACTCCGCCCAGTCATCCATCAATTCCCGTCGCCGCTCGAACAGGTCGGATCGGAAATAAGCCCCCTCGACACCGCCCACCGTATGCGCGAGCGCGGCCTCGGCGAGTTCCCGTGGTTTGCCGGTGTCCGCGCACCAGTCCCGGAAAGTGGAGCGGAAGCCATGCACGGTGGACTGGCCGGCAACGCCTGTGGATCGCAACAGCTTGCTCAAAGTGGCGTCCGAGATTGGACAGTCGCGGCGGATGGGGGATGGGAAGACGAGTTCGCCGCCTTTGTGGAGCTTTTTTGCGCGCTTGATGATTTCCACCGCTGGACCGGACAGCGGCACTCGATGTTCGGCGCCCGCCTTCATCCGCTCGCCCGGGATTTTCCAGACGCGCTTGCCGGTATCGATTTCGGGCCAGACCGCGCCGCGTACCTCTCCCGACCTCGCGGCGGTAAAGATCAGGAATCGCAGCGCAAGCCGGACAGTCGAGGATGCCCCCGATGCTTCCACCGCCTGCAGCACTTCCGAAACCTCCCCATACGGAAGCGCCTTGTAATGCGCCTTGACGGCAGCCATGCGGGGCAGGGCGCCGTTGATGGAGTCGCCCGCCACATTGGTTTCCACAAAGCCATGGGCCAGGCACCAGTCCAGCGTGGCGCGGATATAGCGGCGCACCCGCCGGGCGGTTTCCTGCTTCCTGCCCCAGATCGGCGTCAGGACAGCCAGAACGTCCTCGCGGTCAATCTGGTTCACGGGCAGGTCCCCGAGCCGTTTCATCGCGTGGCGCTCCAGTTGCTGCAGCCAGTTGGCGGCAACCTTCGCGTTGCGCCAGCGGGGGCGCAGGGATTCCCAGGTGCTTTGGGCCGCTTCGCGGAACCGGGGCGCATTCGCCCGCCGCTTTTCGGCCAGCGGGTCCCCGCCGCGACGGGCAACGCGCCGGTTTTCCAGCGCCGCCTCGCGGGCCTCGGCGAGCGTCACATAACTCACGCCGCCCAGACCGATGCTGCGGCGTCTGCCGTGTACGGTGAGCCGCTGAACCCACTGCTTCGAGCCGCCCGGCGCCACCCGCAGGAACAAGGTGTTGCCGTCGCCGTAAAACCCGGGCTCGGTGATCGCGCGGACCAGTTTTTGGGTCAGTTTGCCTTGTACCACGTTTTTGTGTCCTGTTTTGTGCAACGTATGGGAACGAAATCTAGCGTATTCCCGCGCAGGAGTCAACAGGGGAAATTCCTATAAGATATTGCTATATATTGTATTTATGGCAATTTGTGGCGGGATGTGCGCAGGCGGGTTTGGTGCCCAGGGGCGGAATCGAACCACCGACACGAGGATTTTCAGTCCTCTGCTCTACCGACTGAGCTACCTGGGCAATTGTTGTCATACATGCCATCCCTGGCGCAACGCCGGAGGTTTTACCAAACCCCGGTCTCGACATCCATGTCGAGCCGTTCGCCCCTCGAAAAGCGGTGCTTTTCGTCGGCTTTGCCGACCGGGCCTCACCCGACTGAGCTACCTGGGCGCCAGACGGGGAAGGGAGGGTATTTAACCTTTCGGCTTGCGTGCAGTCAACTCCCTGACAAGGATTTGCTGATTCCCGGCAGCCGCTTCGATGATTTCCGGGAACGGGGATAGAATGGTTCACGATTTCCAAAAACAATCAGATTGAATCGCTACAATGGAGGCCCCCATGAAATACCCGCGAATTCTCCTCGTACTGCTGCTGGCAATATCCATGACCCAATTGAATGCCCAACGGATTCCATCCATCGACCCGACCGACTACACCGAAGAGCAGGCCCGGGCCGCGAGGGAGTTCGAAGCGGCGCGGAATCGTCCCGTGAGCGGACCTTTCGAACTCCTGATGCACAGCCCCGCGGTGATGAGCCGGGCGCGGGCTTTTGGCGATTATCTGCGTTTCGACTCCGCCATCGGCGCCACCCTGAGCGAACTCGTGATTCTGATCACCGCACGGGAATGGTCCCAGGACTACGAATGGTATGTGCATTACCCGATTGCCCTCGAGATGGGGATTGACCAGGCAATCGCCGACGCCATCGCCGAAGGCCGCAGGCCCCGGGGAATGAACGAAGACGAGGAAATCGTCTACGACTTCTCCATCGAACTGCATCGCTGGCGCCGCGTCAGCGACGCCACCTTCGAGCGCGCCCGGGAACGATTCGGCAACCAGGGCGTGATCGACTTGACCGGCATCAATGGCTACTACACTTTCCTGGCCATGCAGATGAACATGGCTCGCTATCCCGTCCCCGGCGAAGCCGACCGCCTGCCGCGTTTCCCGGATTGAACTGGGAAACCACAACGATCTACCGCGTTGATTCCTCCGGCGCGGCTCCCGGAAATCTTGCCGCGAACATGAAGACGAGCAGGCTGAGAGCGGAAAGCCCGGCAGCCGCGAGGAAGGACATGCCCGGGAAATAGAATGCGGCATCCGGGGCGCTGTAAAGGGCGAACAATTGTGTCATCAGCAGGGGCCCGAGGATGGCGGTTATACTGCCCAGACTGCTGAGGGCGCCCTGCAGTTCACCCTGGGCATTGGCGGGAATCTGGGCTGTCATGATCGATTGCAGCGCCGGGGTCACAAAGCCCGAAAGCGCCGCAATCGCCAACCAGGGGTATAGCTGCCAGCCTGTGGCCGCGAACGCATAACCGCAAAAACCGGCAATCATCGCAGACATACCCAGCAATCCCGTGCGAAAAGCGCCGAGAGCCGGTATTGCCCAGCGGATCAGAACGGCCTGCACCAGAATCATGAAAACGCCAGCGAAGCCCAGGGAAAATCCGATCTGGCTTTCGGACCAGGCGAACTTCTCCATGGTGTAGTAGGTCCAGGTGGCGGGCAGGGAGAAATGACCGAGCATGTAGAGGAAGTAGGCGAAGGCGAGACCGGCAGCCACGGGATAGCTGGCGATCTGCCGCAGGGCGCCCACCGGATTGGCGCGATTCCATTGAAACCGTCGCCGATTGCGCTTGCCGAGTGATTCGCCAAGCACAATGAAACCATAGACGAAATTCGCCATCGCCAGGCCGGCGGCGGCATAAAAGGGTATGCGCGGGCCAAACTCGCCAAGCAGACCACCGATTACCGGCCCGAGGACAAATCCGCCGCCGAACGCGGCGCCCACCAAGCCGAAGCGCTGGGCTCTCAGATCAGGCTCGGTGATGTCAGTGATATAGGCGTAGGCCAGAGAGAATGTGGAACTGGCCGCCCCGGCGATGAATCGGGCCACAAACAGCCAGAAAAGCGTTGGCGCAAAAGCCATGAGCAGGTAGTCAAGACTTAGCGCGAGCAGGGTGTACAGCAATATCGGCCGCCGCCCGAAACGATCCCCCATGGCGCCAAGTATCGGCGCGGCGAAAAACTGCACCGCGGCGTAAGTGAACATCAGATAACCGCCGAGGGCCGAAGCGCTGGAAAGCGGAACGTCTCCCAGCCCCATGATCAGTTGCGGCATCACCGGCAGAATGATGCCGAAGCCGATGGACTCGATCAGCACCAGAATGACGATGAAGGCAACGGCGTGCCGCCGCTGCTGCATGGAAGCCGGCATGTTCCCTATTCCGCCACTGCGCTCCAGTTGTTGGCCAGATAATCCGCGGTGCGCCAGGCCAGGGCCTGGGCGGTGAGGGTGGGATTGCGGGCGCCGCTGGTGTCCATGACCGAGGCGCCGAGTATGCCGAGATTGGGCGCTTCGTGGCAGAAGCCCCAGAGGACTTCCAGAGCTTCTCGGATTCGGGGCTGGGCCGGTTCTGCGCCCTGCTGGGCAATCAGCGTACCATTGCCGCCAAGCGCTGCGGCGCCCACAAGACCGGCGCCCTTGAGCAGATTGCGCCGGCCGGGATTGGCCGGTTGCGCTTGCATGACATCATCGGGATCGGGTTTTTGCCTGTGCTCTCGCGCCACAATGCTGTCCAGGCCGCAAGGTGATGGCGCCAGCCTAGCAAATTCGCAGGCCGGGAGCGAGAATGACTGCGCCACAGCCCCTCCCCCGTCATTCTGCGTGGAGCGAAGCGTAGTCGCAGAATCTCGTGCAGTGGCCCCGCCAGGGGGATCCTGCGACTGCGCTTCGCTCCGCGCAGGATGACAGTAGGGGAAGGGGCTCCGCACAGGATGACGGGACCAAGGCCCTGCCCGGGATGGCGGGAATGACTCCTGTTGCAAGCTGGCGCGGTTATGGCATAAGTTTGGCCCTGACAGGAACCGCATCCGGGAGGGGATATCATGCTCGAGGGAATTCCAGGCTGGGTCCGCATTGCCGTCATTGCGGCGGCGGCATACGTTTTGCTCGTGGTCGCCTTCGAGTCCCTGATCGGCTACTTTCAGCCATTCGGCGGCGACAGCATCGTCATCATCACCACTGACGACAATGGCGCCCGCAGCGAACGGGTGCTTTCCCGGCGCGATATCGACGGCAATCTCTACATTGCCGCCAATCACTGGCCGCGGCTGTGGTACCGCCAGGCGATGGAGCGCCCGCAAGTGGAAGTGGCGACCGATGGCGATGGCGAACCCGAGCCCTACCTCGCCGTGCCGCTGAGCGGCGCCGAGCTGGAACGGGTGGCGGAAGTTTACGATGTCGGCTTGTTTGTCCGCTTTCTCACCGGCTTTCCGCCACGCCGTTTTCTGCGGCTGGACCCGCGCTGAGCGGGGCCGGGGATGAGAGTGGATTTGCAGCCGTGAATTCCTGTGGCGCGGGCTCCTATGCCGCCTTCTGGGCGCAATAACGCCTGAGCTCAAAATAGCCGCCGCTCCAGGCTTCATGAAGTGGTTGAACCTGACCGTACAGGCGATGCAACTCGGGTGTGCGTATTCCCCCGATCATCAAGCCAGCCATCAATTTGCAGGCGTTTTCCACGATTTGCACATTGGCCGCATCTTTTCCATGAAAATCCTCGAATTCCCGAATTTCAAGACCTGTTTCGGCCAATATTTCGCGGTAGGAGGCCGGACATTCCAGACTGGGCAGGGCGTAAGGTTCACAGATTGGCTCGATGTACCTTTCGTATTCCGCGTCGGTCAAGCCGTCGCGCGCCATCCAGTCTGTCGCCACGATTTTTCCCGATGGCTTCAGAATGCGGTGGACTTCACGCAGGAAATTGCGCCGGTCCATGTAGTGGCAGGCGCTTTCGATATTGAGGACCACATCGACGGAGTTATCGGGGAAAGGCAGATGCTGGGAACAATCGGCGTACTCAAAGGAGGCCAGGTTTTCAAGACCGGCTTCAGCGGCTTTCCCGGTGGCGATTTCAAGATGCAGGGGGACGATATTCACCCCGGTGACCCGACAGCCTCGTGACCGGGCGAGATGGATGACCGCTCCGCCCACACCGCAGCCGGCATCCACAACATGATACTGCCGTTCGATTTCAGCGGGAGCCACGGTGGTTTCCACCATCCGCACCATGGCGCGGGCATGGATTTCCGAGTCCGTGAACCATTCGTTTGGCTTGGGGCACTCGCCGGGTTCGAACAGTCCGAAATGAATATGATCGCGGTTCCATCCAGTGAGATACAGCCCGCGGGTTTCCGTATCGTAATAGCCCACAACCTTTTCGCCATGCTCGGCAAAGGATTCCCTGACTGTGCTGTGAAACATCTTCCCGCCCCATTTTGCTCGCGACTGGCGCAAGTTTACCAAGGGATTCCGCATGAATTCAGGATCGTACCCAAAATATTTATCAAAATATTTTGATAAACGATTGCAGTCGGGGGCCGATGCTGCTATTGTTCGCTCCCATTTTGCTTGCCTGCAACTGCAATGAGCACCAATCCCGCTTCCATACTGTACGAAAGCAGCCCCCGCCCAGTGGCCGAGCCGCTGCTTACCCTCACCGCCCTGCACAAGGCCCTGGCGGACAGCCTGCGGCTGCAAATCCTGCGGCTGCTGAAAAGCGAATCCTTCAGCGTCCTCGAATTGTGCCGCATACTGGATATTCGCCAATCGGCGCTGAGCCACCACCTCAAGATTCTGCTGCAAGCCGGCCTGCTTTCCACCCGGCGTGAAGGCACTTCGATCTTCTACCGCCGCACGCTGGTGCACGATCACGCGGATTTTGCCGAAAGCCGCCGCCATGTCCTGGAAGCCATCGATACCCTGCCGATTTCGACCTCGCAAAATCGCAAGATTCGTCAGATCCAACAGGAGCGCGGCCTCTCCTCGCTGCAATTTTTTCGCCGCAATGCCGGCAAGTTCCACGAAAAGCAGGGCTTGATTGTCGCCCATGATCAGTATTGCGCGAATCTGCACGACGTGATTGCCGGCCTCGGGCTGGAGAAGCAGGCCCGGGTGCTTGAAGTCGGCCCCGGCGAAGGCCAGTTGCTTGCCGAGCTTGCCGAGCGGTTCCAGCGTCTCACCGCCCTGGACAACTCGCCGGACATGCTGGAAAAAGCCCGCGCCACCGTTGCCGCCGCAGGTCACCAGGGAATTGAATTCCTGCTGGGCGAAACCCGCTCGGTGACCGACCGGCAATTCGATCTCATCATCTTCGACATGGTGCTGCATCATATTCCGTCGCCGGCCATGACCATCAAGGACTGCGCGCGTCTGCTGGCGCCCTCGGGCACGTTGCTGATCTGCGATCTGACCCGTCACGACCAGGACTGGGTGCGGGAATCCTGCGGCGACCTCTGGCTTGGATTCGACACCGACGACCTGCAGGACTGGGCCGGTCAGGCGGGCCTGGAAGACCACCAGGGCTCCTTCCTGGGGCTGCGCAATGGATTCCAGATCCAGATGCGGATGTTCAGCAAGAAGCGCGACGCCCGTTCCCGATAGACTGGAAAACAGCCCATGCCCGACACGAGCCTGTTCACATCCGAGTCGGTGGCCGAAGGCCATCCGGACAAGATGGCCGACCAGATTTCCGATGCGGTGCTCGACGCCCTGCTCGAGCGGGACCCGAATTCCCGGGTCGCCTGTGAAACCCTGGTCAAGACCGGCATGGTGCTGCTTGCCGGCGAAATCAGCAGCAGCGCCACCATCGATGTGGATTCCCTGGTGCGGGAAGTGGTGCGCGATATCGGCTACACCAGCGCCGAGCTCGGTTTCGACAGCGAGGCCTGCGCCGTGCTCAATGCCCTGGGCCGGCAGTCCCCGGATATCGCCATGGGGGTTGATCCCACCGAACTGAAGGAGCAGGGCGCGGGCGACCAGGGCCTGATGTTCGGCTACGCCACCAGCGAAACCGATGTGCTGATGCCCGCGCCCATCACCTATTCCCACCGGCTAGTGCAACAGCAGGCCCGGGTGCGCAAGAACGGGGCGTTGCCCTGGCTTGGCCCCGACGCCAAAAGCCAACTCAGCTTCCGCTATCGCGACGGGCGCCCGGAAGGCATCGAAACGGTAGTGCTTTCCACCCAGCACGCCGGTGATGTTCCCCTGGCCCGGGTGCGGGAAGCGGTGATTGAAGAAATCATCAAGCCTGTCCTGCCACCGCAATGGCTCGACCAGCGCACCAATTACCTGATCAACCCCACCGGCCGTTTCGTGATCGGTGGTCCTCACGGCGACTGCGGCCTCACCGGGCGCAAGATCATCGTCGACACCTACGGCGGCGTCGCCCGCCATGGCGGCGGCGCATTTTCCGGCAAGGATCCTTCCAAAGTGGACCGCTCAGCGGCCTACGCCGCCCGCTATGTGGCCAAGAATCTGGTTGCGGCGGGCATTGCCGAGCGTTGCGAGGTGCAGGTTTCCTACGCCATCGGCGTAGCCGAGCCCACTTCGGTCAGCGTCGAGACTTTCGGCACCAGCCGGATTTCGCAGCAGCGTATCATCGAACTGATTCGCGCGCATTTCGAACTGCGGCCCAGGGGGCTCATCGAGCAACTCGACCTGTTGCGCCCCATTTACCGCCAGACCGCGAGCTACGGACATTTCGGACGCGAAGAATCCGACTTCCGCTGGGAGCGAACCGATCTGGCCGAAATGCTGCGCTATGAGGCCGGGCCCACAGTCCGGGCAAGCAGTCAATGAGTCGGGGGCGGGGGCCGGAGCGGGAGTTGAGCAGATGAATCATCTCATGATCAAGCGGCGGGAAGATTGTCCACTGCCGGACTTCAAGGTCGCCGATATTTCCCAGGCCGATTACGGCCGCCGGGAAATCAGCCTCGCCGAAAATGAAATGCCCGCTCTGATGGCCCTGCGAAGCCGCTATGCCGGCAGCAAGCCGCTGCGAGGGGCGAAAATTCTCGGCTGCCTGCACATGACGGTGCAAACCGCCGTGCTCATCGAAACCCTGATGGAACTCGGCGCGGAAGTGCGCTGGTCCTCGTGCAATATCTTTTCCACCCAGGACCATGCCGCCGCCTGCATGGCCGCGGAGGGCGTTGCGGTCTACGCCTGGAAAGGCCAGAGCGAAGCCGAAGGCGAATGGTGCATCGAACAGACGATTCTCAAGGACGGCCAGCCCTGGGACGCCAACATGGTACTCGACGACGGCGGTGACCTCACCGCCATGCTGCACGAGAAATACCCCGCCGTGCTTGACGGCGTGCACGGCATCACTGAGGAAACCACCACCGGCGTCCACCGCCTTCAGGAAATGCTCGAAGCCGGCGAGCTGAAAGTGCCCGCGATCAATGTCAACGATTCGGTGACCAAGTCCAAGAACGACAACAAGTACGGGTGCCGTCACAGCCTCAACGACGGCGTCAAGCGCGGCACCGACATGCTGCTCGCCGGTCGCAATGCGCTGGTGATCGGCTATGGCGATGTGGGCAAGGGTTCGGCCCAGAGCCTGCGCCAGGAAGGCATGATCGTGAAGATCGCCGAGGCCGACCCGATCTGCGCCATGCAGGCCTGCATGGACGGCTTTCAGGTCGTTTCCCCCTGGCGCGGCGGCGAAAACACCGGTCGCCCGGAAGACATCGACGCCGAGTTGCTCGGCAGCCTCGACCTGATCGTCTCCGCTACCGGCAATACCAATGTCTGCGACGGTTTCATGCTGCAAAAACTCAAGGCCGGCGCGGTGGTTTGCAATATCGGCCATTTCGACAACGAGATCGACACCGCCTACATGCGCAAGCACTGGGAATGGCAGCTCGTCAAACCCCAGGTGCATCGGATTTTCCGCTGCGGCAGGGAACATCCCGAGGACTACCTGATCCTGTTGTCCGAAGGCCGCCTGATCAATCTCGGCAATGCCACGGGGCATCCGTCCCGGGTCATGGACGGTTCCTTCGCCAATCAGGTGCTGGCGCAGATTCACCTGTACCGGGGCAAGTTCGCCGCCAGGCCGGAGCCCGAGCGCGAAGTAACCCTGAGCGTACTGCCAAAGAAGCTCGATGAGGAAGTGGCGGCATTGATGGTGCAAGGGTTCGGCGGCGTCATCACTCGGCTCACCCGGGAACAGGCCGATTACATCGGCGTGCCGGTGGACGGCCCCTTCAAGCCGGAAAGTTACCGTTACTAGGAGCCTGCGGCGCAGGCTCCCAGCTCCGGTCAAACCCAGCCCGCAGGCATCCCAGATGGCAACCCCGGCGACTGATTTCAGTGTCGAGTTGTTCCCGCCCAGAACCCCTGAAGGCAGGACCAGGCTCGACCGCGTTCACGCCGAACTTGCGGCGCTCGGGCCGGATTTCTTTTCGGTAACCTATGGCGCCGGCGGCTCATCCAAGGAAGGCACCCGGGGAATCGTGCTCGATTACCGCGCGGCTGGCTCGGAACTCGCGCCGCATATTTCAAGCACGGGGCGCGATCTCGATGTTGCGCGTGAGTTGTTGCGGGTCTATCGCGACGCCGGCATCCGCCGCATCGTCGCCCTGCGCGGCGACCTGCGACCGGCGCATTTGAAAACGGCGAACGTTTTCTACGCCAGAGACCTGGTGGAGTTCATTCGCCGTGAGAGCGGCGACCATTTCCATATCGAAGTTGCCTGCTATCCCGAGATTCACCCGGAATCGCCTGGCTACGCCATGGAAATCGAATACTTTCGGCAGAAGGTCGCCGCCGGGGCGAATTCCGCCATTAGCCAGTATTTTTTCAATGCCGACTCGTACTTCCGCTTTGTGGAAGCCTGTCTTGGGGTGGGCGTCGACTTGCCCATCGTTCCGGGGATCATGCCCATTACCAATTTTGCCAAGCTCAGTGCTTTCTCGGAAAAATGCGGCGCGGAAATACCCGCCTGGCTGGCGCGACGGCTGGCGGATTTCGGCGATGACCAGGCGGGACTGCGCGAATTCGGCGACGAAGTGGTCAGCGAACTTTGCCACCGCCTGCTTGCGGGCGGCGCTCCGGGGCTGCATTTCTACTCCCTGAATCTGGCTGGCCCGGTGCGCAGGATCTGGGAAAATCTGAATCTTCCCCAGCGCCGCTGATCTTGTCGCCGCCATGCGCCAGACCCGACTGCATTGCGAAGACTCCCTGGCGGAAGACGCGCCCCTGCGGCTCGAAGCCGATGCGGCCCACTATCTCGGCAATGTGCTGCGACTGCGGCAAGGTCATTGCGTACACGTATTCAACGCAGCCGATGGGGAGTTTGTCGCCTGCATCGAATATCTGGGCAAGAAACACGCCGGGTTGCGGCTTGGCCGGCGGCTGCGCGAGGCGGTGATGCCGAAGCTCGATATCGAGCTGTGCCTTGGCCTTTCCCGGGGCGACCGCATGACCTGGGCCATCCAGAAATCCACCGAACTCGGCGTCGGCCGCATCACGCCTTTCCTGAGCGCCCGGGGAGAGAAGAAACCGCCGAAGGATCGGTCAGCCAGCCGGCTTGCGCACTGGCGCCGGGTTTGCGTCAGCGCGGTGGAACAATCCGGCGGCTTTCGCATTCCCGAATTCAGCGAACCGAAAGCTCTCGACGAAATTCTGTTGCGTCCGCCCGAGCCGGATCGTGAAAGGCTGCTGTTCGATCCGACTGGCGCGCAAAGCCTGCCCGAAGCGCTGCCGGGCAATCGCCTGCAGATCGTCACCGGCCCGGAAGGCGGGTTCGCCGAGCCCGAACGCAAGCTCGCCGCCCGCTGTGGATACTCGGTCGTCCGGCTTGGCCCGCGCATCCTGCGAACCGAAACCGCGCCGCTGGCGGTGCTGGCCATCGTGCAGCATCGCTACGGCGACATGTGATAAAAAAGGGAATTGAGCATTAAAATCAGCAAGCGGAGTAAGTCACTGATTTGGCACACAATTTACGGGGCCTGGTCGGTAAGGTTCAGTAGGGTCAGCAGGCAATCCCTCAACTCCAGCGCTAGGACTTCATCCACATGCACCCTGGGCGCTCCGCGTTCATACACAGACCTCTTATACAGCGCCTCTTGTTCGACTGTTGGTTGAAATTCCTCCCTGACATACTGGAAACTAAGTTCATGTATTTCGTACGCTTCCTTGCCTTGCATCTTTGTGAGCAGATTCGATGCGGTCTCCTCAGCCCACTGTTTTGCACCTATGGCTTCCGATAAACCTTCTCCATACTCGGTGAGTCGAACAGGACTTTTCGACTCGGATGGTCTTTCGGGGCCAAACATGTGCCCAATTATCCGGTCAAGATTCGCCTTGATCGCGGATATATTGGACTTGAGGTCGTTTACGGCCTTTACTGAGGTGTTGACCTTTTGCACCCACATGCCTATGCCGAACACCAAGGTAAGTGCAACAACTACAATGTAGTAATTATTGGTCCAGCCCTCCATCGAAATACCTCCCCAGTAGGCTAGAGAGCAGCATGATGCTACTCTGGGTGGGGGACTATATCCAAGTTTTGCACACCCATCAACCAGAATGCAATATGTATCAGCCCGCCACAAAATGTCTATGAAAACCGCTTGACATCGTTGATTTAATTGACATAGTATAATCAGCAATATCGACGGAGTCAGTGAAATGAGCCAAAAGCGCAAGCCCAAAAAGCCAATCGCCGAGACCTTCGGGGTGACGCAGCTTTACCGTATGTTCCCGGATGAGGAATCGTGCTGGCGCTGGCTGGAAAACCTGCGATGGGGCGGAACCCCGGTTTGCCCGCATTGCGGCAGTTGCGAGGAGGGCGACATCAAGCCGCCGCCACCGAGCAAGCCCCATCACCACTGGTGCAAGCCCTGCCGCAAGCACTTCACCGCGACAACCGGCACGGTCATGCACTCCCGCCGCCGTCCCTTGCAGGACTGGATTTACACCATCTACAGCGTCCTGACGGCCCGCAAAGGCGTTTCCGCCATGCAGTTGAGCAAGGAACTCGATTGCCACTACCGGACGGCCTGGTATATGCTCCATCGCATACGAGAGGCTTGCGGAAGCGGCACCTTCACGTTGAGCGAAGTCGTCGAGGTCGATGAGACCTACATCGGCGGGAAGGAAAAGAACAAGCATGCCAGCAAGAAACTCAAGGCGGGGCGCGGCACGGTGGGCAAGATTCCGGTACTAGGCATGAGAGAGCGAAGCGGACGGTTAAAGGCCATGCCCGTCGCCGCCGTTAACAAGGTAACGCTGCAAGGTCTCATCACCGACAACGTGGAAGCGGGAACCACGATCTACACCGACGAGCACGGCGGCTACGAAGGGCTGGCCGGACTGTTCTACGGCCACGAGAGCGTCAAGCACTCGGTCAAGGAATACGTCAACGGCCTGTGCCACATCAACGGCGTGGAGAGCGTCTGGGCGCTCCTGAAGCGTTCGATCCACGGCACTTGGCATCATGTCTCCCCGAAGCATCTGGCCCGCTACGTCAACGAGGCCAGCTTCCGACTCAACGAGGGCAACGTCTCGATTGACACCATCGAGCGCATGGAGTCGCTCGTTCGCAGCATCGTCCGAACCGACAGATTGCCGCTCGCGAAGATGACAGCCGATAACGGGCTGTCTCGCCATGTGCAGGGAGTGGCCTGATGCAGGCTGCCGCATTGGCCGGGCCGGCGAGGCATCACGAGACCGCCTACAATCAGATAGTGCGGGGGGATGCAAGATCGGTGCTGCGAAACCTGCCGGGCGGTTCGGTTGATCTTAGCTTCTGGTCTCCGCCATATTTCGTCGGTAAATCATACGAGCGGGATTGGTCATTTTCCGATTGGCAGCAACTTTTGCAAGACGTGATTTCCTGTCATGCCCACATTTTGAGGGAAGGCGGATTCATGGCGGTGAACATCGGCGACATCCTGTGCTTTCCCGATGAGTCCATGCCGCGCTATCAGGCCAACAACATCCGCGGAAAGGTCAATTCCGTCACCAGAGAGCAAGTGCTTGAGGCGCGGCGCAGGCATCCCGACGCCAACCGGAAGGAACTCGGGCGCTTGCTCGGATGCAGCGAGCAGACTGTACAGCGACGACTGGAAAACAACAACGTCAGGGGCGGCAAGCATCAGACTCCGACAAAGGTGCTGCTGACCGGCTGCATGCTGGCGGAATGGGCCGAGCAAGTGGGGCTGTATCTGTATGACCGGCGCATCTGGCACAAAGACCCGTGCTGGGCCAATAGCCGCTGGCATTCCAACAGCTACCGCGCCGTAGACGAGTTTGAACACGTCTACATCTTCGTCAAACCCGGCATCGTCGAATATGACCGCCAACGCCTTTCCGATGATGAGTGGTCTGAGTGGGGATCGCGCGGCGTTTGGCAGATACCGTCCGTGCGCCGGAACTGCCGCCATGAAGCGGAGTTTCCCGAAGAACTGGCGGCTAGAGTAATCCGCCTGCTGTCGCCGGAAGGCGGCACCGTAATTGACCCGTTCGTTGGGAGCGGGACTACCACGTTTGTCGCAAAGGCGCTCGACAGACAGTGGTTAGGCATAGACATGGATTCCAATGCGGTCGCAACCGCTGTCGAAAGAACCCATGCATCTTGGTGACCTGGAACGTCTTGAGCGGTCGGCCCTATCGCTGGTGGCCCAGGCCATGCGCGACTACTGGCAACAGGCAGAGACCATCTTCCGGGAAGAATCCGACCAGCCGCAAGACATAGCCGAGGACATCACACGGGAAGCCATCGCCTCGATGGGTGTTTCCGGCACACAGGACCGGCTGTATGGCAAGGTCGATGTGAAGAAGGCCATCTACGTATTCCTGCCCGATGCGGTCCCTGTCGCGCTCATGCTGGATGCGAAGGCCGAAAAGCAGAATGGCGATACCACGGCCACGATTCAGATGTCGCAGACTTCCATGCGCGTCCGGTTGACCAGACAAGGGGTTGACCTGGATGAGCCCGGGAAGCTGGAGCAGACCATTGAGCGAAATAACCGACGCTACATCGTCGCCACCATCATCGCGAAATTCGTCTACGACGAAAGCCCCGACAGTCGGGCATTGCGAAAAATCATCGTGTGCTGCATCCCCAACGGAATGCTTCAAGAGCGATACAACCCGACCGCTGCGGATACGATATGGCGCGTAGGGCGAGACGCGCCGAGTTTGGGGGAGGACTTTCGAGTCCGAATCAAGTACGCAAATCTAAAACGCAAGGCGGCATGGCGCGTTCAGGAAATAGTCGGGGCAGAACAATGAGCGAGAACAAGCGACACAAAGACGAGTTCGACAAGCTGGACCGCGAGCCAGTCGGCGAGCGGGACTTCGATGAGGCCATGAATCTGATGCTCGGCCCGAAAACCAGCGTGAAATCCGAGAACCGCGAACCGACGAAAGCCGAACTCGAACGGCGGTTCAAGCTGCGGCGAATCGACTAGGCCAAGCGATGTTTGCTGATTTTAATGCCCAATTCCCATAAAAAAAGCGGCGTCCCGTTGCCGGGAACGCCGCTAAAGGAGAGTTCGTTGATTCGTGGCTTACTGGGTAACGAACTCCGGGTACGCCTCCATGCCGCATTCGGAAAAGTCGACGCCTTCGTGTTCCTCTTCCTCGGCAACCCGGATGCCCATGGCTGCCTTGAGCCCCAACCAGACGAGGAAGCTGGCGCCGAATACCCAGCCCATGATCGTCAGCATGCCGACAAGCTGGCCTGTGAAAGTGGCGTCCGGGTCGGACAGCAGCACGGCGAAGATACCGAAGATGCCCACGGTGCCGTGGACCGAAATGGCGCCCACCGGATCGTCGATCCTGAGCTTGTCCAGGGTGACGATGCTCACGACCACGATCAGGCCGCCCATGGCGCCGATGATCGTCGCGAGCAAGGGCGATGGGTCAGCGGGTTCGGCGGTAATGGCGACCAGTCCGGCAAGCGCGCCATTGAGCGCCATGGTGAGGTCGGCCTTGCCGAACCAGAGCCGGGCCAGAACCAGTGCCGCAATCAGCCCGCCCGCCGCCGCGGCATTGGTATTGAGAAACACATTGGCCACCTCATTGGCCACGCCGATGCCGCCAAGCTTGAGCGTCGAGCCGCCATTGAATCCGAACCATCCCATCCACAGAATGAAGGTGCCGAGGGTGGCCAGCGGCAGATTGGCGCCGGGGATCGCCCTGGGTTCGCCGCCGGGGCCATACTTGCCCTTGCGCGGGCCGAGCAGCACCACCCCGGCCAGGGCCGCGGTGGCCCCCGCCAGATGCACGATACCGGAGCCGGCGTAGTCGCTGTAGCTGAGGCTGTATAGTCCGAACACCGAATTGCCGCCCCAGGTCCAGCTTCCTTCAAAGGGGTAGATGATCCCGGTCATCACCACGGCGAAGGCAAGGAAGGCCCACAGCTTCATGCGCTCGGCCACGGCGCCGGACACGATCGACATGGCGGTGGCGACAAAAACCACCTGGAAGAAGAAGTCGCTGGCGCCGGAATAGACCGAGTCGCCGTCGAATCCCGCGGCCGCGGAATCCGCGAGCACCGCGGCCACGGCGCCGTCATCCATCTGGGCCACGGTGGTCACGCCGGACAGGAAGTACCCGCCGCCGTACATGATGTGGTAGCCGCAGATGAGATACATGGTGCAGGCCACGGCGAACAGCGCGACATTCTTGGTCAGTATCTCGGTGGTGTTCTTGGAGCGGACGAGCCCAGCTTCCAGCATGGCGAAGCCGGCGGCCATCCACATCACGAGCGCGCCGCAGATCAGGAAGTAAAAAGTGTCGAGCGCGTACTGCAGTTCAAAAATCTGGTTTTCCACGGTTCAGTTCCTCCTTTGGAAGCCCCGCCTAGACGGCGGAATCTCCGGTTTCTCCGGTGCGAATTCGCAGGACCTCGTCAAGACTTTTCACGAAAATCTTGCCGTCGCCGATTTTTCCGGTGCGCGCCGACTGGGTGATGGCGTCGAGCACGGCATCGAGCATGCCGTCGGTTACGGCGACTTCGAGTTTCACCTTGGGCAGGAAATCCACCACGTACTCGGCGCCCCGGTACAGCTCGGTATGGCCCTTCTGCCGCCCGAAGCCCTTGACTTCGGTAACCGTGATTCCCTGCACCCCGATTTCCGAAAGGGATTCGCGCACTTCATCGAGTTTGAATGGCTTGATGATCGCCGTAACTAACTTCATCTTGTCGTTCCTCGTTTTCCAGCATTGCGGGTTGGCAGCTTGCAAGGCGCTGCCGCCCATACCATGCAGACTCCGTGCCATAATGGATTAAGTGAGTTATTTCAGTAGGTTGGAAGGGGTGCAAGTAGGGCCGGAATGGTTGTGGGACCCCGGGAGGATTCAATCACCGTGCATTCTCCAGGGGCAATTCCGGACCCATGCACCAGAACGATGCAAGGCGTTTTTATTCTGTCTCCGGGTGAAACCAGGGGTGGTGCGGGCTTTCACGGCAGTCAGCCTGCGCCAGCGCCTGGAAACCGGTGCGGCGGGCTGTGTATACTGGCCGCCGATTTGCAGCCGTGAATTCCTGCGGCGCAGGCTCCTAGGAGTCGCCATGTCAAACCGGGATCTGTTCGGGGAAATCAGTGGTCGCTTGAGCGGGTTGTTGCAATCCGGCGGCGAGGCTGCCGGCGACCTGCGGGGCAAGATCGAGCAGCAGTTGCGTGATGG
This sequence comes from Pseudomonadales bacterium, assembly GCA_022819645.1. Taxonomy (GTDB): domain Bacteria; phylum Pseudomonadota; class Gammaproteobacteria; order Pseudomonadales; family Pseudohongiellaceae; genus UBA9145. The sequence goes on from JAJEGU010000037.1 coordinate 29,805, forward strand.
CGTGGCCGAGCTCTCCTCGATCAATCGGGAAGAGTTCGATGCCCAGGCCCGGGCGCTTGCGCGGGCCGAAGAGCGCATTGCGGCGCTTGAGGCCAGCGTTGCCGCCCTCGAAGCCCGCCTTGGAGCGGATTCTCAGCCGTGAGTTCCCGCGGCGCGGGCCCCTGTCGCAGCAGGATCAGTCCTCAACGGAACAGTGAGCGCAGCACGCGGCAGCGCCGGTAGCTGACGGCTTCCATCAGGTGCGGTTCGAGAATCTCCGGGCTTTGTTCGATGTCGGCGATGGTGCGCGCCACCCGCAACGCCCGGTGCGCGGCCCGGGCCGACAGCGAAAGCTGTTCCATGGTGTCCGCGAGGCGCCGCTTCAGTTTCGGGCGCAGCCGGCAGACGGTTTCCAGCGCCTTTCCCCGCAAATCGCTGTTGAGACTGCCCGCCCTGCGCCGCTGCAGTTCGCGGCAGGCGCTGACTTCGCCGCGCAGGCGCTCAGGCTCGAATGCGTCGGCCTTGACCGGCGCTGCCAGCAACTCCGCGTGAGACAGGGCCGGCACTTCGATAATGATGTCGAGCCGGTCGAGCAGGGGCCCGGAAATCCTGCCGAGATAGCGGTCGATACGGTCCTGGCTGCAGCGGCATTCGTTGCGGGAATCGCCCGCATAGCCGCAGGGACAGGGGTTCATGGCCGCCACGAACTGGAAGCGGGCCGGGAATTGCAGCCGGTAATTGGCGCGGCTGAGGGTCATTTCGCCAGATTCCAGGGGCTCGCGCAGAGTGTCGAGGACGCTGGGTTTGAACTCGGGTAATTCATCGAGAAACAGCAGTCCCCGATGGGCCAGGCTGATCTCTCCCGGCTGCGCCCGATTGCCTCCGCCCACAAGAGCCGGGCTTGTGGCGCTGTGATGCGGCGCCCGAATCGGGCGGCAGAACCAGGAAGGGCACTGGCCGCGCACCTGGGAAATCGAGCGGATTGCCGCCACTTCCAGGGCTTCCTCCGGTTCCAGCGGCGGCAATATCCGCGCCAGCGACTGGGCGAGCAGGGTCTTGCCGCTGCCCGGTGGGCCGATCATCAACAGGTTGTGATTGCCCGCGGCGGCCACGAGCAGGGCGCGCTTGGCCGCCTGCTGGCCGCGTATGCTGTCGAGCCCGCGATGACAATTGCAAGCGGGCGGCGCCTGTTCCGGGTCGGTCCCGGCGAGTTCGTCGCCGTTTTGCAAATGGGCGACATAATCTGCCAGACTGTCCGCCGCGTGGGAGCCTTGGTAGCCCACCAGATTCATTTCCTCGCGATTGGCTTCGGGAAGCACCACCGAGCGCAACTCCCGCGCCGCAGCCTGAATCGACGGGATCAGCCCGAAAACCTTGCGCAGGCCTCCGTCAAGGGCGAGTTCGCCGAGCAGTTCCACTCCGGCGAGCTTGCGACCGTCCACTTGCCCCGATGCGGCGAGAATCCCCATGGCGATGGCGAAGTCGTAGCGCCCGCCGGTCTTGGGCAGATCGGCGGGTGCCAGATTCACCGTGATGCGCCTGGCGGGGAATTCGAGCCCGGAATTCAGAATCGCGCTGCGCACGCGATCCTTGCTTTCGCGGACTGCGGTCTCGGGCATGCCGACAATGGCAAAGCCTGGCAGGCCACCCGAGATATGGGTTTCCACGGTAACCGGCAGCGCCTCGACGCCGAGCACGGCCCGGGAATGAACAATGGCTACAGACATAATGGCTTCGACCTGATGGTTGCGAAGCCAAAGTCATAGGCGAGATCGGCGGGAAATGCCAAATTTGCGGCGAAATCGGATAACCTTGCCGGTTATTGACTGCTTGCGATCATGAATTCGACGATGGCGCGCAACTCTTCCGGCGTGCAATCGAAGCAAAGCCCTTTGGGCGGCATGGTGCCCATGCCTTTGACGGTATTCTCCACCACGGCATCGAGTCCTTTTTCGAGCCGGGGTGTCCATTCCCGGGCGTTGCCCGGGGCCACCCGCGGGGCGCCGGCGGCGCCGGTGCTGTGACAGGCGAAACAGGCCGCCGCATAGCGCGCTTCGGGATCGAAGCCTTCGCTGACCTGGGCCAATTGCAGATTGCCGGCGCCGGGGTCAGCGCCGGCGGCAACCAAGCCGGACCATACTGCGGCAGCTTTCAGCAACAGAACGATCCGGAGGCTATTCATCTGGGGACTGTATGGTCGCGGGGCGGCCGGACTACTGCTCGAGGCTCACCATGTACTGCGACAGTTCCCACAACTGGTCATCAGTGCAGGTATTGCACAGGCCCTTGGGCGGCATGGCGTTCAGGCCCTGGTTCATGATTGCGATGATTTCCTCGCGACCTTTCTCCATGCGCGGCGCCCAGGCTTCGGCATCGCCGGGCCGCGGCGCGCCGGACAGGCCAGTGGAATGGCAGGCGAAGCAGAACATCTGGTAAGTGGCTTGCAGATCGAAACCATCGTCGGCCTGGGCCACGAGGACCGGTTCGGCCGCGGGCTCCGCGACGGGTTCGGGAGTGGCTGCAACGGCGGCAGGCTCGGCAGCCGCGGCGGGCTCGCCGGTCCTGGTCCCGACACAATCCTGCCCGGCGAGACAGAGTTGGGCGATGGGGGCAAGGTTTTCCTCGGCGGATTGATCCGCCAGGGAAAGCTGACCGGGAAGCAGCAGCATGCCCGCAGTGAGCACGAGGGCCGGAATGGAAGCGAATGATGCGTTAGCGCTGACAGGTTTCAACGAGGGTTTCCTCCAGGTGGTGATTGGGTTACCGTGGCAATCAGGCTGCTCTGGCGGAACAGCGCGCCGCACGGCCCGAAAGCCGGCGCGGATTATACACCCAATCCGCAATCGGTTCATTCATCGACTCCATCTCCACCGTAATTCGGTATACTCTGCCGCCTGACCATCCACTCCGGTAATCGTCATGAACCTTCCGACCCTGACTGACTGGCGCGGCTTGCCGCCGGCCCTGGTCACCGTGTTTCTTGTCGCCTGCGGCGTCGAGGAAACGCCCGCCGTTGAAGAGGCCGCCCCGGCGCCCACCCCGGAACTCGGCAGTTTCGGTATTGATCTGGGCAACCAGGATGCTTCCGTGCGCCCTGGCGATGACTTCTTTCGTTACGCCAATGGCCGCTGGCTCGACAGCTTCGAACTGCCGGCGGACCGTAGCGACTACGGCTCATTTTCGGTGCTTGCGGATCGTTCCGACCAGCGGGTGAGAAGCATCATCGAAGATCTGGCCGACCTTGAGCCCGCCCAGGGCTCCATCGAGCAGAAGATCAACCATTATTTCCAGAGCTACATGGATACGGACCGGCTCAATGAACTCGGCATGGATCCCCTGCTTCCCGGGCTTGCCGCGGTGGACGCCATCGCGGACCGGGAGCAACTCGTGGCGGCGTTCGGCCGGGCCCAGCTCGATAACACCGCAAGCCCCTTCGCCTTTTTCATCGGCGCCGACCGCAGCGACCCGGACCGGCACCAGCTTGTGCTGACCCTTTCCGGGCTCAGCCTTCCCGACCGCGACTACTACCTGCTGGACACCGGGGATTATCAGCGGGTGCGCGGGGAGTATCTCGCCCATATCGCCCGGATTCTCGATTTCGCCGGGATTCCGGACTCCGCCGCCAGGGCCGAAGCGATCCTCGCCCTGGAAACGGGCATCGCCGAACACATGTGGCCCAGAGCCGAGCGCCGCAACCGCGACCTCACCTACAACCCCATGTCCTTCGCCGAGTTCAGCGCCGCCTGGCCCGATTTCGACTGGGATACGTATTTTGACGCCGCCGGCGTCAGTGGCCTCGACAGCCTCAATGTGAATTACCCGAGCGCCATGGCGCCGGTGATCGCCCTGGTCAATGAAACGCCGCTGGAAGACTGGAAAAGCTATCTGAGCTACCGGCTGATCGCCGACAGCGCCAGCGTGCTGTCCGAAGAAATCGACCAGGAAGCCTTTCACTTCTATTCCACCGTCCTGCGCGGCGTGCCGGAGCAACGCGAGCGCTGGGAGCGCGGCGTGGCCCGGGTGGGCTCGCTGAGCAGCCTGGGCGAGGCCGTCGGGCAGATTTATGTGGAGCGGCATTTTCCCGAATCCGCCAAGCGGCAGATGCAGGAGCTGGTGGAGAATCTTCGCGGAGCCCTGCGTCAGAGCATCGAGCAGAACGACTGGATGGGGCCGCTGACCAGGGAAGAGGCCTACCGCAAGCTGGAGGCTTTCCGGCCCAAGATCGCCTATCCCGATGTCTGGCAAGACCTTTCCGCCATCGAGCTCAGCCGCGAATCGCTGTTCGACAATGCCCGCAACGTGCGCGAGTTCCGCTATCGGGAAGAGATCGCGCGGCTCGGCCAGCCCACGGACCGCGAGGAATGGGGCATGACTCCACAGACCGTCAACGCCTATTACAATCCGTCGTTCAACGAGATCGTTTTCCCCGCGGGCATCCTGCAGCCGCCCTTCTTCGACCCGGCGGCGGATGCGGCGGTGAACTATGGCGGCATCGGCGCGGTGATCGGGCACGAGATGGGCCACGGTTTTGACGATCAGGGCTCGAAATCCGACTGGGCCGGCGTCCAGCGCAACTGGTGGACCGACGAGGACCGCGCCAATTTCGAAGACCAGGCGACGGTGCTCGCCGAACAATACGCCGCATACGAGCCGGTGCCGGGATATTTTATCGACGGCCGGTTCACCCTGGGCGAAAACATCGGCGATGTGGGCGGCGTGTCCCTGGCCTACCGCGCCTACCGCATGTCTCTCGATGGCGAGGAGCCGCCGGTCATCGACGGCTTGACCGGCGACCAGCGCTTCTTCCTCGCCTGGGCCCAGGTCTGGCAGCGCAAGTACCGCGAAGACGCCCTGATTCAGCGCCTGACCTCGGACCCCCATTCACCGGCCGAGTTTCGCGTCAATGGCGTGGTGCGTAATTTCGACGCCTGGCATGAAGCTTTCGACGTGCAGCCGGAGGACGATCTGTATCTGCCCCCGGAAGAACGCGTGACGATCTGGTAAGGCCATGAAACCGCTTATTCGTTTCCTCATCCTGCTGCTCGTCCCGGGAGGCGCCGCCTTTGCCCAGGATTATGATGTCCTCATTCACGGCGGCCGCGTCATCAACGGCAGCGGCAATCCCTGGTTTGCGGCCGACCTCGGCATTCGCGGCGACCGCATCGCCGCCATTGGCGACCTGTCCGGGGCCACGGCGGAGATCCTGATTGACGCGGCCGGGCTGGTGGTGGCGCCGGGTTTTATCGACCCGCATACCCACGCCATCCGCGGCATCTTCGATGTGCCTACCGCCGAAAGCGCCCTGCTTCAGGGCGTAACCACCCTGACCGAGGGCAATGACGGCAGCTCGCCCTGGCCAATCGGCGAGCATTACCGCGAAATCGCCGAACTCGGCATCAGCCCGAACTGGGCGGTATTCGTGGGTCAGGGAACAATCCGCTCCCAGGTGATCGGCGTGGAGGACCGGGAACCCTCCCCGGTCGAAATCGAGCGGATGAAAGCCATGGTGGCCCAGGCCATGGAAGAAGGCGCGCTGGGGATATCCACCGGGCTTTTTTACGTGCCCGGCAGCTTTACTTCCACCGAAGAGGTGATCGCGTTGTCCCGGGTCGCGGCGGAGCACGGCGGCATTTACATCTCCCACATGCGCGAGGAGGCCTCGCAACTGATCGAGTCGGTCAACGAGACCATCCGCATCGGCGAAGAAGCCGGCATTCCCGTGCAGATTACCCACCACAAGGTCATCGGCGCGCCCAACTGGGGCGCCGCGGTGGACAGCTTGAGGCTGGTGGACGAAGCCCGCGCCCGGGGCGTGGACGTGACCATCGACCAGTATCCCTATACCGCCTCCCAGACCGGCATCAACGCCCTGATTCCGCAATGGGCCCAGGAAGGCGGCAGCGACGCCCTGCTTGCCAGGCTCGACAGCCGGGAAACGCGCCAGACGATCAAGAATGAAGTGGTGGAGCGGATTCTGTTCGACCGCGGCGGCGGTGACCCGGCCAATGTCTTCATCTCGCGCAATAGCTGGGACCCGACCATGGCTGGCAGGAATCTGGCGGAACTGACCATCGAGGCGGGCATGGAACCCTCGCCGGAGAATGCCGCCGAAGTAGTGTTCGAAATTCTCCGCAATGGCGGCGCCACCGCGGTCTATCACGCCATCGGTTCCGATGATGTGGACCGCATCATGCGCCATCCCGCCACCGCCATCGGCTCCGACGGCCCGGTGGGCATCTTCGGCGAAGGCGCGCCCCATCCCCGGCAGTACGGCGCCTTCGCGAGGGTGCTCGGGCATTATGTCCGCGAGCGCGGCGTGATTTCCCTGGAAGAGGCGATCCGCAAGATGACGAGCATGACCGCCCAGCGTCTTTCCATCCAGGACCGGGGCCTGATCGCCGAGGGCTTCTTCGCCGACATCGCGGTGTTCGACGCCGATGAAATCATCGACCGCGCCACTTTCGAGGATCCGCATCAATATGCCCTGGGCATGAAGTACGTGCTGGTGAACGGGGAAATCGTGGTGGAGGACGGCGCCCACACCGGAAGCCGGCCGGGGCGGATTCTGCACGGGCCGGGATATGTCGGGAGCGGTAGCCTGTGACGGGAGCCTGTGCCGCGGGATAAGGAAATGGAACCAATCATCAGGGCGGTGGAGCTGGTCAAGCGCTATCCGCTGCCGGAAGACAAGTCCCGCAGTTTCGCCGCGGTGGACGGGGTTTCCTTCGAGATCTTCGAGCGCGAAATCTACGGCATCCTCGGCCCCAACGGCGCCGGCAAGACCACCACGCTGGAAATGCTCGAAGGCCTGAATGACATCGATGGCGGCTCGGCCTTCGTGGCGGGCATCGATGTGACCCGGGACCCGTACCGCGTCAAGCAGTTGATCGGCGTGCAACTGCAGGCCAGCGAGTATTTCGACAAGCTCAACCTGATCGAACTGCTGCATCTTTTCGGCGCGCTGTACAGCCGCGACATCGACGCCATGGAACTGCTTGCCAGGGTGGATCTGACCGAAAAGGCCAAAGCGCGCCCCGAAAGCCTTTCAGGCGGCCAGAAACAGCGCTTTTCCATTGCTTGCGCCCTGGTCAATGTGCCCCGGGTCCTGTTTCTCGATGAGCCCACCACGGGTCTGGACCCCCAGGCCAAGCGGCGCCTTTGGGAGTTGGCGATGGAATTGAATAAAGCTGGCATGACCATTGTGCTGACCACCCACAATATGGAAGAAGCCGAGTTTCTCTGCGGTCGCATCGCCATCATGGACCACGGCAGGATCGTCGCGGAGGACACGCCGGCGAACCTGATCCGGAAACACGCCCCCGAGCCGCCCGCTGCGCCGCTCCATGGCAATATCGAAGACGTTTTTCTCGCCCTTACCGGCCACGCCCTGCGGGACTGAAGAGGTATATCGTGCCAAGCAAACTCCAGCGCCATCTTGCCCGGGATTTCATGAAGATTTTCCTGCGCGACCGGCAATCGATCTTCTTCAGCCTGTTCTTTCCCGTGGTCTTCATGAGCATTTTCGCATTTGTCCGCGGCGGCCAGGAGCCGATTCCACTCGGCGTGGCCAATCAGTCGGACAGCGCCCTCGCCGGCGCGCTGGTGGACAAGCTCGGCGAGGACACCGCTTTCACCGTGGTGTCCGGCGATGAAGCACAGTTGCGGGAACAACTGATCCATGGCGAGCAGATGCTGGTGCTCGTGGTGCCGGCGCAGTTCCAGGCGCCGTCCGCCGGCGAGACCGCCGCCCTGCGCCTGCTCGCGGACACTTCCCAGTTCAACCAGTTGCCCCTGGTCGAGCCCATGCTCGAGCAGAAGCTCATGGAAATCGAGCGCGAATATCGGGGCGGGGAAGCGATGTTCTCGCTGGAAATCGAAAACGTGCAGGCGCTTTCGCAAAGCTATCTCGACTTCCTGCTACCCGGCTTGCTGGCGATGATGCTGATGCAATTGAGCGTGGCGGGCTCGGGCTACAATGTGGTGGAGTTTCGCCGCAAGGGCATTCTCAAGCGGCTGTTCGTCACGCCGCTGCAACCGCGGGATTTCGTCGCCGCCATCGTCGCGGCAAGGCTTGGCATCGTAATGATCCAGCTCACGGTGCTGCTGGCTTTCGCGCTGTTCGTGCTGCGGGTGAACATCGTCGGAAATTTCGCCGAATTCTATCTTGTGGCGCTTGTCGCCAGCCTGGTTTTCCTCAATATCGGGTTTTGCATCGGCAGCATGGCCAGGACCCAGCAGGCCATCATGGCGATCGGCAATATCGTGATCTTTCCGCAGATCGTGCTCTCCGGCGTGTTCTATCCCATCGACGCCATGCCGGGATTCGTGCAACCCCTGGCCCAGGTGCTGCCGCTGACTTTTGTCGTTTCCGGGCTGCGCGAAATCGCCGTGGCCGGCGCGACCCTGCTGGAAATCGTGCCCAGCCTGATAGGCATGGCGGTCTGGTTCGTCATCGGCTTCGCCCTCGCCACCCGGATGTTCGTCTGGAAGGATGTGGCGGCCTGAAACAGCAATTCCCATCATGGCAATGGGCGCGCTCACATCAGTCATCCTGCGCGCAGTCGCAGGATCTCATTGCGTGGCCACTGCAAGAGATTCTGCGACTACGCTTCGCTTCGCGCAGAATGACATGAAGGTTGGGGCGCCAAAATGAGAATTGCTGGACCTGAAAAGCCTTGCTTACATTCGCCGGGGAATTGCTATATATTTTGCGCCATTGCCCGGGTCATGCCGCTTGGGCCAACCCATCTGGTAACAGGAGTAAGACGAGAATGAAGAAGTTTCTGCTAGCACTGGCAGCTTTTGTCGCAACCAGCATGTTTTTCGTGGCTTCGGCCCAGGATACGCCCACTCCGGAACAACAGGCCGCCGCCGCCACAACGGACCGGCAAGCCGTCTTCAAGCTGTTGCGGTTCAATATCGGCGCGATTATCGCCATGACCCAGGGCGCGCCTTTTGATGCCGAACTCGCCGAGCGCAATGGCCGCCGCATTGCCGCGCTCGCGCCGATGATCCCGGATCTGCTCGGTGCCATGGATACCCGGGATTATGACGTGGAAACCCAGGCGCTGGATTTGATCTGGGACAATCTGGATGATATCGACGTCAAGGCCCAGGCGCTGGTCAGCGCCGCCAACGAATTCGCCGATGTGGCCGCCGGCGGCGATATGGCCGCCACCCTTGGTGCGGTGCGCACCCTGGGGGGCGCCTGCGGCAACTGCCACGAAACCTATCGCGAAGACACCGAATGAGCAAAAACCAGCCTGCGCGGCCCGCAAGGCCGCGCAGGCTGGTGAACGTCAGCGGATTCAGCGCGGCCAGATGCCCGGCAAGGCCAGGTGTGGCGCCACTGGCGTTCCGAAAGTCACAGTCAACGGATTGACCGGATCAGTCGGCCAGAACTGCTGTGGGGCCATTGCGGGAAATCCCGCCGATCTTCCACCCGTGACCGCCTGCATTTCTTTCTCCTCAAGTTTTCTCATGTCTTGCTCCTCATGGATTGAAGTAAATGGCGCTTGCCCTCAAACCATAGGCGGACCCGGGAGAAAATGCGTAGTTTTCGTGGAAAATAATCTGTACGGTCAGGGACTGGCCGGCGGAGCGCCCCTGCGGGGGCGCTGGCGGTAGCGTCGCCAATAGGCGGTGACGGCGACCAGCCAGCCGAGCAGAAAAGTGGCGGCCACCATCAGCCCGGTGCGCAGCAATGCGCCCCAGGCGTCGTAGATGGCGGCCACATTGCTGCCCACAAAGCTCACCAGGAATACGAAATACAGCAGCACCAGATTGCTCTGGAAACCCACGTACTCCCCGGTGTGGCGCCGCCACATGGCGTTGGGAATCAGCGACGTGGCAAAACAGGTTGCGACAATCGTCTGCAAAATCAACAAGTCGTCAGGCATTTTCCGCTCCATATGCTACTGGCGGCTTTCACTGCCGCCTATTCCTGTTATCGCTCGGCGCCGGGATTCGGTTAGGCGAAATTGCCGCGCTCGGTATTGCGGGGGCGCCCTTATAAATACCTAGTCGATATTTGTCTTTTTTGCCAAATTTTTTGTGCGATTCCTCAGTCTTCCCCGGAATGCCGGGTGAAAAACGCCGCCAGGGCGTCGCGGTCTTCATCCGTCAGCCGGCTCGTGTTGTATTCGATGACCTCGTTCATGTCGCCGCCGACGAATTCGCCGTCGGGCTTCAGGCCGATCAGCAGGAACAGGTCGAAATTGTCAAAAGTCCATTCTTCCAGCGCCGCGGCATCAATGGCCTCCACGGTGTCCTCGCCGAGTTCGGCGCCGGCGAATTCGCGGCTGCCGAGGAGAATGCCGAGGCTGTTGCGCGGCGTATGGCATTCCCCGCAATGGCCGAGGTTGCGGGCAAGATACGCGCCCCGGGCCACGAGGTCCGACGCAAACTCCTCTTCTCCCACGGCATAAAGGCCCGCGAGAAGATTCCAGCCCGCCATGAAGGGCCGCAACAGCCACCAGGGCGTTTCGTGCTCCGGCGCCTGGAAAGACACCGGCTCCAGCGACATCAGCCAGGAACCCATGGCCAGCACATCCTCGTCGGCAAGCCCTCCGTACGCCCGCCAGGGAAACGAGGGAAAGTAGAACCCGCCTCCGGGGCTGCGGCCATGCTTCATGGCCCGCAGGAATTCCCCCGCGGTCCAGCCGCCAATGCCGGTTGCCGCATCCGGCGTGATGTTCGGCACATGGAAAGTGCCGAAGTCGGATTCCAGCCCGAGGCCGCCGCTGAAGGCGGTTTCGTCCGCTGCGCCCCGATGGCAACTGATACAGCCTCCCGCCGACACCAGATATTCCCCTTTCGCCAGGGTTTCCGCATCGGTGGCGAAGGCCACGTCATTCCGGGCCGATGGCGGCCAGTACAGCAGAGCCAGCAATGCGACCAGCAAGGCGCCAGTCAGCCATATTCGCCTGTTTATCGTCATTAGACCTGCTCCGTACGCATTTCCTTACAATATAGCGCGAGCGACCCGTCCATATGCCCTGCGGCGCGGGCTTCCGGGCTATTTTCGCCGAAAACCTGGCGAATTCCCGAAAAGTTTCCTATACCCCCCAGGAGCCTGCGCCGCAGGCTCCTGGGGTGATGTCCCCTCTTTTTCAATCACCCTGCAAGGAGTGAACAGATGAGATTCCTGTACTCGTTCATCGTCGTTTCGCCGCTGGTGTTTGCCTGCGGCAAGCCGGGTGCCCTGCCGCCCGAAATCAGCAATCCGGAAAGTGGCGCTGTGCATTTTCCGGCCCCGCCGCGCAGTGGGCAATCCCTCGTCTTGCCGGGCGGAGCGGCGCCGCTGGTGTTATGCCGCTATCGTTCCCGGGCGGGCAACTGTTTTCGTCTGTTGCAGTCTGGCGCTTCTGCCGCGACCGGCGCCATTGTCGTGCCCATGGCCAGCGAAGTCAGTTTCAGGCAATTTGCCAGCGAATTGTCGCTCCTTGGGGACGGCATGCAGATCTGCGAAGTCTCGGAACGCTGGGGGCCCTGGCGGGAAGTCCGGGTCGCCGCTTCAGGCCTTGCCTCCGGAAAGCTGGAAGAGCGCTATTGCAGCCCCGGGCCGGTGTCCGATGCTCCCGCCTGCCCTTGCCGTTCGCTGCGGGAAACCCGCCCCAAGCCGGGCTTGAAATTTCAGCGCTGACATTCCATGCTTCACACCACAATGTTGAAGCTGTCAATTCCTTCGCTGTTGCTGTCGCTCGCCGCCGTTCTGGCGCCCGGGCAGGCGCTCGGCTTCGAACTGAGCTACCTGGTGGGGCTGCGCGGCAATAAGCATACCTACTACGCGCATCTGCCGGGAAATCTGCCCGATGGCGTCAGCTTTTTCGAGAGTTTCGTCCGCTCCCTGCACGTGTGGATGGACGCTTCGGGCAATATCAGCCTGAATGCCATCGAAGAAGAACGCGAGGTGTGCCAGACCAATTTCCGGGGCAGTTCCCAGAACAAGGTCAACACCGCCTCCTTTTCCACCACGTTCTGCGGCGACGACAGTTACTTCAGCAGCGGTGGCACTGTCGCCGATGCGGTGACCCAGACTTCCTGGGACCCCGGCGGCATTGTTGAAAGCGATATCGTCTTCAACGAACACAGCAGGTCGCGATTCGAGTCCGTCGCGCATCATTTCCATCATGTGGCGACCCATGAAATCGGCCACACGCTGGGTTTCGGCCACAGCGCGGTGCGCTCGGCGATCATGCAGGCCAGGCTCAACTATGGCAGGCGCGACCCGGTGCTGTCCATCGACGACCGCTGCGCCCTTGCCATGCGCTATGGCAGCCCCGGAGAGTGCCCCATCCTGCTCGGTGAAGGGCTTTCCACCGACAGTTTGCCCACCGAAGCCAGATTCGTCGGCGGCGCCACCACCAACGGCGGCAGGACTTTCGAAAATCACTTCAAGCCCTCGGATCGCATCACCGTGTATGGCACCGTGGTCAAGGACCGGACTCACGGGCACCGGCCGGGAGATTTGCATGTGGTGGTGGCAACGGATAACGGTATATTGTTTGCCCGGCACGCAGACGGCAACTTCCATCCACTGGAAGACGCGAGCGATATCCCGTCGGCGGGAGCGCTCAAGCCCGGCCTGTACGCCCAGGACCTGGTCATCATGGGAACCCGGCACTATGACCGGGAGCCCTCGGTGGGCCCGCTGATCGGCTCGGTGTACCAGTTGCAGGGCCAGGCGATCTCTTTCTATCTGGCGTATTCCCTGGACGAGCGCCCCGGCGTGTATTACTTCGGCAGCGAACCAATCCGGGTCAGTTGGAGCGAGGAATAGGACAGGCTCAAGGAGCCTGCGCCATAGGAATTCGCGAAAGCGAAAATTCGCTATCGCCGCGCCCCTGGCTGATCGATTGAGGCGAATATTGGTGGATATTCAACGAAATCGAGCGGCCAGGGGCGCGGATGAGAGCGGATTTGCAGCCGTGAATTCCTACGGCGCAGGCTCCTCAGGGCGGCGTCAATGCGAGGCGGAATCCGATGGCGGGGTTGCGCACGCCAGGGTCCACCGCGCCGCGCACGGCCCCCCGGATGTTGTTGGGGACATCCTGCCAGGAGCCGCCGCGCATGACGAACAGGGCGCCCGCGCCGAGGGAAGCGGCGTCATCGTGGGGGTTGTAGGGATAATCCTGCAAGGGGCTGCTCGTCATTTCCCAGACATTGCCGGCCATGTCGGCCAGCCCGTAGCTGCATTGCGGGCAGGTGCCGGCGGTCACCGGGCGCGAACCGCCGCTTGCAAAATTGGCATTGCCCGCGGCGGGGTCGGCGCCCCAGGGAAAGATGCGGCCGGCTTCCCCCCGGGCCGCCTTTTCCCATTGCGCCTCGGTGGGCAGCGTTACCCGCCAGCCGGCTTCGAGCGCCTGCCGCAGTGCATCCGGCGTTGCGCTCGAAGAGCGCATTTGCTCGCCCAGCCAGCGGCCATAGGCCAAGGCTTCCGGCCAGGTCACATGGCTTGCCGGATGCGCCGGTTCGCCATTGCGCGGGGCAATTCCGCCGGAGCTTTCCCCGGCGAAGCGATTGAACTGCGCCACGGTCACCTCGAATCGACCGATATAGAATGCCGGCAGATTCGGATTGCCCTGCCTGCGCCCCGCCGACCAGCGTTCATTTTCATAGGCCATGGGGTCCTGTCGGGGATTGCTGCCCATGATGAATGCCCCGGCGGGCACTTCCACAAAGCCGAGCAGGGTCTCGTCGGGAAGCATCCAGGCGTCGCTGCGGAAACCATCGAGTGTGGCCGGGGTTTCCACTTGCTCCACAGTGGGGGAGAGGGTGCCCCCATTGCGATACAGCCAGAAAAAAACCAGCGCCACGATCAACGCCAGCAGCACGATGCCGGTACGGCTGCTCGCCGGTTGCGACGGGGCATGCCCGGCGGTGGAAGAGTTCACGCGCGATTTTCCCCACAGGCAAATTGCCAGCCATGATCGCAGGCGCGCCGGTAGAGATCAGCCAGGGGTATTTCCATCAGGTTCAGTCCGCCTTCGCGCAACAGCAGGCGCAGGTCGAGGTCGCCCGGCGGTGTGCGGTACAGGGCGTCGCCACGCAACAGATTCTGGCAGGCCGCCATGGATTTCAGTTCGCAGGCCCGGGAGAAGAATCCGCTGGCAAGCACTTCGTCCGCCGCGATGATGCCGCCTTCGCGGTAAAGGACGCCGAGTTCATTGCAGGCCCAGGCGGAATTGTCATTGCAGTAGGTGGCCTGCAATTGCAGCAGCCGATTGCAGGCCTTGGGCCGGGATTCCGCACAGGCCTGCTGCCAGAAGGGAAGGCTGTCGCCGGTGTGGCGGCTGTCTGTGCCGCCGGCAAGGGAAGCCCCGGCAAACACCGCAATCCACAAGGCCATATGCGCCGGATTCGCCCGCGCCGGATTCCAGCCGCGCTTCCAAAGCAGGGCCCAGGATTGTGACGGGATCCGCTTCACGGCGCGGTCGATGGCGATTACGCTGAGGTTGAGCAGTGGCACGCACAGCAGCTTGTCGTAGAAAGTCGGCGCGCCAAAAGCCCCGAGCAAGGTGTAAAGGCCAAACACCCCAAGGCCATAGAGCAGGCCGAACAGGGCTTTGCCCAGTGGCGTGCGCGGCGATGTGGAAGGGTCGGTGACCAACAGGTGCAGGCCGAGAAAAACCGCCGCGGGAATTTCCGAATCAATGAAGTACGGTACGCCGGTGAAAGCGAAATACAGTGCGCTCATGGCGAACAGCGATATCGCCGCCATGCCCGCCACCAGGGTGATGGAAAAGAAATACATCACCACCAGGCCGGCCAGAAACAGGAAGGCGTAGATATTCGGCGCCAGGGTCAGGGTGGAGGCGATTTCCCGGCCCCAGGTGAGTCCGGTGGTTCCGGTGACAATCAGGGCCAGGGAGAACAGGCCCAGGGCGAAAGCCGAAGGATTGAAGATGTGCACGCTGCGCCCATCGCGCATCCAGCGGACGTACTCCTTGCCCATGAAGCCCGTCGCCAGCATGATGTATTGCAGGTAGAACCAGTCATCGCGGAACCACAGGAACAGATTGATACTGAAGATGATGGGAAATGGCCCGAAGCCCAGCAGATACTCGCGCCTGCGCGACCAGGCGAGCAGCATGTCGAAGCCATAAGCGAACAGCAGCTGCGCAAGGAGCAGCCAGAAGTGGTCGTATACCGGGCTCCAGTAATAGCCCCAGTACAGAAAAACGCTGCTTTGCACCATGGCCTGCACATAATGCTGGGGCCGCGGCAATATCCGAATTACGGGATAGTCGCCATCGCGCTGGCAGCCAATCCACTGCCATCCCAGCCACAACAGCAACACCGCCCCGGCGCCCAGGGTGGAGGCCAGCAGAATCCGGTTGTCCTGCACTCTGGATTGCAGGCTGATGAACAGGAGACCGAAAGCCGCAAGTGCGGGCAGGGCAAGAATCTTCTCGCCGGACCAGGCTTGCGGGCGGCCGGTTTCGGAAACTCGCCGGGACTGGCGTTTACTCGCAGATGCTGGCACGAATGCAATGCCTGAAAGGCGCCAAGGCGGGGCGAACAAGAATAAACCACGCATCAGCCGGATTCAAAAACACAAGCGCAGCGGCTAGTGTGCTGTCCCACAAGTTCGCCGTATTTCAGCGCGCCCTTCGGGAGCGGTCCTGAAGCGCCACCGCGGCGTTGCCGCCCTTGGCAATACTCCCGGTATTGCCCGCGGACGACGCCTTGCATTGACGCTTCAGGACCGCTCTGAAATGCGGCGAACTTGTGGGACAGCACACTAGGGAAGCTCTGATCAAGTCAGAGCTTCCCTGCGGCACATGGAAGTGCCGCCGAATTCGATGGCGTAAGCCATTGAATTCGCGAGCAAAACAAAACCACGCTTTTGTTTTGCGATAATGAAAAACTCCACGGATGGAGT
>JAJEGU010000045.1 GCA_022819645.1 Pseudomonadales bacterium
GAAGGGCGCGCCCCCCGCGGCGCGTGGCCGCGTTGCGCTCCTTGGCAATGGGGCGGGCCATTACCTGCGGACCGCGCCTTGCCACACACCGCGGGGGGCGCGCTGAAATACGGCGAACTTGTGGGACAGCACACTAGGAGCCTGCGCCGCAGGAATTCGCGAAAGCGAAAATTCGCTATCGCCACGTCCCCGCCCGCGCCGATTGCGGCGCCTCGGTCGTCTGCACTCTGCGCAGTTGCAAGCCGCCGCTGGGCCTCGGCGGTTGACCATCCCGCGTTGCCAAGCAGGAATGCGCCGCTGGCTTGCAGGAAGTTTCGTCTGGACCTTGCCCTGTTAATGTGCGCGGCCTCCGCGGATTCAGATCACCCGTTGTTTCCGCAGCGCGGTGATCTGCCGGGTACTGTAACCGAGTTCGCCCATGATCCGGTCGGTATGTTCTCCCAGGGTCGGCGGCCGGCTGCGAATCTCGCCGGGGGTCTCCGACAACTCCACCGGCGTCTTCATCAGCGGTGCGGGTCGGTCCAGTCCCGGATACTCCGTGGCCTGGAACAGGCCCTTGGCGGCGATATGCGGATCCTCCAGCACTTCCCGGGGCGACAGGACCGGCCCGGCAGGCAGCCGCGCCTCTTCCATGGCCGCCAGCGCTTCCTCGCTGGTTCGCTCAGCGCACCAGCGGGCCAGGCGGTCACTGATCAGATGGCCGTTGTCTCCCCGGGAAATATCGTCCTTGAAGCACGGGTCCTCAAGCCAATGGTCTTCTCCCATCAGGTCGGCCCAGCGCTTGAACAGGGGGCCGCCGATGGATTGCACGAGTACCCAACCGTCTTGGGTGCGAAAGGTATCCGCCGGTGCGGCGGTCTGGGCGCGATTGAGGCTCGCGACGCGGTCGCGCCGGATGGCGTGCTGTTCGATGAGCGTGCCATTCATCATGGTCAGCCCGGTATTGAACAGGGATCCCTCGACAATCTGTCCCTTGCCGGTTTTGGACCTTTCGAACAGCGCGGCCATGGTGCCGAAAGCCGAAAAACTGGCGGTGCCGAAATCGATAAAGGGCGCCCAGGCGCGCACCGGCTGCTCGGGGGTACCCGTAAGATACATGCTGCCGGACATGGCCTGGCCCAGGCCATCGAATCCCACGCGATTGGCGTAAGGCCCGCCCTGCCCGAAAGCGGAAATCATCGTCAGGATAATGTCGGGCTTGACCGCGCAAAGACTGTCGTAATCGAGCCCCATGGCGCGCAAGGTATCCGGCGGCAGATTGGCGACCACCACATCGGCGGTGGCAACCAGCTTCTTCACGATCTCGCGTCCTTCCGGCTTCATGGGATTGAGTGTCATCGACTGCTTGTTGCGGGCGATCTGCAGGAACAGCGCGCCGTCGCCATCTTCCGTCACCGGCGACAGGAAGCGGTCTTCCGAGCCATCGACCTTCTCGATGCGAATCACCTCCGCGCCCATATCCCCCAGCAGGGTGGCGCAATACGGCCCGGCGATGTAGCGCCCGAAGTCCAGCACCCGAATGCCTTGCAAAACCTTGCTCATGTGGAATCCCGTTGCATATTCACCAATATTCGCCTCAATCGATCAGCCAGGGGCGCGGCGATAGCGAATTTTCGCTTTCGCGGATTTCCGTGGCGCAGGCTCCCGGCTCAGTCAGTCCCGGCGCTCTCCTTGCGGTAGCGTTCGAACCACTCCAGAGTGTGTGCGACCTTGGCAATCAGATTGGACGGACTACTGCTCGCGATGCCGTGCGAGGCGTCCTGTATCCGCACCATCTGCGTCGGAACCTTGCGAATCTGCAACGCCTGGTAGAACTGCTCGGTCTCTCCCATCGGCGTACGCAGATCCTGTTCCCCGGTGATCAGCATCGTAGGGGTCGTGACGTTGCCGACCAGGGAGAGCGGTGAGCGGGACCAGTAGTGCTCCAGCATTCCGTCCTCCCAGACCGGGCCGGGGAACCAGTACTGGTAGTAGGATGCGTACCCGTCCGACATGAGCGAGAAACTGATCCAGTCGATGACCGGTTTCTGCGATACCGCCGCGCGAAAGCGGTCGGTCTTCCCGACGATCCACGCCGTCAGTACGCCGCCGCCGCTGCCGCCGGTAACCATCAGGTTGTTTTCGTCGATGTAGCCCCGGCCGATCACGGCATCGACGCCCGACATGAGGTCGTCGTAGTCGTAGCCCGGATAGGCGTGGTGGATCAGGTTGCCGAATTCCTCGCCGTAGCTCGTGCTTCCGCGCGGATTCGCGTAGAGGACGACGTAACCGGCTGCCGCATAGAACTGGACCTCGGCCGCGAAGCGGGGGCCGTAGTTCGCAAACGGGCCGCCGTGTATCTCGAGCAACAGCGGGTACTTGCGGGCGGGATCGAAGTCCGGGGGCTTGGCGATCCAGCCGTGTACGGGACGGCCGTCATGGGAGGATTCCCACCAGATTTCCTCGACCGCGGCAAGTTTCCTGTGGGCCAGGAGATCTTCGTTCAGGCTGGTAATCCGGCGCGGTTCGGTCCCCACCCGGCCGATGGCGACATCGGCCGGGCGCGTCGGCGAATTGGTGGTGAAGGCGAAGCTTCCGTCACGCGCCAAGGTGTAGGACCCGCTGTCATAAGGTCGTCCGAGTTCAACGCCGCCCACATCGGCTGCAAGGTCGGCGACATCGCCTTCAAGAGTGACGTTCGCGATCCGGGTGGTACCCTGGTCGTCGTACTGAATGAAGAGGGAATGGCCGTCCGCGGCCCAGTTGAGGTTGCCCACGTCGCGATCAAGATCACCGACGCGGCGGGCGCCGCCGCCGTCTCGATCCATGACGTACAGGCGGGAAACCTGGTAGCCCTGATGGCGGTCGTCGTAGCCCGTGTACGCGATCCGGGAACCGTCGGGCGATACGGCCGGGCTGCCGTCGGGGCCGAAGCGGTCGGTAAGCTGGCGAAGTCTCCCCGTGTCGACCGATAACTCGAAGACTTCGCTGTTGCGGACATCGAAATCGGGATTGTCCCGGTTGGCGCTGAAGACGATCGAGCTGGAGTCGGGCGACCAGGACAGTCCGCCGCCGTGGTCGTAAGGACCGCTCGTCAATTGGCGCGGAGTGCCGCCATCCGCGGGAAGAACGAAGACATGCGTGTATCCGTCCGGAAGGTATCCACGCCCGTCCGCCCGGTAGCGGAGCTTCGAGATCACCCGCGCCGGCGCCGTCCACTCGGCGTCCTCGGGCGCGGACGGCATTTCCGCGAAGGCGGGAGGCGGCTCCGGCACGAACATCGTCATTGCAATCCAGTTCCCGTCGGGTGACCAGGCGATGTTTTCGGGCGACTCGGTCACATTGGTGAGTTCCGCCGTCTGGCCGGTGTCCATCCAGCGCACGAACAACTGGTTTGTACCGCCATCCGAGGCCAGATACAGCAGGCGGTTGCCGTCGGGAGACCAGCGTGGCGAACTCACCGAACCACTTCCGTCCGTGACCGCGCGGTGATTCGAGCCATCCGCGTCGACCACCCAGATTGCGGAACGCTCCGCGTCCGTCATGATGTCGAAGCCGCGCCGAACGTACACGACGCGGTCGCCGGCTGGCGATATGCGGGGATCGTCTGCAACCTCCATTTCGAATACATCCAGATACTGGAGCCTGAGGGGGTCGGCAGCCTCCTCGTTGACCTGGGCGGCCAGCGGCGCGGTTCCGAAAAGGAGAGTGAGAGCGAACAGCGATGGAAGTTTTTTCGTCATGCCAGTGGTTCCTGTCGTGGAGCGCCTGCGGGGCGCTCGCGCGTGATCAGCATTCAGTCGGGTCAGTATAAGAGTCGGCCGGCCGGACTGACAAGGCCGTGTGCGGATTCGGCGACTCACGCTTTCCCGATACTGCGGAAGTCGAAGCCATCGGACTGCGGCAGATGGCGAAATTGCAGTCGTCAAGCTGGCGTCTTGTTCCAGGCTCATATTAGTGTTAAGGTGCGTCACCACCAACACACCAGGTTGAGGTCCCGGCAATGTCCCGACTGACAATCACGCTGAACGATGAACTGCACCAGGCGCTGAAGGAAACCGCGGCGCGGCAGCGGCGGTCCATTGGCTCCATCATTGAGGAAAGCCTCCGTATGCGCGGCATCCGTACCCAGGACAGCGCCATGGAAATCGTCAGCAGGGCGCGGGCTGCCGCGGGAATGAACGCGGACGACGCGCTCGAACTTGCGGTGCGGGAAGTTCGGCAACTGCGCAAGGAAAAGAGCGACCGAACCCGCGTTGACGCATAAGTGAAGCTCTGATCAAGTCAGGGCTTCGTAAGCAAAACAAAACCACGCTTTTGTTTTGCGATAATGAAAAATTCCAGGGAGGGGATTTTTCAGAGAATACTAAGATGCGCAAGATCGCGGTAATCGACACCAATGTCATCGTCTCCGGCGCGATAGTGGCCGGCGACGAAAGCCCCGCGGCAAGGATTCTCAATCAAATGCTCAAGGGAGAGATCGCTTGTCTGATGTCGGAGGAACTGTTGACTGAATATGCCGGCGTCCTCCGGCGCCCGAGAATCGCTGCGCTTCATCAACTGCCGGATGCAGACATTGACAAGCTGCTCGCGAGGATCGTGGTGAACGCCATCTGGCGTGAACCGGCAGCAGCGGAAGACGCGCCCGGCCCGGGCGACAGCCATCTTTGGCGCCTGTTTGCCTCGGAATACGGAAGCATCCTGATAACCGGAGACAAGCTGCTGCTCGGCAATCCCCCTTCTGGCCACTCGGCGGTCTCGCCGCGCAGCTACATCGAATCGCCCATCGGCGACATGATTCACGAGCCGCCGTCTCTGCTGTGATGCCACTAGGAGCCTGCACCGTAGGAATTCACGGCTGCAAATCCGCTCTCATCCGCACCCCCGGCCGCTCGATTTCGTTGCATATCCACCAATATTCGCCTCAATCGATCAGCCGGGGGCGCGACGATAGCGAATTTTCGCTTTCGCGAATTCCTACGGCGCAGGCTCCCAGCCGAAGGCAGGTTCCCGGTCGGCTTCGCGCAGCATGACATGAAGCTTGGAGCGCCGAAATGAGAATTGCCGGAACTTGATGCAATCACTTGCATTAGCCAACAAACATCCTTCTAATTGAGCGCTTGCCTGGGACCCGGTGGATTTTCCGGCTAATGCTTCTTGACATCCTGTTCATCGTTCTCGGCTTTGTCGGTCTGGCCTGGGGCGCCAATCTCTTTGTTTTCGGCGCCTCGGCGCTGGCCCGAAATCTGGGGGTTTCGCCGTTGCTCATTGGCCTTACCGTGGTCGCCTTCGGCACTTCGGCGCCGGAGTTCTTCTCCTCGGCGGTTGCCTCGCTCAACGGTGAGCCTCATCTGGCGGTGGGCAACGCCCTGGGCTCGAACCTGTTCAATGTGGGCATTGCTCTCGGCGTTGCCGCCATGGTTGCCCCGCTGACGCCGCCGCCCAACCTGATGCGCAGGGAAATGGCGGCGATGCTGCTGGTCACCGTAGTCACCGGCCTGCTGTTCATCGACCTGCACCTGGGCTGGATCGACGCCGCGGTGCTGATCGTCATTACAGTCTTCTTCATCCGCAAACTGATGCTGCCCCAGGTGAAGAACGAACCGGAAAAGGTGCTCGACGAGTTGCAGATTGAAAAAGTCAGCAATTTCCGGGCGATCTGCTTCCTGCTTTTCGGCCTGTTGATGCTGGTGGTCAGTTCCCAGGCCCTGGTGGTCGCCGCGACTTCCATCGCCCAGACCCTGGGCGTGGGCACTGGCATCATCGGACTCACCGTGGTGGCCCTGGGCACGAGCCTGCCGGAGTTGGCGCTGTCGGTGACCTGCGCGGTGAAGGACGAGGATGAACTCGCCATCGGCAATATTCTCGGCTCGAATATCATGAACCTGCTGGTGGTATTGCCCTTTCCCGGGCTGTTTGCGCCGGGGCCGCTGGAGCCGAGTTTCCTTTTCCGCGATTATGCCGCGGTACTGCTGATCTGCCTGGTGCTGGCGCTGTTCTGCTTCCTGAGCATCCGGCGCGGCAAGTCGATCAGCCGGCTGGGCGGCTTGACCCTGGTGCTAATCTACTGCGGCTGGTTTACGTTAATGCTGCAAAATACCTGAGTCATGGACAAGAACTTTTCCTTTATCGACAGCGCCTTGCGTACGATTGCCATCGAACGGGCGGGGCTTGCGGAATTGCCGGGGCGAATCGGCGGCGAATTCGAACGGGCCTGCCGCCTGATGCTGTCCTGCAATGGCCGGGTGGCGGTCACCGGCATGGGCAAATCGGGCCATATCGGCAACAAGATCGCCGCCACCCTGTCGAGCACCGGCACCCCGGCGCTGTTCGTGCATCCCGCCGAAGCCGCCCACGGCGATATCGGCATGATTACTTCAGCCGATGTGGTGCTGGCGATTTCCAATTCCGGCGCCACCGGGGAAATCATCGCCCTGTTGCCGGTGCTGCGGAGGCGCGGCATCCCCCTGATCGCCATGACCGGCAAATCCGGCTCGGAACTCGCCCGGGCGGCGGAGATCCATCTCGATGCGGGAGTCAGCGAGGAAGCCTGCCCCCTGGGCCTGGCGCCCACGGCAAGCACCCTGGCGGCGCTGGCGCTCGGCGACGCCCTTGCCATGGCCCTGCTGGAGGCGCGGGGATTCAGCAGCGAGGATTTCGCCCGCTCGCATCCCGGCGGACAATTGGGACGGCGTTTGCTTGTCAAGGTCAGGGACATCATGCACCCCAGGCGGGAGATTCCCGGGGTGCCGGCCGGCGCCGGGCTTGCCGAGGCCCTGCTTGCGGTCAGCACCGGCGGTTTTGGCCTCACCACGATTACCGACGCGGCAGGCAAGGTCTGCGGTGTTTTTACCGATGGCGACCTGCGCCGGGCCATCGACGCCGGCCATGACATTGGCGCGACCCGGGTGGAAGAAATCATGTCGGCGAATTTCGTGCGGATCGACGAGAACGCCCTGGCGGCGGAAGCGGCGCGCGTCATGCAGGAAGCCAGTGTCTATGTGTTGATTGTTACCGATGCCGAGGGCGTGCCCAGCGGCATCGTCAAGATGCATGACCTGCTCCAGGCCAATGTGATCTAGGAGCCTGCGCCGTGATGATGAAATTCCACTGCGGGGAAACCGAGGCCAGACGGCGGGCGCAATCCATCCGGGCGCTAGGGCTCGATGTGGACGGCGTGCTCAGCGACGGCCGGCTGTATTTCACCAGTGCCGGCGAGGAGATGAAAGCCTTCCACGCCCACGATGGCCATGGCCTGAAAATGCTGCGCGAGGCCAGCGTGGAAGTGGCGATCATCACCAGCCGCGCCTCGCCGATTGTCGAGCGGCGCTGCTCTGATCTAGGCATTCGCCACCTCTACCAGGGCGTGGCGGACAAACTCGCGGCCATGGAGGATTTCCTGCAACTTGCCGGGCTTCAGGCCGGTCAATTCGGCTTTGTCGGCGATGATCTCATGGATCTGCCGGTGCTGGGGGCGGCGGGGCTTGCCTGCTCGGTGCCCAATGGCCATGAAGACGTGCGTAAACGGGTGCATCTGGTTACCTCGCTCCCCGGAGGCAGCGGCGCCGTGCGGGAAATCACCGATTTCCTGCTGCGCTGCCAGAGCCGCCATGATGAATTCCCGCAAGCCGCAAAATGAAATCCCCCCTCCCCGTGATGCTGCGCGCAGTCGCGGCGTCTCGTGGGGGACTCTGCCTGGGATTCTGCGACTGCGCTTCGCTCCGCGCAGAATGACGGGTGGAGCACTTCGCTCCGCGCAGAATGACGGGGTGGGGCGCTTCGTTTCGCGCAGAATGACGGGGAAAGAATCGCCAAAGTTTCGTGATAGGCTGTTCGCAGACCGGAACCGGGTTTGAATCGACTGTGCCGAAGAGAAGCCTCATCCCCCTTGTTGTGGCCGTGGCCGCCGCGGTGGCGGCCATGGGCGGCCTGGAAACCATGCAGGAATCGCCTTCCCCTTCGCTGGCGGCGCCGGCATACAATGCGCTTGCCGAAGGCGTGGACCTGCGCTTCCACGACGAAACGGGCAGGCTCGGATACGCCTTGCAGGCAGCCCGCCAGACTCGTTCCAGCGACAATATCATCGAGTGGAGCGAACCTTCCCTGCAGTGGTATGCCGGCAATGGCGGCGCCGACTGGCAGGTCGAGGCGGAACAGGGAATTTCGCCCGCCAGCGGCGAGCATCTCGAATTGAGCGGCAATGTCATGCTGCGGCGCGATAAGGCCGGAAATTCCGGCGGGTTGACGCTCACCACGAGCAGTCTCGATATCGATCTGGTGAATGAAGTCATCGCCACCGACGCCCGGGTGGAAATGACTTCCGGCGCACTGCGGCAGAGTGCGGCGGGGCTGGTGCTGCATCTGCCGGAAGACAGCCTGCTCATGCTCGGCAGCGTCCGGGGCGGCCATGGGCGGCCCTGAGATTTCCCGCTGGCTCGTGCTGGCGGGCGCGCTGGCCTGGGCCCTTGTGGCGCCGGCGCAGGAAAACGACAGCGGGCAGGCCATCGAATGGAGCGCCGACGGCGACTCTTCCCTGTCGATGGAAAACGGCGTCCGCCAGTTGCATATGACCGACAACGTCATCATCACCCGGGGCGGCCTGGAAATCCGCGGCGATCAGGCCCTGATCGAGTACAGCGCCGAAACCAACGAACTGAACCGGGTGACGGTACAGGGCGCACCGGCGAACTATCGGCAAAGCCTCGATGAAGACGGCGGGCTTGTCACCGGCAGCGGCGATACCATCCTTTTCCACACCGATGCCGACGGCAATACCGTTATTGAACTCGTGGGCAATGCCGGCATTCGCTCCCGGGAAATGGACACCCAATGCGAGTCCATCGTTTATGTGACCGAGCTCGAACTGATCCGCGCCAGCGGCAACTGCGCTGGGGCCTTCACCCCCCGGAATGACTGAAGCCATGCTTGAAGCTGCCGGCCTCGTCAAGAGCTACCGGGGACGCCGGGTGGTCAACGAGGTTTCCCTGGCCATCGGGCGGGGCGAAGTGGTGGGCCTGCTTGGCCCCAATGGCGCTGGCAAGACCACCTGCTTCTACATGCTCGTGGGGCTGATTCGTCCGGACCGGGGCGATATCTTCATCGACGGCGACAGGGTGACGAACCAGCCCATCCACCGTCGCGCCGCTCATGGCCTCGCCTATCTGCCCCAGGACGCCTCGATCTTCCGCACCCTGAGCGTGGAAGACAATATCCTCGCCATTCTCGAAACCCGCAAGGAGCTGGACAGCCAGGGGCGCGGGCAGCGACTCGAAGCCCTGCTTGAGGAATTCCATATCACCCATGTGCGACACAGCAAGGGCATGAGCCTGTCCGGCGGCGAGCGACGGCGCACCGAAATCGCCCGCACCCTCGCCACCGAGCCAGGCTACCTGTTGCTCGACGAGCCATTTGCCGGCATCGATCCGATATCGGTAAGCGATATCAAGCACCTCATCGCCCATCTCAAGGCCCGGGGCATCGGCATCCTGCTGACCGACCACAACGTCCGGGAAACCCTCGACATCTGCGAAAAGGCCTGCATCGTCAGCGAAGGCCGCATCATCGCCCAGGGCGAGCCCGCGACCATCCTCGCCAATCCCACCGTCCGGGAAGTCTATCTCGGAGAAAATTTCGACATGTAGGTACGCTTTGTCCGACGATCCGGACGTAACGGAGCACCCAGCCCCTCTTCGTCATTCTGCGCGAAGCGAAGTCGCAGAATCTCATGCAGTGGCCTCCCAGGGAGACCCTGCGACTGCGCGCAGGATGACCGAACTCGCAGATTTCGCGGTTATGCAAGGAAAGTGCCAAGGTCTTCGGGTATACTGAATTTTCTGATTCAGGTAGGGCGTCCCCCCGAAATTCGGTCGTTCAGGAGTCTGCGCCGCAGGAATTCGCGATAGCGAAAATTCGCTGTCGCCGCGCCCCTGGCCGGTCGATTGAGGCGAATATTGGTCAATATGCAACGAAATCGAGCGGCCGCGGGCGTGGACGGGAGCGGATTTGCAGCCGTGAATTCCTGTGGCGCAGGCTCCTAGGGACATGAAACTTTCGCTACAGCTCAAGCTCGGACAGCAACTCGCGATGACTCCGCAGCTTCAGCAGGCGATCCGGCTGCTGCAACTCTCCAGTACCGACCTGCATCAGGAAGTCGGACAGATGCTCGAATCCAATCCCATGCTCGAACTCGAGGAAAGCGGCGAGGAAAGCGAGCGGGAGCACAGTGCGCAGTTGCGGGCGGAAGACGACTGGCGGGAAAACCGATGGCAGGAAGCCTGGCAGCCTTCCTTCGGCGGCCCGGCCCGGGATGGCGAAGCCTTTGATTTCGCCGCGAGCAGCCCCGAGCCCGACAACCTGCAGGACCACCTGCTCTGGCAGTTGAACCTGACTCCCATGTCGAACCGGGACCAGACCATCGCCCTGGCCATCATCGACGCCATCGACGCCAATGGCATGCTCAGCGTGGATATCGATTCCCTGCTCGCGGGTTTCGCCCCGGCGGCGGGCGTCGGCGCCGATGAAGCGCTGGCGGTATTGCACCGAATCCAGCAATTCGACCCCGCCGGCGTGGCTTCCCGCGACCTCGCCGAATGCCTCTTGCTGCAACTCGGGCAGATCAGCGACCCGGAACTTGAGAGCACCGCCGACTGCGCCGTGCTGATCGTAAAGAACCATCTCGACCTGCTGGCAAGCCACGACTATGCGCAACTGATGCGGCGCACCCGGCTGCGGGAGAACGAACTCGGCGCCGCCATTCGGCTGATCGAATCGCTCAATCCCAGGCCCGGCGCCCAGCTCTCGCCAGCCGCGGCAGGTTATGTGATCCCGGATGTGCTGGTGCGCCGGGACCCGTCTTCCGCCACATGGCGGGTTGACCTCAATCCCGACAGCGCCCCCCGCATCCGCATCAATCAGGACTACGCCGATCTGGCGTCGAATTCGGCGGGCGACGACGGCAGCTATCTGCGCAGCAATCTGCAGGAGGCGCGCTGGTTCCTGAAAAGCCTGCAAAGCCGCAACGAGACGCTGCTGAAAGTGGCGGCGAGAATCGTCGAGCATCAGCGGGACTTCCTCGAATACGGCGAAGAAGCCATGAAACCCCTGGTGCTGCACGAAATCGCCGAAGCGGTGGACATGCACGAATCGACGATTTCCCGGGTGACCACGCAAAAATACCTGCACACGCCCCGGGGCGTGTTTGAGCTAAAATACTTTTTTTCATCCCACGTCTCCACCAGCGGCGGCGGAGAGTGTTCATCGACGGCAATCCGGGCCATTATCAGAAAACTCGTGGCGCAGGAGAATACATGCAAGCCCTTGTCGGATAACCGGATTGCGACGCTGCTGCGGGAACGTGGCATCGAGGTGGCCCGCCGCACCATCGCGAAGTATCGCGAGTCGCTTTTCATTCCCCCTTCCAACGAGCGCAAGCGGCTTGCCATGCCAGTACAGGATTAAGGCGAAAGGACGTCACATGGAACTGGAAGAGATACTCACGCCCGAGCGCTGTCTGTGCGCTATCGAGGGCCATAGCAAGAAGCGGCTGTTTTACCGGATCAGCGAATTGATCGCCGAAGAGGCCCCCGGCGTTGACGCCGATGCGGTCTTCCATGCGCTGATGGCCCGGGAGCAGCTCGGCAGCACCGGGCTTGGCCAGGGGATTGCCGTGCCACACTGCCGGGTGGAAGGCTGCGGCGAAATTTACGGCGTGCTGGTGACCTTGTGTGAGCCCATCGATTTTGATGCCATGGACGACCGGCCTGTGGACCTGCTTTTTTTCCTCGTGGTTCCCGACGCCAGGGACGACGACCACGTGCGCACCCTGGCGCAGGTGGCGACCCTGTTCAACGATGCGGATTTCTGTTCCACATTGCGCAATACCGCCGGTGCGGGCGACTTGTATACTGCCACCGTAACCTGTCAGGCCTGAGCTCCCTCCGTGTCATTCCACGCCGAGCCAAATCCCAGGATGTCATTCCGCGCACAGCGAAGTCGCGGAATCCAGGGCAGCGTTATCCCGACGGGATTCCGCGACTACGGGCAGCATGACGAGGGAGGGGCGGTCGCATGAGGCTCACCATCATCAGTGGCCGCTCGGGTTCCGGCAAGAGTACGGTGCTGCGGTATCTGGAAGACCGCGGCTACCACTGCGTGGACAATCTCGCCGCGAGCCTGCTGCCCGCCCTCGTGGAGCGCATCGCCGGAGACTCCGGCGGCATCGGCAATCTGGCCGTCAGTATCGATGCCCGCAATCTGTCGGTGGACCTGCCCCTGGTGCCCGGCATTGTCGACCAGCTCAGGGAGAAGGAAATCCCGGTGGAAGTCGTTTTTCTGGACGCCAACAGCGAAACCCTGCTGAAGCGCTTCAGCGAAAGCCGCCGCAAGCATCCCCTTTCCACCGGCCAGGTGGGACTGAGCGAGGCCATCGACGAGGAATCGGCGCTGCTCGAACCCATCGCCCTGCTCGCCAGCCTCGCCATCGACACGAGCAGCATGTCCTTGCAGCAGCTCCAGGACGCCATCAGCCAGCGCATCATTGAAAAGTCCGAGAGCGGCCTCGCCCTGCTCTTCCAGTCCTTCGGCTACAAGAACGGCGTGCCCACCGACGCCGACATCGTCTACGATGTGCGCTGCCTGCCGAATCCCTATTGGGAAACCCGGCTGCGGGCGCTCGACGGCCGCGACACCGCGGTGCGCTCGTTTCTGGAGTCATTCGAGGTGGTGCAGCGGATGTGCGGCGACATCTGCCGCTTTCTGGAAACCTGGCTGCCGCGCTTCGAGGAAAACAGCCGCAGCTATCTCACCGTGGCGGTGGGTTGCACCGGCGGCCAGCACCGCTCGGTTTTCATTTGCGAAACGCTCGGGCGGCACTTCCAGGGCGGGATCGCCAATGTCCAGGTCCGTCATCGGGAACTGCGGGTCTGAGTATGCGCAGCGCCGAATCGCTCATCGTCAACAAGGCCGGGCTCCACGCCCGGGCGGCGTCGAAGCTGGTGGGGGTCACTTCGCGCTTTGCCAGCGAGGTTCGGGTGGGTCATGAAAAAATGGTTGACGGCAAGAGCATTCTCGCCCTGATGATGCTGGCGGCGGTCAAGGGCACGAAACTGCGGGTGGAAGTGGACGGCCCGGACGAAGAAGAGGCGCTGCCCGCCATCGTGCGCCTGATCGAGGATGGATTCGGCGAGAATCCCTGAGCGGCGGCGCCTGAAGGAGCCATGCCCATGTCTGAAACCGATTTCCGGAGCGACCGCCTGCGTCTGCTGAATCTGGCGCTGGAAAGCGGCTCGCTGTATCAGGTGCGGCAGATGGTCAAGACCCTGCCGGCGGCGGGTATCGCCCACCTGCTGGAATCCTCGCCGCCCAAGGCGCGCAGCATCCTCTGGCAACTGCTCGACAAGGACGCCGAAGGTGAGGTGATCCAGTATCTGAACGAAGACCTGCAGGCCGAATTCCTGCGCGACTACAACGCCGCCGAAGTAGCGGAACTCGCCGCCGGGCTCGAACCAGACGATTTCGCCGACATCCTCCAGCAACTGCCCCGGCAGGTGGCCGCCGAAGTGTTGCAGGCCATGGACGAGCAGGACCGGCAGCGGGTGGAAACCGTCCTGTCCCACGACGAGGACACCGCCGGCGGCCTGATGAACACCGATACCATCGCTGTGCGCAAGGGCCATTCGGTGGAACTCGTCCTGCGCTATCTGCGCCGCCACGACTTCATTCCGGAAATGACCGACAACATCCATGTGGTGAATCGCCAGGACGAGTTCCAGGGCATCCTGCCGATTCGGGAATTGCTCGTGTCCGACCCGGCCACCCTGGTCATCGACATCATGCGCACCGATATCGAGGCCATCCCGGTTTCCCTGCCGGCGGAGCGGGTGGCGCAGTTGTTCGAACAGCGCGACTGGGTGTCGGCGCCGGTGGTCGACGAGAACGGCAAGCTCGTCGGCCGCATCACCATCGATGATGTGGTGGACGTGATCCGCGACAGCACCGAACATTCCCTGATGAGCATGGCCGGCCTCGATGAAGAGGACGACACCTTCGCCCCGGTGATCAAGACCGCGCGCCGCCGCGCCGTCTGGCTGGGTGTGAACCTGGTGGCGGCGGCGCTTGCCGCGCTGGTGATCTACGCCTTCCAGGACGTGGTGGACCAGATCGTCTATCTGGCGGTGCTGATGCCGATCGTGGCCAATATGGGCGGAGTCGCCGGCACCCAGACCCTCACCCTGGTCATCCGCAGCATCGCCCTGGGCCACATCAGCCCTTCCAACAGCGCCTGGCTCGTTATCCGCGAATTGAATGTGGCGCTGCTCAACGGCCTGGTCTGGGCCGTGGCCATGGGGCTGATCGCCATGCTCTGGTACGGCGACCCACTGCTCGCGCTGATCGCCGGCGTCGCCATGATGATCAATCTCGTCAGCGCCGCGCTCACCGGCGCCTACCTCCCCCTCTTCCTGCGCCGGGTCAACCTCGATCCGGCCCTGGCTGGCTCCGTGGTCCTGCACACCCTCACCGACTCCATCGGCTTCTTCGCCGTCCTCGTTCTCGCCCAGATGTTCTATCTGTGAATGACGCACCTCCATTCTCCGAAATCATGGAACTCGCAACGCAAGAGGCTCAACGCAAAGGTTTGCAGCATGACTGCGATTGAGTTCACCAGCGACATTAATTGAGAATTGATCGACATCTGCCTGTACCGTGTCGAGCAATTCGATGAGGTGGTCGTGATTTAGCGGGTCAACTCAGCTTGACTTATTTTAGGATTTAATTCCCGAATTCGATTTGAAATATGGAATTAATTCCCGATCCAGTGTAGACTTACGCCATGTTTGAGCGGTTTTTACAATTGCCACGCGGCCATTCGTGCTTCCTGTTCGGGGCGCGCGGGACCGGCAAAACCACCTTCATCAAGCGGGCTTTCGATCCCGACGCTTCGCTCTACGTCGATTTGCTGGACCCTGAAGTCGAGGACAGCTATCGCAGAATACCGGGTCGGCTGGAAAGCGAGGTTGCGGCGCTGTCCGCATCGGTGCGATGGGTGCTCATCGACGAAGTGCAGCGGGCGCCGCGGCTGCTTGACGTGACGCATCGGCTGATCGAGAACACCGACAAGCGTTTCGTGCTTACCGGCTCAAGCGCCCGCAAGCTCAAACGCGGGGCGTCCAATCTGCTGGCCGGCCGTGCGTTCGTCCATCACCTCTTTCCACTGACCGAGCCGGAATTGCGGGATGCATTCGTGCTCGAAGACGCCTTGCGCTGGGGAACCTTACCGAAAATCCATTCACTCGCCGACGACGCCGACAAAACCGCGTACCTTCGCGCGTACGCGCTTACATATCTGAAGGAGGAAATCGCCGCCGAACAAGTCACCAGGCGACTGGATCCGTTCCGGGAATTTCTCGAAGTGGCGGCTCAGGCGAACGGAACCATCGTCAACTATGCAAACATCGCGCGCGACGTGGGAGTGGATCCCAAGACCGTTGTTTCTTACTTTCAAATTCTGGAAGACACGCTAATCGGCTTCAACCTGCCCGCCTATCGTCGTTCGATCAGGAAACAGCAGCGCACCAATCCGAAGTTCTATTTTTTCGATATCGGGGTCAAACGGGCACTGGAACGAACTCTGGAACTACCGATTCATGGCGGAACCTACGAATTCGGCAAGCTGTTCGAGCACTTTGTCGTCACCCAGATTGCACATCTAGCGCGATACCGCTTCCCGGACTGGAGACTGTTCCACCTTCGAACCGGCGCCGGGGCCGAGATCGACCTGCTGATCGAACGGCCTGGCTTGTCCACGGTACTGATCGAGATCAAATCCGCCGAGCGCGTGGACGAGCGCGACACGCGTATCCTTGAAGGATTCACCGGAGACTTCGACCACCCACTGGCCTTGTGCGTCAGCAGGAAAACCACGCGCATGCGGGTCGGCGGCGTAGTTTGCCTGCACTGGCGCGACGCCCTTCGGGAACTGGGACTTGCCGAGTAGATCGATCCGGAATGTCCGTCGCCGACATCGCGAGTAAACCCCCGGTTTTTCTCAATGATCAGGCGCAGCAAGGAAGTTGCCGGTTGTGCAGGTCGCCGGTGCTTCAGGGAACACTTCGCAGAATCGGAAAATATATTGATATTAGAAATACATTCAGTATCATTCATCCCCATGAACGATTGTCGAATGGAATGGAGCGAGGAGAAAAACCGCAAACTCAAGCGCGAACGAGGAGTCTCTTTTGAAGACGTGGAGACCGCAATCGAGGACGGGATGTTCATCGCTGACTATTTGCACCCGAATCAGGAGCGCTATTTCGGCCAGCGAGTGCTGATTGTGGAAATTGATGGGTACGCCTGCCTTGTCCCCTATGTTCGCGATGATGATGTTCTGTTCCTGAAAACCATTTACAGAAGCCGAAAAGCCCAACGCCGATACCTTGGGCGGAGCAAAAAATCATGAACAATTCACGAGGTTTCGAAGCCCCATTTTTCGATGATGACGAAAGAGACCTGATCACAGAATTCGAGACGGCCATCGAGAACGGACAAACTCCCGCTCCTTCGGCATCCGAACAAGCGCGAATGAGAGACGAATGGAAAAGCGTACTGGCTCGTTCGCAAAAACGAAAGGCTGTCACATTGCGACTACAGGAACGCGACATAACGCGAATCAAAACTATCGCCCGGGAAATGGGCATGCCATATCAGACCTACCTCGCATCCGTCATACACAGAATAGCAACCGGACGGATCGCTGAGCGCTGAGTGTCATGCGTGATACGGTCAGGAACTGGTATCCGAATGCTCAAGATCGGCTATCGCCAATGTTCGATCCAGGATTTCGAGGCCGGTCATCAAGTCGTCCCTGGTGATGTTCAATGGCGGCGTCAAGCGGATGACATTCGAGAAGTACGAAAGATAAAGCCCCGCGTCCATGGCGAATTTCATCATCGCCCGCATCGGCGCCGCCGCTTCGCCTTTGGCGGCGAACGGAACGAGCGGTTCGCGCGTGTCGCGGTTTTTCACCAACTCGATGGCGTTGAACAGGCCCAGCCCGCGGATGTCGCCGATGGATGGATGTCTGGCGGCCAATATTTCCAACTCGTCGCGCATGATCTCCCCCATTGCGGTCGCATTCTCCAGCGTGTTCTCTTCCCGCATGCAGCGGATTGCCGCCACGCCCGACGCGCAGGCCAGCGGGTGTCCCGCATATGTCAATCCGCCGGGAAAGCTGTGGTCCTCAAGCCATTTCGCGATCGGTTCCGAAACCGTCATCGTTCCCAAGGGCACGTAGCCCGAATTGATGCCTTTCGCGCCCGTGAGAATATCGGGCGCCACATCCCAGTGTTCGCAGGCGAACCACTTGCCCGTGCGTCCGAAGCCGGACATTACCTCGTCGCAGATCAGCAAGATGCCGTGCTTGTCGCAGGTTTCGCGAATCGATCGCAGGTAACCGTCCGGCGGCACGATCAGGCCATTGGTGCCGACCACGCTCTCGATAATCACCGCCGCGACGCTTGCCGGATCCTCGTACATCAGAATCTCCTCCAGGTGCGATCCGCCCTGGCATACCGGGCAGTCGGCCGGATTCTTGTGGCCTGTCGGCGGTCGATAGGCATACGGGTCGAGCATGCGCACCACACCGGGCATGTCCGCGCGCGTCAAGTGATGCCGCGGGTCGCCGGTGAGGCTCAGCGCGCCTCCCGTCGCGCCGTGATAAGAGCGATAGCGGGCGATGATCTTGTGGCGGCCCGTGTAATGGCGCGCCAGACGCACCGCGGTCTCGTTCGCGGCGGCGCCGCCCGTGGTGAAAAATGTCGATGTCAGGTCGCCCGGCGTGATCTCATGCATCAAGGCGGCGAGTTCCGATCGCACGTCGGAACCCATACTCGGGCCGATATAACAAAGTTTGTTCGCCTGCGCCTTGATCGCTTCAATGATCGCGGGGTGCTGGTGGCCGAGACTCAGGTTGACCAGTTGCGACTGGAAGTCGAGGTAGCGTTTGCCGTCGGTGTCCCAAAACCAACTGCCCTCGCCGCCCGCGACGACGAGTGGACGCTCGCCCTGGGTCGACCAGCTTTGCAGGTAGTGGGCGACATGCATGTCCCGCACCCAGCCGGGATCGCGCGACGGCATCGGTTTCACCTCAAGCGCATGCCGCCGGCGCGGCCGTTCGGCGCGATGGCGCGCATCGTCAATGGAACAGAGTCCGTCACGGATTTTCTCCCAGGGTGAGTTCGGGCTCGCCGAGAACGAATACCTCGAGCGCGGTTCCGGCGACAGCCGCTTCGGGCTTGACGTAAGCGAAGGCCAGAATCTTCCCGACCGTATGGCCGTAGGCAACCGATGTTGTCGAGCCGACCACCGCTCCGTCGAGCAAGACGGCTTCGCCGCCGTGTCCGTCGAGAAGAATCTCGAGGCGGCGGACGACTTCACGCGCCCGTTCCAGGAGGCGATGACCGCCTGGTGCTGGGGTTTTGGTTGGGTCGATGACACGATCGACGCCAAGACCCGGTCAATGATGAACCTGAGCATGATCGGTATCTATTGCGGCGTGCCGCAGGCCCTGGAGTGTTTCCGCGTCGCGCGCGAGGTGCTCGAAGAAACCGGCCAAATCCACGGAAACTCCGATTAAGCAGCAATTCTCATTATGGCAATGGGCACGCTCACATCGGTCATCCCGCACGCAGTCGCGGGGTGAGGGCCACCGGGACCGAGCGCAGCGAGGGAGTGGTGGGCCCACCAGGACTCGAACCTGGGACCAACGGATTATGAGTCCGGTGCTCTAACCAACTGAGCTATAGGCCCTACTCGTCGAGGAAGCTGCGCAGATGGTCCGAACGCGATGGGTGCCGCAACTTGCGCAGCGCCTTGGCTTCTATCTGGCGGATGCGTTCCCGGGTAACATCGAACTGCTTGCCGACTTCCTCCAGGGTGTGGTCGGTATTCATCTCGATACCGAATCGCATGCGCAGCACTTTTTCCTCCCGGGTGGTGAGGCTGCCGAGCACATCCCGGGTGGCTTCCTTGAGTCCTTCGCCCACCGATGAATCGATGGGATTGTCGATATTGGAGTCCTCGATGAAGTCGCCGAGATGGGAATCCTCATCGTCGCCGATGGGAGTTTCCATGGAAATGGGCTCCTTGGCGATTTTCAGCACCTTGCGCACCCGGTCTTCGTGCATTTCCATGCGCTCGCCGAGCTCTTCCGGAGTCGGCTCGCGGCCTTTCTCGTGGACCATCTGGCGCGAAACCCGGTTCAGCTTGTTAATGGTTTCGATCATGTGCACCGGGATGCGGATGGTCCTTGCCTGGTCGGCGATGGAGCGGGTAATGGCCTGGCGGATCCACCAGGTCGCATAGGTGGAGAACTTGTAGCCGCGGCGATACTCGAACTTGTCCACCGCCTTCATCAGGCCGATATTGCCTTCCTGGATCAGGTCGAGGAACTGCAGGCCGCGGTTGGTGTACTTCTTGGCGATGGAAATCACCAGCCGCAGATTGGCTTCGACCATTTCCTTCTTGGCCCGGCGCGACTTGGCTTCGCCGATGGCCATGCGGCGGTTGATATCCTTGATCTCGGCGATGGTCAGGCCGCATTCCTCTTCGAGCAGGCGCAGTTTCTTCTGCGTGCGAAGCACTTCGGGCCTGACCTTGCGCAACAGCCTGGCGTTGGCGCTGGAGCCGGCCTCCTCAAGGTGCAGCTTGAACCATTCATCGTTGACTTCATTGCCGGGGAAGGTGGTCAGGAACACCGTGCGGTCCATCATGCCCTTGCGCACGCAAAGCGTCCGGATGTACTTTTCATTGCGCTTGACGCGCCCCATTACTCCACGAATCTCGGCGAGCAGCGGATCGAATTGCCGCGGCGTCAGCTTGAGGCACTTCAGCAGGTCGCCGAGGGCGTCGAGTTCCTTGAGCGAGCGCTCGTCCTCGCGACCGAACTTGCCCAGGATTTGATTGGTGCGCTTGTACTGCTTGCGCAGGGCGCCGAATCGTTTGCGCGCCTCTTCCGGGCAGGGGCCGGAAATGGTCTCTTCCTCATCGTCGTCATTGGCGCTGCTTGCGGCAGGCTTGGCGGGCTTCGGCTTCGGCGCGGCGGTGCTGTCATCCGGGTCGATGTAACCGGCGATCAGCTCCTTCAGGCGGCGATCATCGTTCCGGATGGCTTCATACTCGTTGAGGACGGTGGCGACCACGCCTGGGAAACACGTCATTGCCTTCATGAGTTCGCGCATGCCTTCCTCGATGCGCTTGGCGATCTTGATTTCGCCTTCCCGGGTAAGCAGTTCCACAGTGCCCATTTCGCGCATGTACATGCGAACCGGGTCGGTGGTGCGGCCGGCCTCGGCCTCCACGGCGACGGCGGCGAGCGCCGCCGCGGCCTCGGCCGCGGTCACATCGTCGGTGCCGTTATCGCTGTCGTCATTGAGAATCAGCGAATCGGCATCGGGGGCGGACTCATAGACCTTGATGCCCATGTCGTTGATCATCTGAATGATGTCTTCCACCTGGTCCGGGTCTGAAATCTGCTCGGGCAGATGGTCATTGACCTCGGCATAGGTCAGGTAGCTTTGCTCCCGGCCCTTGGCGATCAACGCCTTCAGATTGGTTTTCGGCGCGAGTGGCGTGATTGAATCAGTCATGGGATCCCGTCTTGCGGCGCGCAGGACCGCCGCCGCACAAAATCAAGGTAGCCGACCATTATACATCGCAATGGGCCTATGTCCATCAACAAAATGTGACTCCCGGCATCGGCTGATGGGGCGCCAGTTACCTGCCGCTGTCATGCTTAGCGGCAGTTCGGGCGCGCAGTTTATGGCGCAGTTCATCTGAACTGAGTTTGCTTGCGCTTCTGGCGACCAGCCGCTCAAGAATCTGGAGAAACTCCAGTTCGAGCTTCCGGTGTTCCGGCGGTTCAATCGACTCCGCGGTCATCACCGTGGTGAGCTGGCCGCGAATCGAGGTTTTGCCGTAACAGACTTCAAGCAGCGTGTAGTACGCTATATCGGGTTCCGAGCGCACTTTTTCAATGATTTCCACCGCCAGTTTGCCGGCATCGTCCCCCGCGTCGCGGAGCGGCGCCAGATCCACCTTTGCCGCCAGGGCGATCCGGGATGCGCGCAACAACAGTTTGACCACCACCAGCCCGGAGTTATGCGGCCGCGGGGTTCTCGTTTGCCAGCCTTCCCTTTGCCGTTGCGGCGGGTAATCCCGGGGCGGCGGCTCCATCCCGTAGGGCGGCGGTTCGGCGTTCCGGGCCTGTTCGCCGCGGTCGGGCCTTTCTCCGGGCTGGCTCAGCAGGGTCTTGCTGTCGACGCCGGTGAGCTCCGCCAGACGGTCGAACATGAGTTGCCGGTATACGCCTGCCGGCAACTTGCGAACCAGGGGCAGGGCCTTGCTGCTGAGCGACGCGCGCCCTTCAATAGCCTTCAGGTCCAGGTTTTCGCTCAGGTGGTCGAAGAAAAATGTCTCCAGGGGCTGGGCTTCATCAACGAGCTTGAGAAATTCCGCCGCGCCGAGTTTGCGTACCATGCTGTCGGGGTCTTCGCCTTCGGGCAGGAACAGGAATCTGGCGCTCTTGCCGTCGGCCATGAGCGGCAAAACGGTTTCCAGGGCGCGCCAGGCAGCCCGCCCGCCGGCTTCGTCGCCGTCGAAACAGAACACGATTTCCGGGGCCTGGCGTAACATTCGCTGCAACTGGAATGGGCTGGTTGCCGTGCCCAGGGTCGCCAGGGCGTTACGGATGCCGGCTTCGGCCAGGGCGATGACATCCATGTAGCCCTCCACGAGCAGGAATTTGCCCGCCTTTTCCCGGCGCGCCTCGAACAGGCCGTAGAGTTCGCGCCCTTTCTGGAAAACCGGCGTCTCGGGGCTGTTGAGGTATTTCGGCGTGGCGTCGTCGAGCACCCTGCCGCCGAAACCCACGGTGCGGCCGCGGCTGTCGCGGATGGGGAACACCACCCGGTCGCGAAACCGGTCATACAGGGAGGATTTGCCGGAATCGCCCTTTCTTTCCTTGTCGGCGTCCCGGGCGATGGCCAGGCCCGCCTTCAGCAACGCATTGCGCGAGGCATCATCGGCGCCGAGCTCCCCAAGCAGGTTTCCCCATCCCGGCGGGGCGTAGCCAAGCTGGAATTCACGGGCGGTGGTTCCGCTGATGCCCCGGGACTTGCACCAGTCCACCGCCCGCCGCCGGCTGGCATGCCGCCGTAATTGCCGTTGGAAATACTTGCTCGCCTGTTCCAGGCATTCGTACAAGCCCTTTCGTTCGGCGCTTCCTCTGGTCTCGCCGCGGCTTTCCTGCTGTGGCACTTCAAGGCCGGCGTCCCGGGCAATGAGTTCCACCGCTTCGGGGAAGCCGATACCGTGAAACTTCTGGACAAAGCCAATGGCGTTCCCTCCCGCGCCGCAGCCGAAGCAGTAAAAGAACTGCTTTTCCGGTTGAACACTGAAGGAGGGCGTTTTTTCCTGATGGAAAGGGCAGCAGGCAACATGGTTCTTGCCGGCTTTCTTGAGCGTAACCCGCCGGCCGATCACATCGACGATATCGACGCGATTGAGCAACTCGTCAATAAAGCTCTGGGGAATCAGCCCCGCCATGTCTGCTGGACTCCATCCCGGCGGCTCTGATTACCGATTTTCTAGCCGCCGCCAATCGATTGCCGGACCAGTTTGCTGACTTCGCCCATGTCGGCGCGACCGGCGAGCCGGGGTTTGAGCAATCCCATGACCTTGCCCATGTCGCGCATGGATTCCGCCCCCGCTTCGGCAATGGCTTCCCCGATGATGGACGCCAACTCGTCTGCGGACAAGGCCTGGGGCAGGAATTCCGTCAGCACTTCGATCTGGCCCTGTTCCTTCGCCACCAGGTCATCGCGCCCGCCGGCCTGGAACTGGCTGATGGAATCCTTGCGCTGCTTGACCATGCGGGCAAGCAGGCCGGTGATTCTGGCGTCGTCGCATTCGATTCGCTCATCGACTTCCACCCGGCGGATTTCCGCAAGCGCCAGGCGGATGGTTTCCAGCCGCGGCTTGTCGCGGGCGCGCATGGCGTCCTTCATGGCTTCACGAAGCCGGGTTTGCAATGGGCTCATGGCCAGCGGTGACCGGTTTGGGATTCGCCGTCAGTATTGACGCTGCAGCTTGCGGCTTTCCCGCAGCAGTTTCTTCTGGTGACGCTTGACCGCGGCGGCGGCCTTGCGCTTGCGCACCGAAGTCGGCTTTTCATAGAACTCCCGGCGGCGCACTTCCGCCAGGATGCCGGCCTTTTCACAGGAACGCTTGAAACGGCGCAGCGCAACGTCGAAGGGTTCGTTCTCTTTCAGTTTGACTTGAGGCATTCAGCACCTTGCACAGCAGGCCCCGGCAGCGGGGCTGGAAAATTCAGGGCGCATATCTTAGCGGCCGTGCCGCCGGAATGCAAAGAAAATCTGCAACTGAACTGTTCAATCGGCGGGTAAGGTTTCGCAACGGAAATCGCACCAAAGATTGAACCGGTGAATCTACAGCAAGCCGGATTCTGAAGGCATGCCCCCTGAAGATTTGCATTTTGTCGGCGATGCAACATAATCGGCGACTGTTGCGCGGCAGCCGCGGAAATCAACCAGCCGGACGGGAATCTGCCCCTTGAGCGAACTCGGCAAGATCAGGCATATCGTTTGCATCGCTTCCGGCAAGGGCGGCGTGGGCAAATCCACCACCGCGGTCAATCTCGCGCTGGCCCTGGCCCGCGGCGGGAAGTCTGGTGGCGGCAAGGTCGGCGTGCTTGACGCGGATATCTACGGCCCCAGCGTTCCCACCCTGCTCGGCGTTGCGGACGGCGTGCGTCCGGAACTGGTGGACGGCAAGCGCATGCGACCGATCCAGGCTCACGGGGTCGAATGCAATTCCATGGGCTTTCTGGTGGACCAGGGCACCGCCGTGGCGTGGCGCGCGCCGATGATCATTTCCGCCTTCCGGCAGATACTCGCCGACACGGCCTGGTCGCCCCTCGACTGGTTGATTGTCGATTTGCCCCCCGGCACCGGAGATATTCAGTTGAGCCTGTCCCAGTCGGCCCGGGTCAGCGGCGCAGTGGTGGTGACCACGCCGCAGGATCTGTCTTTACTCGATGCGCGCCGGGCCATTGCCATGTTCCGCAAGGTGAATGTGCCCGTGCTCGGCGTGGTGGAAAACATGAACATGCATGTATGTCGCAAATGCGGCCACGCCGAGGCGATCTTCGGCAGCGGCGGCGGCGACCGGCTCGCCAGCGAATTCGGCGTTTCGGTGCTGGCGCGACCGGCGCTGGACCCGGCCATCCGCGAAGCCAGCGACCATGGCGAGCCGCTGCTGTTGCGCAATCCGGACCATGCCTCCAACACGGCCTGGCTGGAACTTGCGGAAGCCGTTATCCGGCGCTGCGCCGAACCGGCCCGACCCGCCCCGAAAATCAGCATATCCCAGGATTAGGGCCTTAATCAGCCCAGCAGAAACCGGAGCAGACAATGGATCGAGTAAACGAATTTCTCATTTTTATCGACGGCTTTCTCGGCAGCGCCATCTGGTTCCCCACGCTGCTGCTGGCCACCGGAATCTTCTTCACGATGTATCTCAAGTTTCCCCAGATCCGCTATTTCCGCCACGCCATCGCCGTAACCCAGGGCAAGTTCGACAAGGACGGCGCCCGGGGCGAAACCAGCCACTTCCAGGCCCTGGCCACAGCGCTGTCGGGCACCGTGGGCACCGGCAATATCGGCGGGGTGGCGCTGGCCCTGCATCTCGGCGGGCCCGCGGCGTTGTTCTGGATGTGGATGACCGCCTTCTTCGGCATGACGAGCAAGTTCGTCGAAGTCACCCTGTCCCACAAGTACCGCAGCGTAACCGAGGACGGCACCGTGGCGGGCGGCCCCATGTACTACATGGAAAAGGGTCTGAAGCTGAAATGGCTGGCGGTGCTGTTCGCC
Organism: Pseudomonadales bacterium; assembly: GCA_022819645.1. GTDB lineage: Bacteria > Pseudomonadota > Gammaproteobacteria > Pseudomonadales > Pseudohongiellaceae > UBA9145. The sequence continues at coordinate 24,921 of JAJEGU010000045.1, forward strand.
ATCGCAACGGTGCTCAGTTCCTTCGGCACGGGCAATCTGCCCCAGATCAACAATATCGCCGCGGGCCTGGAAAGCACCTTTTCCCTGGACCCGCTGATCACCGCCATTGTCATGTCCACCCTGCTCGCACTGGTGATCATCGGCGGCATTACCCGCATCGCCAGATTCGCCGCGGCGGTGGTGCCGTCCATGGCGGTGCTGTACCTGATCGGCGCGATCGCCGTCATCATTCCCAACATCGGCAACATCGTACCCTCGTTCCTGTCGATTTTTTCCGACGCCCTCACCGGCTCCGCGGCCACCGGCGGCTTTCTCGGCGCCACCTTCGCCTACGCCTTCGACCGCGGCGTCAATCGCGGGCTGTATTCCAATGAGGCGGGGCAGGGCAGCGCCCCGATCGCACATGCTTCGGCGCGCACCGAGGAATCCGCCGACGAGGGCATGGTGTCGATTCTCGAACCCTTCATCGACACCATCATCATCTGCACGATTACCGGGCTGGTGATTCTCAGTTCGGGAGTCTGGGCGGAAAAGCTGGACAACGAATTCCAGCGGGCCGACCTGCGCTTTGTCAGCGGCGCCTATGTCGAGGACAATCCGGACCACCAGCGGCAGATATTCGCCTATCTCAACAACGACGACTCCACGGTCGGCAATTTCAACGGCGCGCTGCGGATCGTGGACGGGCGGATGCGGAACGAGGCCGAAGTCACCGTGCTTCATGCCCGTTCCTTTGCGGAAAATGTCACATTCAGCCGGGACGGCGCGCCGGTCAATGGCGAGCTTTCGGTTAGCGACGGCAGGCTGGACGACCAGTCGGTGCTGGTATCCGGCGAATCCCTCCTCCATTCGGTTCCCCTGACCACCGAGGCCTTCACCCGGGGCCTGTTCGGCGATTACGGGCAATACATCGTCTCGATAGGCCTGATGCTGTTCGCCTTCTCCACGGCGATCGCCTGGTCTTATTATGGCGACCGGGCCATGACCTACCTGTTCGGCGCCAGATCGGTGCTGCCCTATCGCATCGTCTATGTTTGCGGATTCTTCTACGCCGCGCTGGCGGACACCACGATCATCTGGAATGTCTCGCTGATCACCATCGTACTGATGACCGCGCCGAATCTCGTCGGCATCCTGCTAATGCGCGGGGAAATGAAGCAGACAGTGAAGGAGTACTGGGAGAGACACGAAAAACCCTGAACCTCAATCGACTTCAGGCCGGCGGATATCCGCCACCAGCGCCTGCACTTCGGCGGGCGGCTCCGGCGTCACCCGGGAAACTGTCCAGGCCACCAGCAGGTTGAGCAGCGCACCCAGAGAGCCGATGCCCTCGGGGGAAATGCCGAACAGCCAGTTGTCGGCATTGTCCACCGTCGGATTGATGAAGCGGAAGTAGATGATATAGAGCGCGGTGAACACAAAGCCGGCAACCATTCCCGCCACCGCGCCCTGGCGGTTCATGCGGCGATTGAAGATTCCCATGACAATGGCGGGGAAAAACGAAGCCGCGGCAAGTCCGAAAGCGAAGGCCACCACCTGGGCCACATAGGCCGGCGGATTGATGCCGAAATAGCCCGCCACCAGCACCGCCATGAAAATCGAAATGCGGGCGAACAACAATTCCTCCTTTTCCGAAATTTCGGGCATGTAGCCGCGTTTGAGCAGATCGTGGGAAACCGCCGAGGAAATCACCAGCAGCAGGCCCGCCGCGGTGGACAGGGCCGCCGCCAATCCTCCCGCCGCCACCAGCGCCACCACCCAGTTGGGCAGTTCGGCAATCTCCGGATTCGCCAGCACCATGATGTCGCGATTGACGTCGAGCTCATTGGTGGCCGCATCCCCGGTGTACTGGATGCGCCCGTCGCCATTGCGGTCGGTAAAACGGATCAGCCCCGTGGTTTCCCACTTGCTGAACCACTCGGGCATGGCGCTGTATTCCACATTGTCCACGGTATTGATCAGGTTGGCGCGGGCGAAGGCGGCAACCGCCGGCGCGGTGGTGTAGAGGATCGCGATGAAAATCAGCGCGTAGCCGGCCGACTTGCGCGCCTCGCGCACCCCCGGGACGGTGAAGAAGCGGATGATGACGTGTGGCAGGCCGGCGGTGCCGATCATCAGGGCGGCGGTGATGAAGAACACGTCCTGGGTCGTTCTCTGGCCTTCGGTGTAAGTGGGGAAGCCGAGTTGTTCGCTGAGGCCGTCGAGCCGGTCCAGCAAGTAGCCGCCGCCAAAGGCTTCGGTCAGTTGCGAGCCAAAGCCCAGCTGGGGAATGACATTGCCGGTCATCAATATCGAGATGAAAATCGCCGGCACCATGAAGGCGAAGATCAGCACGCAATACTGTGCGACCTGGGTATAGGTGATGCCCTTCATGCCGCCGAGCACGGCGTAGAAAAACACGATGGCCATGCCGATCATCACGCCATAGGTGAGATCGACTTCGAGAAACCGGGAGAACACGATGCCGGCGCCCTGCATCTGCCCGCAGGCGTAAACGAAGGAAATCACGATGGCGCAGAACACCGCCACCATGCGCGCGGTCTGGGAGTAGTAACGGTCGCCGATGAAATCCGGCACGGTGTATTTGCCGAACTTGCGCAGATAAGGCGCGAGCAACAATGCCAGCAACACATAGCCGCCGGTCCAGCCCATGAGATAAAAGGCGCCGTCGCGGCCGATGAAGGAAATCAGCCCGGCCATGGAAATGAAGGAGGCGGCGGACATCCAGTCGGCGGCGGTGGCCATACCGTTGGCCAGCGGCGGCACATGCTTGCCGGCGACGTAAAAGTCCCGGGTCGAACGAACCCGGGACCAGATGGCGATGCCGATGTAGAGGCTGAAAGTCAGGGCGACGAACAGAAAGGTCCAGGCCTGCACGCTCATGGGCTGCTGTCTTCCCTGTCCGCGCCCGAGCGACGATAGCGCGCGTCGAGCCTGTCCATGCGATTGATATAGACAAGGATGAGAACGATGAAAACGAAGATCGACCCTTGCTGGGCCATCCAGAATCCGAGCTTGAAGCCACCGAAGCGGATATTGTCGAGCAGGTCGACGAGCAGGATGCCGGCGCCGAAAGACACCAGGAACCATACCGCGAGCAGGCTCAGAACCAGCCGTATATTGGCCTTCCAATAGGCATCGTCGTTCCTTCCCGGCATGCCGCCCTCGATTCGTTTGGTCCGGTACTCGCGATGGCAGCGATAGTAGTACACAAACCGAGCCGAGTAAAACCATGCGCGCCGGCTGTCAAACGGCTACTTGACGGGGGACGGTCCCTCAATTAGCCTAGCGGACTTTCCCCAAACTCCCCGAGAGGCGTGAAACCATGATCCGCAAGTTGCAAAAATCCCTGACCGCTTTTTTCTTTCTGCTGGTGTCAGCGAATGTCCTCGCCCAGGACGATGAGTCCCTGATGACCTACGATCTGGCAATGCAGGCCATGGGCGCGGCCGAAGCCTACGCCCGGGACCAGGGCTGGAACGTGACCATTCTCATCACCGACCAGAACAACAATCCGGTGATGCTGCACCGCATTGACGGCGCGGGCGCGCGCACTTTCGAGTTTGCCTCCCGCAAGGCGCTGGTGGTGAACGAAATCGGCATCGCTTCCGGTGAATACGGCCAGCAAGTGGAAGCCGGCGATAGGGAAGAAATCGAAGGCGGCGTCACCTTTGCCGGCGGCGTTCCGATTTTCGCAAACGATGAGCGAATCGGCGCGATTTCCGTCAGCGGCGTAACCGCCGCGCAAGACGAGGAAGTGGCAATCGCCGGCGCCGAAGCCATAGGCAGCGCATCGAACTGAGCGACCAGTGGGAGAAACCATGAGCGATTCACACTCCTTGAGAGCGCTATTCGCCTTTCTCTCCATCGTCGCGACCGGTGCGGCATTCGCCCAGCCGGCGCCTCCCCCGACGCCACCCGCAGACTGGGGGTCGGTTTCCATGAATCTCGAGGAATTCGAGTATCCCTATGCGGTGAGCTATCTGGATTTCCGCGTCTACAATGAAGACGTCCGGCTTGCCTACATGGACGTGGCGCCCAGCGGGCCCGCCAATGGCCGCACGGTGATCTTTCATCATGGCGGCCTGTATTACGGCTGGTACTGGGAGAAACAGATGGCGGCGCTGAGCGAGGCGGGCTACCGGGTGATCGCCAAGGATCGTCTCGGCTGGGGCAAGTCCTCCAAGCCCGTGATTCCCTACAGCATCAACCTCTGGGCATCCAACACCGCGCGCTTGATGGATCATCTCGGCATCGAACAGGCGGCGGTGGTGGGACATTCCATCGGCGGACAGATGGTGACCCGCTTTGCTTTCCTCTATCCCGAGCGCACCACGCATCTGGTCACCATCAACCAGGTCGGCCTTACCGACCGGCGCAAGGGCCGCGGCTTTCAACCGCTGACCGGTGAAGTCGACGCCAATCCCGACATGGACGAAGTCTATGCCGGCCTGCTGCGCTGGGCGGAGGAGAACTATGTGAACTGGCAGCCGGAATTCGCCGAACACATGCGCATCCGCTACGGCCAGCGGCTCGGCGACGACTGGCCGCATCAGGCCTGGGTCAGCCGGCTCACCGGCCAGATGCGCGGCATGGATACCGTGGTCAACGACTGGCAATACATCGAGACCAAAACCCTGATTCTCGGCGGCGCCGAGGACTATCCCGGCTACGCGGAGGAAGCGCGGCACGCCGCGGGTATATTCCCCAATGGCGAGGTGGTCAACATTCCCGATGTCGGCCACAACCCGCACGAGGAAGTCCCCGATATCGTCAATGCCGAACTGATCCGATTTCTGGGTTCCTGACAGGCAGGGGCGGATCATGAAAGCTGTGCGGATACAGGGCTTCGGAGGCCCCGAAGTCCTTTCCCTTGAGGAAATGGACGCGCCGACCCCCGCCGCGGGGGAGGTGCTGGTGAAAATCGAGGCCGCCGGCCTCAATTACATCGACACCTACCAGCGTTCCGGCCTCTACCAGATTCCCCTGCCCGCCACCCTCGGGCTCGAAGGCGCGGGGACCGTTACCGGAGTCGGCCCCGACGCCGGAATCTTCCAGCCAGGGGACCGGGTCGCCTTTGCCAATGTCATGGGCGCCTACGCCGACCATGTCGTCGCACCGGAAGAGCGGCTCGTGCCGGTGCCGGAAGATGTGTCCCTTGACGCAGCCGCGGCGGCCATGTTGCAGGGCTGCACCGCGCATTACCTGAGCCAGTCCACCTATGCACTCGGCGAAGACGACCGCTGCCTGATTCACGCCGCCGCCGGCGGCGTGGGCCTGTTGCTCATTCAGATGGCAAAAAATGCCGGCGCTTACGTGATCGGCACCTGCTCCACCGAGGCCAAGGCCGAACTCGCCAGGGAGGCCGGCGCCGACGAGGTCATCCTGTACTCCAAACAGGATTTCAAGACCGAAGTGGCGCGAATCACCCAGGGCGAAGGCGTTACCGTCGCCTACGACTCGGTGGGCAAGGCGACTTTCGAGGACAGCATCGACTGCCTCAGCCGCCGGGGCTACATGGTCCTCTACGGCAATGCCAGCGGCCCGGTCACCGAATTCAATCCGGCCAGCCTCGCCCCGCGAGGTTCATTGTTCCTGACCCGACCCTCGCTGTTTGACTACATCGTCAGCCGCGAGGAATTGCTCGCCCGCAGCAGCGACCTTTTCAACTGGATTCGCGAGGACACCCTGCGACTGCGCATGGAACACCATTACCCCCTGGCGGACGCCCGCGCCGCGCACGAAGCGCTCGAAGGCCGCCGCACCACGGGCAAGGTATTGCTCAAGCCCTGAACCCATCCATTCCATGAGAATCCGGAACATGGACGCCAGCAAGATTCTGCTCACCGCCTGCGCCCTGTTGCTGGCCGGCAGCCGCGCATTCCTGTGAGCCGGCCCGTCCGGTCGCAATCGACGGTTGTCATGGCAACTCGCGGCTCCTTCATTCGCTGCCTGCTGCCGCTTGCACTTGCCCTGCCCGCCGCCTGCGGCAGCGACTCTGGCGGCGGCTATCCGCTTGCGGTTTCCCACCGGGTCGAATTCGACCCCATCAGCGAAATGAGCGGCATTGTCGGCAACCCGCTCGACGGCTCGTTCTGGGTCCACAACGACAGCGGCGATGCGCCTCGGCTTTTTGCCCTGGATACTGCGGGCCGGGTGCGGATTCCGGCGAATCTTTCCCGGGAGTACTTTGGCGAGGCAGTCCGGCCCGGCGCCCGACCCTGGCCGGGAGTATTGATCGAAAACGCCGACAACCGCGACTGGGAAGATGTCACCAGCGACGGGGTCAACCTGTACATTGCCGACCTGGGCAACAACATGAATGTCCGTCGCGACCTTGGCATCCATGTCGTTCCCTGGGCCGCACTGGACGCAACACGGACCGCAAGCGCCACCCGCTTCATTCCCGTGCATTACCCGGAACAGGTCGGGTTTCCTCCGCGGGAGCGGTATTTCGACAGCGAAAGCCTGTTCTTCGCAGACGGCAGTTTGTATGTGATCAGCAAGCACCGGGAACCATTTCCCAGCCAGCGAATGCAGCCGGGCGCCAACCTCTACCGGCTGGATTCGCAATCCGAATCGGAATCGAACGCCCTGACGCTGATCGACCATCATCCCGAACTAACCGCGGCAACAGCCGCCGAGCTATCGCCGGACGGCCGGACACTCGCCGTACTTTCCTACACCGCCATCTGGCTGTTCGAAAGGCCCGGGGGAGGCGACGCCTGGCTTTCCGCGCCTTCGCGCATACTCGAAATCGACACCGACGCCGCCCGACAGGTCGAAGCCATAACCTGGCTGGACGCGGAAACGCTGATCGTGACCAATGAGCAGCGCGACTGGTTCGTGGTGTCCACCGCCTGTTTTGAAAACTGAACTTCTCCCGGTTGTCATCGTGGGCGAAGCGCAGTCACCCCCCCCCGTCATTCTGCGCGGAGCGAAGCGCAGTCGCAGAATCTCAGGCAGCGGCCACCGCAAGGAGATTCCGCAACTACGCGCGGAATGACGTGAATGCCCGGGACGCGGAGCGGAGCGGTTTACGCCGCCGGGGCAATTGCGGTACAGTAGGCCGCCAAAACAACCTCTGCCTTGCAAGCAGGAACCCCAAGGAGTTCCGAATGAAGAAGCTGATCACCATGGCAAGCGCCATGACCGCCCTGTTGTTTTCCCTTGCCGTTCAGGCCCAGGAAATTCCGGAAACCATCACGGTAACGAGTTCCATTTTTGAACATCACGGCACCATCCCCCGGGAAAACACCGCCTGGGGCGACAATACTTCCATCGACCTGTCCTGGTCGAACCTGCCGGAAGGCACGGTGCATCTTGCACTGATTTGCGACGATCCGGTGGCGGTGGAAATTGGCCTGCTGGAAAACCCTTTCATGCATTGGGTGATGTACAACATCCCGGCGAGCGCTCCGGGAATCCCCGGCGGACTGCCGGCTGAAGCCGAAATCACCGGCATCGAAGGACTCGAAGGCGCCATCCAGGGCAACAACGGCCTCGGCCGCGCGGCCTACTTCGGCCCCCGCCCGCCCGTCAATGGCGTACTCCACGCCTACCACTTCCGCGTCTACGCCATTGACGCCGACCTCGGCCTCGAACCCGGCCTCAACGCCGCTGAACTGCTCGAAGCCATTGACGGCCACGTCCTCGCCACCGGCATGCTGATGGGGCACTACGAACATACCGAGTAAGCGCAATCCCCGCCCGGTCAGGGCTGAAGTCCGGCGAACGGGAAGCCGGGATGATGGAATTGGGAGTCAGCGAATGCTGACTTCCAGTGATCATGCTTCTGACTCCCAATTGTCAGGGCTCGGCAAATGGCACCGGTCTTTATAACAACGCCAGCCCTCTACCCTTCGGCGAAAGATCGGGAGCTGCGCCGATCGGTCAAGCGCCTGCCTGCATGAGCGAATACGAAGGGCCGAGTTCTTGCAAATTGATCAAGACCGGATTCACGTCGCGGCGGAGCACATGAATCCGGGAGCACAACCACTTTCGGGCCAATCCGTGCGGAGCACGATCGAGGCGCTTTCTGGCTCTGAAAGGCTACAGTTGCTTCAAAGAGTTGCGGAAAACGATCCACGGGTTGCCGCAGAAATCAGGCAGCGAGTCAGACAAGATCTCGCTGTCGGTTCTGTTTCGGAGTTTCGATCAGTTACCGATCTGCTTATGATCGCGCCGCCGCGTTGATTGCCGACCTGCGGACACTGGCCGAGCGCGATGGGCACAAGGCTGATTTTTCCAGGCGCCTGCAATCTCTGCGGGAGCGCCATCATCGCAAGCTGCGCTTTATCGAGCGGCTATCACGATCTACCGCCATCTTGTGATACTCAGGGTCCGTTTCCACATCTGTCTCTGGCCGAGGCCGGCTACGACACCGGGAACCTCGGCGGCGCGCCGCCAATAGGAGCAGCCGGAAGCCTCGGCTTTTTCTACATGTGGCATTTGCTCTGGCGGCTCATCGCAAAACGACATGGCCACGGGTGAAGTCTTCAGATCAAGCAGTTTCTGAATCTGTTCCGTCATTGCTGATTTTCTCTTTGGTTGCAAATCACTTGGTCCGTCGTTACAGGTTCGCGCCCTTCACGACGCGCGACACTGTATCACGGCGGGACAGCGCATATACTGAAGCGTACTTCGATTACGTTAGCTCTCGTGCGGAAACTGCATTGGGATGGCCAATGAGTAACCTGTCAGCGGTTAGCAGCTTGAGCCCCTCCTCCTGGGCTTGCACCAGCAACAGTTCATCGAACGGGTCCTTGTGACGGAGTGGCGTCCTGAGTTCCTGCACGGCGTGGGCGACGTTCATCGGCAGAAACCTCACTTCCTGGTCAGCCAATGCCGTGACCACGTCTTCGGGCGAGAAACGGCTCTTGCGGTCTCCCGACGGATGACGGGCGGCGTGTTTCAATCGCAACTCCCAGAGCGAAACCGAACTTACGTGGAACTCAGCGTCGCGAGCCGCGAGAATCCGGCGCTCCTGCTCCAGAAACGCTCCGGGTTTATCCATTAGGTCGTACAAATAAGACGTATCGAGCAGAAAACGCATTATCGGGCCTGATTCTCCTTGTCGAGGCCAAGAACCTCGCGGCTAAATGCCGGATCGTTGAATTCTTCCGGCCAGCCTTCTCCATCTCCCTCGATTCCGAGCCGACGACGCGCCGCCTCCAGTTTTTCGAAATCGATACCGCCCCGTTTATCGCAGCGCACCAACTCGACGACCGGCTGGCCATGCTTCGTGATGACGACCCGCTCGCCATTTCGCGCCGCGGCAATCAATTCGGACAGGCGTGCTTTTGCTTCACGCAATGCAAGTTCCACGACGAATCGCTCCTGGTCTCAGGTTCATGTTCGAGAGTATGACGCGCCAGACGACACGAATCAAGACTACATTGTGACTACATGGCACCCGACAAATCTTTGGCCCCGATCTACTCCTCCCAGTCCGTCAGCACCGCACCTGAAACGTGGCGTCGAATCCGTAAATCTCGCACTAACATCCCATATTTCTCGCAATAGGGCTTCGTAAATCTCGCATTAGCGGATACAATTGAAGCCATGTACAAACGACATGTCCAGAGCCTGCTCCGTGAATTGCTCGGCGAATTTCGCATAGTCTACGTCACGGGTCCGCGACAATCCGGGAAAACGACGCTCGTCCGCATGGTGGCGGAGAGCCTGCCGTTGCGCTACCTGTCGCTGGACGAGCAGGCAACTCGCGCCGCCGTGGAATTCGACCCTCATGGATTCATTCGCTCCCTGGGCGACGAGAGCGTGGTCATAGACGAGTTTCAATATGTTCCGGCGCTGATTCCCGCCATCAAGGAAGCCTCCGATCGACTGGCGCCGGATCGGCGCGGCAAGTTTCTGCTCACGGGTTCCGCCGATGTATTCGCCACCGCGCGGGTGCAGGAAGCTCTTCCGGGTCATATGGCGCGGCTGGAGTTGCTGCCGCTTTCCGTGGACGAGATTTCGGGCGGTGGGAGAAACGCAATCGACTTCCTGATGCGGGAGAACTACCGGCAACAAGGCGATTATCCCGAATTGACCCGCAATCGGATTGCCGACGCCATCGTCTGTGGCGGCTACCCCGAACTGATCGGAAAAAGCCAACGCGTTCGGCGAGTGTGGTTTGACTCCTATATCAGGGGGAGGCTGCTGAAAGATTTTGAATCGCTTTACGCGTCCCGCGCGGACAGTCACACCAATATCGCCGCCCTGGCGCCCTATCTTTCAGGTTTGTCCGGCAATCTTCTGAAGTATGCCAATGTCGGCAACGATCTGCGCCTCGATGACCGGCTGGTGAAGAGATATATCGAGACTCTTGAACTGATGTACATCGTTCAGCGCGTTCCGGGATTCACCAAAAACCGCGCCAAACGGCTTACCGTCAGTCTGCCGAAAATTTTTCTCCTTGATACCGGATTAGCTTGTGCCTTGCTTGGCATACGAGACGGCGAAACCCTGCTGGCAACCAATCATTACGGCGCGTTGCTGGAGAATCTGGTTTATCTGGAATTGCGCAAGGCCGCGGCCTGTGCCGAACAACCCATCTCTCTTCATTATTTCCGCAACACGCACCAACGCGAAGTCGATCTCTTGATTGAACGGGACGATGGGCAGGTGACGGGGGTGGAGGTCAAGGCTTCGGCCAATGTCTCCGCACGAGACTTTCGCGGCTTGTCGGCCTTGTCCGAGTTCGCCGGAACAAAGTTTCAGCAGGGCATTTTGCTATACACCGGATTTCGGGTTCTGCCCTTTCGGATCAAGGACAAGACATTCTACGCGCTTCCCCTGAGCGCATTGGTCCCCATTCCCGATTGACCAACGCCCGACACCTCCAATAGCAATATGCTTTCAACCAGTATTCTGCTGGTCGCGCGCCACTTGCGCGATTGCGCGCAGAGCCTTGTTCACAGCGGCGGAATCCTTGAACACCTTGGCAACGTCCGGCTCAAGAAGCACGACGTTCGTCCCGGCGCGATACGCATCGTAGTGCTTGCTTCGGACCCCATCCGAAAAATCGTACTCGCCTCGCAAGCTGTCGTTGTCTTCCTGATTCATAATTCTTTCGCTCTAGGTGCGTGGCCTCCCTCGCGCTCTCGTTAGTAATCGCGCAGTAACAACTCTAATCTGGGGTTGCGATCAATTCGTCGTCATCGACCGTCGGGAGTTTCAACAGGTGTTCGCCACGCCAAATTCGCACTACTCTGATACGGCCAGTTTCTTGCCGATAAACAATTCGAAACGGCGGACTGATTATTTCGCGCAGGAAATCCTGATCAAATTCCGGTACGACTCGACCCATGGTCGGATGATCAGCCAAATTCTGTACACGGTCCAGGATTTGCACCACTAACTTGGTGCCTGCTTCCGGCACTCCCTGATCCGCGTACCAATCCCGGATAGCTCGAAGGTCACCCAGCGCGGATTCCGCGAAGCTGATATCCATTGGCGAGAGGTTACGTCAGGCCAAGCCGTTTCTTCACTTCAGCGAGCGGAACCTCGCGCCCAGCTTCCAGATCCGCCAACCCAGCGACTACCGCCCGCATGAACGCCTGCTCTTCTTCGGCCTTTTCAAAATCGGAAACCGACTGAACGACAGCGACGCCGCGGCCTCGGCTGGTCAGCAACACAGGCCGATGCACCTGGTTGACGTGCTTTACCACGCGTCCGGGATTCGTCTTGAGATCCGTCAGGGCAACCAGGTCTTCGGAAAATTTCATCTATATCGTTCCAGCTAACAAGGCCTGTAATCAGTGCTCACGTTAGCACCTGCTTGCAGCCCTGTCCAATGCTCCAAGAATTCGGCCAAAAGCTGCCGCCGACGATGACTATATTGTGAATACCGTTTCGCGTATAGTTCATCTCGACCTCAAAGATGGTCGTTTTCATCCGATAAAGAGTCCAATGTTCAGAAGTAAATTGAAAAAAAACGACCCCCGCGAACTTCCCGCGTACACAATCTCGGAAGTCGCGCACTACCTCTCCGTGCCGCCAGCCACCATCCGCTATTGGTCGGTGGGTCGGGACGGCTACGAGTCGCTGATCGAAGTGCCGGAGCACACTCCCACTTTGCTCTCTTTCCTGAATCTCACCGAGCTTCACGTGCTCGCCGCCGTCCGGCGGACGCATCAAGTGAAAATGCCCAGCATTCGGCGAGCGATCGATTACCTCGTGAGGATCTCCGACAACACGGTGGACAAGCGCCATCCATTGATCAGCCGCGCTCTCGAAACGGACGGACTCGATCTGTTCATCCAGGAATACGGACAAATAATCAATATCAGCAAATCGGGCCAGATAGCGATAAGGGAGATTATCAGCGGAGCCCTCAACCGGATTGATCGCGACCCCGCCGGCATTCCGATCAAGCTCTTTCCATACACGCGGTCAGACTATCAGAGGTCACCCGAGAGAATCATAATCGACCCGACGATTTCCGCCGGACGCCCCGTTTTGGCCGGCACCGGCCTGACCACCGAACTCATCGCCGAACGCTACAAGGCCGGCGAATCAATTTCAGACCTGGCGAAGGACTATGAGCGCACGGAAGAGGATATCGAAGAAGCAATCCGATGCGAACTCCCAGCCGCAGCCTGAACCCACGCTGTTTCTTGATCGCAATCTCGGAAAGCACGTAATCGCGGAAAAACTTCGTAGCGACCAGTTCCGCTAGCGATGCACTTTCAGATAACCCGTCACATGGCCCAGCAGTGATGCCACAAATCGCTGAAAACTGATTTCTTCGGACGGCTCACGATACCAGCCATCGAGGCCTTGGTCCTTGTTTGATGTAACGAGACAGGCAGAATTGTATAGCCGCTCCCGAACCAGCTTTACGCAGAACTCTTCGTAACGTTTGACATACGAGCTATCGCGAAATTCCTTGTGTACCTTGAAGTGTGGCTCTTTCGCCTTCACTGGGCTCATGGACTTGGGAGATTCCTGGAGCATCATCAGGTAGCCCAGCCACGGGCTGGCGGATGGTTTGAAATAGCCTTCCCGATAGGCTGTGTGGAGATCCAGGGCGTTCCCGAGGGCCTCCTCGATTCGATTGTTGTAATTGTTTCCGAATGAGCCTACCTGCGACTTGAATTCAATCGTCGCGACGAGATTCTCCTCGTGCACAACGACCAGATCCCACTGCTTTGTCGGTCTGAAGAACCCGGGAAGTGTCGTCAGGCTCGCTTGCGTATGCACATGAGCTTCCGGCATTCCGCATTCGACCAGAAGGTCCGCGAACAGCCGCACAAATCCGTCCAGTTGCTTACCACCGGTTGCTGCGCCGCGGTCGCCATGGTCGCGCAAACCGGATTCCGATCCTTGTCTCCGCTTCTGATCGGCCCGGGTTTCCCAGAAATGCCTTACGGCGTCGCGTAGCCGGGACTCGACTTTCACGCAGCTATCACCGAAACGTCGCTGAACAATTCACTGGTTTCCTTGTTTACACGGTTGACCGCCATCTTGTGGTATTCGGGGTCAACTTCCACCCCGATGCTGTTGCGGCCCCATCGTGCGGCCGCCACGCTGGTGGTGCCCGTGCCGAGAAATGGGTCGAGCACGGTATCGCCGACGAAACTGAACATGCGAATCAGCCGTTCCGCGACCTGCAAGGGGAAGGGAGCGGGATGGTTTCGGGTCGAAGCGCCTGTAACGCCCTGCCAGATTTGCTGGAACCAGAGCTTGTGGTTCTGGTGAGAAATGACGCTCAGGACCCGCTTTTCGAAGCTCGGCTTCCGATAGCCGCCGCCCTTTCGCTCCATGAGTATGTATTCGATGTCGTTCTTGATGACGGAGTTCGGCTCGTATGGCTTCCCGAGGAAAGCCGAACCGCCCGCAACCTCATAATTAGCGTTCGCGATCTTGTACCAGATGATCGGGGCAAGGTTTACATAGCCCATCTTGCGGCAGCGCTCCTGGATCGACGCGTGCAAGGGCATCACCGAATGTTCGCCATTGTTCTTTCTGCGGGACAGGCATACGTCGCCGATTACGCAAATCAGCCGACCGCCGGGGACGAGCGCTTCATGGCAACGCAGCCAGACCTTATCGAGTTCGTCCAGGAATTGATCGTAGCCGGGGATGTCTCCCATCTGCCCTTGGTGATCGTTGTAGCGCTTGAGCGTCCAATACGGCGGAGACGTCACGATCAGATGGACACTTTCCGGCTTCAGGTCGAGCAGCCGCGAATCCTGCAGTAGCAAGTTGTGAGTCGTCGGTATCTGATGGAGCGAGTGTTCGATGCGCGCAAGCAGATGCGTATCCTTCGCGATCCGCGGCAATTCGGTTTGCGGATTCTCTACCTCGCGCAACTCTTCCGGAACGAACTGCTCTAGCGATTCGCCGCTCATGATCGCATGACCTCCTTGCCTGGTGTCCAAATCTGTCTCTCCATCGGTTTCATGCCAAATGCAACGGGCGTTGCTGGTTCCCGGACGCATTCACCAGCAACCTCAATAGCGGCGCAGCCAGACTCGAAATGTCCTCATCCGCGATGTCGGTCGAATCGGACGCCAGCAGCGTGATGAGCGAAATGGGCGCATCCACCGCCGCGGCAAGGCCGCCCACAACCTTCAAGCTCGGCTGGCGCTTGCCCTTCTCGATAAGCGAAAGCTGACTTGCGCTGATGCCGATCTGCAAGGCGAGCTCCGCTTGCTGCATCCCGTACGCAGCGCGAATCACCCTGAAAGCCTTGGCAAAATCTGTTTTCATACGATCGTTGGAGTGTCGCCCAGTTTGAGCACAAATGTCAACTGAATTTACAAATTACGGGAAATATTTACTGAAAGGAATTGTTATTGTCGAAGATTATGCGCCACTGTAGGCTGAGTTTCTTGAAACTACGGGATAGAAGGGCTGACCCCAGTCTCCATCAGGATGACTCATCATCACATCGACAAACACTGGTAGCAGGAAAGCGAGGATGGTAGCGCCGTCACGCACTTGATTGCGGTTTACTTTGCTATCCCAAGTCGCACCTCCATGTAACAATTGATTTCTCAGGACATACAGCCTGTCAAACAACAGAGCAAGCGTTTTGATGGTGTGTTCGTCGGATTGCCTCACTGCAATCCGATTGAAGTAACTCAAATCGCGCTGAAACCGATTCTCCCAGTCTTCGCACCCTACTATTCCATTTTGATGCTGCCAGAATGGATCGTATACAAATTCATTATTCATCAGTAGTCGAATAGATCGGGAAAAATTTTCCCAGATGGCATTGTAGATTCTCTTCTCCGCGTCCAGCGTAACTACTTTGCCAAAATAAGACTTGAATGAGTCTCTTGCCAATGGAGGCTCCGGCTGGAAGTCCCGCTCAACAGCGTAGGCCGCATTGAAAGCGATCCAAAGAAAAACGAATTTCCCATCGTTGTCATCCGCCTGCTCCGCACGCCCAATCCAACTAATGGCACGTTGCGTGCGGAGGCGCAAATTTTCAGGGAAGCTATCCCTGACTTCCCTCTGTTTGTTTTTCAAAACAGCATAGGACAGCGAAGGGTTCATTCTTGGTCCGTCACTGGAGATTGCATTATTCGATTATGGCCGAAAGCTGTGAGGGATGCCAAGTTTAGCTGGCCATAAGATCGTACTTCCCAGCACAACAGCCGTCTCTTGAATACATTATCTGTACACACTGTATCGAGCCTCAATTGTTCGTATTAACAATTAGCAATTATTTCCGAAAGGATTTCCCCGCGCCGAACTCGATTTAATCGATCATTCGACGCCTGCACTGTCGCCTTATAGTAAATATACGACTTTTTATTAACATCTTCTTCATCCTCACTATCTCCAACAATTTTATAAAATCCCTTCAAAGAATCTTCCAATTTCGCAATTTTTATTTTGATGCTATCTCTGAATTTTGCTTTATAGAGCTCTACAATAAGGGTGAACAAATCAGTTTTTCCCCAGACACGATGCTTCGGATCGAATTTACATTTGTTTATAATATCAAACACAGCATCCAAGTTGGCCAATATTTCTTCGCTCTGAGGAAACTCATCATTATATTTCGACAAGAACTCATCAAATCGATCTTCTCTGTTAGAGTATCCGCCTAAAATTGAAATTATTAGGGATAACGAAAAACTCACGTCTCGCATCCGCCTTATATCTGTTATTCGAAAAACACTATTTTCTATAAAGAAGCTGTTTTGGGACAACTCTTCAACACATTTTTTTAGTTCGCCGTCGTATCTCGCGTTTCGAATTTCCATTGCATTTAATGCGTATTGGGTTGAATTTATCCTTTCAAATACTTCTCTAATTTCTCCAATTGATTTCGTTCCTAAATCGCGAACCACTACTTCATAGTCCAAAAACTTTACTTTTTCTTCTTTCGCCAATTCAGCGTAGGATGGAAGCTTCTTTAGCTGAAGATCTTTGGAGCCAGAAAAGTATTGAAACAAAGTTGTAATCCGCTGCTGACCATCAACTAGCATCTCAATTCCCTCTCCCGTATCCGGATCAACATTACTTGAAGCAATGTATATCTCCGGAAATGGGTATTCCATTAGAACAGTTTCCAAAAACTTTTCTTTATGGCGATTAGTCCATACTAATCTTCGCTGAAATTCAGGCCTTGGAACAAGCTCTCCATTTCGCAATGCAGTCATTAACTTTCTAACTCTTCTATTCGTACCGCTAGTATCCATTTTTGCCCCTCTACTATGCCTCTACTTCTTGTTTACATGCGTGAATGGCTATCGACTGGTACGATTCAAGAAAATGCCAACCTTGATAGATAGCCCCTGAGATCTTAAAATTGGCTATCTTTTCCGAAGCCGAAAGTTCGTTAAAGAATTCCCACCACGATTTTGCGAATTCAAAATTCTGATCTGGAGGCAATTTATCCGGCCTAATCCACCCTTGAAAAAGATAGCGTTTAAATTTCTCTCTTTTTTCCCAGTCACCACCACCTATCTCATACCTTAACAAATCACTCCATACATAATTAAAGAGTCTTTCTGATACAATTACAACATCAATGTCTGATCTGTCGCCAAACAATTGATATCGTTTTGTTGGAGCAACACTAAATCCCAACTTGCCTGACCCAACAACAAGCACATTATTTGGGTGCTCTTGGAATTTTTCCGCAACATAGCTTCGTAGATCGAAGTATTCTTCCGATGTAATTACAGCACATTCTCCGAAAACAATATGTCTACGCACAATATCCAAAGGATCATAAAGATTCAAGTCGCTTTTGAATTTCTTTATCAATTTCTTTAGATCTTTTTCACTATAACGTTCTGTTTTCATTTCATTTTCCGGCCCGCAACCCCTGCAACTTTTGATACGTCTTCTTTTATGAGAAAAATTGCGCTACTGGTCCAGTCAACTTTATTACATTAGCGGTCCAATTGCATATGCCAATACATTATCAGGGATGATCGTGTTTTGGTGATTGCAGAATATCGTCCAATCACAACAACCCCTCAATCCGATCCATCAAGTCCTCCATCCTCCGTAGCACCGGCTCGTAAGCTTCCGCCTGGGTCATATCCAGTCCCGCTTCGTTGAGCAGGATGTTGTGCGGATAATCCGAGCCGCCGGCGCTTAGTACGCGAATGAACGCATCCCGCACCGCTTCGTCCCCCGCGAGGAACTGCTCGGCGAACCAGGCGGCGCCGCTGATCGAGGTGGCGTACTGGAAGACGTAGAAGTCGTAGTAGAAGTGCGGGATGAAGGCCCATTCGACGGTGTAGGCGTCGTCGATGGTGAGGACGCCGAGGTCGTGGCCGTGGTAGCGCTTGAGCAGGTCGCCGTAGATTTCGGTCAGGCGCGGGCCGGTCAGGGGTTCGCCGCGTTCGGCGGCGCGGTGGATGGCGAGTTCGAATTCGGCGAACATCGTCTGGCGGAACAGGGTGCCGCGGATCTGTTCGAGGGCGCCGCCGAGGTAGAACAGGCGCTCGGCGTCGGTGTTCGCGTTGGCGATCATGTATTCCTGCAACAGGATTTCGTTGATGGTCGAGGCAAGTTCGGCGGTGAAGGTCGAGTAGCCGGCGGTTTCGAACGGGTTGTTGGCGTTGGCGAGCAGGCTGTGGACGGCGTGACCCCATTCGTGGGCGAAGGTCGACATCGACTCGTAATCGTCGTTGTGGTTCAGCAGCACGTAGGGGTGCACGTCGTAGATCGAGCCGTTCATGTAAGCGCCCGAGCGCTTGCCCGGCTGCGGGTGGCTGTGCATCCATTGCCGGGATAGGCCGTAGGCGAGCAGTTCCAGGTATTCCTCGCCGAAGGGTTCGAGCGCGGCGAAGGTGATTTCCTCGGAGCGTTCGAGGTCGAAGACGCCGGTTTCCGCCTGCACCAGGGGCGGGTAGATATCGTAATAGCGCAGGTCTTCGATGCCGAGCAGGCGGCCGCGCAATTCGAGATAGCGGTGGAACAGCGGCAAGGCGTCGTTCACCTGGGTGACGAGTTGCGTGTAGATTTCGGGCGGCAGGCCGTCGGCGAACAGGTTGGCTTCGAGCACGCCGGGATGATTGCGCGCCCGGGCGCTGAAGACGTTGGCCTGGGCTTCGGCGGCGAGGGTTGCGCCCATGCCGTCGGCGTACTGGTTCCACGCGCCCCAGAAGGTATCGAACACAAGTTTGCGGTCGTCGCGGTTGGGCGCGGCGCGCCAGAAGGAATAGCCGGCCTGGCTCAGGGTCGCTTCGGCGCCGTCGCTTAGCGTCACCGTGGGCCAGGGGATGTCGGCGTTGGCGTAGTTCTCGTAGATCTGCTGCGGGGCCGAGAGCACCATGCCGGCCTGGGCGAGGATCGCCTCGGTGCGCTGGTCGAAGGTGTGCGGTTCCTGGCGCAGGATGTCGTCGAGCATGAAGCCAAATTTTTCCAGCCTGGGCTCCTGTTGGCGGAAACTGCGGATGGTGTCGCTGCCCAGGTCGAGAATCTCCGGGCGCACCCAGGAGGTCGCCTGGGCCATGTTGGTCAGCATCTGCCGGGCGCGGCCGAAACGCGCCTGCGCCGCGGGTTCGCGCTGGTCGACGTCACGCATCAGGCTGGTGTAGACGTAGACGCGATACGCTTCCTTGGCGGTTTCGGATTGCGCCTCCAGCGCATCGGCCAGATTCGAGGCGCCATTGTCCAGAGTGCCGCGGTATCGTGACAAAGTCTCAATCCGGTCGCTAACGGAACCGAGGGCTTCCTCCCAAGCCTCCACAGTGGGATAGATTTCAGTCAAATCCCATTCGTAACGAACAGTTTCCACATCGGACGAATCCTGGGCCTGGGCCAGCGTAGCAATGCCGGCATGCAATAGAACCAGAACAACGGCAAAAAGGCGGCTGGCGCGTATCACTATCCGGTTTCCATGAGTTCGAATCCTGATTCTAATGCGCTGTCCATGAGTTAGCCATATGTATGGGCAGGCTCCTGGATTACAAACTGCCCACGATGTCGATGAAAAAGCCGCGCTTGTCGTATTCGGCGTCGCGCAGGTCATCGCTGAAATCGGTGAAGTTGTAGCCCCCGCCAAGCTGGAAGTTTTCGTTCAGGCTGCGGTAGGCGCCCAACAGGACGCCGTTGCGGGTATTGCTTGCGCTGCGGTCCTCAAGCACCCGGTACTCGGCGAGCAGGTCCCATTCGCTGGCGAGATTGTAGCGCGCCCTCGCAACAGCGAGGCTGACCTCATAGTCGTGCCATTCACCGAGGCCAAGCGCGGCCCGGGCTTCACCGCTCTTCCAGGCGATCTTGCCGCCGACTTCCCAGCGCGGATTGAACTGGTACAAGGCTTCGGCGGAAAGAATATGTACGCGCTGGTCGAGCCCGCCTCCCGCCTGATATGCGCCCGCGGCATCGTACAGGTAGCTGTAGCGGGTCAGGGTGGTCCAGCGTTCCAGCGCGGCGGGGCGATAGGCGTGGCCGATATCGAACTCGGTGAAAGTGGCGGGTTCTCCGCCGGTGAAGCCGGCGTCGTCGGTTCGCAACAGATTCAACCGACCGAGCACCCGGCTGTTCTCGCTCAAGACGCGGGAATAGCTTGAGGCCAGCAGGTACTGGTCCATGGCGAATTCCGGGGCTTCGTCATTGCGGTACTCGGTTCTGGCGCTGAACTGGTAATCTTTCCGGTCCACCGAGGCGCCGAGTGAAATCGCCTCACGCTCCAGGGGGCTGGTGAACAGGTCGGCATTGGCGGTGGTGACCACACCGCTGAGAATCCAGTCACTTTCGGTGGCGTAGTCGATGCCGAAGGAATGGTTGGCATTGGCATAGCGGTCGTTTTCGCCAAAATGCGACTCGGTGTACACGCCGAAGCGGTTGCCGAAATCCCGGCGCTGGCCCACGGTGAGCATGTCGCCATCGCCAAAAGTGCGATCCGGGTCGGAGATGTAGCTGGCATAGAGTTCGTGGCCGCTCTCCAACCGGTAATTGCCGCCGAACTCGCTGGTCGCGCCGGCGCCGACGCCGCTGAGCACATCAAAAGAGAAGTTCCGCGCCGGCGCATAGCTGACGCCGCCGGAAAGCGCGCTGCCGAGGTCGCCGTCGCTGGCTTCAACGAGCACCGAGAGAGCATCGCTGATTCGGGTTTCGAGGCCGGCGGCAATACGGTCGTTCTCCACATAGTCGCCGCCTTCGTCGAGGCCGGTTTGCAGCTTGCCGTAAAGTGTTTGATCGTCGTTCAGGGCATAGCCGACCCTGGCGCCCACGAGCAGGGCGTCGCCTTCCACGCTTTCCATGGGCTGACCGTAGTAATGCACCGGACCCATACCCCGGGCCAGGTCTTCATAACGCAGTTCGCCGCCAAAGCTGACCCGGCCCCGGGTAATGTCCCCCTGCACCCTGGCCACGCTGGTGCTGTCGCTGTTGGCGCTTTCCAGCTCGGAAACACTGGCCTGGACGAGCAGGCCAGTATCATCGCGGATAATGGCGTCGGCGCCGGACTCCCGGGTAATCTGGTTGCGGGAGATATTGCCTGAGGAAAAGCCCGCGTCGCGGTCCTTCCACCAGGCCCTGACATTGCCCGAGAACATGTCGCTGACCTCGGCGATGTCGAGCCGCCCTTCCACCGAGACCGCGTCGCCTTCCGACCATTCTCCCGGCATGCCGTAGTCCATGCCCGCGAAGCGCAGGCCGCCGTCGAGCGATTCGAAGCCCGCGGCGCTCCGGGCCGCCTTGCTGCTGGCGAGCTCCACATTGAAGTAGGTGCCTTCGCTGGCCTTCAGGCTTACGTCCACGCCCTGCAACCGATAATCCTGGCCGGTGCTGTCGTCGCTGACGCTGGCGGCGCCGATGCCGAAATTCTCGCTGATCCAGACCTTGCCCCGGGCACCGGCGATGAGATTGTCGCCGGAAAATCCCACCGGAATGTACTCGTAATCCACGAGCAGGAAGACCTGATCGCCGTCGAGGCCGCGGCGGATAATCGCGCTGTTGTAGGCATTGCTCACCGGCTGCAGCGGCCGGCTCAGGATGATGCGACCCTGGAGGGCGTCGATTTCGTAGTCGAGCCCTTCCACATACTCGCGTCGTTCGATGACCTGGCGGCTGTCGCGCTGGCGCACTTCCATCCAGACTTTTTCCGAGCCCTGCACCACATCGGTGTGCCGCAGGTAATACACCGAGCCACCGGTGGCGCGGAAGCTCACATGAGCGGCGGCGGATTCGGATTCCGAAGCAAAGGCCGTGGCGCTGTAGCGCGGGTCGCCGAGGGAAGTGTGGGAATCGCTTTCCAGCCGGGCACGGGCGCCGTACAGCGAGCGGTTGTAGGCCAGATTTTCGGTTCCCGTCAGGCCGGTGTTGAAATTACCCCAGAGCAACTGGTTGCGGTTCCAGTCGAGCCGCACATAGAGTGCGCCCTGGGTGTCCACATCGCTGACCGTGGTGGAATCATCGCCATAAACGGGATAGTAGCGATCCGGGTCAAGCTGGCGGAACATGCGGCGGGCGTCCCGGCGGCGCAGGTTGTCGCCCAGATTGTCGAGATCGTCCTCGGTGCTGTCCATCTGGGCGGTAAGCAGGTACTTGCCCTGAATCTTGGCCTTGGCGTAGAAAGCCAGGCGACCATCGAGCCATACCGACTCATCGAACTTGTCGGCGTCGCTGAGCGCCTCGAAGTCGCCGCCAAAACTGTCCCGGCCCAGGGTGAGGCTCGCCAGACCCACGATGAAACGGTAGTCCTCGTCGATTTCCGGGCGCAGCACTTCCCGCCAGCGGCTGCCTTCCCCGCCTCCGCTGACCGCAATCTCGGCGCTGCCCGAAGGCAGGAACAGCTCGCTGACGAACTTGCCCTCGGCGTCGGCCTGCACATCGGCGCCAGCCACCGTCAGTCTCTCTCCGGGCGCGAATTCAGCGCCATGAATGCGCAGTTTGCTGCCGGACAGGTTGATCTGGCTGTCATCGAGGATAGACATGCCGATGACGGTTTCCGGGGCGATGGCGGGAGCGGCGGCGCCATCGGCCACCACCTTGACGAGTTGGGCCGTGGTGCGATCCTGATTTCCGTTGCTGTCGAAGACCCGCAGCACATAGGCCAGCTGCTCGCCTGCCTGGAACTCAAGTTGCGGGTCCATCAGGCTGAAGGCCTCCGGCCAGGCAAGTTCGCGGGCGGGTACGCTGGCGATCGGACGCGACAGGTCCACATCGGTCGCGCGGTAGAAATCAAGCCGGTAATTGTCGGCCACGCCCTGATAATTGCCGTGGGCGGCGAAAGTCGCCGGCGCCGCCATGCGGCCGTCATCGTCGATGCGAACCGGCTGCAGGGCGAGTACGGCAAGCTGGGGCCGGCGGCTGAAAGCGTCTTCGGTCATCCACACGCGGCCCGCGCCTTCCACGAAAGTCGTTTCAGCCATCTGGGCAGCTTGCAGCACAATCGTCCTGCTGCTCACCATTTCCGCAATACTGCGATAGCCGACTTCGATTTCGACCCTGCGGTTGACGGTCTGGCCGAATTCGGTGGTGTCGGCGGCAAGCAGTTCCGTGGTGGTGCTTGCCTCTACCGTAATCCGGTCAACGGAAACGCCGAGTTCCTCAACGACTGCCCCGGCCACGTTTTCGGCGCGCTGGCGGGCCTGTTCGAGAGCCGCCGCCCGGGCCGCATCGCCGCCGCCGGGAGCCACATAGGACACGCCGCGGAGCAGCACCGACTCCACATCGAGTTCGGTATATGGCGCGAGGCTGTTTTCCAGCGCCTCGCGCTGCTCGTCGCTCAAGGCCACATCGTCGGGAGCGAATCGCACAGGCTCCACCACATCGGTCATGGAGTCGTAGCTGATTTCGGTCTCCGGCTCGTCGGGGATGTTGTCCAGGTCTTCCGGCTCGAATTCCGCCGAGGTTTCGGTGATTTCCTCATCGAAAACCACTTCGATTTCCACCCTGCGGTTCAGGGCCCTGCCGGCTTCGGTGAGATTGCTGGCCACCGGCTGGCGGAAGGCGCGACCCTCGATTTCCACGGTGGCGGGGTCAAGGGAAAGCTGTTCGCTGAAAAACTCCGCCACTTCCGCGGCCCGGGCTTCGGACAGCCCCTGGTTGTCGCCGAAGGTGGGCTGGATTCGCACGCTGAGCGGCACATCGTCGGTATGGCCGACGAAGCGGACCCGGAGATTGTCCCGGTCCTCATATTCATCAAGCAGTTCCTGTAATTGATCGACGTACTCCCGGGGAATTTCCGCCACGCCGGATGCAAAGCGCACCGGCAGCAGCCGGTCGGTGTTGTAGCGGGTCAGGGTGCGCTCCACCACGGCTCTTGCCGGGGCTTCCTCATACAATTCCCGGGTGTGGCTGGCGTCGAACCGCACGGCGAAATCCATGCGCGACATCAGCGATTGGGTTATGCGCAATACCTTGGGGTTCTCCCCGATGACCCGGGCGCCGTCGGGCAAGGTTGCAGGGTCGAGCTTGAGGATGAAATTGCTCCCTCGCTCGGCGTTCTCGACTTCCACCGCCGCCACGTGGTAGCGACCGTTCTGGTCGGTTTCGATCAGCAGGCCGTCCACGGTCGCCAGGCGGACGCCGGGAACGCCCGGTTCATCGGCGTCGCGCTGGCCGTTGCCATTGCGGTCCATGAACACCTGGCCAAGCACCGAGGTCTGCTCGAAAAGCGGGTCGCTGGCGATGTTCACGCTGGCTTCGGCCACATTGCCGACCACGCGGGAACCCGCCAGGGGCGTGACGGTATTGGTATAGCTGCCCTGCCGCGCCCGGGTGCCCGGTCGGGCGAGGTAGCGGATGACCACGCTGCTTTCCGCGGCAAGGTCGAAGGGGCCGAAGATCACGGGGTCATTGCCGCTGGTCGCAATGGGATAGGCCGGGCCGTTGTCCAGGGTGAGCGGGTTGGCCACGGACTGTCCCCGGGGCGAATCGACGATTTCCTGCAGGCTGGCGCTGTCGGCGATGAAATTGAATTCGTCGGGCAGATTGTCGCGCAGTTCGATGCCCCGCAGGGTGACCTGGCTGGTGTTGGTGAGGCGGATTTCATAACCCACCGGCTCGCCCACCGAGGCGAAACGGGTCACCGCATCCTTGCTGACGCTGATCAGGCCGCCGTATACCGGGCTGGCCACCGGGTCCAGCGGAATATGATTGTGAAATGCTGTCGTTGCCCCTTCCGCCAGTGTCAGGCGGCGGTACCAGCTTGCATCGCCGCCATCCATGGGCGCGCCGGGTTGGGCCTGGACCACGCAGGCGCCACGGCTGGCGGCGCAGGCGGCAACATCGAGTGCGGCCGGCTCGGGAGGCAGCAGCAGAGAATCGCCGGAAAGCCATCCCGCGGGGCTTTCGGCGATTTCGATGCGGTAGTCGCCGGGGCCCGCGGAGCAATCCATGTGGGCGCCGGGCTGGAGATCGAAGCGGTAGGCGCCATCGGCCCCAACCATCTGGTCCTGCTGCCCTGGCAACAGGCACTGGCCAGCCAATGCAGCGCCCCGGGAATCGACCAGGCGCAGACGCACGCCGGGAATCGGCGTTCTGGCGATGCTGTCGTACACCACCCCGCCCAGGGCGATGGGCAAGTCGAAGGTGGCGATGGCGTTGTCCTGTAACTCGATGGCGCGCCGGGACCAGGCCATGCCGGTTTCGGGATGCCGCGCCTGGATTGCCGCGACATCCGCGGCGGGCTTGACAAACTCCCAGACTCCCTGGTCGTTGCTCAGGGTGCTGGCGAGAACCGCGCCATTGACGTCGAGCAGGTCCATCGTCCAGCCGGCATGCCCGGGTTCGGTCTGGCCGCGTTCGCCATTGGCGTCATGGTCGGCGTAGACCGTACCGGAGATGTCTGGTTCGGCGGGAGGCGGGTCGTCGTTGTCGAATACCCGGACCCGGGCAGTATTGTAGTCTCCGTCCTGATCGTAGCCGCGGCCAACGCTGATATTGGCGATGATCCGGCCTTCGGGTTCGTCCGTTTCGTCATCCACGGTGGGGATGCGCAGGACCGCCTCGCCCTCTTCGCCGATTCGCAGGGTATGGCCGCCCCGCTGCCCTTCCACGGCGAAGTCGCCCCGCTGGGACACGATCAGGTTCACCCGGAGTTCTTCCCGGATGGGCGGCGGCGTGACGGTGATGAAAAAACTCGCTTCCCCGCCCTCGGTGATGGGGCTTCCCGCGACAATGCCGACCACGGGCCTGGTCGGCGCCGTATCGTTGTCCAATACGTCGATTCGCGCCACCCCGGCCTCTTCCGATACCGCATAGCCATTGCCGGTGGTGATTCTGCCAGAGATCAGGCCATGGCCTTCCTTGATGTCGTCGTCGATGGTGGCCACCACAACCGAGTTTGATCCACTGGAATTGATACTGACCGTCCGCGACCCGGTCTGGCCGGGACCGGCGAAATCGCCGTCCTGGGAGAAACTGACATTGGCCAGGATTCTGCTCCCGGAAGCCGGCGGCGGATTGGCGCTGATCCGGAAAACCGCATCGCCGCCTTCGGTGATTTCCCCGGCGCCCACAATACTGATCACAGGTTCCCCGCCAGACCGATCTTCCTGGGCTGCGGCGCCTGCGGCAATGAACAGGGCCAGCAGCAACAGGAAAGAGCGCGCGGCCATTCCGGGGACAGGCCAACTCCCGCCCCCTGGCAGAGCCGGTTCGGCAAGGGATTTGGCAAAATGGTTTCGCAGTGGGGCGGTATGGGTCGAGTCAGGTTCTGGCAGTGGGTTCATGGCTTCCGCGGTCTTTTTGTCATAAAAAGCCCTGGTCCGGCACGGGAAAGCCCGAACTGCCAGGGCGCTGGTAATCGTCGTGGTTATCGGCCTCGAACCTGAAGCTTTGAATGATCAGCCTGGGCCGCGCCGGATTTTCCCGGAGCGGGGCAAACTGCCGCCCGGGAACGATTGGCAGGCAATTATAGAAAATGCGCCGCACCCTGTCACCCGGGCGGGAGCAGACCTTCGAAAGATTCGAAAAAATACCTGTGGGTGAGAGCGCGGCCCGGAAGTCCGCGCTGTTGAATCACTCTTGTTCTTGCGCCTGGGGCTTTGCTGCCGCCTGGCCGCTTTTTTCCCGTTGTATCCGCTGGTAGATTTCCTCGCGGTGAACCGCGATGTGCTTTGGCGCGTTAACCCCTATTCGCACCTGGTTTCCCTTAACACCCAGCACGGTAACAGTCACATCGTCTCCTACCATCAGAGTCTCGCCGATTCGGCGTGTCAATATCAGCATTGCACTAGTCCTCGCATCCGTCCTGCACCGATCCTTGCACGTCTCCTCGATCATCCCTGCTGGCAGCCCCTCGCCAATCCCCTGAATATTGGCCTGTACCGATTGCGTGCCTATAGTAGCCCTGTGGATTCCCGCTTTGCAAACAATTCGCGAATAATCTTCGGCTTACCCGTTTTCGGCTTTTTCCAGCCCGAAAGCGCTGTGCAGGGCGCGCACCGCAAGCTCTAGATACTTTTCCTCGATCACCACCGAAATCTTGATCTCGGACGTGGTGATGATCTGGATATTGATGTTCTCCCCCGCCAGAGCCTTGAACATCCGGCTGGCGATGCCGGCATGGGAGCGCATGCCGACGCCCACCAGGGAAACCTTGGCGATGTGGGTGTCGAGCTCCACCGAATCGGCGGGCATCGAGGGAACCGCCTGTTGCAGGATTTCCAGCGTGCGCTCCGCGTCGCCGCGCTTGACGGTGAAACTGATGTCATTGTTGCCGTTGGCGGCCGCGTTCTGCACGATGACATCGACTTCGATGCCGCATTCGCTGACCGGGCCAATGACCTTGTAGGCGATGCCGGGAACGTCCGGCACGCCCTTGACGGTCAGCTTGGCTTCGTCGCGCTCGAAGGCGACGCCGGCGATGGCCGGTGTTTCCATGGCTTGTTCCTCCAGGGTAATGAGGGTTCCCGGCCCCTCTTCAAAAGTCGACAGCACCCGCAGCGGGACCTGGTACTTGCCCGCAAACTCCACCGCCCGGATCTGCAACACCTTGGCGCCGAGGCTGGCGAGTTCGAGCATTTCCTCAAAAGTGATATGCCGCAGCAGTCTCGCGCCGTCCACCATACGCGGGTCGGTGGTGTAAACGCCCTTGACGTCGGTGTAGATCTGGCATTCGTCGGCCTCCAGCGCCGCCGCGAGGGCCACCGCGGTGGTGTCGGAACCACCCCGGCCCAGGGTGGTGATGCAACCGTGCTCGGTCACGCCCTGGAAGCCCGCCACAACCACCACATTGCCCTGCTCGAGCTGGGCGAGCATCCGGGTGCTGTCCACTTCCCGGATGCGCGCCCGGGTGTGGCTTTCATCGGTGAGGATCCGCACCTGGCCGCCGGTGAATGAGCGCGCGCCGTGGCCGCGACGTTCCAGGGCCATGCACAGCAGGGCGATGGTGACTTGCTCCCCGGTGGCAAGCAGCACGTCCATTTCCCGGGGCGTGGGCTGCTCCACGACTTCCCGGGCAAGCGCCGCGAGGCGGTTGGTTTCGCCGGCCATGGCGGACAGCACCACCACCACATCGTGGCCCTGGTCGCGAAAGCGGGCCACCTTGTCCGCCACGGCCTCGATATGGCCCACCGAGGCCACCGAGGTGCCGCCGTATTTCTGCACGATGAGCGACATCAGCCCGCTTCCGCCAGCCGCTCCGCCACCCAGGGGGCAACGCTGGCCAGCGCGCCGGGCAGGGCTTTGGCGTCGCGGCCGCCCGCCATGGCCATGTCCGGGCGTCCGCCGCCCTTGCCGCCAAGCTGGCCGGCGACCATGTTGGCCAGCTCTCCCGCCTTCACCGAATCGGTCAGATTCTTGCTGACGCCGACCACCAGGCTCACCTTGTCCCCGTCGTCGCTGGCGAGCACCACGATGCACTTGCCGAGACGATTCTTGAGCTTGTCCACCGCTTCCCGCAAGGCCTTGGGGTCGAGGCCGTCGACTTCGGCGGCCAGCAGCTTGGCTCCCGCCACCTCCTGGGCCCGGTCGGCGAGATCGCCCCCGGCGCCGGTGGCAAGCCTTGCCTTGAGCTGTTCGATCTGCTTTTCCAGGGCGCGGTTGGATTTCGACAACTGGCTTACCCGCTCGACGACTTCCTCGGGACTCGACTTCACCACGTGGCAGAGTTCGCGCAGGGCCTCTTCCTCGCGGTGTACCCGGCGCAGCGCCTCCTGGCCCGTGACCGCCTCGATCCGGCGCACCCCGGCGGAAATTCCCGACTCGGCGATGATCCGGAACAAGCCGATGTCTCCGGTACGGTCCACATGGCAGCCGCCGCAGAATTCCACGGAATACTCGCCTCCCATGCTTACCACGCGCACCCGTTCGCCGTATTTTTCGCCGAACATGGCGAGCGCCCCGCGCTTTCTGGCTTCCTCGATGGCCATGACTTCCTTGCTAACCTTCGAGTTGCGCAGGATTTCCCGGTTGACCTGCCGTTCAATCTCCCGAATCTGCTCCGGGGCCACGGGCTGGGGATGGGAAAAGTCAAAGCGCAGCCGGTCCTTGTCCACCAGGGAACCCTGCTGGGTGACGTGGGAACCGAGCACATTGCGCAGGGCGGCGTTCATCAGGTGGGTGGCCGAATGATTGAGGGTGATGGCGCCGCGTTCTTCGGCGGCGACCCGGGCCATGAGCCGGTCTCCGGCGCGCAGCGCGCCCTCGCTGAGGCGGCCGACATGCACCAGGGCCTCGCCCTGTTTCCGGGTATCGGTGACCACAAAACGCATCTGTTCGTTTTCCAGCCATCCGCTGTCGCCCACCTGCCCGCCGGATTCGCCATAGAAGGGGGAGCTGTCGAGCAGCAGGCGCACTTCCCGGTCATCGCGCAATTCATCGATTGCCTGCCGGCTGTCCACGTCGAACATGCCCACCACGGTGGCGGCGCCGCTCAATTCGTCGTAGCCGAAAAAGTCGGTGGCCTGATCGGGGTCGATGTCCACCAGTTCCCGGGCGCTGAAATTGCTTGCGGCCCGGGCCTGTTCGCGCTGGGCTTCCATGGCCGCCTGAAAACCGACCGTGTCGATGGTCAGCCCGTGTTCCCGGGCGATATCCGCGGTGAGGTCCGCCGGGAAGCCATAGGTATCGTAGAGGCGGAACACGGTATCGCCGGGAATCGTCTTGTCCCCGAGATCTGAGATGGTCTTTTCCAGAATCGCCATGCCATTGTCCAGGGTGCGGGCGAATTGCCGCTCCTCTTCCTCCAGGGCGCCGGCGATTCGTTCCCGCTGCTCGATCAGTTCCGGATAGGCCTCTCCCATCACCGTCGCCAGCGGCTCCACGAGCTTGTGGAAGAACAGTTCCTTGACGCCGAGCCGATGGCCATGGCGGATGGCCCGGCGAATGATCCGGCGCAGCACATAGCCGCGGCCTTCATTGGAAGGCAGCACGCCATCGGCAACGAGAAAGGCGCAGGAGCGGATATGGTCGGCGATCACCCGCAGGGAAGGGTCTTCCCGCTCGCCGGTGCCGGTGATTCGCCGGATATCCCGCAGCAAGGAGCGGAACAGGTCGATCTGGTAATTGCTGTGCGCCTGCTGCAGCACCGCTGCGAGCCTTTCGAGGCCGGCGCCGGTATCCACCGAGGGTCGCGGCAAGGGCGTCAGGGCGCCGTCTTCGCCGCGCTCGAACTGCATGAAAACCAGATTCCAGATTTCGATGTAGCGGTCGCCGTCTTCATCGGCGGAGCCGGGCGGCCCGCCGGGGACTTCCGGGCCGTGGTCATAAAAGACTTCGGAGCAGGGGCCGCAGGGGCCGGTATCCCCCATGGCCCAGAAGTTGTCCTTCTCGCCCATGCGCGAAAAGCGTTCCGGGGCAACCCGGATTTCCCTGAGCCAGATGTCGGCGGCTTCGTCGTCGTCGCGGAACACCGTGACCCAGAGTTTCTCCTCCGGCAGGCCGAGTTCCCCGGTGAGGAATTCCCAGGCGAAGCCGATAGCCTCGCGCTTGAAATAGTCGCCGAAGGAAAAATTGCCGAGCATTTCGAAGAAGGTGTGGTGACGCGCGGTATAGCCCACATTTTCCAGATCGTTGTGCTTGCCGCCCGCCCGCAGGCAGCGCTGGGAAGTCACCGCGCGCTGGTAGGGCCGCGACTCCCGGCCGAGAAAGACGTCCTTGAACTGGACCATGCCGGAATTGGTGAACAGCAGGCTGGGATCATTGCCGGGCACGAGCGGGCTGCTCGGCACGATCCGGTGGCCGCGCCGGGCAAAAAAGTCCAGAAACCGCTGGCGGATTTCAGCGCTGTTCATTTGCCGCCCGCATCCCCGTCGGGCTTGCCCTCCGCGGCAGCGCCGGACCCGCCGGAGCCGAGCAATGGCGCCTTGCCGCCGGTGCCGGCAAAGGAAAAGGCCTCCAGCGGAACTCGCAGGTCGCCATCGCTGGAGAGGATGATGGCAATGGGCCGGGTTTTTGGAAAATGACTCATGATAATGGTGAAGATGATCAGGAAGGGCACGCAAAGGAAGGCGCCGGGAATTCCCCAGATGGTGCCCCACAAGGCCAGATTGAGGAGAATGACGATGGGGCTGAGATTGAATGAGCTGCCCATCAGGCGCGGCTCGATCACATTGCCGATCACCACCTGAAATGCGCCGATGCCACCCAGCACCATGAAGAAAAGGTAGTAGCCGTCTGACTGGGCCAGGGCGATCATGGCGGGAAACATGGTGGCAATGATCGAGCCCACGGTGGGAATGAAATTGAGCAGGAAAATCAGCAATCCCCAGACGCCGGCGAAATCGACTCCCATCAGCAAAAGCAGCCCGCAACTGAGCAGGCCGGTGAGGGAGCTTGTGAACATCTTGATGCTGATGTATTTCTGGATGTCGTCCCGGATGCGCTCGAAGATGCCGCGCACTTCCTTTTCCCTGGCTTTATTGGATACCAGGGCGCTGATCTTGTTGTTGAACTGCCTTTGCTCGAAAAAAAGGAATCCCAGGTAGATCAGGATCAGGCTGCTGCTTGCCAGGATTCCCGCCGCCGAACCCGCCAGGGATGTGGCGTAGCTCGGCAGGTCGATCCAGTCGATCAGCGTTTGACCGAAATTCTCGCCCTGGATCGCGCCCACATCCACAAAAGGCAGGGACAGTGATTCCAGCCGGCGGATCAGGTTGTCCTGATAGACCGGCGCCATTTCCATGACTCCGCCGAAAGAGGCGCTGAGAAAATTGACCAGGCCCCAGATGAGGCCAAGAAAGATGAATATCGACAGCAACAGGCAGATGGGCCCGGGAATTGAGAATTTGCCGACGGAAAGCCTGCCCAGGGCCGCCGCCAGGGTATTGATGAGATACCACAGCGCGACGGCGATCACCAGGGGCAGCAGCAGCGACTCGCCGACGATCAGCAGGTAAAAGACCACGACCACCAGCAGCACAATGGCCAAGTAGTTCAGCACTTTCATCGGCAATCTTTTCCCCGGGAGCCCGCGTGGGCCGGGACCCCTTTCCGAAACCCGCGAAGATTATCATATTTCGCCCCGCCCAAAGCGGTGAATCGCGCCCGTCCGGGTTCAGTTTTCACAAAGCGGGCGGCTTGCGCTAGACTTTCCCGCAGCCACCGGCGAAGAGGAGCAGCAAGCCTTCCCGATTCGCCGCGGCAAACCGAATCGAAGGAAACCGCAAATCATCATGAGTGAATCAGCTTTCAGCATTCGCATTGCCGGCAAGACCGATTCCGGCGTTTTGCGCGAGTACAACGAGGATTTTGTCGGATTCGACGAAGACGCCGCCCTCGCCCTGGTTGCGGACGGTCTCGGCGGCCGCGCATCGGGGGAAATCGCTTCCTGCATGGCGGTCACGTCACTGCTCACCGAGTTTCGACCGGATCGGCCCCCGGCCCAGATCCGGGGTGGCCTGCGGGAGCAACTCGAAGAGGCGATCAGCGCAGCCAATCGCAGGATTTTCCTTGCCGCCAGGTCCAGCAAGAGCATGAACGGCATGAGCACCACGCTGATCGCGGCGCGAATCGATGGCCACCGCCTGCTCGCCGGCTGCGTGGGGGATTCCCGCCTGTACCTGATGCGGAAAAAGCAACTCGAACAGTTGTCACATGACCATACCCTCGCCAATGAATTGTTGGCCAAGGGCACAGCCTCAAGCGGCAGCGTTTCCCTTTCCAATAT
The DNA here is from genome assembly GCA_022819645.1 of Pseudomonadales bacterium. Lineage (GTDB taxonomy): Bacteria > Pseudomonadota > Gammaproteobacteria > Pseudomonadales > Pseudohongiellaceae > UBA9145. The sequence continues at coordinate 57,412 of JAJEGU010000045.1, forward strand.
CGACCACATCCTCACCCGGGCCCTTGGCGTCCTCGAAGAGGTGGAAGTCGAATTCCTCGAACACGATCTCGAATCCGGCGACGTGCTGCTGCTTTGTTCCGACGGACTCTACAACATGGTCGCCGACTGGCAACTCAAGGACATTCTCAACGATCACGGCGCCGACATCGAAGCCGGCATCCACAAACTCGTCGAATACGCCAACCGCAACGGCGGCCGGGACAATATCGCCGCCGTACTGATCCACGTTGACGAGGGATGACAGCTCCCCAGCCTTCCTGTCATTCCGCGCGAAGCGAAGCGGAGTCGCGGAATCTCTTGCAGTGGTCACGCGATGAGATCCCGCGACTGCGCGCGGGATGACCAATGTGAGCGCGCCATTGCCGGTCGATTGAGGCGAATATTGGTGAATATGCAACGAAATCGAGCGGCCGGGGGCGTGGATGAGAGCGGATTTGCAGCCGTGAATTCCTGTGGCGCAGGCTCCTAGCCTTCCTGATGGATTTGCAGCCGTGAATTCCTATGGCGCAGGCTCCTGGCGCATTGACAGGCGGGCGGGGGTGAGAATGTGGTCTTCGACGAGATTATAGAGGCGGCCGAGATGGCCGCGGCGGGTGGGGCCGGGGACGCTGTCCGAGGTGGCGACGACCACGAGATCCAGTTTATCCACGACGAAGATCAACTGGCCGCCATAGCCCCAGGCGGTGGGAACTTGCATGCCCGCCAGATCGCGCAGCCACCAGCCATAGCCGTAATAGCGGCCCTGGCCGCGGGGTGAGCGGGTGTGTGGCTGATGGGACGCGGCAACCCACTCCCCGGGCACCACCCGGGTATCTCCGTGTTTCCCCCCGTTGAGGTACATGGCGCCGAAGGCGAGCATTTGCCGGGGCGTCATTTCCATGTCGTTGCCGCCAAAATAGATTCCCTGGGGATCTTTGGGCCAGTAGGACAGGGAAAATCCCATGGGCCGGGCAAGGTGCCGCTGGGCGAATTGCTTGGCATCCATGCCCGTGGCCCGGGTCAGGATCGCCGACAGCAGGTGGGTGCTGCCGGTGCTGTAGAGCATGCGTGTGCCCGGTTCGGCCACCAGGGGCTGGTCGATGGCGAACCGGACCCAGTCGCGGCTTGCCACCCAGCGGCCATAGTTGCGGTTGCTGGTGGTTTCCAGCCCGGACTGCATGGTGAGCAGATTCTCCACGGTAATGTCGCGCTTGGCCGCGTATTCATCGCCTTCCAGATATTCGGGAAAGAACTTGTCCAGGGTGGCGTCCACCGACTCGATATGCCCCTGCGCGATGGCGATTCCCACCAGGGCCGAGATGACGCTTTTGGACGCCGACTTCATGTTCGCCGGACGGTTCGCCTTCGCGCCGTTGTAGTACTTCTCGAAAACCAGTTCACCGCGATGCTGGACCAGGAGGCTGTGCAGCCGCGGCAAACCCTGCGCCGCGCGGTCGGCGGCGCTGAAATCGAGTTGCTGGGCCGAGACCTGGGCGGCGACCAGCAAGAACGGCAGCAACAGGCAGCGCACGGTCCGTGTCATTGCTACTGCTTCCCCGCCCGGTTCGGCTCAGATCGCGCTGAAGGCATCGTCGAGAATCGACGGCGTGAGGATTTGCGGCAGAATCACCGGCTCGCCCGCCAGATCGCCCGGATAGAGTACGTACAGCGGTACCGAAGGCCGCCGGAATTCTTCGAGCACGGCGGTGATTTCCGGGTCTTCGTTGGTCCAGTCACCCTTCATGTAAACGATATTGTTGCTTTCCATGGACCGCTGCACGCGCTCGGTGCCCAGGGTGCTTTGCTCATTCACCAGGCAGGTAATGCACCAATCCGCGGTCATGTTGACGAATACCGGCATGCCGGTAGAGCGCAATTCCGCCAGCCGGGCGCTGCTGAACGGCTCGAATTCTGCGCTGGCCTGTTCGGCGAGTTCGGTGTCGGCCCGGGACAGGGTCTGGAGAAAAGGCGTCTGCATCAGGTAACCGGCCAGTAACAGGGTGGCGACGCCCACCGCGTAATTGGCGCCGCGCATGACGGGCCCCACCACAAGACGCCGCTGATACAACCAGGCGGAAAGCGCCAGCAGGATGCAAACCCCGAGCACCAGCGACATACCCATGACGCCCACCTGATTGCCGAGCACCCACAGGAAGAAAGCCGCCGAGGCGTACAATGGGAAGGCCATGAACTGCTTGAAGGTATTCATCCAGGCGCCCGGGCGCGGCAGGAATCGGGTCAGGGCGGGAATCCAGCAAAGCACCAGAATCGGCAGCGCCATGCCAAGGCCCAGGGACAGGAACACCAGCATCGCCACGATCCAGGGCTGGGTCAGGGCGAAACCGAGGGCCGGCCCCATGAATGGCGCGGTGCAGGGCGTCGCCACGATGGTGGCAAGCACGCCGGTGAAGAAGGAGCCCCGGTAGCCCTTACCGGCAGTGAGCTGGTTGCCGACCCCCATCAGCCCGGTCCCGATCTCGAATACGCCGGAAAGGCTGAGGCCCAGGGTGAAGAAGAGATATACGATAAAGGCCAGGAACCAGGGCTGCTGGAACTGGAAGGCCCAGCCCACCTGCTCACCCGCCGCCCGCAGGGCAATGAGCAGCGAAGCCAGCAGCACGAAGGAAACGAGAATCCCGCCGGTATAGGCCAGCCCCTCGTTGCGCTGCCGCCGGGCGGTGTCGCCGGACGCGGCGACAAAACCCAGGGCCTTGAGCGACAGCACCGGAAACACGCAGGGCATCAGGTTGAGAATCATGCCGCCAAGCAGGGCGAACAGCATGTACAGCGGCAGGCTTGCCAGACTGACGCCGCCGCCGCCGGAGACATTGGCCGCCATGACGGGCAGGCCAGTCGAGCTTGCCATTCGGGCGGAATCGGCGAACTCAAACGCGGTGCGCCCGCCATTGGCGTCTTCGAGCACCAGGGTGCCGTAAACCGCACCGAGGTCGTCAAGCATCCGCCGGGGTTGCTGGTGGGTGATCTGCAGCAGATTGCCCTGCACCGACACGTCGCGCAAGGGCCCGGGCTTGATTACCCGGCGTTGTTCGGGAAAAAACCAGGCGTCGCTGTAGGCGGCGAAATCCACCGTGGGCGACTCGAAACCGAGGCTGACCCGTTCTCCGGCCACGGCAAGCAGGGGCACGCCCAGGTCATGGTCGGCAAGCGGCAGGTTTTCCCTGGCGCTGGCGAACTGCTCCGCATGGGCTGCATTGGGCGCCGGAGCTTCACCCACCGGCAGGCTGATGGCGAGCCGCTGCTCGCCGGGTATGCAGATCAGATCGCATACATTCCAGTAGGCCAGTGTGGAAATCTCCACGCTATCGCCCGCGTAATCCGCGGGAATCGTGACGGCGACGGGATGCAGCACCTCTTCCTCGTAGCCGAAATTGACCAGATCGGTATCATAGAAAGGCAGCCAGCTCGGCGCGGGAAACCGCAATGGGCCGATTTCGGTTCCCGGCGGCGCCGACCATTCGCCGAGGCTGGTGGGCTCGCCGCTGTCGCCACCCATCCTCCAATAGGTATGCCAGTGTTCCGCCGGATCCAGCCGCAGGCCGAGCCAGGTGGTTTCGCCGGGGACGATACTGTCGTTTTCCGCGATGAGTTCGACTTCGATGCTATGGTCCCAGGCCACGCTGGCAAGGGTCGGTCGCAGGTCATAGCCGTGCAGTTCGCCCTCCTCGTCGACCCAGGCGAGCAGGCCGTCGAGTTCGGTCATGTCCATGGGATGGCGGGCGTGTTGTTCGGTGGAAATCTGGATGCGCGTATCTTCCAGCATCACGTCGCGATACGGCGCGTACTTCATGACCCGGGCGCGGGTGGGGAAAAACCAGGCCTCGTCGACTTCGGCAAAGCGCGCATCGCCAGCCTGCACCATGACATTGACCTTGCCGTCATGGCGATTGAAGCGGGCCACGAGATCGTGTTCGCCCAATGGCGCCGGCGTACTGGCCCGGGCCGCGGCGAATCCTTCGCGCCAGCGTTCATCGATTACCGGGGCGTCCGCCACCGGCAGGGAAACGCCAAAGCGGGCGCTGCCGGGAATGCAGATGACTTCGCAGACCTGCCAGTCGATGGTGGTTTCGGCGGCAAAGACATCGCCGCTGAAATCAGCCGGAATGGCCACCGGCAATGGCAGGAAGACTTCGTGGCCATAGGTGAAGGTCACCAGGTCAGAATCGGGGAAGGGCGTCCATTCGGGAATCGGCCAGACGATCTCGCCCACGGCGTCCTGTGAAACACCCGCCGGCAACCGCCAGTCCCCGGCGCTGGTCGCCTCGCCGCTGTCGCCGCCGAACTTCCAGTAGGTATGCCAGTTCTCGATGGGATCGAGCCGGATGGCCAGCCACAAGGTTTCCCCGGGAACCGCGGTGCTGGTCTCGGCGACGAGTTCGACTTCGATCTGCCCGGTGCTGTACACCTGGGCCTTGAGCCCGACCCCGGCAAGGCATGGCAGCAACACGGCGGCCAGTCGGGCCGCAAATTTCCACATGACGTCTGTCCCGGATCATCGGCGCAAACCGCAACAAGCCAATTCTACGCGATCCGCTCCCGAATTCTGTGGCAAAGCGTAACAGATGCGACTCGGGATTTCGATTGGCGACCCGCGGCGCCGGAACAGTCCGGCGCCTAATCCCTTCCTGGTCAGGGAATTTGTTGGAACCCCGGAGGTGGCCGAACGCTTTTGACAGCCTATGAGCTGTTTCAATGGAACCGGGCTGCTTTGTGTTGATCGGGCGGAAAGACGTTTACCGGCCAACGCCAAGCCCGGTCCGCCTTTCGCTTCACGCGGCCGGCTGCAATCTTTCCACCTTGAATTGATCCGCACGCTTCATTGCCTGCGCCAGGTCATACGCCGCCTGGATCCGCAGCCAGGTTTCGGCGCCGCCGCCGAACGCCTTGTCGAGCCGGATCGCCATTTCCGGAGAAATGCCCGCATGACAGTTCACGATGTCGGAAAGCTGTTTTCGGCTGATGCCGAGTTGCCTGGCCGCTTCCGTGACGTTCAGCCCCAAAGGCTCCAGACAATCGTGCCTCACGGAAAGGCCCGGATGGGGCGGGTTCTTCATGGCCATTTCCTGTTACTCCTAATGGTAGTCCAGAAGGTCCACTTCGCTGGCGTGGCCTTCCTCGAATCGGAAGACCACCCGCCAATTGCCGGACACCGAGACTGCCCAGCGGCCCGCGAGATCTCCCTTCAGGGGGTGCAATCGGAAACCGGGGATGTTCATGTGGTCAACAGTCGTCGACTCTTCGAGGCGCGCCAGTATCCGCCCGATTTTGTCCGCATACTCCGATTGCACTTTTCGCCGGTCGCCCTTTTCGAAAAGCAGCTTGAGTCCCTTGTGGCGAAAGCTCAGTATCACGGGACAAGTGTAACCTCTCGCCTATCACATTGGAAGGCTTCAATTTGCAATATGCGTACGGATACGGTCTGCGAATGGAGCGCATAGTTTCCGCCCCGCACGACAGATCGGCCCGCAGGCGCTCGGCGAGGCGCAGAACAGGCTCCCGGGGAATGGCCCGCGCCGCCCGGACGGAATGCGTCTGTCCGGGCGGCGCGGCCGGATTATCTCGACATCGCCTCCCGCAGGGACTGCCGTTCCAGGCACCGGAGCGCATCGGCCACGGGCAGCCAGCCGGGTTGGCCGGCGGCGGCGTGGAAACTCGCCTCGGCGGGGGTGACCACCGTGGCGTCGTTGGCGCCGCCGGAGAAGGTCTGTCCCACCCGCAGCCAGCGCTCCACGTGGGCCGGGCCGCGCCAGGTTTCGCTGGCTCTCGCCGCCGCCTCGGATCGCAGTCGCGGGGATACACAGCTTCCGGCGGGGAAATCCGTCATGGCGTCCGGCCCGAATCCCGCCGGGTCGGTTTGCGGATTCCAGCGGTTGCGTTCCCTTGCCTCGCCGGGATTTTTGTTCCCTACTTCCCCGGATTGACCCATGGGCGGGACGCCGCCGATGACGGAGTCCGTGGAAACGCCACCGTAGGTTTTTTCCAGACACTGCAACACAACGCGCACGGGCGTCCAGCCGGACCACTTCGACTCCTCGTCCTCGGCGTCCTCGGCGGTGAAGGCCGCGGTGGGCTCGGCGGTCGCTCCCACCCAGGCGGGCAGGGTCTGGTCGGTGCGGTCCTGTCGATAGGCGATCAGCACGCGGTACCAGTT
>JAJEGU010000081.1 GCA_022819645.1 Pseudomonadales bacterium
GCGGCCTGTCGGCGTCCACCGCCGTTTGCAGCGCCGGGTCCGACCGCAACTCGTCATGGTCGTCCGGGTCTTCGTATCCCAGCGCCAGCGCGTACACCCGCTGCCGCACCATCGTCAAAAGCGAGTGCCGGCAACTGGCCTTGCGGCGCGTATCGGTCAGCGCTTTCGCGGCCCGGTCGGTCAATCCAAGCATCCGGTCGGCCTGTCGCAACAGCACCGCGCCGCCGTCGGAGGTGATCGCGCCCCCGGAAAAAGAGGTCTCCACGAGGCGGCCCTTGCAGCTTGGAAAACGAATGGGTTCCGATTTACAATCCGTCATGGGCGCAGTCCTTCGATATCGGCCTAACTAACTGAATTATATCGAAATATGGGCACCCCGCCCACCTGATCATGCAATACTCGGGTTAGGAACACCAGGACATCGGTGAGCCTGTTCCTATCTGCGCATAATGGGGATTCCCGCTACTCAGGCCATTCGGGGTTGATCCACTGTACCGACATCCAGTGGAATCGGCGCGATGCGGTGTCCGGCGCCGTGCAAAGATAGCGCCAGCGCCGGCCGGAAAACTCCAATTCCGGCTCCAGCCGGACAATGCCGGCCTCCCGGTCAATCCAGGCCATGGGAATCGGCTGTCCGCGGGCGAAACAGCCGAGGCTCGCCAGATCGTAATCACCCACCTCGGCCGGCAGGAATTGCAGGGTGACCGCGGGGCTCGGCAGATTCGTCACCGGTGATTCGGGCTCGAGCAGGCGGACATGGAAGGGCAGGGTGGCGAATTTCACCCGGGCGCTTTCCAGATCGGCAAAACTGCCCGCCAGGGGATAGCGGGGCAGGGCCTGAAAATCCGAACCCGGGCCTATGGCGCCGGAGTTCTGGGCGAAGCCGACGAAATCCAGTTCGCGCAGCAGTTTCTTGATGGCAACATCATATTCCCCGTAAGGATAGGCCAGATAGCGGTGGGACTGGCCCGTGCGCTGCTCGATAATCTGTTCCGCCCGCAACAATTCCTCCCGCTGCCGCTCGATCCATTGCGCGTCATTTTCGCCTTCCCGCCGTTCCAGCATGTGGGGATGGTCCACCATGTGATTGGCGATCAATACCCCCGCCGCGGACATTTCCCCGATCTGTTCCCAGCTCATGTAATCCCGTAATTGCTGGTCAATGGGACCGGTGCTCAGAAACAGCGTGAAGGGAAATCCAAACGACCGCAGCATGGGAAAGGCGGTCTCGTAAATCGACAGATAGCCATCGTCGAAAGTAATCGCCGCCGCCCGGTCGGGCAGTTCCTCCCCGTTGCGCAGGGCCTCCACCATCACGTCAAGCCCCACCACCTGGAAATCATTGTCCCGCAAGTATTCCAGGTGCGCCCGAAAATCTTCCGGGGAAATCGAAGTCGAAGCCGGCGTATCCCCGGCCACATGGTGATACAGCAAGATCACTCCCCCCGAAGCCGCCCACCCCGGCCCGGCAAGCAGCGCCGCCAGCAAACCCAGAATTCGGCAAATCATCTGAATACTCATCGCCAAAACCGATAAAATTCTACCCGATTCAAGCAACCATGGGCGAAATGGAGCTTACTCCCAACCGAAACAATCCGGGGTTTTGAGTTTCATCCCGCACGGAATCAGGATCCCGGACGGGAGGCCACCGCTTGAGATTCTGCGACTCCGCGCAGAATGACACGGGAAGGAACACCGCGGCGGCGATGCTTCAAGCAACTTGCAGTTATAATGCCGCCAACACCAGAGGCCGCCAAAAATGATATTCCAAGGCAATACCCTGCAAGTCGACCGCCTGTCCGGCGGGGCCGCCAGACTTGAGTTTGACCTGAAGAATTCTTCGGTCAACAAGTTCAATCGCCAGACGCTCGAAGAACTCGAGGCGGCAATCGGCGAAGTATCCGTCTCCGGCGTGGCCGGCCTCGTCTTCATCAGCGCCAAACCCGCCTTCATCGTCGGCGCCGATATTACCGAATTCCCCGCCATGTTCAATGAATCCAGGGATCAGTTGCCAGCCTGGCTCGAAACCTCCAATGCGCTGTTCAATGCCATTGAAGACCTTCCCTTTCCCACGGTAAGCGCCATCGACGGCATTGCCCTTGGCGGCGGCTTTGAACTCGCCATCGCCACCGATTTCCGCATTGCCACCGAACGCGCCGTGGTGGGCTTTCCGGAAGTGAAGCTCGGCATTCTGCCGGGTTTTGGCGGCACCGTGCGCCTGCCCCGGCTGCTCGGCGCCGACAACGCCAACCAATGGATTGCCGGTGGCGACCAGATTCGGGCAGAGCAGGCATTCCGGGAAGGCGCCCTGGACGCCATTGTTGCGCGGGAGACGCTGCTCGCCGGCGCCGAGAAAATGATTCAGCGCGCCAATGAGGGCGAACTCGACTGGCGCGAAGTGCGCCGGCGCAAGAATGCGCCCCTGCAGTTGTCGCCCATTGAATTGCAGGTGGCCTTTGACAGCGCCAGGGCCATGGTCGCCGCCAGGGTGGGGCCGCATTACCCCGCGCCCCACACCGCGGTGCAGCTCATGCATGACGCCGCCGGAATGGCCCGGGCCGAAGCCCTGCGGGCCGAGCATGAGGCATTCCTCAAGCTTGCCGGAAGCGAGGTCAGCAACAACCTCGTGCAACTGTTTCTCAACGAGCAGATGCTGGCGGGCAAGGCGAAAAAGCATATCGCGGCCGCGGCCAGGGTGGAGTCAGCCGCCGTGCTTGGCGCCGGCATCATGGGCGGCGGCATCGCCCTGCAATCGGCGCTGAAGGGCGTGCCCATCGTCATGAAGGATATCGCCCCCCAGGGCCTTGAACTCGGCATGAAGGAAGCCAGAAAGCTGCTCGACAAGCGTCTCGCCCAGGGCAGGATCGACGCCGCCGGGATGATCAAGGTGCTGTCGCGGATCGAGCCGACCCTGGAGCTTGAACGGCTCGGCGAGCCCGATATCATTATCGAGGCCGTGGTGGAAAACCCCGCGGTCAAACGCCAGGTACTCGCCGAAGTCGAACAGTCGGTTCCGGAAAGTACCGTGATTACCAGCAATACCTCGACGATTTCCATCGATGAACTCGCCGGCGCCCTGGCCCGGCCGGAAAACTTCTGCGGCATGCATTTCTTCAATCCGGTGCCCGTCATGCCGCTGGTGGAAGTCATTCGCGGCGAGAAGAGCGGCGAGGCGTCGGTGGCCGCCACCGTGGCCTACGCCAAAACCCTGGGCAAGACTCCCATCGTGGTCAACAATTGCCCCGGCTTTCTCGTCAACCGGATTCTCTTCCCGTATTTTGGCGCCTTTTCGGCGCTGATTCGCGACGGCGCCGATTTCCGCCAGATCGACCGGGTCATGGAAGCCTTCGGCTGGCCCATGGGCCCGGCCTACCTGCTCGACGTGGTGGGCATGGACACCGCGGTGCATTGCCAGCAAGTGCTGGCGGAAGGCTATTCCCGCATGGCGGCGGACTTCAGCGGCGCGCCGGAGTTGTTGTATCGCAATGGCGACCTCGGCCAGAAGAGCGGCGCCGGGTTCTACGCCTACGCGCCGGACAAGCGTGGCAAGCCGGTGAAATCCCCCCGGAGCGACATTGAACAAATTCTCGCTCCCGGGCGCAGCGGCGACAAGCGCTTCGACGACCAGGAAATCCGCGACCGGATGATGGTGGCCATGTGCCTGGAAGCCGTGCGCTGTCTGGAAGACGGCATTGTTTCCAGCCCGGTGGAAGTGGACATGGGGTTGATACTCGGCATAGGCTTTCCCACTTTCCGGGGCGGCGCCCTGCGACATATCGACAGCATGGGGGTGGCGCGATTCTGCGCCCTGGCCGACCGCTACGGCGAACTCGGCAGCCTCTACTACCCCACCGAAAAAATGCGCATCATGGCGGAGAACGGCGAACGTTTTTATCCCGTGACGAAGGAGACAGGCTCATGACACTGGCTGACCGGGATGCGGTAATCATTGACGGCGTCAGAACGCCCATGGGGCGCTCGAAAAACGGCGCCTTCCGCCATGTGCGGGCGGAGGAGCTTTCCGCCGGGCTGATCAATGCCCTGTTCGCGCGCAACCCCGGGGCGGTTCCCGGAGAAACCGGGGATGTGATCTGGGGCTGCGTCAACCAGACCCTGGAGCAGGGCTGGAACATCGCCCGCAACGCGGCGCTGATGTCGGTGCTGCCCCATGGGGTGTGCGGCCAGACCGTCAACCGCCTGTGCGGTTCCTCCATGTCGGCTCTGCATACCGCCGCCACCGCGATCCAGAGCGGCAATGGCGACCAGTTCGTGGCGGGCGGAGTGGAGCACATGGGCCATATCGGCATGACCCAGGGCGTCGATCCCAACCCCCGGGCGTCGCGGCATATCGCCAAGGCCTCGTGGATGATGGGCGTCACCGCCGAAGTGCTTGCGGGCATGCACCAGATCGACCGCCGCCGCCAGGAAGAGTTCGCCGTCCGCTCCCATCAACTGGCGGCGAAAGCCAGGGAAAACGGTGGTTTTGATAGCGAAATCGTCGCGGTAAGCGGCCACGACAGCGATGGCGTACCGGAGCGCGTCGAACGGGACGAAACCATCCGGCCGGATACCAGCCTCGAAGCCCTGGCCCAGTTGCCGCCGGTATTCGACCCGGCCAATGGCACGGTAACCGCGGGAACCTCCTCCCAGATCTCCGACGGGGCCTCGGCCATGCTGCTCACCTCCGGCGAGCGGGCAAGGGATCTCGGCCTGAAGGTTCGCGCCAGGGTGCGCGCCATGGCCACGGCGGGAGTCGATCCGTCGATCATGGGTTACGGGCCGGTGCCGGCTACCCGCAAGGCCCTGCGCAGGGCAGGGCTCGGCATTTATGACATGGAATGCGTGGAACTCAATGAAGCCTTCGCCGCCCAGTCCCTGCCGGTATTGAAGGACCTCGGCCTGCTCGAAGTCCTCGATGACAAGGTCAATCTGCGTGGCGGCGCCATCGCCCTGGGCCACCCCCTGGGCTGCTCCGGAACCCGCATTGTCACCACCCTGCTCAACAACATGGAAGCCCGGGACGCAACGCTGGGTCTGGCCACCATGTGCATCGGCCTCGGCCAGGGCATTGCCACGGTGCTGGAGCGGGTGTGACCGGGCCCGTCGTCAGCGAATCCCCGCCGGGGGGTGCCGGCGCGGTTGCCGTCGATCTGCGCAAGGCGGACTATGCCTTGCGGCGGGGTCAGAAGAACCTGCGGCGGGAGGTGGGCCGGGCAATCGCCGATTTCCATATGATCGAGGACGGCGATCTCGTGCTCGTGGCCATGTCCGGCGGCAAGGATTCCCATGTGCTGCTGGACATACTGCTCAATCTTCAGCGGCACGCGCCCATCAAGTTTCATTTGCACGCGGTCAATCTCGACCAGAAGCAGCCGGGTTTCCCCGCCGACATGCTGCCGGCGTATCTGGCGGAGCGCGGCGTGCCTTTCACGGTGCTGGAACAGGACACCTATTCCATCGTCACCGAAAAAATTCCCGAGGGCAAAACCTATTGCGGACTGTGCTCGCGCCTGCGGCGGGGAATACTCTACAATTTCGCCGAGCAACTCGGCGCCGCGAGCATCGCCCTGGGCCATCATCGCGACGACATCGTGGAAACCCTGTTTCTCAACATGTTCCACGGCGGCCGCCTCAAGGCCATGCCGCCAAAGCTGTTGAGCGATGACGGGCGCAATGTGGTAATCCGGCCCCTGGCCTACTGCCGGGAAAGGGAAATCGCCGACTACGCCGAGCGCAAGGCTTTTCCCATCATTCCCTGCAATCTTTGCGGATCCCAGCAGAATCTGCAGCGTCAGGCGGTCAAGGCCATGCTGGCAAACTGGGAAAGACAGCATCCAGGAAGGGTGGAATCGATTTTCCGCAGCATTCGCCAGGTTTCCCCGTCGCAACTGGCGGACAGCGACCTGTTCCCCTTCCGGGAACTGCGCGCTGCAAGAACGGGTGATCCGGGAGCCTGCGACGCGGACCCCTGACATGGAGATCCCCTGGCAGAAGCTGTCCGACGAGACCCTGACCGCCGTCATAGAGGAATTCGTCACCCGGGAAGGCACCGAGTACGGCGCCAGGGACTATTCCCTGGCGGAAAAGGTCGCTCAGGTACGCGCCCAGTTGCAGGGTCGCAAGCTCGGCCTGGATTACGACCCGGATAGCGGCACTTGCCATTTGTTCGTCAGGCAGCCATGAACGAGAAAACCGCTCCTGAATCCGGCCCCGAGCCGAAAACCGACACCAGTGCCGTACTCGAGGTCGACGCCTGCGGGCTGTTCTGCCCGGAGCCGGTCATGCTGTTGCACAACCGGATTCGCGACCTGGCTGGCGGCGGGCGATTGCGCATCATCGCCACCGACCCTTCCACCACCCGGGATATTCCCAAATTCTGCCTGTATCTCGGGCATGAATTGCTGGAACAGCAGCGCCGGGATGGCAAATACAGTTACCTGATCCGCAAGAAAACCGATGCGGCCTGAACACCCGCTGCCAAAGCCCCAGGTTTCCGGACCGTGAAGATCGTTGCCGATCAGGACATCTTTGCCGTGGAGCAGGCCTTTGGCGGCTTCGGCGAATTGACGCTGCGCCCGGGCCGGCGGATTTCCCGCCAGGACCTTCGCGGCGCCGATGCACTGTTGGTGCGTTCGGTAACGCCTGTCGGCCCGTCGCTACTGCGGGGCACGGGGGTGGGCTTTGTCGGTGCGGCCACCAGCGGCGTGGACCATGTTGATACCGCCTGGCTTGAGGAAAACGGCATCGCGCTGGCCCACTGCCGCGGCGCCAATGCCAGGGCGGTGGCGGAGTACTGCCTGGGCGCCATGGCCGCCCTGAAGATCGCCGGCTGCATCGATGTTGCGAGTCAGCGGGTCGGCATTATCGGCGCCGGCGCCATCGGCGGGAAGCTGGCGCGCATGCTGCTGCGCCTGGGTCACGAGCTGGTGGTTTGCGACCCGCCATTGGCCGAGGCGGGTCGGGCGGCCCCGGAGTATGCCTGGCAATCCATGGCGTCCGCGCTGGATTGCGATATCGTCAGCCTGCATGCGCCCCTGAGCTTCCGCGGGCCGCACCGGACCGCGGGCCTGCTTGATGCCGCGGTGATCGCCCGCCTGCGCCCCGGCGCCGTGTTGATCAATGCCAGCCGCGGCGGCATCGTGGATGAAGCCGCCTTGCTGGCGCGGCTCGTGGATGGCCCGGCATTGCATTGTGTGCTCGATGTCTGGACCAATGAGCCATACATCAGCGCGCCGCTGGCGCAGCGGGCGAGCCTGGCGACGCCGCATGTCGCCGGATACAGCGAACAGGCGAAATGGGGCGCCACGGAGATGCTGGCAAGGCAGTTCGCGGCCCACTTCGGACTGCCGGAATCCACATTGGCCAACGCCGCTGGCGCGGGAACCATCGTGGAAGTCCAGCCGGAATGGGAAGATGACGCGCTGATACCCTGGCGCATTATCGACCGCTGTCTCGGTTTGGCCGAACTGGGTTCGCGCTGCAGGCAGTGGGCGACTGACGGCAAGCGGGATGCCCGGACCTTCGATGCATTGCGGCGTCCGCCGCTGGCGCGTCAGGAGTTTCCCGCAACCACAGTGGCGGGAAGCAGATACCTCAGCGGAGCCCGGAAACAATGGCTGATGAAAGCGGGATTCCGCGACTTCGCGACGCTACCCGCGGAATGACCGTCAATCAGCACACAGTCGCAGGACCTCAATGGCGAAGGCGAATAACGATTGTCATTCTGCGCACAGTCGCGGAATCTCTTTGGCGAAGGCGGGGAAAGCCCCGCTTCTACAAGATCCGGTAACTGTCCAGGACGCTGGAAATCGCCTCGATGGCTCTGGCCATTTCATCTTCCCGGGGCAGGAAAACGAGGCGGAAATGCCGATTGTCGCCGATATTGAACGCACTGCCCTGGACCAGCAGGATTTTTTCCCGCACCAGCACTTCAAGCACGAATTCGAGATCGCTATGGATGTGGAAGCGATCCGGGTCCAGTGAAGGAAACAGGTAGATGGCGCCGGATGGCTTGACGCAACTCAGCCCGGGAATCTCATTGAGCATTTTCCAGGCCGCGTCCCGCTGCCGCAGCAGCCGGCCGCCGGGAAGAATCAGTTCATTGATGCTCTGGTAGCCGCCGAGGGCGGTCTGGATGGCGTACTGGGCCGGGACGTTGGCGCAGAGGCGCATATTGGACAGGATGTCGAGGCCTTCGATATAGCTTTGGGCAAGTTCCCGGGGGCCGCTGAGAATCATCCATCCCGAACGGAATCCCGCCAGCCGGTAGGATTTTGACAGGCCATTGAAGCTGACGACGAACAGGTCATCGCACAGGGAGGCCAGGGGAATGTATTCCACCTCTTCATACAGAATCTTGCTGTAGATTTCGTCGGCGAACAGAATCAGTTCATGGCGCCGGGCGATTTCGATCAATTCGAGGAGGGCTTCCCGGCTGTATACGGCGCCGGTGGGGTTATTGGGGTTGATCACCACCAGCGCCCGGGTTCGCGACGTGATTTTCGCCTCGATATCGGCGGCGTCGGGAAACCAGTTTCGGGTCTCGTCGCAGCGGTAGTGAACGGGCGCACCGCCGCTGAGGCTCACTGCCGCGGTCCACAGGGGATAATCCGGCGCCGGAATCAATACTTCCTCGCCGTCGTTAAGCAGGGCCTGCATGGCCATGGTAATCAACTCGCTCACCCCATTTCCCAGATAGATATCGTCGATGCCGACGCCGGCGATCCGCAATTGCTGGCATTCGTGCATGACCGCCTTCCGCGCTGGGAACAGGCCCTTGGAATCGCTGTAGCCCTGGGCGTTGGCGAGGTTGTGAATCACATCCCGGAGAATCTCGCCGGGGGCGTCGAATCCGAAAGCCGCCGGATTGCCGATATTGAGCTTCAGCACCCGCTGGCCTTCTTCTTCGAGCTTGCGGGCCTGTTCGAGGACGGGCCCGCGGATGTCGTAACAGACGTTGTCGAGTTTTTGCGATTGCCGGATGGGGGGCATGAGCCGGGGGCTTTTGCGTGAGGGGAGAGAGGCGCGGACAGTACCCGCGAGAGGATGGTGTGTCAAGCTGGGGCTTGGTATCTCGCCGCTGCCGGCAGGCGGTGTGCGGCTTCAACTTCCTCGACCATGTGGGCGACATAGAGTTGGCGCAGCTTGCGACTGACGGGACCTGGCTTGCCATTGCCGATTGGCTGGTTGTCGATGCGGACTACCGGATGCAGGATGGTGGTTGCGCTGCTGATGAAGGCTTCGTCGGCGGCCAGGGCTTCTTCGAGACGGAAGGGCCTTTCCCCGGTTGCGATTCCCGCCCCGGCGGCAAGTTCGAGGAGCCGGCGGCGGCGGATTCCCGGCAGGATGCGATTCGACAGTGGTCGCGTGATCACCCTGCCGTCCCTGACGATATAGGCCGTCGAAGAAGCGCCTTCGGTTACCAGACCGTCTTCAATCATCCAGGCTTCATCGGCGCGGTGATCAGCGGCGTATTGTTTCGCCAGCACCTGGGCGAGCAGGTTGAGCGACTTGATGTCCCGCCGCAGCCAGCGGATTTCCCCGGTGGTGACAACGCTGATTCCGTGCCGGGCCGCGGGATTTTCCAGCAGCGGCATGGCCTGGGTGAAGGCGGTCATGGTGGCGGGGGTGGCGGCGGGGAAGGTGAACTGGCGATCCGTGGCGCCGCGGGTAACCTGGGTGTAGACGATGCCTTCTTCCAGCGAATTGCGCGCCACAAGTTGTTCGAGCACTCGCTGAAATTCTTCTCCGGAACAAGGCCAGGGAATCCGCAATTCCTTGAGGCTGCGGGTCAGGCGCTGGAGGAAATAGTCCCGGTCCGTGAGCCGGCCGCGAATCACCGGCACCACTTCATAGATTCCGTCACCGAAGACGAAGCCGCGGTCGAAGATGGAAATCTTCGCCTCCTCTTCGGGCAGGTATTTCCCGTTCACGTAGACGATCCGGCTCATGAAACACTCCCTCCGATCAGCCTGTGTCCGCCACCCCGGGCGCGACTGCCGCTCGCCTGCCCTGCTTCCCGAACATCGCCGCCACCGTATCGAGCGACGAGCCGTCCAGTCGCTGCACGGTCCATCCGTCCATGGCGACGGCGCCAAGCGAACGGTAAAACCGGATCGAAGGTTCGTTCCAGTCGAGCACCGACCATTCCATCCGTGCGCACCTGCGCTCCACGGCGAGCCGCGCCACATAGGTCAGCAGGCATTTGCCATATCCCCGACCGCGCATTTCCGGCTTGACGTAAATGTCTTCGAGATAGATTCCCGGGCGCCCGGTAAAAGTGGAAAAGTTGTGGAAAAACAGTGCGTAAGCCACCGCCTTGCCCTGCCATTCGCCGATGATGACCTCTGCCGCCGGATGTTCGCCGAACAGCGTCTCCCGCAGCGCTTCCTCGGTGGCGACGACTTCATGGGCGAGTTTTTCGTATTCCGCCAGTTCCCGGATCAGCGACAGAATCAGGCCGCAATCTTCGGCCCGCGCCTCGCGCAATGCGAAATCCGGCAGTGCAGTTTCCATTTCGGTTTTGCCTCCCCCTGCTGTCTACATTCGTGGAGCGAAGCCCCGTCCCCGTCATTCTGCGCGGAGCGAAGCGCAGTCGCAGAATCCCATGCAGTGTTCTCTCCCATAAAGATTCCGTGACTGCGCGCGGAATGACGGTGAGGCCAGGAGCCTGCGCCGTGGGCGCCTCTTCCGTCGCCGGGCGCTGCTATAATACGCGACTTTTTGTGGCGGCGGGCCTGATATGCCGCCACATCGCTTTGCTCCCCATCCAGCCAACAGGAATACCGAATGCCAGCACCCGCGACGATCATCTACACCCAAACCGACGAAGCGCCCGCACTTGCCACCCATTCACTGCTCCCGATCATCCAGACCTATTGCGCGGTCTCCGGCGTCGAGGTGGAACTGCGCGATATTTCGCTGGCCGGGCGCATCATTGCCACTTTTCCCGAGCGTCTTGCGCCCGCCCAGCGCCAGCCCGACGCCCTGGCCGAACTCGGCCGCAAGACCCAGGATCCGCTGGCCAACATCATCAAGTTGCCCAATATCTCCGCCTCGATTCCGCAAATGAAGGCCGCGGTCCGCGAGTTGCAAGCCAGGGGTTATGAATTGCCGGACTATCCCGACGAGCCGGCCGATGAGCGCGAGGCCGAGATCAAGGCCCGCTACGACCGGATCAAGGGCAGCGCGGTCAACCCGGTGCTGCGGGAAGGAAATTCCGACCGCCGCGCGCCCCCCGCGGTCAAGGCCTACGCGCGCAAGCATCCGCATTCCATGGGCGCCTGGTCGGCCGATTCCGCCTCTCATGTCTGCTCCATGAGCGGCGGCGATTTCTTCGGCAACGAACAGTCGGCGACCGTCGAACAGGCGTGCGACCTGCGCATCGAACATCGCGCCGCCGATGGCGGCACTAGCGTATTGAAGGAAGGAATCCCGGTGTCGGCCGGCGAAGTCGTCGACGCCAGTTTCATGAGCTGCAAGGCGCTGCGGAAGTTTCTCGCCGAATCCGTCGCCGCCGCCAGGGCGGAAGGCCTGCTGTTCTCGCTGCACCTGAAGGCTACCATGATGAAGGTCTCGGACCCGATCGTCTTCGGCCATGCGGTGCGGGTCTATTTCGCCGAATTGTTCGACAAGCACGGGGCGCTGTTCGACGAACTCGGCGTCGACGTCAACAACGGCTTCGGCGATCTGCTCGCGCGCATCGCCGAGTTGCCGGACGAACGCAGGCAGGAGATCGAGGCCGACATCGAACGCGTCTACGCCGCGCAGCCGCCCATGGCCATGGTCGACTCCGACCGCGGCATCACCAATCTGCATGTGCCCAGCGACATCATCATCGACGCTTCCATGCCCGCGGCGCTGCGCTCCTCGGGCAAGATGTGGGGGCCGGACGGCAAGTTGCACGACATGAAGGCGGTCATTCCGGACCGTTCCTACGCGCCGGTCTACCAGCAGGTGATCGAATTCTGCAAGGCCAACGGCGCCTTCGACCCGTCCGCCATGGGCAGCGTGCCCAATGTGGGCCTGATGGCGCAAAAGGCCGAAGAGTACGGCTCCCACGACAAGACATTCGAGATCGAAAGCAACGGCGAGATTGCCGTCATCGACGATTCAGGCAACGAACTGTTCCGCCACCGGGTGGAAGCCGGCGACATCTGGCGCATGTGCCAGGTGCGCGACGCCGCGATCCGCGACTGGGTCAAGCTGGCGGTGAACCGCGCCCGGGCCACCGGCGCCCCCGCGGTTTTCTGGCTCAACGAGGATCGCCCACACGACGCCCGGGTGCTGGCCAAGGTGCGAAGCTATCTGCCGGAGCACGACACCGATGGCCTGGAAATCCATTTCATGGCGCCGGCCGAAGCCGCCCGTTTCTCGCTCATGCGCATGCAGCAGGGCAAGGACACGATTTCAGTGACCGGCAACGTGCTGCGGGACTATCTCACCGACCTGTTCCCGATCCTGGAACTCGGCACCAGCGCGAAAATGCTTTCCATCGTGCCCCTGATGAACGGCGGCGGCCTGTTCGAAACCGGCGCCGGCGGCTCGGCGCCGAAGCACGTGCAACAGTTCGAAAAGGAAAACCACCTGCGCTGGGATTCGCTGGGCGAATTTCTCGCCCTGGCCGCCTCGCTCGAACATCTCGCCGGAGCGGCGGAGAACGAACGCGCCGGCGTGCTGGCCCGGGCGCTCGACCGCGCCACGGGAACCTTCCTCGAAAACAACAAGTCGCCCTCGCGCAAGGTGAACGAACTCGACAATCGCGGCAGCCATTTCTATCTGGCGATGTACTGGGCGCGGGAACTCGCCGCCCAGGGCGAAGACGACGAAGTCGCCGGGCGCTTCCGCCCGCTCGCCGAAGCCCTGCTCGAAGCCGAGGACCAGATCATCGACGAACTGAACGCCGCCCAAGGCGCCCCCGCCGACGTCGGCGGCTACTACGCCCCCAACCCCGCCCTGGCAAGCGCCGCCATGCGCCCCAGCGCCACTTTCAACCGGATTCTGGAAAGCCTCTGACCAGACTCCGTGGAAGCTCCGGCGACAGTGGCTTCGATCCGCCGCCGCCGGGTCGTGCAGTGCAGCGGACGCTGGGAATACGGTCAATCATATGAAATTACCAGGCACAACAAAACGGGTTCCAGAAACCCGCCTGAAAAACTCTCGCTATATCAGTAAGATGCGAAAAGCAAAATCGCAATCAGGGTGCTAAACCGTCGAAGTCAAGATCAGCAATTGAACGGCTTACAACAGATCAACCAGGCTCTGGATTGAATCGTCCGTTGCGGGCATCGTCCAGTTAATTCGTCACACTCTCGACACGCCGCTTCGTGCAAACTGACTTACGGCAAATACAATTATCATCGCGTAAAACGGTGTAAAAAAACGATCAAATTCTATCGTCAGCGGAAATAAAAAAATAAAAGAAGCAAAAATTGGGACACATAAGAGGGTTAACTCAGGTGGTCCTACTTCCTTGTTTGACCACAACAATTCTTTAATCAGACTCTGCTTTGACATGCCCGCCCAAGAAATCGCCAAAATCAGCAAGTAAACTGGGAAACTTGTTGAAATCCATGCAACCTCCGGCGTGAGTACGAACAATGGAGGTATTCTTTCAGCCAACACATTGATATATGTATCAATAGAAAATGGTATTGCAAACGAATTTATGTCGGATTGGTAGGAAACAAATGTATGATAAAAAAGTCTCCACCAACTGTAATTGTAAAATGAATTTATCCAGAAGTACGAGATCACGCTAACAGCAAGCGCACCTGAAGTGTAGTATGTCCCAATATCTGAAAAAAACTTCCCACCTCTATATTTCCTCCAGAGCATAGTTGCGAAGAGTGGCACCAAAAACACGATATTTGTTGTGCGAACCCAAACCGACAAAACGCAAAATAACAAGCCAAAAAACTGGCTTTTTCTGTCAACCAGCAACCAAACCCCACTAAACAGTATCATGGCGGAAAAAGTGTCCGGAATCACGACCCGGGGTAAATCGAACATTCTTGAACCCAAGGCAAAGAAGATTACGATTAGTGCCGACTTGATGTAACTTGCATACCGGATCAGCCAGAAATATAGAATCGTACAAATCATTAAACAGGAAATCAGGGAAAGCAACTGGAAAGCCAGGATGGGATGCATCCCCGCACGCGCAAACATTGATGCCGCCAATATGTAAAGCGGCTTGATTTTGTACATATTGATTTGACTGGCGAACTTTTCAGGGTTCTCATACAGGTCGATCGCGTAAGGGCCGCTGGAAACAAAGCTTCTGAATTGATCCGAGCCTGAATAATCACGCAACAAACCATACGTGGAAGCATGCAACTCCACCGCATTATCCGTATTTGCGGACAAATAGGATGCGATGTACAGAAGCAGGTCGAAATTGAGCACGGGAAAGGATAAGGCATGCCACGCGAGCAGGATCAAAAAAATGCTCAACAGCATAATTCCCGAAATCGAGTCAGTCGGGTATGCAGGCTTCATCTGGATTCACTCTTTGCAGTCTGTAATGTTTCAATCGCCCATACTGTTGCTATCGCATAAGTCGCCGTCAGAAACCTGTCCAAGCCAGCAATTTGGGGAAAAAACAATAGAAAACTTGTTATCACAATCAATCCGATCAGATTAAACTGAGCAATCCCAATGGGCCCGTCAGGATTAATCAAATAGCTTAAACCATTTTTCAAACTCTCTCGCCAGGCGAACAGCCACAACAACAGGAACAGGGGAAGATTGGTGGCAACCCATACACCACCCTGCTGAATGGTCAGCAATTGTTGAAATGATTGTCCCAGGGCATCAAGATACTGAAACAGTGAAAATTGCTGATCGAACACGTTCAGGTTGACTTGCGGAGCCACGAAAGTATGATAGTAGAGTCGCCACCAATCGTAATCGAATGCGGCACTAATACCCAGGCACGAAAGCACGCTAAACGCCAGGCCTGCGCCATACCAATGGAACGCTTTGTATTGCAATGGCTTGCTTCGGCAATAATGATTCCAGCAAAGCAGCAGAAACAATGGTCCTGCAAAGACGATGTTATTGCCGCGGATCCAGACAGACAGGCACAGGCAAATCGTCCCCGCAGCGACTTTGTGTCGCGCCAGCAGGAAAAAGACTCCCCCGAATACGGCCAGAGCGGACAGGTTGTCCGGCGTGGGAGTCCGGCTCAAGTCAAACAGCTGCGCACCGATGGAGAACAGGATGACCACCAATGCCGCTTGCACGGGTTCGGTCAGGTCTCTCAGCCAGCAAAAAAGAATCACGCAGATCAACAGCCCGGGGGCCAGCGACAGCCAGATGATGGCGTCAACCGGGTTTGCGCCCAGCGCCGTGAGTCCGCGCAGGGCCGCAACATACAAAGGCTTGATCCTGTACATATCAAGCTGGCTGGTGAAATTTTCCGGGCTCGCGTAAACCGCGGCCGCGAATTCGCCGCCAATCAGTGGGTTGTATTGCGTCGAGTCAAGCGACTGGCGCAGTACGCGGTATGTGGCCTCGTGCGTCGCGGCAGGGTCGTCGGCCGCCGTGGCCAGGCTTGTCGCCACATAGGGAACCAGATCCCAGGTGTAATGGGGATTGGCCAGTGCGAACCAGGACAGCGCGAGCAGGTGCAGGGCAAGCAGCAGCAAAGCGGCTTGAGAATTCAGCGACCGGGGCAGCATTGAGAACATGCCGGAAACGAGACTACGCGCAACTCATCATGTTTTGATCTTGGTTATGGTGGCGGTCGCGGCATACTTCGGATACACGCAGAATCCGATATCCATAGAAGGTGGCCATCCTTACGACTCCGAAGTCTATTACGCAATGGCGGAACAGGCGGCCGCGGGGGAACCAATTTCCGCCTTGCGTCCTTTTGCTTATCGCGTGGCGCTGCCTTTCCTCGCCGGCACCGTGTTTCCGGATTGTATCGGTTTCGGTTTCAAATTGCTGAATCTGCTTTTCTCCGCGGCCACGGCGGTGGTGTTGTATCTTTTTCTGCGATCCCGGAGACAGGGCGGCCGTGATCGGAGTCGGCGGCGGCAGTTTTCTTTCCGACAGAGTCAGCGTCAATCGAGAATCCCGCTGGACACTGGCGGTTCCGTTTACCATCGTTGCTTTATTGGTGGCGATTTACCTGGTGTCCGGTCCATTGATTGAATCGGCCATCTCCCAGAGCCTGTTTGTCCGCTGCCTGATCGTGATTGCCCTGGTCGGCCTCGCCGCCATGCCCATGGGCATGTGCTTCCCGCTCGGCCTGCGCCTTTTCCGCAACTACTCCGGCGAATGCCTACCCTGGATGTGGGGAGTCAACGGCGCCACCGGCGTCCTCGCCAGCGTCTCCGCCGTCGTCATCTCCATGTGGAGCGGCATCAACACCAGCCTCCTCCTCGCCATCGCCTGTTACGCGCTTCTGGCCTTGCCCGCCCGGATTCTTCGATCACGGCTATGATCTTTCGCAAAAACACTGCAAACGGACCATCGCCACCGTTGCGGAAAATTGTCCGCAATTCGAATTGGCTGTACGCCGCCGCAATTGCGCTGGCGACGTATCTGCTGCACCGGGAGGGGCTTGACGGCCATTGGCGCTGGGACGACACACAAGTCCTTCGGCAGATTTTTCAGCACGGCGCGATAGCCAGCTTCTTTGATGCGTCGGTTTACAATCGGTTTTCGATAACCAATCTTTTCCCCTGGTTGCTGCTGTCCATGGAACTGGACATGGGCCTGTTCGGGCTCAGTCACGCCTGGTTCTACCTGCATCAACATGTCGCTATTGCCTTGGCCGGATTTTGCCTTTTCCTGGTTGGCAGACAGTGGATGAGATCAGAATTCGCCTTCCTGGCCACCATCATTTTTTTATGTGGCCCACCGGTTGTCGCCATCAGCGAACAGCTAATGACCCGGCATTACATCGAGGGGCTGGTATTCGCGCTCCTTGCCCTTTATACGTATACACGGCACCTTGAGCACCCTTCGGCCTGGCGCCTGGCTTTGAGTGTGGCTTTCTACGCATTGGCTGCAATGTGCAAAGAGACATATGTTCCGCTCGTATTGCTGTTGCCTTTTCTTCCCAGGGGGTCGGTTGACGCGAGGTTGAGGTCGGTTATTCCCTTTATTCTGGTGGCGGCGCTTTACGCCCTTTGGCGCTCTTACATGTTGCAGAGCCTGTTTGGCGGACATGCCGGCATCCTGCAAATTGATTTTCTGTTTGTACGTGCGGTGGCAAGCGCTTTTCTCAACATTCCAATGCTGCTCTTCCCAAGTTTTTATGTGACGGCGATTTTTCTCTGCCTGGCGACTGTCTTTGCCGGGGTCATCCTGGGAGGGGCTCGCAGTTGGTTATTGTTGATCGTCCCCGCACTTGTGCTGGCGCCCCTGGCGCCGCTGGTCGAGGTGCCGGGAATCACGCAACCGGACCGCTACCTGCTCCTGCCTTGGGCGGGATTATCCTTCGCGCTTCCCTGCCTCGCCGCAAGATTTTGCTGTGCGGTGAAGATAACGGGCTTTGTTCCAAAAGCGGCGGCGGCATCGGCCTTGATTGCATTGGCTGGAGTATCCTTGCTCAACAGCAGGCAGTACCTGGATAGAGTCATTCATCCGATCGCGACGGAATTCGATGCGCATGCTGAGTTTCTCTTGAGCCGCGGCGACAGCACTGCGTTTGTTCCCGGCCCGACTGTTCTTGCGAATTTCTGGTTTGTGAACGGAATAAGGGACATTCTTCCGTATATTGAAAATTCGCATGAATTACCGATACCCATCGTCGATCCTCTTTGGCTTGACGCGAGCCAAACATCCGTGTTTTTTTATGACGAGAACTGCGGGTGCATGTCGCGGGCGAGCGATGATAACTTGGCACAGTACTCAGATTCCAACGCCACCGTGCAAGAGGAACCACTTCACATTGAAATGCAATTCGGGCAAGACTTCCTGCACTGGCAACTTGGGCCTTACCACAATGGCGAATACCGCCTTGTCTCGCAGAATATTGGTTCGTTGTTCTTGCCACAGTCAGGATCGATCCCAACCACACTGCAGACATTGCAACTGCTTGAATCGCCGTTCGTGTTGAAGTATTCCTCCCCGCATGGCTGGATCACATTTTCCCCAGAACTTACCCTAGATACGACAGAAAGCGCGAATTCGGCGGGACTCAAGTGGGAAAGGCCGTAGTCTCAGCCTTTGGATTTTCCCGTCTCCCAAAAACGCTTGGCGTGTTGCGTTTCAACAGCAATGGCAATCGCTATCGATCAGCATGTTTCAATCCCAAGGTAATGATAGACCCGGTCGACCGCACTGACCCACAGGTTGACTGATGTATATCGTTTCGATCAATCCGCGCGAGCCAGCCAGCTGGATCGTTTGACTTGCTGTACTGGTTGGGACATATTGGATACCTGTCGATGTTGGTGAGTTGGCGGTTCCGGATCGCCCTGTTGTCAGTCCGATGGCAGGTAGCGGTACAGCTTCTGTCCGGGGAAACTGAAGCTGGCCACTTCCATCAGTTCCGCTGGCCTGTTTTGCTGCAAATGACGCACCGCCTCTTCAAACACTCTGGGCGGATCCTGGGAAAGAATATAGTCGGGCCGGTATAGCTCCAACCAGCTTGTGTAATCTCCTTCGGCAACAAAGTCGGAGTTCCCGCTGCTGACCAGCCCCAGGATGTCTATCACCTGCCGATTCGAATACCAGCCCACTGTTCCGATTTCGGCCATAGCAATGGTGGCATCGGCATCAGTGTTTTCGTCGATCCAAAGGCCGATCTGCCTGTAGTCTTCCCGAATGGTCCTGCCGTGCAGATTCAGATTCGCGACTTGCTGCCACACCAGGAATGCCGAAAGGCCGATTACGGACAGATATGGCAGCGCCTTGAACCTGGCCAGTCTGAAGCGGCGTACCAGCCAGTGGGCGCCGATCACCAGATACGACAGGAACGCGGTGAACCAAATCGCGTAGTACCACCATTGGCTGGGTATGTTGAGAGCGGCGAAGAACGCCGTATAGATCGCGAGAAAAATCGATGTAACCACCAGATATTGCCTTGTCGATTCCTCACACACGGAAAACGCTGCAAGCAGAAACATCAGAATAGGGATGAGATACAAGCCGAAAGTCGCGAGCTGCCCCGGCATCCCGAATCCCAGAATGAACGCGTACCCCAGGTTGAACAGGAAAATGTTGCCACCCCAATCCCCGGAAAGTCCTTGGGAGATTTTCGCCACGCCGGAGGAAGGCAGTATCGCGCCGTAGTAGGCCAGGTTGAACGCGAGTTGCGCCCCGACCATGATCGCCGGTGCGATGTAGCATCGGTAGTTCGGCCACGTCCGCCTGAACAGCCATGTGTTCAGCGCCATGGCGGGAACGAGGAATACCGCCTCCGGTCGCGTCAGTATGGCCAGCCCGGTGAACACGCCAAGGAGCATGTGGCGGTCCGTGAAATAAAGATACAGGCAGATTCCAATCAGCAAGGTAAAGAGGCTGGTTTCCATGCCGAGATTGATGTACGTCATGGTTGACCCGGCGGCGATGAGAGCCGATACCGCCGCGAGATTCTTGCCGATATGGAATTGGGTCAGCAATTTGTAGAAGACCAGCGCAGTGCCCAACGCGCCCAGAACCGAGACAAGCATTGCTCCGTACCGCGCATCGCTCAAAATCCAGGCTGGCGCGATGGACAAGTACGCAAAAAGCGGTGATGTCAATCCATTGACGTATTCACCGGAATTGTAGACAAAGCCATTCCCCGAAATCAGATTCTGGATGTATCTCACATAGATCAGCGCGTCATCGAGTTCATGCCCGCGAAAAATGAAACCGTTGATCGCGATTATGGCCAACGAAATGATCAGCAGCCAGTTTTCCCGAATGTATGAACTAGCCCCAATAATTCACGAACAAATAAAACAAAAGCCCTTGGTTATGAGAAAATGATGTTTGCCAACAAACACTTACTCGCGCCGAGGGCTTTTGCATGTCACACAATACCACCAAACAGGGTGTTCTGTTCAAAAATC
>JAJEGU010000021.1 GCA_022819645.1 Pseudomonadales bacterium
CCGCGAGGCGCGTTGTCCCCGGCGGCGCGTTCGCTTTCAGGTGGCGAGGCGGAAAATTTCCGGCGGCAGCAGCTTTGGAGCGCGCTCATGGCCCGGCTCCCGGCTCCCGGCTCCCGGCTCCCGGCTCCCGGCTCCCGGCTCATAAAATAGTGCTGTGTGCTGTCTTTCATTGTCAAGCCCTCCTTACGGACTCATGAAGTTCTTTTTTTCATCCCAGGCGGCACTGACCAACGAGGGATGGCGCATTGTATTACAAATCCTGCTCAAGACTACCCCCAATCCCTGTCCCCGGGAAAATTTTTCGACTGCGCGCAGAATGGCAGGCAGGTTGGAGCGCCAAAATGAGAATTGCCGGCAGGGAAGGCAACAGGTTGCGCCTGGTCTGAAAAACTCCATCCGTAGAGTTTTTCAGAGAATACCTAGTGCGTCATCGAGTACATCAGGTAGTTGATGCCCAGGCGGTAGGCTGAGTTGGCGTAGCGGGTGGGATAGGCCGGATGGTAGGTGTGTTCCCAGCCGTCGCCCATGTCGGAGTTCCAATTGACCAGCACCATGACCCGGCCAGCGTCGTCAAGAATCGCATGATTGCTGGCGTGGTCGATACCGCGTTCGCCGAATTCATCGGTGCGGTACAGCGCGGGAATCATCTGGGGCCCGTCGATGTCGTAATAGACGCGGAAAATCTCGTGGTCCGGCTGTAGTTCGGTAATCTCCCGGTCGGGGAAAACCTGGCTGAAAGCGGCCTGGAAATTGTCCCACTCGAGTTGGCCCCAGAAATCGTCGATCAGCAGAAAACCGCCCCGCAGCAAATATTCGCGAAGGTTCCCGATTTCCGCCGGGCTCAGGATGACGCCGCCGTTCTGGCCCACTTCAAGCATGTAGAGAAAGGGATAGTTGAAAATTTCCGCATCATCGAGGCGCAGCACGATGGGATTGCTCATGACGCGGATATTGGTCAGGCGGGAAACCCCGCGCAGGAAATTCTCATCCGAAGCCGGAAAGTCGATAGCCCAGGCGCCATAGCCGAATCCGCGGCCATGGTAGGTATCAAACTGCACTCGCACGAAATTGAATTCCCCGGCGCTATCGTAGTCGATCTCGGGACTCTGGCCGGCTGCGGCGCCGGCCAGGGCGAGCAACAGCAATTTGCTCAGGAGTCTGGACATCTTTATCCTTCTTCGAAACTGTTCTCTGAAAAATTCCCTCCCTGGAATTTCATTATCCTTGTGCCGCAGTGTCTCGGTATTCCACTCCGGTTGCAACTCGTTGCCCGCAGGATGACGAGGGCGGGGGATCGCCATCAGCGCAACTGCCCGCAGTAGTCCTGTTCTTCCACGGCGGGGGTGAACCAGAGGTAGTCGTGTTCGGCAATGCCGCCAAAGCGTTCGAGGTAGGTTACCGGCACGGTTTCATCGGGCTGTACTTCAACGAAGGATAGCGAGATGATTTGTTCCCGGCGCAAGCCGGGTTCGAGCGCCAGCAGGTAGTTGGGCACGCCGAGGTCCTGGCGGGCATGGTAGTTGCCGGCGATCAGCAGCGCGGCGCCTGCATCTCCCGCGAGCGCTACCATGGCCCGGGCCATGGCAAGGTCGCGACTCTGCTGTATCCGCACCATGGCGGGGAACTGGCTTTCCGGCAGCAGACCGCAGTGGCTTTCGTCGATGTCGGCATGGAACTTGCCCATGGCTTCGGCGTCATACACATTCTCCGGCAGTGCGGGGCCAGCGCCCTGATAGATTTCCATGACCGCGCCTTCGTCGATATTGGCGGCCGCCAGGGGCAGGTCCGCCGCCAGGGCCGCAAGCAGCAGCGGTGAATAGAATTCCCAGTCCCAGTCGTCGGCCCATTCGAGCCAGCTTTTCAGCGCCCCGGCGTCTGCGAACTCCCGCCCGGCGATGCCCTTGAGCTTCCCTGCCCGGGAAGCATCGATCATCTCGAATGCGACCCCGGACAAGGCCCCGGCGGAAATCAGCGATTCCAGCACCGCAAGCTGCAGGCGGTGATGGTCCGCGTTATCGTGCTTTTCGCCGAGCAGCAGGAACCGCGCCTTGCGCAGGCTGTCCAGCAATTCACCGGGCGTAACAAAGCGCTGCAGGCGGCTGTCCCAGATGCGGCCCACCAGCCCGTGGTCCTGACGCTGGGGCGATTCCCAGACCGCGGGATTCTCCGGCGTCTGGGCCGAGCAGGCGTTGGTCAGCAGCGCCACCAGGAACAACACCAGTACAGTGGACCTTGCCACAGGCCGATGATGCGTCCCCCACACACTCCCGCCAAAATGCCTGCAAATCCACCAGTTCAATTCACGCCACTCATCATCAGCCATTGCGAATAGGTCTCATCGCTCCAGAAATCCTGAAACCAGGCGATTGCCGCCAGCTTGTCGTCTTCGGCCAGCGCCTCGCCGAATGCGGGCATCCGCCCACCCAGGGCAATACCGCCCTCGTTAATCACCTGCAGCAATACTGGAAGCGGATGATGCCAGGCATGGGCCGAACCATTCAGCGGCGGCGGCGGAAAGGAACCGTCCAGCAACCTCTCCCGCCAGTCGGCGACCGTGCCTTGGGCGACATCCCCATGACATTCCGCACAATGGGCGGCAAACACCTCCGCCCCGGCGGAAACCTGTTCCGCCGAATACCAGCGCCCGGTTTCGGAGTCGGCCCGGTAGTTGTTGACATTCCCATCACCACAGCCCGCAAGCAGCGCCAATGCCGGCGCCAGAAACCAGCACCGCACTTTGCCGACCACAGCAAATTGAAAGTTGCCCGGCAACGGAAACAAGAGAACGATCTCGATCAACAGAAATATCCCGTACCAGGAGCCTGCGCCACAGGAATTCGCGAAAGCGAAAATTCGCTGTCGCCGCGCCCCTGGCCGGTCGGTTGCGGCGAATATTGGTGGATATTCAACGAAATCGAGCCGCCAGGGGCGTGGACGGGAGCGGATTTGCAGCCGTGAATTCCTGTGGCGCAGGCTCCCAAGCATCTTAGCATCAACCCCGCCCCCCATCGTAGCCTGCAGGGCGGACTTGCCTTTCTCTTCCGGCAGCGGAATATTGCTACACTTCATGCGGTGGATTTCCCGCTTGGGGGTGACCAGGAGCCTGCGCCACAGGAATTCGCGAGAGCGAAAATTCGCTGTCGCCGCGCCCCTGGCCGGTCGATTGAGGCGAATATTGGTGGATATGCAACGAAATCGAGCGGCCAGGGGCGTGGACGGGAGCGGATTTGCAGCCGTGAATTCCTGCGGCGCAGGCTCCTGGCCGATGAAGCCGCTCCGGTCAATCGCACTGGCTCTTGGGCCGCTGATTCTTCTTGCCGGGGGCTGCACCCCGGAAGCTGACTTGCCGATGTTATCAACCAGCGCAACCGAAGCCGAATACCGCCGCGCCGAAGCCATGCTGGCCGCCAACACCGCGCCGCTGCTCGCCAATCACATCGCGGCACATTACTGGCAGGACGACGACCGGCTGGTGTACCGGCGGTCCGATCTCGGCTCGCAAAGCTACATCGTCCTTGATCCCGCCAGCGGCGAGCGCGGGGAACTGCTCAACAGTGAACGCCTTGCCACTGCGCTGGAAGAATTGCTCGGACGGGAAGTCGCCGTCCGAGACCTGCTGCTTACCGGTATCAGCCTTGACGGCAACGAAGTGGAGTTCAATTTCGACGGCGAGCGCTATTCGCTGACTTTGGGCGGGGAATATTCCCCGGGGCAACTCGAATCCGCTCCGGCCAACGAGTTTCTGTCTCCCGACGGCAGCCGCGCAGCCTTCATCCGCGACCACAATCTGTGGATTCGCGATACCGCCTCCGGTGAGTTGACCCAGCTTACCTTCGACGGCGAGGAGAACTACGGCTACGCCACCAACAATGCCGGCTGGGTTCGCGGCGACGGCCCCGTGCTGAAGTGGTCGCCGGATTCCAGCAGGATCGCCACTTTTCGCCATGACGGTCGCGAAGTGGGCGATATCGCACTATGGGACACCCGGGTAGGCCGCCCGGAAGTCGACATCTGGAAGTACCCGCTGCCGGGCGATGAACATATCTTCACGATT
This sequence comes from Pseudomonadales bacterium, assembly GCA_022819645.1. Taxonomy (GTDB): domain Bacteria; phylum Pseudomonadota; class Gammaproteobacteria; order Pseudomonadales; family Pseudohongiellaceae; genus UBA9145. The sequence continues at coordinate 4,055 of JAJEGU010000021.1, forward strand.
GAGCGGGTAGTCATTCATCTGGAGCCCAAGCCGCGAGTCGTCTTTCTCGACCTGCCGCCGGACCCGCACCGTTCCACCACCAGCGATCATGTAGCCGGCAGTGGCGGCGTTTTTCTCGATACCCAATGGAGCGCGGACAGCGGGCGCCTCGCTTTCATTTCCTCTTCCCGGGATCACAAGCAGGCGCGGTTGCGCTTGGTGGACATCGAGAGCGGCGGTGTTCGAGACGTTCATCTGGAAGTCGCCGAAACCCAATACATGGCGGGCTTCATGGATGAAAACTGGCGGGTATTGCACGAGCGCGGCGAGTTCATCTGGTTTTCCGAGCGCGACAACTGGGGCCATCTGTATCTGCACGACCTGGCAAGCGGCGAGTTGAAACACGCCATTACCACCGGCGACTGGCTCGTACTCGACATCGAACAGGTGGACGAGGAAAGCGGACAGCTCTGGCTGCTTGGCTCGAATGCCGAGCCCGGCGACCCGTATTTCCACTATCTGTACCGGGTCGGCCTCAATGACGGAAACCGGCAACTGCTTACCCCGGAACCCGGCCACCACGAGATTAGCTGGTCCTCCTCCGGGGAATACTTTCTCGATACCTGGTCGACTCCCGATACACCGCCGGTATCCGCGATACGCAATCGGGAGGGGGAAATGCTCGCCACGCTGGAGAAAACCGATGTTTCAGCCCTCGCGGAAGCAGGCTGGCGGCCGCCGGCGCCATTCACCGTGAAGGCGCGGGACCAGGTCACCGACCTGTATGGACTGATGTATCTGCCGTCCGACCTGGATGAATCACGCCAGTATCCGGTGCTCAATTACCTCTATCCCGGCCCCCAGGCCGGCAGCGTGGGCAGCCGCGGATTTCGCCCATCCCGGGGTGACAAGCAGGCCCTGGCCGAACTTGGCTTCATCGTTGTGGAAGTCGACGCCATGGGAACACCGGGGCGCTCCAAGGCTTTCCACGACATCTACTACGGTAATATGGGCGACAATGGCCTTCCCGACCAGGTGGGCACAATCCGCCAGCTCGCCGACCGCCGCCCCTACATGGACCTGGCACGAGTCGGCATCTGGGGACATTCCGGCGGCGGTTTCGCTTCCACCGCCGGCATTCTGCGCTACCCGGATTTCTACCGGGTTGCCGTCTCCAGCGCAGGCAACCACGACAATCGCAATTACGAGGACGACTGGGGCGAACGCTGGCAGGGCCTGCTCGAATACAGCGGAGAAACCGACCCGGTGCGCGGCCATGCCCTGTCCAATTACGACAACCAGGCCAACCCATTACTAGCCGAAAACCTGCAAGGCAGACTCCTCCTCGCCCACGGCCTGATGGACACCAATGTGCATCCCTCAAGCACCATGCTCATGGCGGACGCCCTGATCGCAGCCGAAAAGGACTTCGACCTCATCATCCTGCCCAACAGCGGCCACGGCTTCCTCAACTCCCGCTGGTTCATGAAGCGCCGCTGGGACTACTTCATCGAACACCTGCAACAGCGCCAGCCGAACGCGCAGTTCCGCTTCGGAGAAAACATCCGCTGAGGAGAGCGAAGAACAGGTTCCCTGGGTTTCCCGGAGCCGCGGTTTTGCAAGCGGCCCGGCGCTGTTCCATACTGACGGGCCAACTGGGCTTCATCCGATATGTGGAAGGCTGAGTCGAGAGTCCGGGAGCAAAACTTGAAATATCGTCTCTGGTTGCCGCTGTTCGCCTGTTGCATTTTCGGCGCCTGCACTGCAAGCAATCCCATCGAACAGGCCCTTCTTGCGGACGAGCCCGCCTTGCGGGCGGTGATGCAGAATCTCCCGCACCACCAGGTGCAGGTCCTGTTCACCGAAATCGAGCGCGATGCGGAGGGTTCCGTCACGTTCCGCGAGCACAGTTTCGGACTGGACGAAAACCGGTATTTCTATCCCGCCAGCACGGTCAAGCTGCCGGTGGCCCTGCTCGCCCTGGAAAAGCTGGAAGAACTGCAAGGGGTTGATCGCCACAGCCGCTACATCGTTGGCGAAGCAGGCGAGGAAAGCAGTTTCACCGACGACCTGATTGCCCTGTTCGTGGTCAGCGACAATCCCGCCAACAACCGCTTGTACGAATTTCTGGGCAAGGACGAGATCAATCTGCGCCTGCGGCGCAAGGGCCTGAACGCCCGCATCTCCCATCGCCTTGGAACCCGCGATTCAGACTCGTTGCGAACCGAGGCAATCGCGTTTTCCCGGCCGGAGGGCGGCCCGCTGCGCGTCGGACCGATCAACAATTCTCCGATTGAAGTGCTGCCGCTGGACAATCTCCTGCAAGGTTCGGCGTACATCGAGGACGGCAGCCTGGTTGAGGAGCCTTTCGATTTTTCCGAGAGAAACTACCTCCCGCTCAACTCGCTGCATCGGATCATGCTGCGGCTCGTGTTCCCCGAAGCGTTCACCGGGGAGGAGCGGTTTCAGCTCAGCGACGATCATCGCGAATTCGTGCTGAATACCATGAAAACGCTGCCGCGGGAGGCGGGCTACGACGAGTCGGAGTACCCGGACGGGAGACTGAAGTATTTTCTGTTCGGAGACAGCCGGGAACGCATCCCGGAACACATCGAGATTTACAACAAGATAGGACGCGCCTACGGATACCTCACCGACTCGGCTTATATCGTCGATCGCCGGACGAATCGGGAGTTCCTGATTTCCGCGACCGTCCGCGTCAACGCCAATGAGATATTCAACGACGATATATACGAGTATGAGGAAATCGGCCTGCCTTTTCTGGCCGAACTCGGCCGGCAACTGGTGCCTGAGCGGTAAGCGGTAGCCCGGTGATGGAAAATATCGAGAGAGCGCTAGGCGCCTTCGCCGATTTCATGTGGGGTCCGCAACTCGTTGTCTTGCTCGTGGGCGGCGGGCTGTTTTTCATGATCCATTCGCGGCTGCGGCAGTTTCTCTACCTGAAGCATGCCGTGGATCTGCTGCTCGGCCGCCATGACTCCAGCGATGCTGACGGCGACATCAGCCACTTTCGCGCGCTGGCCACGGCGCTGGCGGGCACCATTGGCCTGGGCAATATCACCAGTGTGGCTCTGGCCATAAGCCTGGGCGGGCCGGGGGCAGTGTTCTGGATGTGGGTGACCGCAATCGTCGGCACTTCCACCAAGTTCTATACCGCGAGTCTGGCGGTGATGTACCGCGGCCGGGACGATGCCGGCAAGCTCCAGGGCGGGCCGATGTATGTCATCCGCGAAGCGCTGGGCCGCCAGTGGATGCCGCTGGCGGGGCTGTTCGCCGTGGCAGGCATGTTTGGCACCCTGCCGGTTTTCCAGATCAACCAGACCGTGCAGATTCTGCGTGACGTGGTCGCGATTCCCGCCGGCTGGGCCAGCGCCGATGATCATTTTGGATTTGATCTGCTCATGGGGCTGCTGCTGTCCGCCGGGCTGTTCGCCATCATTATCGGCCGCATCCAGCGCATTGCCGCCTGGACCAGCCGCCTGGTGCCCGTCATGGTGCTGTTCTGGTTTGTGATCACCGCCTGGTTGCTGCTGCTTCACGCGGCGGAGATTCCCGCCACCTTCGCCCTGATTTTCCGCGATGCATTCAGCGGCGAGGCGGCGGCGGGCGGGGCCATTGGCGCGGTGATCCTGATCGGCGTCCAGCGCGGCGTATTCTCCAATGAAGCCGGTCTTGGCACCGAATCTCTCGCCCATGGCGCCGCCAAGACCAGCGAACCGGTGCGGGAAGGCCTGGTGGCCATGCTCGGGCCGATCATCGATACGTTGATCGTCTGCACCTGCACCGCGCTGGCGATCCTGGTCACCGGCGTCTGGCGGGAGGATGCGGTGGGCGTTACCCTGACTTCACTCGCCTATGAGCAGGTTTTTCCGGGCTATGGTTCCTGGCTGGTATTGCTGATGGTGGTGACTCTCGGGACCACCACGGTGCTGACTTATTCATACTACGGTGGCAAATGCATGGCCTTTCTGTTCGGTACGAAACGGGAGAAATACTATGTCTGGGCCTACGCCGCCCTGATCACTGTGGGCGCCGTGGCTTCACTGGAGGCCGTGGTCAGCCTGTTCGACGGCGCCTACGCCACCATGGCCATCCCCACCATGCTGTCCACCCTGATTCTTGCGCCGAAAGTGAAAACCGCCGCCAAGGACTATTTTTCCCGTTATGACGGCGGTGAAATCAAGCAGTCTGGACAGTAACAACCGTTATCGAAGCCACCCGGCGGCAAGGAGGCGCCCCCTGCTGTCATCCTGCGCGTAGTCGCAGGATCTCGTGGGCGGAGACACAGTCCGGGATTCAGCGACTTCGCTTCGCTACATGCGGAACAACGTCCCTTTCAGTCAGGGCCAGGAGCCTGCAGCACAGGCTCCTAGGAGTCTGCGCCGTAGGAATTCACGGCTGCAAATCCGCTCTCATCCACGCCCCTGGCCGCTCGATTTCGTTGCATATTCACCAATATTCGCCTCAATCGACCGGCCAGGGGCGCGGCGATAGCGAATTTTCGCTTTCGCGAATTCCCACGGCGCAGGCTCCTAGTGAAGCGCGTGGTGGGGCTCTGAGGGACTCTCTTCCGCCACGCCAAGGATGGATTCTTCTTCCTGGGAAACATAGCTTCTGGTGGTGATGGGGCTGCGCAGCATTGGCCCGAGGCGGCGGACGAATTTTTCCATGTGGTCGGTTTCATAGTGCCCTTGCAGGCTTTCCGCATCGTCCCATTCCTGCAATAGCAGAACTTCGCTGGCGTCGCCGATTCCCTGAAAATAGCGATAATGCCGGCAACCATGCTCGTGCTGGCACAGGCGCATCATTTCCCGCATCAGTGCAAGGGCTGCATCGACTTTTTGCGGATGAAGATTGAAAGTGCTTTGCAGAATAATCATGGCTGGCTCCTCTGCCTGATTCCCCGGTTTACCGATTGTCCTTCCCGGATATTGTTGATCTGCCGGCAGGTTTATGTGGCAGTTGTTGTTTTATACAACGTCAAAACGGCCTGGCGCAATACAAAATGGGCAAATCGAAAACGTTGTCATCAGTATGCTGTCCCGGAAGTTCACTGAAAAGCAGCGAACTCTTGTGACATAGCAGACTATCGATCATCCATCACATCCCACCAGGGATAGAACCCGGGCATGTCGCTTGAGGCCCTGTCCGTAAATTCCGGCGGTCGTTTTTCACGAAAAGCCCGCACGCCTTCCCTGCCGCTCGTCCGGCTTTGGTAGTAGATCGCCAGAGACTCGACTTCGTGGGCTTGCCGGGGATGTTCCAGGGCTACATTGCGGTACATCATCTGCCGGGTCAGGGCAATGGAAACCTGGCTGTGGCGGCCCACGCGGGCAGCGAGGTCGCGAGCATGGCCGAGGACTTTCTTGCCGGCAAGCCGGTAATTGGCGAAGCCGCGTTTCTTGAGTTCCCTGGCGTCGATCAGGTCGGCGCGGTAAATCCATTCCAGCGCCGTGCCCATATTGACGATGCGCGGCAAAAACCAGGTCGAGCAGGCTTCCGGGGTAATGCCGATGCGATTGAATACGAATCCCATGAGCGCGTCTTTTGCGACAATACGCACATCCATGGCGCAGGTCATGGTGGCGCCGATTCCCACGGCGTGGCCGTTGATTGCGGCAATCACCGGCTTCTTGCAGCGGAAGATCGCGAGAGTCAGCAGGCCGCCCAGGTCGCGCACGCCGCGTTCGATTTCCGGCTCCCGCAGGCGTTTCCGCAGGTCGTTTATATTGGGCTCGAACGACTCGTCGAGGCCGAAGACATTACCCTCGCCGGACAAATCCATGCCCGCGCAGAATGCCCTTCCCGCACCAGTGACAATGATGGCGTTTACGGCATCATCCTCGCTCGCTCGGTCGAAAGCGTCAATGAGTTCATGGCCCATTGCCACGGTAAAGGCATTAAGCTGATCCGACCGGTTCAAGGTGAGAGTGAGAATGGAATTTTCCACTTCATAGCGGATCGTTTCGTATTTCATATGGCGCCCTCGGCCTGCAAACGGGCAATGCGCTCAGTACTGAACCCCCAATCCGCAAGCACCTGTTCGCTGTGTTCCCCCACTCTGGCGGCGGCGGACTGGATTTCCCCCGGAGTGCGGCTGAAGCGCGGCGCCGGGGCGGGTTGCAGAACGCCTGCGTAGTCAACAAAAGTTTCTCGCGCCTGGTTGTGCGGGTGTTTTGGCGCTTCCGCGAGATCCAGCACCGGCGCAAAGCAGACATCGGTGCCTTCCATCAATTCGCACCATTGCTCGCGAGTCTTGCCGCGGAAAATCGCCGCGACCTTCTCCCGCATTTCCGGCCAGTTCTCCCGGACGTACTGCGATTCGAACTGCGGGTCTTCGATGCCCGCCTTTTCCAGCAGCAGGGCATAGAACTGGGGCTCAAGCGAGCCGATGGATATGTATTTGCCGTCGGCGCATTCATAGCTGCCATAAAAGGGCGCGCCGCCGTCGAGGCGGTTGCTGTGGCGCCCGGTGGTCCACATGCCCATGGCCATGAGCCCATAGAACGGGCTCAGCAGGCTGGCGGTGCCATCGGTCATGGCGGCATCGATGACCTGACCGCGACCGGATTGCCGGCGCTCCACCAGCGCGGCGAGGATTCCGCAAAGCAGATACATGGCGCCGCCGCCGAAATCGCCGATCAGATTCAGTGGCGGCGTCGGCGGCCGGTCGGCATAGCCCATGGCGCCGAGTGCGCCGCCGATGGAAATGTAATTGATGTCGTGGCCCGCGGCCTTTGACAAGGGCCCGTGCTGACCCCAGCCCGTCATGCGACCGTACACCAGGGCGGGATTGCGTTCGAGGCAAATCTCGGGACCAAGGCCAAGCCGCTCCATGACGCCGGGGCGGAATCCTTCAATCAGCGCATCGGCCTGGTCGATCATTTCCAGCGCAATGGCTACGCCCTGTTCTTTTTTCAGATCCACCGCCAGCGAGCGCCGCCCCCGGGACAACACATTGGCGCGCTCGCCGCTTCCCTTCAGGCTCAGGCGGTCAAGCCGGATGACTTCTGCGCCGAGGTCCGAAAGCATCATGGCGCAAAACGGCCCCGGCCCGATGCCGGCCATCTCGATTACCCGAATCCCCTTTAGTGGCCCCATGCTGTACTCCTTTCTGACTCAATTCAGAATCTTGACATCGTATTCGGCAATCCTGGAATCCCGGCTGACTGGCGTCAACGACTCTACCAACGCCTGGGAGCCTGCGCCGCAGGAATTCGCGAAAGCGAAAATTCGCTATCGCCGCGCCCCTGGCCGCTCGATTGAGGCGAATATTGGTGGATATTCAACGAAATCGAGCGGCCAGGGGCGCGGATGAGAGCGGATTTGCAGCCGTGAATTCCTGCGGCGCAGGCTCCTGGGCCACGAGAATCGGTCAATCGGGTCCCGATGATGTATCGGCAAGTCGGCATACCTCTTCAGGTGGCGAGCTTGTATCTACAATTCCGCCAGAAACTCCCGCAGCAGGGGCACTACTCCGGGTTCGTCAAGCATGGGGGCGTGGCCCACGCCTGGCACGGTGAACAGTTTCAGGCCGGGATGCCGGCGCTGCATTTCGCTTGCGCAGTCCGCTTCGAGAATGTCGGAAAGTTCGCCCCGGATCAGCAATACCGGGAACTGTTTCAATCCGGCGAACAGGGCCCAGGGGTCGAATCCGGGCGCTGTGCGACTGGCCCTGGCCAGCGGCTCGGCAATGTCAGGGTCATACAGCAATTTCACTTCTCCAGCGGCGTCTTCGGCATAGTTGCGCCGCGCCCAGCGCTCCCAGTCCTCGCTCTCGTAATGGGGAAAGGCGATGACATTGAGTTCCCGGGATTGCTCGGCGGCGGCTTCCCAGGTTCCGGGTGATTCGATCTTGCCGGTGTAACTGACGATGCGGGCCCAACCTTTGTCTGCCATCACGGGGCCAATATCGTTCATCACCACGCCTCGGAACAGGAAAGGATTTATGCCAGCCATCATCATCGACATCAGTCCGCCGAGCGAAGTGCCAACCAGCACAATATTCCCGAGTTTCAGCCGCTCAATCAGCGAAAACATGTCTTTCACATAGCGCAGGGGAGTGTAGTTCCGGGGATTGTCGTCCCAGTCCGAGTGTCCGCGTCCACGCTGATCCACTGCGATTATGCGGTAATCGCGCTGCAGTTCGCGGGCGAGGTCGTGAAAATCCGCCGAGTTGCGGGTCAGTCCGTGCATGCACAGCAGGGTCTGCTTCGCGTTGCCGTTAGCGTAATCCCGCGCGTATAGCTTGAGTCCGTCGTCGCTGTCGTGCCAGATGTCCTGAAACTGCATTTTCCACCCCAAATGAGATACCGTAACTGGTCTCTGGCGACTAGCCCCAATAATTCACGAACAAATAAAACAAAAGCCCTTGGTTATGAGAAAATGATGTTTGCCAACAAACACTTACTCGCGCCGAGGGCTTTTGCATGTCACACAATACCACCAAACAGGGTGTTCTGTTCAAAAATC
>JAJEGU010000072.1 GCA_022819645.1 Pseudomonadales bacterium
TGCCTGGGAAGCAGCGGCGCGATGCGTTCGTATTGGTTCTCCGTGAGTTCCACTGGTTTGATTCTCCGGCCTTTTCCCGTCAGAGACGGCGTGGTTGGAGAATACCACACTTGAGAATGTTTGTGTTAACACTCCCTAGTATCGTTTATGAATTCCAAACTGTTACGAGCTGGGGTTTCTCTTTTCGAGAGTTTTTAACTTGCGAAGTAACCTGCTTTGTTCCGTAGGAGTTAACTCTTTCAAATCTGGCAAGTCATATTCTAAGAGGCTGGCAATCTGATGAATTGTAGATTTTCTTTCTAATGTCGTTAGAAGCCTTTGTAACCGTCCCAAATTGAATTTATCTAAATCTGGAATAGGCTCTGAAAGCTCCTTGCTAAGACTCAGAATTTTCTTATTGTATTCTTCAATTTTCTGTTGTTTCTCAATTTTTCGTCTGATCCTCGCTTTCTCTTCAATAGGTAGAATCAATTCTTGAAGTTGTTTCAAGCTAGCATTATGAATGCTCGGAGATGGTTCGTCGATTTCAATTGAAAGTCTGTCTATTTTTTTGCGTAACTTTTCCTTTTCATCTACTTTTGTATGGGAAGTATTTGGCACGTACATAGTGAGAATTGAGTGTATTGTATAAATCAAAACCACTAACAATATGCTGACTGTGACATACCAAAATCTTACTGCTAGATACACTACATATGCGGTAGGGTAGAAAACAAGGTAGAACAGAACTATCAGAATAAGAAGGGCAATACAAATTGCTGGGAGAAAATTTGTACCAGAATTTGCGACAAATTCAGACATGCCATTAACAGATTTTACAAATAGTGGAAATAGCGGAAAAAGAATAGCGATAAGTATTATGAAGTATAACACGCGTAGTGCTATTGGTAGTGATTCAATTTGTTGTGACAAGTCAAAATTCATGAATGTAATCTCACCTAACTCAATTTTTTTCGCAGCCTGTTCGTATCCTTGGCCGAATTACTTGAGTTGATCCTGGTTTCAAGACTGTCCGCTTGCAAAATAAAAATGCACCCGGACTGATATCTGGGCCCTGTTCGGTAAATTGGTTCGGATAGAGTTTAGTCGATTCTCGTCCGGCAACCTGTAAATCCTTCAGCCGTACCCCGCTCCGCGCACGCCGACGTAGATGGAATACAGCGACTGGCTGGCGGTCATGAAGAGGCGGTTGCGGCGGGCGCCGCCGAAGCAGACGTTGGCGCAGACTTCGGGCAGGCGGATGATGCCGATAGTATCGCCGTCGGGGGCGATGATCTGTACGCCGGGGCGGGCGCCGGCCCAGACGTTGCCGTCGACGTCGCAGCGCATGCCGTCGGCCGAGGTGCGATTGCCCGTGGTCGGGTCGACGAGTTCGGCGAACACGCGGCCGTTGCGCAGGTTTTCGCCGTCCACCTCCCAGACGCGGACGTCCCGGCCGGCGCCGGTGTTGGCGACGTAAAGCAGGCTGTAGTCCGGCGAGAAGCACAGACCGTTGGGGGCGTCGATGTCATCGGTTACGCGGTTGATGCGGTCCGAGGCGGGGTCCACGCGATAGACCGAAAGCGGATGCTCCTGCTCGGCCCGGCGGCCTTCGTAATTGCCGCGGATGCCATAGGGCGGGTCGGTGAACCAGATGCTGCCGTCGGGATGCACGGCGGCGTCGTTGGGCGAGTTCAGCGGCCGGCCTTCGTAACTGTCGGCGATGACCGTGACCGAGCCGTCGTGCTCGTACCGCACGACGCGGCGGCCGCCGTGCTCGCAGGAGATCTGCCGGCCCTGGGCGTCGAAGGTATTGCCGTTGCTGTGCCCGGACGGGTTGCGGAATTCCGTCACATGACCGTCGTCTTCGAGCCAGCGCAATTGCCGGTTGTTGGGTATGTCGCTCCAGACCAGGTAGCGGCCGACGCCGCTCCAGGCCGGGCCTTCCGCCCACAAGGCGCCGGTGTAGTGACGCCGGATCGGTGTGTTGAAAAGAATGTACGGGCGAAAACGGTCGTCGAGCGCCACCAGGTCCGGGTCGGGATAGCGCAGGGGAGTCTGGCCCGACCAGTCCCGCGGCGCCGCCGGCGCCAGATCCTGCTGGCCCCTTGCCAGAGTGGGCAACATGGCGGCGCCTGCCAGCGCAGTTCCGAGAAAGCTTCTTCGATTCATCATAGCGGTATCGACTTCAGCGAAGGCTTGGTGACCTTGCCCATGGCGTTGCGGGGCAAGGCGTCCAGCCGTTTCACGTGTTTGGGAATCTTGTAGGACGACATGCGCTCGGCGCACCAGCTTTTCAGCTCCGCGTAATCGAGCTCGTCGCCGTTCTTCGTCACGACGAAGGCCGTGACCGCCTCGCCCCAGACTTCGTCCTCGGCGCCGATGACCGCGACTTCGGCGATGTCCTCGTGGGTCAGCAGCACGCCTTCGATTTCGAGCGCGGACAGCTTGTAGCCGCCCGACTTGATGATGTCCACCGAGGTGCGGCCCATGATGCGGTAATAGCCGTCTTCGATCACCGCCATGTCGCCGGTGCAGAACCAGCCGTCGACGAAGCTTTTCCGCGTCGCTTCCTCGTTGCCCCAGTATTCCAGGAACACGTTGTCGCCCTTGATGCGGATTTCGCCGGGATTGCCTTCGCCTTCGACGGGTTGGTGCGATTCGTCGAACAGTTGCACTTCTACACCGGGCAGCGGCTGGCCGACATAGCCCGCGCGCCGTTCCTCGTGGTAGGGATTGGAAATGCCCATGCCGATCTCGGTCATGCCGTAGCGCTCGAGCAGAACCTGGCCGGTGAGTTCCCGCCATTGCTCGAACAGCTTGACGGGGCAGGCCGCCGAGCCGGAAATGTTCAGCCGCATGGCCTTGAAGCCGGCGCACACCGCCGCGACTTCCTGTTCGTCCTGTTTTTCCAGATGCTGAATCAGCTTGACGTAGACCGTGGGCACGGCCATGAAAACGTTGTAGACGCCGGCCGCCACTTCGGCCGTGACCCTAGGAATGTCGAGCCCGGCGAACAGATGCACCCTGGCGCCGGCCCACAGCCCGCAACTGAGAATGTTGATGATGCCGTGAATGTGGTGCAGCGGCAGGAACAGGGGGATCACGTCGTCCTCGGTCCAGCACCAGGCGTCGATCAGGGTGGTGATCTGGGCGCGGATCGTCTTGTGGGTGCTTACCGTTCCCTTCGGCTTGCTCGTCGTGCCGCTGGTAAACAGCATCATGGCGCGGCGTCCCGGGTCGATCTCGGGCAAGCCGCCCGCTTCGTCCGCCAGCACATCGCTCACGGTCAGCAACTCGATGCCCAGCGTCGCGCAAAGCTCGCGCAATTCGTCCGGCGCTCCGGCCTGGGCGAACAAGCGCGTGACACCGGCGCTGCTCAGATAATGATCGAGTTCGGCAACCGCCGAGGCCACGTTCAGGGGAACGGCGATGCCGCCGGCGCGCCACACCCCATGCATGCAGGTGACGTAGTCGAGACTCGCCGGCAGGAAGAAGGCGATGCGCTCTTCCTCTAGATCGCTCCGGCCGCCGAGCAGCCCGGTGGCGAAGCGGTCGATGCGCGAGTTGACCTCGCCGTAGCTGTAAGACTCGGTATCGTCAACGAGCGCGATGCGCTCGTTGCCGTCGGTCAGATGATGAAAATCGTTTTGTGACATGCTGATTCCGTCCGGATTTCTCAAAACATCGCTTCAACGATGAAGAACAGGATCGACGGCCCGAGCAGGCAGCCGACGCCGGTGTAGAAAGTCGCGGTCATGGCGCCGTACGGCACGAGTTTCGGATCCGTCGCCGCCAGTCCCGCCGCGACGCCGCTCGTCGTTCCCATGAGGCCGCCGAACACCATTGCCGACTGCGGATTGTTCAAACCGATGTAACGCGCCACGAGCGGCGTGCCGATCATGACCAGGATCGATTTCACCAATCCCGCCGCAACGCTCAAGGTGATCATCGCCTCGGAAGCGCCGATGGCCTCGCCCGTGACCGGGCCGACGATGTACGTGACCGCCCCGGCGCCGATGGTGGTGATCTCTGTCGGGTCGGTGTAACCGAACGCCACCGCGACCGCCGCCCCCACGACGAAGGAAACGATGACCCCGGCGAAGATCGAGATCACGCCCGCCAGGCCGGCCTTCTTCAACTCGCTCAATTGCGCGCCGAAGGCTGTCGCGACGATGGCGAAATCGCGCATCATGCCGCCGCCCATCAGGCCGATGCCGCTCAATAGCGCGAAATCCGCCACGCCCCGGCTGCCGCCGGTCATGATTCCGCCAAACCACGCCGCCAGCAGACCCGCGGCAATGGCAATGGCCGAACCGTGGATGCGCCCGGCGGTCAGCCTGTTCGCGAGCCAGTACGACAACCAGGTGGTAATGCCGACAACGGCAAAGGCGACTACGAGATTATTGCGAACAAAGACGGTTTCCAGAAGTTCCATCATGGCGCGCTATCCTCCCCGCCAGCCCCGGCGTCCTTGTCCGCGCCGATTCGGCTCAGCACCGGCACCAAGGCAAAGCTCACCGCCACAGCGGCCACGCCCGCGGCCAGGGCAAGCACGCCGCCGTCCATCGCCGCAGCGACATTCTGCTGGGCCGCCATGGCCACCACGATGGGGATATACATCGCGCTCCAGAACTTGACGCCATCGCCGGCGGCGCCAACCGTCAGAGCCTTGAAGCGTTCCGAATTGCAGGCCAGCACCAGAAACAGCATGGCAATGCCGACTCCCCCGACATTCGCTTCCACGCCGAGGACGATCCCCAGGCCCTCGCCAATCAGCATACCCGCCACCAGACACGCCGACAGCAGGGCGACACCATAGATGATCATATTGTGATCCTTGGAAGGAAGACGGCCATGCCGCCATTCGCGCCGATAATATGACCTGACCGAATCCAGCGCAATGAGGTGCGCGGGTTCAGCCAGGGCCATCCTATAGTCGCATAGGTCGTTGACGTTCGCTTCTGACTGGATGGACTGCGTTCGGACTGCGGATCGATTTCCGATGGGCGGAGCGGTATCGGATCTGTGGATGGTTCCCAGCGCGGGTCTGGTTACGCCGGAGTCGGTTTTCGGGCATGCTGGCCCGGTGGTTGCGGGGTGTTTGGGCTGGATTGGCGTGCGGGCGTGG
>JAJEGU010000036.1 GCA_022819645.1 Pseudomonadales bacterium
GTGGCCGAACATCCCCCGGAACCCAAGGTAGTGCCCCGCGTCCATGACCCGGTCCCACCGGGCCCGCTCGGCGGCGTCGGAAACGGGGCGCACCCGCACCGCGGACAGGGGGAAATCCCATGCCGCCGGGATGGCGCCGCCGCGTTCGTGTGGAGAATCGGACATGGGGACAGCATAATCCTTCCGCCGCCAAATGTCCAGAACGGGAATTTCCGGCAAGGCTTCAGTGAGTTAAGGGCGACTTTAAGATGGCCCTGGCGGGTTCAGCACATCTGCTTGACCGATATCGACACTGGTCTGATAATGAACCGTTGATTTGGCGGGTTCATTCGCGTCGGAATACTGGCATGGAGCATACGCAGGGCGAATTCAGGGTTGCGGCCAGAGACCGGTTCCGGTCGTTGCCGCTGACCGCCATGGTTTGCCTGCTGTTGCTGTTCGTGCAAGGCGCGGCGCTTTCGCACAGTCATGACGACGACTCGCAAGCCCGCTACGACTGCGACATCTGCCTCAAGATCGGTTCAAGCACCGACGGCATCGCGACAGGCCATGTCGACATCCCTGTTTCCCCGGTTCGTCAAGAATGGCTCGACGCCACCGCGGAAGCGCCTTTCCTGCCACTGCTGGACATTCGCTCCAGAGCGCCTCCCCTGGTCTGACAAACAGTTTTCGGATTTCCACTTCGGCAAAACGCCGCGAGCGGGTTTCGGGTTTATCAGCTAACAGGATCGGGGAATGCAATGAACAATTCACGCAAGAAATTATCAACCGCCATCAGTCTGGCGCTGGCGGTCGGTTATAACGGCGGCGCGCTCGCGCAGGATGAGGCCGACCATATCGAAGATCAGATCGTAGAAATCGTAGTAACCGCGGCGTTTCAGGAATCGGAGGCGGAAACTGCCCTGCCGGTCGGCGTCCTCTCCGGCGAGGCGTTGCGGGAGAGAATCGGAAATAGCCTGGGTGAAACTCTCAAGAACGAAATCGGCGTCGCCAATGCGTCCTTCGGCCCCGGGGTAGGACATCCCGTAATTCGCGGCCAATCCGGGAACCGTGTGAAAGTCCTGCAGAATGGAGTCGGCGTTACCGATGCATCGAGTGTCAGCGCCGACCACGCCATCGCTGTCAATACGTCAACGGCGGAGCGTCTTGAAGTCATTCGCGGGCCTTCTTCCTTGCTGTACGGCAGCGGCGCCATCGGCGGCGTCGTCAACGTTATAGACAACCGGATACCTGAGAACCTGCCTGAAGAACCCAGTTTCGTCGTCCAGCAAACTCATAACACCGTGAATTCCCAGGACGATACCCTGATCCGCATAGACGGCGCGGCGGGCAATGTGGCTTTCCATCTCGACGCTTTCAGGAGGCGCAACGACAACGTCGAAATCAGCGGTTACGCCATCGACGAGGCAGCCGTCGAGGCGCTTGAGGAACTGATTCACGAACACCTCGAAGAAGAGGGGCATCACGAAGACGACCTCGACGACCACGACGACGACCATCACGATGAGGACGAGCACGAAGAAGAAGTTGAAAACACCCATGGATTCATCGGCAACTCCGATGGCGAGTCCAGCGGCGGCAATTTCGGTTTTTCGTTCGTCGGCGACAGTGGATTCATCGGTTTTTCGGTAAGCGAACTCGAAGACAACTACGGGATCCCGCTGGGAGTGCATGTTCACGCACATGGAGAGGAAGAGCACGCAGAAGAGGAGCATGACGAAGACGAGGAGCATCACGAAGAAGAACATCACGAAGAGGACGATCACGGTCACGGGGAAGAAGTTGAATTCGTTCGATCCGACATGAAAAAGACGCGCTACGACGTCAAGGGCGGGCTGCGGTTCAGCGAAGGGTGGATACAAAGTATTCAGGCCACGGCGGGATTCAGCGATTACCTGCTTAACGAGATCGAAGTTTTCGAAGACGGCGACAGCGTATCGGGAACGAGCTTCTCGAACGAGGGCTCGGAGGGGCGCGTCACATTGACGCATGTTCCGGTCGGAAACTGGACCGGCGTCTGGGGTTTGCAATTCACGGATACCGTATTCAGCGCCTCCGGCGAGGAAGCTTTCATACCTGAGTCCGATGTCAATGCGCTTGGCATTTTCGGAGTGGAGCGCTACAACGCCGGGAACTGGACCGGTGAAATCGGCATTCGGCTCGAGGACAACGGCGTCGACCCCAGTGGTCGTTGCGAACACGGCAGCAATACGACGAGCGTCAGCGGAAGTGTGCTCTACGACGTGGGCAACGAGGCCAATCTGCTGTTCGCGGCTACACGCTCGCAACGGGCGCCCCAAGTAGAAGAATTGTATTCCAACGTTTCCTCGGATACCTGCGCCCGCTTCGCCGACGATGAAGATCTGGTGTTGCACGCATCCAGTTCGCTGCTTGAAATCGGAAATCCTCTGCTCGAAGAAGAGACTTCCAGCAACCTGGAGTTCGGATTTCGTCGATACGGCGGCAACTTCACAGGCGAGTTCAGCGCCTATCACAATCAGATCGACGATTATATTTTCCTCGATTTGACCGGCGAGGAATTCGAGGAACAGCAACTGGCCGCATATCAGGCCAGAGACGCGCGCTTCACCGGCATCGAAGGCGAAGTTTCATTCGACGTGATGGAAGGCGAGAATTCATCGCTGGCCCTGGGCGTGTTCGGCGACCTGGTGAACGCCGAATTCGATTCCGGCGGCTATGTCCCGCGCATTCCGGCGTCCAAGATCGGCGCCGAACTGCGCTGGTTCGGAGACAACTGGAGCGTTCATCTGCATGCCACTCGAGTGAACGGGCAGGAAGACGTCGCCGAACTCGAATTGCCCACCGATGGTTATACCTTGCTTTCGTTCTACGCCGACTACCATATCGACGTCGGCGAAGACAACAGCCTGGATGTGTTCCTGCGCGGCGAAAACCTGCTCGATGAGGAAATCCGCAATCATGTGTCCTTCCTGAAGAACTACGCGCCCGAACCGGGCCGCGGCGTGATGGTCGGAGTTCGTTTCGAGTACTGAGCGGGCGGTGAGTCAAGAGAAGCCACGGGCAATTCCGGCGAGCGCCGCAGGTCTGGATACGTCGATTCTGCGCCGCATACTGACGATTTTCGTGTTGATGACACCGCCGGGAATCGTCTTCGGCACGACGGTTTCCAACCTGATGGTGGGTGAAATCGCCGAACTGGCCGAGGGCGTTTTCAACGCGCTCGCCCGGGAACCTTCATCTATGTCGCTATCAAGGACGTGATCGGAGGAGAATTGTGGCTCACCCGGGCATCCCGCTGACCATCGGCCGCGACTGCCTGGTCACCGAAGGCAAGCAAGGAGGGGAGAGGCGCGGTGGCGTTCATGCGCGGTCCTTGTGTCAATCAAACGATCTTTGCGTATTTCCAACGCGAGAAGCCCGAATACAGCACGGGCAGGATAACCAGCGTCAGCAGCGTGGAGGAAACCAGCCCGCCGACGACCACCGAAGCAAGCGGGCGCTGTATTTCCGCGCCGACGCCCTGGGACAGCAGCATCGGGATCAGGCCCAGCGCGGTGGTGGCGGCGGTCATGAGAACTGGCCGCAATCTCGACGTCGCGCCGTCGAAAATCGCCTGTTCCACGTTCGAGCCTTGCTCGATGCGGTCGTTTACGGCATTGACCATAACCACGCCATTGAGAACCGCCACGCCGAGCAGGGCGATAAATCCGATGGAGCCAGGCACGGAAAGATATTGGCCTGAGAAATACAGCGCCGCGATGCCTCCAATCAGGGCAAGGGGGACGTTAAGCATGATGAGCAGCGCCTGGCCGACCGAATGGAAGGCAAAGTACAACAGTATGAATATCAGGCCCAGCGAGGCGGGCACGACTATCGCCAGCCGCGCCTGCGCCCGCTGTTGATTCTCGAATTGACCGCCGAATACCACGCTGTAACCCGGGGGCAATTCGATCTCCTCGTCGATCCGGCTCCGCAACTCCGCGACCAGACCGCCCATGTCGCGCCCAACTACGTTCGCCTGGATCACGACCCGCCTTTGGACGTCGTCGCGGCGAATCTGCGGCGGTCCGGACTCGATTTCCACCCGCGCCACGTCGCCAAGCCGTACCCAGGCGCCATTGGGCGCCTGCAGCACGAGCTGTCGGATGCGGGCCGTATCGCCGCGATGCGCTTCGTCCAGCCGCACGTAGATGTCGTAACGCTCATTGCCGCGAATGACCTGTCCCGCGGCGCGCCCGCCAATGGCGTCCGCGACGATCGACATCACATCATCGACCGGAATGCCATAACGCGACAGGGCATCGCGATCTGGACGCACCACCAATTGCGCTTCGCCGGCAATCTGTTCCATGGCGACATCCCGGGCGCCGTCGACGGTAGCGGAAAGCGCCTCGATTTCCGCCCCTTTCTCGGCAAGAACGTCGAGTTCGGGGCCGAACAGCTTGATGGCAAGCTGGGCCCGCACGCCCGACAGGAGTTCATCCACCCTGGTCGCGATCGGCTGCGAGAACGAAAACAGCGCTCCCGGCACGATCGACATCTCGCTTTCCATCAGCGCCTGCAGACTGTATCGATCCGGCGCCGACGTCCACTCCCCCACGGGTTTCAGACCCACGAAAATCTCGATGTTGGAGATGGGTTCGGGATCTCCCCCGAGTTCCGGCCGGCCGATATGGCTGGCGGCGTAAAGCACTTCCGGAAAATTCATCAGGCGGGCTTCCAGCATTTCGGCTACCGTCAGCGCCGTGTCCATGTTCGATGAGGGCGCCAGGGTCACCCTGATATTGAGTGTGCCTTCTTCGAGCTCGGGAACGAACTCGGCGCCGAGCCGCGGCGTCAGCGCCACCGCTCCAAGGAGTAACGATGCGGCGCCGGCGACGATCAGCGGGCGATGCGCCAGCGACCAGAGCAGCGTTCTCCTGTAAGCCAGTTCGAACGGTTGCAGCAGAATATTGAGGCGCTGGCGCGGCGGGCGCCTGTACACATAGGCGGCCAGTGCCGGCACGGCCAGGAGCGCCACCGCCAGCGCCGCGAGCATGGCGAAGACGATGGACAGCGCCATGGGGCGGAACAGTCTGCCCTCCACGCCCTGTAAGGTGAACAGCGGCGCGAAGACGATGATGACGATCAGCACCGCGAAGAACACCGGGCGGCCCACTTCGCCGGCGGCGCGCCGTATGCGTTCCAGCGAATTGCCGCCGCCCGCCGCCGTAGCGGGTTCGTGCAATCGGCGAACGATGTTCTCGACCATGACCACCGAACCGTCCACCATCATGCCGATGGCGATGGCCAATCCCCCCAGGGACATCAGATTGGCCGAAACATTCCAGTACGCCATTCCCATGAGAGCCAGGACGATCGAAACGGGTACCGAAATGAGCACCAGCAGCATCGCCCGCAGGTTCAGCAGGAACAGGGTAAGAATTACTGCAATCAGCACAAAGGCTTGCAGCAGTGCGCGGGTGACGGTCTGTACCGCGCTGTTGACGAGTTCCGACTGGTCGTAGAACACCTCGAAGCTCACGCCCTCCGGAAGGGCCTGCCGTATAATGGGGAGGCGTTCGTTGATGCCGTCGATCGTCGCGCGCGTATTCGCTCCAATGCGTTTCAGCACGATTCCGGAAACCACTTCGCCGAGATGCTGCCCGCGGCCGTCCGCGCCGCGGCTGGTCATGGTCACCGCGCCCTGGCGAATTTCCGCCCCGAAAGTAATATTGCCCACATCCTGGACGCGCACGGTAACGCCGTCTTCCTCCCGTAGCGGGATATTGGCGATATCGATCAGACCCGGTTCTCCGCTGCGCACCCAACCCACCCCGCGAATCACCAGTTGTTCGGCGCCCCGGTCCATGTACCATCCGCCGGCGTTGCGGTTGTTCGCCTCGATGATCGCCGTGACCTCCTGTGGCGTGAGCTGATGCGCAAGCAGACGCTGTGGATCCAGATTGACCTGGTACTGACGCACTTCGCCGCCGAACGAGAGCACGTTCGTCACCCCCTCCACGGGCATCAGCAACAGCTTGATGACCCAGTCGTTCAGGCTGCGAAGCGTCATTGCATCGTATCGCGCCGGGTCTTCGGCCCGCAGGTAATATTTGAAGATCTGCCCGAGACCGGAAGTGTTCGGACCCATTTCCGGCACACCGACGCCCTCGGGAATCTGCCCGCGGGCTTCCTGCAATCGTTCGAATACGAGTTGCCGGGCGAAGTAGATATCGGTGCCGTCTTCGAACACCACGGTGATTACGGACAGGCCGGTCGCCGAGATCGAGCGCACTTCGTCGACGTCCGGCAGCGAGAACATGACTGCCTCGACAGGAAAGGTGATGAGTTGCTCCACCTCTTCCGCGGCCAGGCCGGGGGCTTCGGTATTGATTGTCACCTGCACGTTGGTGACGTCGGGAAACGCGTCGAGATTGAGTTGCGGCAGAAGATTGGCGGCGCCCGCGCCAAGGCCGAGAAAGGCGAGCAGAACCAGCAGCCGATTGCCTACCGCCCAGTCAATGACGCGATTCAACATTGCCGTCCTTCCGAGTCTTCAATGATTGTGGATATTGAACCCGGTCTTCGCGTATTCGGACTGCAGATAGAAACCGCCTTCAACCACGATCCTCACGCCGGGAGCAATGCCGCCGATCACCGCGTAGCCCGCTTCGGTGCGTTCGAGAGTAACTTCGGCGGGTTCGAATCCGCCTTCGTCATTGACCAGAAAGACCCGCCAATCCCCTTCCGCGTCGCGAAACACGGCCGATTCGGGGACGGCCAGCGCAATTTCCGGCTCTTCCTCCATAATGAAACTGTCAACGAACATGCCCGGGTGAAGTTCATCGCCTTCGTTGGGGATCTGTACGCGCACGGGCAGCGTGCGCGTACTCTCGTCGAGCGCGTGAAAGGCCTGGACCACATAGCCGTCGATCCAGTCTCCCGCCGCGTTGACGCGGGCGGGACTGCCTACATGGACTCCCGCCGCCTGCTGCGCAGGCAGTCTCGCTTCGACCCAGAGAGTGGATTCGTCGGTGACCTCGAACAGGACGCGTCCGGGTTCGATCGATTCTCCGATAATGAACTCGTCGCGCACGACGGTGCCGGCGAATGTCGCCAGCAAGGTGAACTCGCCATGGGCCAGACTCGCGTTATCGCTGTTCACCAGGGCTTCGATCTGCTCGTCCGCCATGCCGAAGGCGGACACTCGCGCCCGCGCCTGCTGCGCGTCGACTTGCGCTTC
This sequence comes from Pseudomonadales bacterium, assembly GCA_022819645.1. Lineage (GTDB taxonomy): Bacteria > Pseudomonadota > Gammaproteobacteria > Pseudomonadales > Pseudohongiellaceae > UBA9145. The sequence goes on from JAJEGU010000036.1 coordinate 7,208, forward strand.
GATATAGCGGCGGTCGGAGACGACCTCACGGCCAAGTTCCCGTACGCGAGCCCATTCGCGTTCCGACACCACTAGAGTGCCCTGCGCCTCCGCCATTTCGACGCTCGACAAGGTCACCAGCGGCTGGCCCTCGGACACGGCCTCGCCGAGTTCGACATGCCGTTCCACGACCTGGGCGCGGATACGTGGCGTCACCTGGTAAGTGGCGTAGGCATTCAGGCGCACTTCCCCCGGAGCGCGCACCGCGACTTCCAGCATGCGCGGGCTCAGAATTTCGCTGCGAATCCCGGCGGCCTCTTGCTGGGCGGTGGACAAGAGTACGACGCTGACCTCTTCCTCGGCATGATCTTCCTCGGCATGATCTTCCTCGTGTTCGTCCGCCCCGGCGTGGTCGACCGGCTCCGGGCTCCGCACCGCTCCCGCGGGTTGCGGTGAATCGCAGCCAAGCAAAGCCCATATGAGCATCGTCAGGCAGAGCCATTTCAGGCGGGCGGCTGCGCCGTCAATCAGGATACGGTCACTCATCTCGACATTTTCCAGTTAAATATTGATATCAAGCCAGGCTTCCACCTCCCCCGAGGCGGCGAGCCACTCGAACCAGGACATCCACAGTTCGCGCCGAAGTTCCAGCGCGTTCATGGCCACGTCAAGGGTCTGGTTAAGTTGTACCAGATATTCGGTCGTACTCAATTCTCCCGCCAACATCAGTTGTTCCAGCAACTCCGATTGCTGTTCGAGGCTGGGCGTTCCGGTTCGCAGCCAGGATTCCCACGCCTCGCGCGTGTGCCGGTAACGTTCGCCAGCCCTGAGGATGCTCCTGCGCGCGCGAATTTCGGCGTTTTCGGCATTCATCTCGGCCTGTGAGTGTCGAGCTATCGCGGCGGCGACTTCGCTGGAAAAATCATTACGCACATGCAGTGGAAGACTTACCGAAAGTCCGACGCGATATTGATGGTCCTCCTCGCCTGCCTCGAACGCAACGGTCGGATTGGGTCTGCGTTCGCGGTTGCGCAGATCGACAGTCGCCTGCGCCGCTGTTGCGTCGAGCCGGAGAGCCTGTAATTGCGGGAGCGCGTCGATCAGCTGCTCCAGCCGTGCGTCGTCGATGGATACCGGCGGCAACTCCAGCGGCAACAACGGCCACTCGGCCGAAACCGGCACCGGAACGACGGCCCGCAGCAACTGATCCGCCCCCGCGCGAGCCGATTCCGCGGTCGCATGTGCGATTTCCGCCTGGGCGTAGGCAAGATTCGCGCTGTTCAACTCCACTTGCGTCAGATCGCCGGCCAGGCTGCGTTGCAAGGTGAGGTCGGCGAAAGAACGCATCAGGCTAATGCGGGTCTCGGCCAGTTCATCCTGTGACGCCGCGGTCCAGTATTCGCCCAAAAGCCTCAGCAGTTCGCCGGCGATTCCGCGCCGCATCACCGTCAGTCTTGCTTCGGTGCTTTCGCGTTCGCGGCGCGCGACCGCCGTTCGCCCATCGCGCAGCCCCGTGAAATCCAGGGTCTGGCTGACGCCGACAATGCGTGTGTCGAATACCTTGTCTTCCCAGTTCAGCGACAGTTCGGGATTGTAGATCGGACGTTCGGCAGCGCTCAGCAGGGCCTGGCTTGCTTCGACCGCCGCCTCGGCGGCCAGCACCTGGGGATGCATGCGTACGGTTCGCTGCGCAAGTTCCAGCAGACGGGGGGCGTCGGCGGGTGACAGCGGCTCGTAATCCGGCGCTTGCGGCGCCGCGATGGCCGGAGCCAGCAGCATGGCCGCGCAGACTGCCGCGGCGCCGCGGCGCGTGCTCGATGCTGTCTGAAAAATCAAAGGCGGCACTCCAATTCACCTTGCCCCCCGTTCTTTGCCACCTTTTTTGCCCAACATGAAAACTCATATTCTAGCGAAACGGGTCGAAGGGGGTAACCAGTCGGATTCAGGAAAAATGCTTTGGTTATAGTGTGTTGTCCCATAAGTTCGCCGCATTTCAGAGCGGTCCTGAAGCGTCAATGCAAGGTACCGTCCGCAGGCAATAACGCGAGTATTGCCAAGGGCGGCAACGCCGCGGTGGCGCTTCAGGACCGCTCCCGAAGGGCGCGTCCCCCGCGCAAGCGTGTTTGGTGCCGAAGGCCGGATTTGAACCGGCACGGCCGTGGGCCACTACCCCCTCAAGATAGCGTGTCTACCAATTCCACCACTTCGGCACATTTTTTCTGCTGGGTTCATTGCGGGTCGGGCAAATCGTCCTGGTTGGGTTCATCCACCGGGGGGAGGTCATCGGCTGCCGGGACGATCTGGATGAGATCGGCATTGCCGGCGTCGTCCGCCGGCGTGACCTGGATGGGTTCCGAGATGATGATATCGCCGCCGGCGTCGATTTGCGGGAGGCTGTCGTCTACGGGCAGTTCGATCTCATTCAGGTCATCGACCGCAGTCTGCTGTTCGATAACCGATTGCTGCAGCAAATCCTGGTTTTCGATGGGCAGGCCTGTGGGGTCTGCAATTTGCGACTGGCCCCGGGCGTAAATCGCCAGCCCGAGGCTGGTGCCGTAGAACAGCACTGCGGCCACCGTGGTGGCCTGCACGAGAAAGCTGCCGCTGCCCGAGGAGCCGAAAACGGTTTGCGACGCCCCGGCGCCGAATGAGGCGCCGGCGTCGGCGCCCTTGCCCTGCTGCAGCAGGACGAGGCCGACAATGGCCACAGCCACGACGACATGAAGAACGACAACCAGTGTTTGCATATCAGCTACCCGCGCTGGCACAGATGGCGATGAATTCCCGCGCTTGCAGCGAAGCGCCTCCCACCAGACCACCATCTATGTCCGGCTGGGCGAATAATTCCCCGGCATTGGCCGCGTTTACGCTGCCGCCATAGAGAATGCGAATTTCATCCGCAATTCCCCCGCTGCGCTGTTTGAGCCGCTCACGCAACAGCGCGTGAACCGCCTGGGCCTGTTCCGGCGTTGCCGGGTCGCCGCTGCCGATGGCCCAGACCGGCTCGTAGGCCAGCACCGCCTTGTCCATGGCTGCGATTCCCTGATTGTCGATGACGGCGTCAAGCTGGCGCAGGACCACCGCTGCGGTTTCGCCGGCGTCGCGTTCCGGCCTCGTTTCGCCGACGCAGAGGATCGGCACGAGCCCGGCTTTCCGGGCGGCTGCAAATTTGTCCGCTGTCTGGGCATCGGTTTCCCCGAGTCTGCCCCTGCGCTCGGAATGCCCGACAATGACCAGGCCAACACCGGCGTCCGCCAGCATGGAAGCGGACACTTCTCCCGTCATGGCGCCTTCCCCGAAGCTGAACAGGTTCTGGGCGCCCAATCCGATCCGGCTTCCGGCCAGTATCGCCCTGGTATCCGCCAAATGCGGAAACGAAGGGCAAACCGCGATTTCCACCCGGCCTTCGAGGCTTTGCAGGGCGGGCTTGATGGCTTCAAGCAAGTCCCTGTTTCGTCCCGGGGAGCCATGCATTTTCCAATTGCCGACCACCAGTTTACGGCGCATGTTCGCTGATTTCTCGTATTCCGAAGCAGCGATTCAAGCCGCCAAAACGGGGCGCTGATTCTAGCGAAAGCGCTCTTTGCGCGCAATAGCTTTGCTGAGCCGAAAGACGACAGTGGGTGTCCCGAAGGTTGTCCCTCCCCGTCATTCTGCGCGTAGTCGCAGAATGACGGGGAGGGGGGGGTACACGCGGAATGACGAGGGCCGGTTTTGCACCGCAGGAATTCAATTCTGCCGGGCGACCAACTCCGAAAGTTCCTCGGCCAGGGTTTGCACGTGGGCGGCGTCTTCGCCTTCCACCATGACGCGAACCACGGGCTCGGTGCCCGATGGCCGCAGCAGCACCCGCCCGTTGCCGCCGAGCTTTTGCTTCACCCTGGCAATGGCGGCCTGCACCGCCGGATAGGTGCTTGGGTCCGCGCCATTGGCGATGCGAACGTTCACCACGGACTGCGGCAGCTTGTGCATTTCCTGGCACAAGTCCGCCAGGGGTTTTTCGAGGCCGACAATGGCCGCCAGGGTTTGCAGCGCCGAGACGATGCCGTCGCCGGTGGTGTTGAGATCGGTGATGATGATATGGCCCGAGGATTCACCGCCCAGGCCCCAACCCCGGTCGACCAGTTCCTGCATGACATAGCGGTCGCCCACCGGGCTGCGGGCGAAGGGGATATCGCGCTCCGCCAGGGCAAGTTCAAGCCCGAGATTGCTCATCTGGGTGCCGACCACGCCGCCGAATTCCAGGCCTTCCCGTTGCCGGTTACGGGCGATGACATAGAGGATTTCGTCGCCGTCGACGATTCTACCGCGATGGTCCACCATGATGACCCGGTCTCCGTCGCCATCGAAGGCGATGCCGAGATCGGCACCGACTTCCAGCACCCGCTCCACCAGTTTTCCGGGCAGGGTGGAGCCGCCCTTCTTGTTGATGTTGAGCCCATTGGGAGACACGCCGATGGCGCTGACTTCGGCGCCGAGTTCCTCGAATACGTTCGGCGCGATGTGGTAGGTGGAGCCGTGGGCGCAGTCCACCACGATCTTCAGCCCGGTCAGCTTGAGCATCGGGCCGATGGTGCTCTTGCAGAATTCGATATAGCGCCCCGCCGCGTCATCGACTCGCGAGGCCTTGCCGATGGTCTGGGAGGAAACCGTGGTCAGTTCCTTGTCCAGCTCGGCCTCGATGGCCAGTTCAATGGCGTCGGGCAGTTTGGTTCCCTGGCCGGAGAAAAACTTGATGCCGTTGTCGTGAAAGGAATTGTGGGAAGCGCTGATGACGATGCCGGCCCGGGCGCGCAGGGTGCGGGTCAGGTAGGCGATGGCCGGCGTCGGCATGGGGCCAAGCAGGCTGATGTCCACGCCGGCGGCGGTGACGCCGGCTTCGAGGGCCGCTTCGAACATGTAGCCGGAAATGCGGGTGTCCTTGCCGATGAGAATCTTGTTGCGGCCGTTGCCCATGCCGCCGAACACCTTGCCCGCGGCCCAGCCGAGCTTGAGCATGAAGTCCGGCGTGATCGGCGCGGCGCCCACGGGGCCGCGGATGCCATCGGTGCCGAAATATTGTTTGCCGTTGCTGCCCATGGCGATGTGGTTCAACCAGCTTCCCGGGGGAATGAGTGTACTGCAATCGCGTCCATTGTGGCAGCTACGTCGTGGCTGCGGATGATGCGGGCGCCACCTTCCAGGGCAAGCATTGTGGCGGCGATGCTGCCTGGCAGCCGGTCCCCGGGCGCCCGGCCCGTGGCGGCGCCGATCATGGCCTTGCGCGACACGCCGGCGAGCACGGGAAAGCCGGAATCGGCAAACCGGGAAAGATTGCGCAAAAGGGCGTAGTTGTGCGCGGCGGTCTTGCCGAAGCCGAATCCCGGATCGACAAGAATGCGCTCGGGAGCGATGCCCGCCGCCATGGCGGCCGCTGCGCGCCGATCGAGGAAATCCGCGACATCGGCAACCACATCGCCGTACTCCGGCTGCTGCTGCATGGTTCCCGGCTCGCCGCGCATGTGCATCAGGCAAGGCGCCATGCCGGAGCCGGCTGCGGCTTCCAGGGCGCCGGGGCGGCGCAGGGCGCGCACGTCATTGATCATGCCGGCGCCGGCGCGGGCGGCGGCCCGCATGACTTCAGGCGAACTCGTATCCACCGAAACGATCACATCAAGGCGGGCCAGCACCGCCTCCACCAGTGGCATCACCCGGTCGATTTCTTCTTCGGCTGAAACTTGCCCGGCGCCGGGGCGGGTCGATTCACCACCGATATCGATCAGCGCCGCACCTTCGTTGACCATGCCTTCGGCCTGGCGCAGGGCCTTGTCGAGATCGATGCGGAAACCGCTGCCGGATTCCGCGGCCAGGGCGCCGCCGTCGTAGAAGGAGTCCGGCGTCAGATTGACGATGCCCATGCAAACCGGGCGCGAGAGGTCAAGACCGCCCTGGCCGGTGCTGAGCATGGTGGCCACTGTCGGGAACTGCGCCGCGGAAACAACCGGTCAGTGTTCGGTGGCGGGGTCGCCTATGGGTCCAGGCTGACCGGAATCGCTCCGGGTTTCCGCGGGTTCGGCTTTGGCGCTGTCGTCGATATCATCGTTGTCGGACCAGTCCGCCGGCGGGCGCGGCTTCTTGCGCGCCATGATGTCGTCGATCTGGTCGGTGTCAATGGTCTCGTACTCCATCAGGGCGTCCTTCATCAATTCGAGAATGTCGCGATTCTCTTCCAGAATCTGCTGGGCCTTGACGTAGCATTCGTCGATGATCCGGCGCACTTCACGGTCGATGGCGACGGCGGTGTCCACCGAAACGGTCTTGGCCTGATGCGCCGCGGAACGGCCCAGGAAAACCTCGCCTTCGTCTTCGGAGTAGAGCAGCGGCCCGAGTTCATCGGTCAGGCCCCATTTGGTCACCATATTGCGGGCCATTTCCGTGGCGCGCTGGATATCGTTGGAAGCGCCGGTGGTGACGCCTTCCTTGCCGAGGGTCATTTCCTCGGCGATGCGGCCGCCGTACAGGCTGCAGATCTGGCTCAGGATCGAGCGCTTGCTGAGGCTGTAGCGGTCTTCCTCGGGCAGGAACATGGTCACGCCGAGGGCGCGTCCCCGGGGAATGATGCTGACCTTGTAGACCGGATCATGCTCGGGCACCAGCCTGCCGACAATGGCGTGGCCGGCTTCATGGTAGGCGGTGTTGACGCGCTCTTTCTCCGACATGACCATGGACTTGCGCTCGGCGCCCATCATGATCTTGTCCTTGGCTTTCTCGAATTCCTCCATGGTGACGAGACGGCGGTTGGCGCGGGCGGCGAACAGGGCCGCCTCATTGACGAGGTTGGCGAGATCGGCGCCGGAGAATCCCGGCGTGCCCCGGGCAATGACCGAAGCCTCCACCTTCTCGGCGATGGGCACATTGCGCATGTGCACCTTGAGGATCTGCTCGCGGCCGCGGATGTCGGGCAGGCCCACCACCACCTGGCGGTCGAAGCGGCCGGGGCGCAACAGTGCCGGGTCGAGCACATCGGGGCGGTTGGTGGCGGCCATGACGATAATGCCGTCATTGCCTTCAAAACCGTCCATTTCGACCAGCAACTGGTTCAGGGTCTGCTCGCGTTCGTCGTGCCCGCCACCGAGTCCGGCGCCGCGGTGGCGGCCCACGGCGTCGATTTCGTCGATGAAAATAATGCAGGGAGACTGTTTCTTGGCCTGCTCGAACATGTCCCTGACCCGGGAAGCGCCGACGCCGACGAACATTTCCACGAAGTCGGAACCGGAAATCGAGAAAAAGGGGACCTTGGCCTCGCCCGCGATGGCCTTGGCGAGGAGCGTCTTTCCGGTGCCGGGCTGGCCCACCATGAGCACCCCCCGGGGAATACGACCGCCAAGACGCTGGAACTTGTCCGGCTCGCGCAGGAAATCCACAAGCTCCTTGACGTCTTCCTTGGCTTCCTCCACTCCGGCCACATCGGCGAAAGTCACCTTGATCTGGTCCTCGCCGAGCAGTTTGGCCTTGCTCTTGCCGAAGGACATGGGCCCGCCCTTGCCGCCGCCGATGCCGCCCTGCATCTGCCGCATGAAAAAGAAAAACAGCGCGATGATGATGAGTACCGGGAATCCGGCCACGAGCAATTGCGCCCAGATGCTTTGCCGTTCGGGTTCGCGACCGACGACTTCAACGCCGTTTTCGAGCAGGTCGTCGAGAAGCCGGTCATCGCCGATGGACGGCAGGGTGGTGCGGAAGCGGCTGCCGTCATTGCGGATGCCGGTGAGATTGATTCCCGAAAACTCCACCGCCTCGATTCGCCCGGAGTTCACTTCGCGGATGAATTCCGAATAGACGACGGTCTCTTCGGTGGTTCCCTGATTGATATTGTTGAACACCGTCAGCAGCACGCCGGCGATGATCATCCAGAGAATCAGGTTCTTTGCCATGTCGTTCAAGGCCTTGCCTCCCCCGGGTCAGCCCCGGATCGCATTCCGCCGGCAGGTATTCACGGCGCTGCGAACTTCCTATTCTGCCCACGAAAACCACTTGCGAGCAAGTACATTTCATTGGAACGCGCCCGGGACGCTTCCGGTTTCCTGGTTTTGACCGTGGCGAACTCCGCCTTGAGCGATGCCCGGAATTCCTCGCAGCCCGCGCCCTGGAAGACTTTTACCAGCAGGCCGCCGCCGGGAGCGAGCACCCGCGCCGCCAGGTCCAGGGCAAGTTCGGCGAGCGCCATGGCGCGGGGCTGATCGATACCCTTCACTCCACTCATATTGGGGGCCATGTCGGAGATTACAAGGTCCGCGCCTGCCCCCGCCAGCCGGTTCAGCACATGGTCAAGAACGGCCTGGTCGCTGAAATCGCCCTGGATGAATTCCACGCCGGGAATCGGCGCCATGGGCAGCAGATCCACCGCAATCACTCTGCCATTGGGGTCGCTGCGCTCCGCGGCCACCTGGGACCAGCCCCCCGGCGCCGCGCCGAGGTCCACGACGGTCATGCCCGGTCGAATGATCCGGTCCCGTTTATTGATCTCCCGCAGCTTGAAACTCGCCCGGGAGCGATAGCCTTCCTCCCGGCTGCGCTTGACGTGCGGATCGGAGAAATGCTCCCGCAGCCAGCGCTTGCTCGATTTCGACCGGCTCATGGCGCCGCGGCTAGACATGCTCCACGGTATCGATTTCGTACTCGATGTCGCCCGCCGGCGCCTGCACCACGACTTCGTCTCCCTCAAGCTTGCCCATCAGCGCCCGGGCAATGGGGGAAACAACGGAAATCTTGCCCGCGGCGACGTCGGCCTCGTCCTCGCCGACAATCTGGTAGGTCACGTTTTCCCCGGTCTTGAGATTGAACAGGGTGACCGTGGCGCCGAATATGACCTTGCCGCCGGCCTCGATGCGGGTCACGTCGATGACTTCGGCGTCGGCAAGCTTGCGTTCGATCTCGGTAATGCGGCCCTCGCAGAAACCCTGCTGTTCCCGGGCGGCGTGATATTCGGCGTTCTCGCGCAGGTCGCCGTGCTCCCTCGCCTCGGCAATGGCTTTGGAAATCGAGGGGCGGACCACGGATTTGAGATGCTGCAACTCTTCCCGCAGCTTCTTCTCGCCGGCGACTGTCATGGGAACTCTGGGCATGGCCTGGTCTTGTTTCCGTCTGCTGGTGAATTTCAGCCGAGTTCGGCGTGCAATTGCTGAATCGTGTAAACCGACATGTTGTCACCGAATTTCAGGGCTTCGCAAACCGCGAAGGCCCCGGCTATGGTCGTGGTACAGAATACATCGTGACGGAGCGCGGTGCGCCGGATCGTGGATGAATCCGCTATTGCCTGTCTGCCTTCCGTGGTGTTGAACACGAGTTCGATCTCGTCGTTTTTTAGCATATCGACGATGTGGGGTCTACCTTCGGCGACCTTGTTCACCCGCTTTACCGGTATGCCCGCCGCCTCGAGCACGGCCGCGGTGCCCCGGGTCGCGGCGAGCCGGTAGCCGAGCTTGAGCAACTCCCGGGCGATCTCCACCAGGTGAACCTTGTCCGGGTCGCGCACGCTGATGAAAGCGGTGCCGGACTTTTCAATATGGGCGCCGGCGGCGAGCTGGGCCTTGCCATAGGCTTCGGCGAATGTGGCGCCCACCCCCATGACTTCGCCGGTGGATTTCATTTCCGGGCCGAGGATCGGGTCCACCCCGGGAAACTTGTTGAAGGGGAATATCGCTTCCTTCACGGCGAAGGTCGGCGGAATGACTTCCCGGGTGAAACCCTGTTCGACGAGGGACTTGCCGATCATGCAGCGGGCGGCCACCTTGGCCAGGGAAGTACCAATGCACTTGGATACGAAGGGTACCGTGCGCGAGGCCCGGGGATTGACTTCAATGAGATAGACCTCGCCGTCCTGCCAGGCGAGCTGGGTATTCATCAGGCCCACCACGCCGAGTTCCAGGGCCAGGGCGGAAACCTGGCCGCGAATGCGCTGCCGCACTTCCTCCGGCAGGTTGTAGGGCGGCAGGGAACAGGCCGAATCCCCCGAATGGATGCCGGCCTGCTCGATATGCTGCATGATGGCGCCGACGATGACCTGCTCGCCGTCGCTCACCACATCCACGTCGATCTCGATGGCGGAACTGAGAAAACAGTCCAGCAGCACCGGGCTCTCGTTGGAGACCTTGACCGCATCGCGCATGTAGCGCCGCAGTTCGGATTCGTTGTAGACGATTTCCATGGCGCGGCCGCCGAGAACCCAGGAAGGCCGCACCACCAGGGGATAGGAAATCTCCCTGGCCGCGCCAATGGCTTCTTCCACGCTGCGGGCGGTGCGGTTGGGCGGTTGCTTCAGCCCCAGCTTGCGGATCAACTGCTGAAAGCGCTCGCGGTCCTCGGCGCGGTCAATGGCGTCGGGAGAAGTGCCGATGATGGGCGCCCCGGCGCTTTCAAGCTGCTTGACGAGATTCAGCGGCGTCTGGCCGCCGAACTGGACGATGACGCCCTCGGGCTGTTCCAACTCGACAATGGCGAGCACGTCCTCGAAAGTGAGCGGTTCGAAGAAGAGCCGGTCGGAAATGTTGTAGTCGGTGGAGACGGTTTCCGGATTGCAGTTGACCATGATGGTCTCGTAACCGTCTTCGCGCATGGCCAGCGCCGCGTGGACGCAGCAGTAGTCGAACTCGATGCCCTGGCCGATGCGGTTGGGCCCGCCGCCGAGCACCATGATTTTCCGCCGCTGCGAAGGCTTCGCTTCGCATTCTTCCTCGTAGGTGGAATACATGTAGGCTGTGGTGGAGTCGAATTCCGCGGCGCAGGTGTCCACCCGCTTGAATACCGGGCGGATGTCAAGCTCCCGGCGCCGGGCGCGCACGGCGCCCTCCGCGGCGCCGAGCAATTGCCCGAGGCGCCGGTCGGAAAAGCCCTTGCGCTTGAGGCGGAACAATTCATCCCGGGGCAGTTCCGCCAGCGTCTTGCCGGCCAGGGCCTGCTCCAGATTCACAAGTTCCCCGATCTGCACCAGAAACCACGGGTCGATGCCGGACAGTCCCGCGATTTTCTCCACGCTCCAGCCTTGGCGGAAGGCTTCGGCGAGATACCACAGCCGCTGGGCGCCGGCTTCGGTCAATTCCCGGGTCAGCCTGACCCTGGCGCTCGACTGAATATCCCGGCCGCGGTCCAGAATCGGTTCGAGCCCGCAGACTCCCACTTCGAGCCCGCGCAGGGCTTTCTGCAGCGATTCCTGGAAAGTGCGGCCAATGGCCATGACTTCCCCCACCGATTTCATCTGGGTGGTGATGCGGTCGTTGGCTTCGGGGAATTTCTCGAAGGTGAAGCGCGGAATCTTGGTGACGACATAGTCGATGCTCGGCTCGAAGGAAGCCGGAGTCACGCCGCCGGTGATTTCATTGCGCAGTTCATCGAGGGTGTAGCCCACGGCGAGCTTGGCCGCCACCCGGGCGATGGGGAAGCCGGTGGCCTTGGACGCCAGCGCCGAGGAACGCGAAACCCGCGGATTCATCTCGATGACCACGAGCCTGCCGTCGGCGGGATTCACCGCGAACTGCACGTTGGAACCGCCGGTTTCCACGCCGATCTCGCGCAATACCGCGATGGCGGCATTGCGCATGATCTGGTATTCCTTGTCGGTGAGGGTCTGGGCCGGCGCCACGGTCACCGAATCGCCGGTGTGCACGCCCATGGCGTCGAGATTCTCGATGGGGCAGACGATGATGCAGTTGTCGTTGCGGTCCCGGACGACTTCGAGTTCGTATTCCTTCCAGCCGATCAGCGATTCGTCGATCAGCAGTTCATTGGTGGGGGACAACTCCAGCCCGCGGGAGCAGATTTCCTCGAATTCCTCGCGGTTGTAGGCAATGCCGCCGCCGGTGCCGCCGAGGGTGAAGGATGGGCGGATTATGCAGGGAAATCCCACCTTGGCGAGGGCCTCGAAAGCCTGTTCCATATTGTGGGCCATCCCATGGCGCGGGGTTTCGAGGCCGATGGCGGTCATGGCCCGGTCGAACAGTTCCCGATCTTCCGCCTTGTCGATGGCCTCGCGACTGGCGCCGATCAACTCCACGCCGTACTTCCGCAGGACGCCCATGCGGTTCAGGTCGAGGGCGCAGTTGAGAGAGGTCTGCCCGCCCATGGTGGGCAACAGGGCGTCGGGGCGCTCGCGCTCAATGATTTTTTCCACCATTTGCCAGGTGATGGGCTCGATATAGGTGGCGTCCGCCATGGCGGGATCGGTCATGATCGTGGCGGGATTCGAATTCACCAGAATGACGCGATACCCCTCTTCCTTGAGCGCGCGGCAGGCCTGGACGCCGGAATAGTCGAATTCGCAGGCCTGGCCGATGATGATGGGGCCGGCGCCGATGATCAGGATGCTCTTGATATCAGTGCGCTTGGGCATGGCTGGTCATCAGTTGCATGAAATGGTCGAAAAGCGGCGCGGCGTCGTGTGGCCCGGGGCTGGCTTCCGGATGGCCCTGAAAGCCGAAGGCGGGCTTGTCCCGGTGGGCGATGCCTTGCAGGGTGCCGTCGAACAGGGAACGGTGGGTGCAGCGAAGCGGCGCCGGCAGGCTGTCCTCGTCGATGGCGAATCCATGGTTCTGGCTCGTGATCAGCACCGAGCCGTCATCAAGATTGCTCACGGGATGATTCGCGCCGTGATGGCCATGGGGCATTTTCACCGAACGGGCGCCGCAGGCGAGGCCAAGCAACTGATGGCCGAGACAGATGCCGAACAGGGGTATGCCGGCGGCGAGAAACTCGCGCACCGCGGCAATGGCGTAATCGCAGGGCTCCGGGTCGCCGGGGCCATTGGAAAGGAAAATGCCGTCAGGCCCCATGGCCAGCGCCTCCCCCGCCGGGGTGGTCGCGGGAACCACGGTGATGGCGCAGCCCCGGGATGCGAGCATTCGCAGAATATTGTGCTTGACGCCGAAATCGTAAGCCACGACATGAAAGCGGGAAACATCCAGCGCGGCTGCTGCGGTTTCATTACGCTTGTCGGGCGCCCAGACGCCTTCGTCCCAGGCGTAACTGTCGGCAACGCTGACCACCCGCGCCAGGTCCATGCCCTTGAGGCCGGGAAACTTGCGGGCCTCGGCGAGAGCCCGTTCGGCGCCGCCACGGGCAAACTCCGGGCCGGAGAGCAGGCAACCGTTCAGCGAGCCTTTTTCCCGCAGGAGACGGGTGAGGCGCCGGGTGTCGATTTCGGCGATGGCGACGACATTCTGCTCCTTGAGAAATTCGTCCAGGCTTTGCCGGCTGCGGAAATTGCTCGCCAGCAGCGGCAAATCGCGGATAACCAGCCCGGCGGCCCAGGCCCGGGAGGATTCCATGTCCTCGGCGTTGGCGCCGGTATTGCCGATATGGGGATAGGTGAGGGTTACGATCTGCCGGGCGTAGGATGGATCGCTGAGGATTTCCTGATAGCCGGTCATGGCGGTATTGAAAACGACTTCGCCACTGCTGCAACCGGCTGCGCCAATGGCGATACCCTCGAACAGATTACCGTCTTCAAGGGCCAGGACCGCGGATTTCTTCAACTTTCGCTCCAAAAGGCAACCTGAATCGCGGGCACAAAAAAACGGAATGGAGATTGCTCCAATCCGCTCTCGGGAACAGCTCCGCTGGGGCTGCCGGCACAGGTTTCAGCATTCCACATACTGAGGGGGTATTCTAGGCCGATGCGCCGCGGGTGTCTACTTGAAAATGGGACATCTCTTGTCAGACAACTTGTCCGGGCGGCGGACTTGACGGCATGAACGCTCGGGGTAGACTGGGCGGTCCATGCCGGAGATTGATGATCCAGGGAGTATTCCAGTGTATCGAACCACTTTGTTGACCCTTGCCGGGGTTTTTGCGGCAAGCCTGCTGCTGCTCGGGGCCTGCCAGACGCCCCGGTTGAACCTGTTCGGCGCCGCCGAGCCGGGCGCCCCCCTGGCGGTGGGTGAAGAAGTCAATCTGGACTTTTTCACCAGCTACCTGAATTTCGATACCGGCGTATCCCTCGACGCCGGAGCGGATTACGCCTTTCGCATCACGATCCTGAGCCACTGGATCGACCGCGACATTGACGTCAATGAAGCCGGGGAACCGCTGGACGAGCGGGGTTTCGGCAACAGCCTGATGCCCTTCGAGTGGGCGGGCAATCTGCGCCGGTCCCGGAGCCACAACTGGTTCGAGCTCATGCTGCGCCAGCCGGATTGCCCCCGGGACAGCCTTGCGGGAGTCTCCGACCTGCAGTACGACGCGGCGAGCGGCAGCTACCGCTTCGTCGCGGCGTGCAGCGGCAATCTCGCCCTGTTCGTCAATGACAGCTACGGTTTCTATGGCAACAATGCGGGTTACGCCAATATCCTGCTGACCCGGCTCGACTGAAACACTGGAGGCGCGCCATGCATACCATGCGACAGATACTCGACCGCAAACAGAAGAAGGAACTCTGCTCCATTCGCCCGGAGGCCAGCGTCTATGACGCCATCAAGCTGATGGCGGATCATCGCGTCGGCGCCTTGCTCGTGATGACCGGGCCCGAATTGCAGGGCATCATTTCCGAGCGCGATTACGCCCGGGAGGTGATTCTCAAGGGCCGCGCTTCGCGGGATACCCGGGTTGATGAAATCATGACCACCCGGGTGGTTTCGGTGCCTTCCAGCCATGCCGTGGACGCTGCGCTCAATCTGATGACCGACAACCACATCCGCCATTTGCCGGTGGTGGATGACGGCCTGGTGGTGGGCATCGCCTCGCTTGGCGATATCGTCAAGGACATCATGAGCGACCAGCGGGCAACCATAGAGCAATTGCAGAATTACATTCGCAGCTGACCGGCATCGTCAGGGAAGCTCTGATCAAGTCAGAGCTTCCCTGCGGCACATGGAAGTGCCGCCCTGCCCTGCTTCCGACTGTTCCAGCCGGTATCCGCCGTCCCTGGTGGCGACGAAACGCAGGCGGTAATTGATGCAGGCGGGTTTTTCGTCGGGGATGTGGCTGACGTAAATCAGCCGGGTGGGTGTTTGCCCGGCGATGGCGTCGAGCATTCCGAGAACGAAGTCCCTGTGGTAGTCATCGAGACCGACGCAGGGCTCGTCGAGCACGAGAATGGCGGGCTGTTTCACCATCGCCCGGGCGAGCAGCACGAGGCGCTGCTGACCGAAGGAAATCTGGTGGTAGTAGCGCCCGGCAAGATGCGCCATGCCAAGACTTTCAAGCCAGACCCCGGCCCGGCCCTGTTCACTGGCGGCGCTGTCGTCGTAAAGCCCCACCGAATCAAAAAATCCCGACACCGCCACATCGAGCACTTTCCAGCCCTTCACATAGCGGTTGTGCAACTCATTGGACACGACGCCAAAGCGGCGCTTGATGTCCCAGACGGTCTCGCCGCTGCCCTTGCGCCGGCCGAACAGGTACACCTCCTGGCCATAGCCCTTGTGGTTCTCGCCGTCGATGAGGCTCAGCAGGGTGGACTTGCCACAGCCGTTGGGGCCTTCGACGAGCACGTGATGCGCGCTGGTCATGGTCCAGTGAACATCCCGCAGCACTTGCAGGTCGCCGTAGCCGGCGCTCACGCCTTTCAGTTCGATCAGTTTCGATTCAGGCGGGTGGGTGTCCTGGTTTGTGTCCGGGGAATGGGTATCCTGGATTTTTGGATGGGTGTCCCGGCTTTTCCGGCTTTTTTTTCGGCTGGTCTCGTCAACAAAGTGCGCGAATGGCAGGCGTTCGGGGATAACCGGCTCGCGCCGAAAGCGCGCAATGGCCTTTTGCCATCGGGCTTCCCGCATTGGGCCCTGCGCCAGCACGCCAAGGTTTTCCATGACGAGCAAATGCGTTGCGCCGGGGAAGCGGTCGCCCCCGCGCCGGCACAGGTGCAGGCTGGCGCAGCCGGGGCCGAGATGCCCGGCGATGGCCTGCTCGATGCGAGCGCGGGATTCCCGGTCCACCGCTTCCAGTGGCTCATCGAAAATCAGCAGCCGCGGGCGTGATGCGTACTGGCCGTATAGCGCCCGGGCGATGAGAGCGCGGCGGATCTGGCCTGAGGAAAGAAAGCGGATTCCCTTTTGCAGCAGGGCGGTGAGGTCGAGCTCCGCGGCAAGCCCCTGCAGTCGTGATTCGTCCTGTTTCGCCGCTGGCAAGCTTGAACGAATCAGTTCAGCCACCAGGGTGCCCTGGTCGATCGCGTCTTCACGGAAATCGCTGATGTCGAGCCGCTCATCACGCCGCCACAGCCGCTGCTGCTCCTCGAAGGAAACGGACAGGATATCCCGGACGGGGTCAAAACCCTCGGCGAATCGCAGGTAGCTGCCGGTTTCGGGACGACGCCCGGTGATGAGGTCGACGAGCAGGGATTTGCCGGCGCCATTGGGACCGAAAACGCACCAGTGCTCGCCGGCGTTGACTGCAAAGCGCTCTACGGTGAACAAGTCATGGCGGTTGATTCGGCAGCGCGCCTGGTCAATCTGGAATAACATTGCGCGAGTATAGCGAACAGGCCAGAAAACTGATGGGCCGGACTTTTCGTGTCTTGATTGTGCTTTTGCCGCTTTCGGCCTGCGCGGGCGTGGAGCCTGTTGCCGGGCTCGATGGCGAGCGGCTGTTTTTGGACAATTGCGCGGAATGTCATCAGGTGGATGGACGCGGGGTCGCGAATGTGTATCCCGCCCTCGACGGCAATGAAACCGTGGCGGGCTCCGGGGCTGATGTGGCGCTGGTGCTCATCATCGGACGCGGCGAGATGCCTTCCTTTCGCGGGGCGCTCGGTTCGGCGGAAATGGCGGCGGTGATCAATTACGTGCGCAATGCCTGGAGCAATAGCGGCGAGCCCATCAGCGCCGGGGAAATCGAAGCCTTGTAGCTTCAGGAGCGCAAGTAGGAGGCGCCGTTGACGTCGATGATGGTTCCGGTGGCGAATTCGGCGCCGCGGGAGGCGAGGAAAAGCACGGCATGCGCGACTTCCCCGGGTTCGGCGACGCGATGGAAAGGGCTCTGGGCGCGGATTTCCTCGCCTTCGGGGCTGCCAAGGCGATCAGCGGTCAATTCGGTATTGACGAATCCCGGTGCCACCGCGCCAACGAAGATGTCGTGCGGCGCCAGCGCCACGGCAAGTGACTGGCTCAGGGAATTGAGTGCGGCCTTGCTCGCGCCGTAGGCGGGTTTCAGCGGCTCGCCGCGAAAAGCCCCCCGGGAAGTGATATTGACGATCCTTCCGCCACCGCCCGCGATCATGTGCCGCGCCGCGCAATAGCAGAGATTGGCGGGGCCGAGCAGATTCGCGGCCAGGGTCTCGCGCCAGGCCCTCTGCCATTCCCCGTAGGAAACTTCGGCGATGCGATGATAGATGCCGATGCCGGCATTGTTCACGAGAACATCAATGCCACCAAGACGTTCCGCGACATCGTCCACAGCGGATTGAACCGCATCCGGGTCCGCCACGTCGGCGGCCAGGACGATATGACCCTCGCCCGGCAATTGCGCCAGCGCCGCTTCCGCCGCCGCCGTATTGCCGCGGTACACGATGGCGACTTGCGCCCCGGCCCCGGCGAAGGCCAGCGCAATGGCGCGACCGATGCCCCGGGAGCCGCCGGTGACCAGTACTTTCTGATTGTCGAATCTCATTTTGGTATCCGCATCCTGTCCAGTGGTTGATTGGGAGGCGCGCAGAATGGCCCAATGGGTCAATCGAGCCTGAACACGTTACCCTCTCCGGTTGCATTGACCCGGCCGCCGCGACCGATTTGCCCTTCGTCCGCAAGGCACCGCAATGTGGCTTCATCCGCCGGCGTGTTGGCGATAAATCGCTTTCCGTTATCGCGCAATCGGCCAATGACGATACCCCGCACAGGCGCGCCTCGCCGAAAGCAAACGGTCCAGGTTTCCACCGTGGCCGCCCCCCGGGGCTGTTCGGTAAACTCCGGGCCGGCCATGGCGTCGATTTGCGCCTGCATCGTGGAAGAATCCGGCCTCCGCCATGGCCCGGCGAATGGCGCCGTGGAGTATATCCCCGTTGCATGCTTGGAAAGATAGCCGCCATTGGCGGTGATGAGGCCAAAACTGCCGGGGCGGGCCCGGAGCAAACCCGACAGGGTGGCGATGGCGTGCATGCTGTAGTTGTTGCCGGGGCCGCCGAAGAACGGCAATCCGCCGGTAACCGTCAGGCCCCTGGGATCATCGACCGCCAGACCGAGTTCGGCGCAGGCCACTTCCACCGCCGAGGGAAAGCAGGAATACAGATCAATGAAATCCATGTCGGCCACGGTCTTGCCGGCCATGGCGAAAGCCGTGGCGGTATTGGCGCGAATCGCCGGTGAGGAATGATAATTGACCCGTTGGGAGACGAGCCGCTTTTCCCTTGCTTCGGCGCAGCCGTGGAGGAAAATCCACCGGCGCGGGTCGATGCCCAACTCCCGCGCCCGACCCACCGAAGTCATGAGCAGGGCGGCGCCCTGGTTTACCCGGTCCCTGGCGTTGAGTAACTTCGGATACGGCAGGCAGATGAACGGATTGGTCTCGCTGATTTCGGCGAGTTCCCCGGCGCTGCGGGCTTCTCCATAAAACGCGTGGGGATTGTCCCGCGCCACCCGGGCAAAAGGAGCCATGACCCGGCCCATGTGCGGCAAATGCTCATGCAGACTGTGGCCAAG
Organism: Pseudomonadales bacterium; assembly: GCA_022819645.1. Lineage (GTDB taxonomy): Bacteria > Pseudomonadota > Gammaproteobacteria > Pseudomonadales > Pseudohongiellaceae > UBA9145. The sequence continues at coordinate 25,786 of JAJEGU010000036.1, forward strand.
CCGGGCGCGGATGGCGTTTTCGAACAGCGGATAGGTCTGCACGGGAATACCGACGCCATGGGCCAATTCGTGCGGAGTCGCCAGCACTGCGCCCATGCCGCGGTCCTCCAGCGGACCACCGCCGGGCTCATGCCAATCGAGGTTGAGACCGGCGCGGGACGCGGTGCGGGCGGTATCGATGGCTTCGCCGCCGGCAAGCAGGGCCATGCCCGCTTCACCTTCGGCAATCGCCTGGGCGATTTCATTCACCAGGGTCTGGGGGGTATCGCCGCCGATGGGGCCATAGATCATCCGGGCCGGATTCGCGCCAATGCGCCTCGCCACAGCCCGCGGCGGGTTTTCCGCCCGACCGAAGCCATGATCGTCCCGGGGCCGGTTGCGGGAATCCTCGAAGCAGCGAACCACCGCCATCGTGTCGATGTGGGCGGCAAGCCCTTCTTTCCTCCCCGTATCCTGAAGGGCGGCGTCCGCGGCGCGGGCGGCAAGACCCATGGGCGGCAGAGACCGCAGCGGCGGCTTGCGCTCGCTGTACTGGCCCGCGCCGACAATTACCGGGGTGGAGTCTTCAAGCAAAATGGCTTCGCCTTGTCGGGTGGAAAATCATGGAAAAATTTGTTTCGCAAGTCAAAAAGGCCGCTTGGGAGACCGGAGATCCAGATTGTAATGCACAGGCTGTAATGCAATGGACATTCCCCGGCATTGCTTTTACTCTGGCCAGGGGCGTGGATGAGAGCGGATTTGCAGCCGTGAATTCCTACGGCGCAGGCTCCTAGGGAAGCTCTGATCAAGTCAGAGCTTCCCTGCGGCACATGGAAGTGCCGCCGAATTCGATGGCTTAAGCCATTGAATTCGGGAGCAAAACAAAACCACGCTTTTGTTTTGCGATAATGAAAAACTCCACGGATGGAGTTTTTCAGAGAATACCTAGTGCACAGCGGAGGAACTGGATTTGTCCAGAATCATGGGCGGCGGCGACGAGCGGCCCGCGCCGTATTGGGATGAGGCCCGGCGGGCTTTGGGAGAGACTGATCCGGTGCTGGGCGGGATTATCGCCCGGGCGGGTGACTCGATGCTGCGGCCGCGGCATGATCCTTTCTTTTCGCTGTCGCGTTCGATCGTGGGCCAGCAGATTTCGGTGAAGGCGGCCGAGTCGGTGTGGCAGAAGATGCTCGGCCACATGGGGGATATCACTCCCGGCGCCGTCGCGGGAGAAAACGTGGAAAGCCTGCGCGGATGCGGACTGTCGCGGCAGAAAGCCGGCTATCTGCTGAGCCTGGCCGAACATTTCATCGACGGTTCGCTGCAACAGGAACAATGGAGCGAGATGGACGACGAGGCCGTGATCGAGCGCCTCGTCCAGGTCAAGGGCATCGGCCGCTGGACCGCGGAGATGTTCCTGATTTTCCACCTGCTGCGGCCCGACGTGTTGCCGGTCGACGATATCGGCATCCAGAAAGCGATCGGCAATCACTTCAACGGCGGCGTTCGCCCGAGCGCCAAAGAGATGATCGCGATAGCCGCACCCTGGCGGCCATGGCGTTCGGTCGCTTCCTGGTACCTCTGGCGCAGCCTCGACGCCGTGCCGGTGGAATATTGAAGCAGGTTTCATTTAGAATAATTGAACAGGAAACGCACGATTTACAATTTACCGGGCTAACAAATTGTCGACAGAGATGAAGATTAGATTCCAGATTCAGATGTTTTCCGCATGCTTTGCTCAATTTTTTTGTGAGCACTCGATATGTCTCAACGAGTAGCAGTACTCCTCTCAACATACAATGGCTAGAAGTATTTAGCGATACAGCTAGATTCTATTCTGAGCCAAACGCACCAAAACTTCGTGATTGTTGCTAGGGATGATGGGTCTGACGACAACACGACTGCAATTCTTTTCAACTATGCGAATAAACATTCCGACAAGATTTTTCTGCACCTGGGCAATTCAGAAAATTTTGGAGCTTGTCGTAGTTATGCTTTCTTGATGGAATATGTTCTGAGAAAAAAAGAAGAATTGGGATTGAGTAATGCATACATCATGTTTAGCGACCAAGATGATATATGGAAAGACAGTAAAATTGAAAGACAAATGGAAATTATGTTGGAAACACAGAGCGGTGATAACGATAGGCCCGTCTTAGTACATAGCGACCTAGAAGTAATTGATTTCCACGAAAAGACGATTTCCAAATCATTCTTCGATTATCAGGGACTTGAACGCAATCGAAACCGCCTTTCACATTTGGCACTGTACAATATCGTTACGGGATGCACCGTCCTAGTTAACGAGCCTTTAGCCCGTCTCGCACTTCCCATGCCACCTGAGACTCTCATGCACGATTGGTGGCTCACTTTGTGTGTCGCCGCTTTTGGTAGTCGTAGATTCATTGAAAATACAACTGTACGATATCGGCAACATGAAGAGAATGTAATTGGTGCGAAAAAAATTGAGCCAATCAAGACTGATTTGCGAGGATTTATCCGAGACGCACTAGTTAATACACCGCCAGTAAAAAACTTGCAGAGCGTTGCCAATCAGGCCCATTCATTTTATCGAATACACCAGAAGAAATTGTCGCTAACACAGCGCCTTGGTTTGCAACTGTGCTCATTGATGCGCTTCCATTTCCGGTGGCTACAAAAAATTTGTTACCTGATAATCTTGTCATTGCCGCGCCGAAAGGAACTCTTGTGAAAGAACCGGATTATGCAGCCTTGCGCGACGCAAGCCCGTTGTTCCTTATCGGTGTACCCAGGTCGGGGACAACAATTTTGGCCAATCTGATAAATTCGCATAGCCGGATTTTGATGACCCACGAGACGTCCGTGTTTCTTCAGTTGCATGAAATCATTACAAAAAACCCGCTCGGTGGTTCCGCCGGCCACTTATTTGGTAAGACCTACAAGGAGCTATGGTCACAGCACGTACTCGAGCACACCAAGTTATTGATTGAATCCTTCTATTGCAAAATCGCAAAGCAACAAAGCAGGGGACCCCTAAGTTTTTGGGGAGAGAAACATCCGCACTTCGAGAGATGCTTACCATGGCTTGAGAGCTTGTATCCCAATTCAATCTACATTTATATTGTGCGGGATCCCCGGGACACAATTTGTTCTATTGCGAAAATGAACAAGTGGTCAATCTCCGATTCAGCAAAAGAATGGCATAGAATTTCGAGAATTTATGAAGACTTTGTGCAATCGATCCCATCGGATCGATTGGAACTCTTAAAGTACGAGGATTTGGTTTTTGACTATGAATTAGCCATTTGTGAACTTCTTGAATACCTAGGACTTGAATTGGATGACAGCTCTAGGTCTTATATCGCAGAATACAAATCCAAGTCTTCACATCTTCCCGGATCCACACAGAATATTGACTTTGCGATTAGCTCGGTAGCACGCTGGCAGCGGGAAATGACTTTTGACGAGCAAAATTTTGTGCATAGCATCTGTAAGCCCCTTATACTCAAGTATGGTTATGACTGAAACGCCAGTTTGGTCAGCGCGTAGTTTCCGGTTACGCACCTGGGCGTCGCGCCAGTGAAACTCTGGCCCGCATACTGCATGAATGAGGCAGCCGGTCGCGGTTCCAATGTCGCGCTTGTCCTGAAAAAGCGATCGGCAATCATTTCAACGAAGGCGGTCGCAACCGCTAATCCGCCGCCTGCGCCGTCGCATAGACCGCCACGTCCTCGACGCTCATGCCAAGCTGGCGCGCGAGACCGCGCCAGCCTGTCAGACCCGCGGAGACTTCATCCACAATCCGGTTCGCATCTTCGTTCTTCAATCCGAAGAACGGCGCCGCGCGATGCGCAAGCTCAAGACTGGCTTCCGGTCCTTCTTCGCTGATCCATGTGGTCAATTCGCGCACTTTTTCCGCTAGCGGCACGGGATTGAGATCGTAGGCGGGCGAGAGCCGCCATTTCCCGTCGCCGTCATGGAGAAAACCGTGATTGCGCAGATGATCGTCGAGATTGCCGATCTTCACGCCAAACACGACGCGCCGCCAAAGTTCGCGCAAGTCCTCGGTCGGCGCGCTCGAATACATCCGTATGCATTCGGCGATGTCGGTATAGGTCGCGGTGTCTCCGTCATTGAGCCCGAGCAGGCTCATGGCTGACAGAAACGGAATGCGCTTGTCGCCGTCCCGGTCAAAACGCCGAATCAGCGCCACCGGCCTGCCGGCGACGGTCTCCAGGCGTCCCCGCGCGGCGTTCACCCCCGCCCTGTTCGCCAGCGTGAGCGCGAGGACTTCGCCATGCGGGATGCTGCGGTCATCGTCGGGTTTTGGAAACTTGGCAATGGCAAGCGAACCGTCCTTGTCCACAACCGCCGACTTCGGCCGCGCTCCGCCCAGGGGCGAGCCTTCATTGAGCAAAAGTTTCAGGTCGTCCGCGGTTTCGGTGTTGCCCAACACCGCATCGGTCGCGTTCAACAGTGCCGGAAGCCGGATCAAGGGCGGCACGCGGAAGCGGCCCATATCACGATCGAACTCGGCTTCGCCCTCGCGGCGGTAGCGAAGCGCGCCAATGCGGGTGTGGTCGTTGACCGCCAGCAAATAATCGATTTCGGAAAGGCCGCGGGCTTCGCCGGACTTGCGAAATGCGCGCCTGATGAGCTGCTGGCCCCAGCGGTCCGGCGCGGAGTCGCGCATCGCGCCCGGCAAGGCCGACTTTTCCGAACTGGTGTACGCCGGAAGCGGGCCAAGCGGCAGATTGGCCGGGTCGAGAGCAAAGGCCGCGCCGCAATTCAGCCAATCGTCCGCATACGAAAATACGGAACTTCGCCCACGCGCCCTGGCCAGGTAGCGGCAATAGCCAACGAGTCGGGTTTGACCACCGTGATCGATATGGACTTCAACCGTCTCGTTCATGTCGCTCTCCGCTTGCGTCCGCGCGGCATGATACGTTGCGGCAGGCGGTCTTCCTCAATATCCAGCCCCAGGGCGTCATTGCGGCGGTCCGCCAGTTGTTCGACACCGCCCACGAGTCCCAGGATCGCCAATACCGAGACATAGGCGCCGATCGAGACGGTCGGATCGCCTTTCTCGATCTTGCCGTAGGTACTCCGGCTCAGGAAGGCGCGCTCGGCCATCGAGATAGTCGAGAATCGACGTTTTTTCCGCGCGACCGCGATGTCACCGCCGAGTTTGACGAGAGCTTTACGCGCCGCGCGCGGGAGTGTGTCGTTCGCTTGGGATTTCATGATTTGTCTTATAAATTAAGCAATATAGCTTATATTGCTTAATTTATAAAACATAATTATCGCGATCACCAGCTTCGTGCTATCGGGCTCAGGCCCGGTTGCGCCCGGTGGGGCCGAACAACTCTTCCAGGGTTTGCCGGAACCGCTCTGTGGAACAATCCCTGGCCACGGCCTCGCGGCCGGCGGCGCTGATCCGCTCCCACAATTCGGCGTCGCGATAAAGGCGCAGGCATTGTTCGGCGAAAGACTCCGGATTTTCGCCGACGAGCACTTCCCGCTCGTGGCGCCAGCCGAGTTGCCGCGCGAGCAGGGGCGTGACCACCGCGGGAATGCCATGGGCGGCGGCCTCGTGCACCTTGTGCGGTATGCCGGCGGCAAAACGCGTCGGCGCGATAAAGACCCGGCTGTCCCGATACAGGCTGTCCAGGGTTTCCAGCCTGCCTTTCATATGGATGTTCGGCCGCTCGATGCTGAACAGCGACGGCGCCGCGGTGTGGCCGGCCACGGCCAGATCGATTCCCGGTATTTCCCGTTCTATGAGGGGCAACACGTTGCAGACAAACCATAACAGCGAATCCACATTGGGTGAGTGTTCGTCCTTCAGGGCGCCCACAAAAAGAAGTCCCTTGCGGGCGTCGAACGGCGCCGGCTCCGCGACCGGCTCCAGGCCGTGGCCGAGCACCAGAACGCGGTCGTGTCCGCGCTCGCGGAAAAGACCGGCTTCCGCGCCGGATACGGTCAAAACCGCCGAAGCTTCGGCGGCCAACTCGAGTTCTTCCGAGATGACGCGCTTTTTTTCGTCCTCACCGATGGACTCGCCCTGCAATTCGCGCCAGAGCAACTCGCGCCCGGCGAACACGGCCTCCGCGTCGTAAACGATGTCGAACTGTCTGGCTTCCCGCGGCAGGGATTGCAGCACCTGATTGAAAAACGCCATGTTGGTCGGGCGGCTGACCATTACATAATTGTAAAAGTCGGCCCTCTCGGCCAGCAGTTGCGCGAGCCCCGAACGCCCCCGATTCAGCAGCACTTCGACATTTTCCGGCAAGGTCCGATACACCTCGTCCCAATTGTCGTTGGGGAAATGCATGGGGAAAAAAGTGACGTTCAGCGGCATTTGCGAAAGCAGGCTGACGATATGGCGGCAACGGGGATAACCGCCGCCCAGACTGGCGTGGGGAACCGCATCGTCGATCAGCAGCAGGTTTGGATGGCCGTTACTCGTGCGGGCGCGCAATGTCCGGGCCGGGTCGGCATCCGCCTGCCCCTTGAGAAATTCCGCGTGTTTCTCGCGGAACAGCGCGCGGTTTTTCTCCTGCAAGGCAACCGCGGCCTGCAACCCGCCGGTGCTGGCGAATTCGTAATGGCGCACCTTGATCCGCGGCTCGTAGATCGTGCGCAGACCCTCCCGCCGCAGCCGCAGGCAGAAATCCGATTCCTCGTAGTAGGCCGGGGCGAAAGCCTCGTCGAAACCGCCAAGCTCCCGGAACTGCGCGGTTCGAAACGTGAGAAACGCGCCGGAGCAATAGTCGACTTGCCGGCGAAAGCGGAATGCCGCGTCTTCGGGATTTTCTCCGCGTCCGTACCCGGCACAGGAGCCGTCGCGCCAGACGATGTTGCCGGCTTCCTGCAATCTCCCGTCGAGCGCCTCGATGCGGCCGCCCACGGCGCCGGCGCTCGCGTCTTCCCGCAAGACGTCGACAGCGGCGCCAAGCGCGCCGGGTTCGATGAAGGCGTCATTGTTAAGCAACAGCAGGAATTCGCCGGTGGCAAGTTCGGCGCCCTGATTGACGGCTTTTACGAAACCGGAATTTTCCGGGTTCCTGATCACTCTGGCGTTTTCCAGCCGTTCAAGCAGATCGCCGGTGCGGTCGCCGGAAGCGTTGTCGACGACGATCAACTCGAAAGGAACATCGGCATTGTTCAGCAGCGTTCGCAGGCAGAGCAGACTGAGATGGGCCTGATTGTAGAAAACCAGCAGGACTGACAGGACCGGGTCGCCGATTGCCGGAAAGCTCAGTTTTTCGCCGCTCGCGAAAAACTCGTTCAGGGCCACTTCAGCCTTTCGGTCAAACGCCGCCTTGAAGTCCTGAGACTGTTTCCGTTTCGCGGGTTCCCGAACCGGAGTTTTCCGTTCCGCCGGCGCACTCGTGTCGGTTTCGGCGGCTTGCCCGACCGGGGCCTGCGCCGCCTTGGGTTTCAGCATCTCTCCCAGTGCCCGATAGGGACGCGTCAGTTTCCAGCTATTGGAATTTAAGACATCTTTCAGATTGCTCCGAAGTTCCTGTATCGAATCATGGAGATTGACATTCGTGGCCTGCAATTCGCGTATCACCGCGTTCAGCCGTGCTTCCATGTGCATGAGTTCTCCCAGTTTCCCCTCTGCGTTCTGTTTGGCCCGCGCCAGGCGTTCAAGTTCGCTGCCGAGCTCGCCGATCCGTTGCACGCTTTCTTCCCATTCCCGCTGCCCGGCCCCCAATAACCGGTTCAACTGATCGCCGGTCCAACGGCGTAGCCATTTGTCGTAAATCGTGGCCCTGGCCTTGCCGACTTTATGCTCCGGATCGAACCGTTGCAGGAGATCGTCGAGGTCGGCGGTTTGCGACGCCCCGCCGGAACGATAGAACGCCGTGCACCGATTCACGTGATGAAAATCGGTGCGCTCGCTCAATTGCAGCCAAAAGTCCCAGTCCTCGAATATGTCGAAGTTCTCATCGAAACGGCAGCCCTCGTCCAGCAACTCGCGGGCGAAAAGCATGGAGTGGATCGGAATATAGTTGTCCCGCATCAGCAGCAGCCTGTCGAATGGCTGCTGGAATGTCTCCAGCGTGGATTTTCCGGTAATGTCGGTCTTGCGGGTACTGCTGTAGGCAGCGCGTACGTCCTGCCGGCTGGTCAGACAGCCCAGGAGATGCTCGACATGATCGGTCGCAAACCAGTCGTCTTCATCCAGAAACAGCAGGTACTCGCCGCGGGCCCGTTCAAGTCCGGCATTCGCCGCGCTCGGGCGGGACAGTGGCGATTCGGGCAAGACGAGCACGACGCGTTCGTCCGCGCAGGCATCCCGATACGCGGCTTTACCGCGGGCGGCGGCGTCAACCAGGATGATTTCCAGCCGGGAATGAGTCTGCCCGGTGGCGGAAGCCAGTGCTTCCCCCAACTCGGGCCGGCCCATGGTCCGGCAGATAATGGAAACCAGCGGAGATTGCGGATTTGTTTGCGGGCCTGGGGTTTCGCTCGCCATGAAGTCCTGTGCCAGGTCGCTAAGCGCGCGCCAGGTGCAATGTGAACATGGCGCCCATGACTTCGGCAATAAAATCCAGAAACAGTGTTTCCATGTGGATGGTGAAGTGGTCCGGGGACCGCTGGCCAAGCGCCATGAGGGCAAGGGGCTTGCCACCGGAATTGATCGGGCAAAGCGCGGTGGACTGGATCCGGGCGCTGCCCTCGGGAAACAGCCAGTCGAGTATCTCCTCGCGCTGCTGGCCGCAATGCGCCTTGTTGAGGCGGAACACATCCTTGAATTCGTCCAGCATCCGGGCCCCGTCTTCCCTGCGGAAATCGCCTTCGGGCAGGGCCTCCCGGCCGGCAAGAAAGATCACTTCCAGCACTTCCACATCGGTGCGGCTGAACAGATGTCCCCGGGTGACCGCGATGACCTGCTCCGGATTGCGGGTTTCGATCAGGGCAAGCACGAGCTGGCGGCTGATATTGAACAACTGCTCGCTGCGGCGACCGTTTTCGAGCAACTCGCCCAGCTTGCGGCTGGTGTTTTCAAATCGCTGCCGCAGCAGGGCGACCTGGTGTTCGAGCAGGGAGACCGCCTTGCCGGATTCATGTGGCAAGACGAGTTCGGCCACGAGTTTCTCTTGCCGGAGAAAGAACCCGGGATTGTCCGCCAGCCAGGCGGCAACCCGCTCTTCGGTCAACTCAAGGGCTTCTTCGCCGGCTGCGCCGGATTCGGCGGTTGCGTGCTTGTTCATAGGATTGCGGTTCCTTCGTAGACGGCCTGCGCCGGCCCCGACATGATTACCGGGGTCGAGCCGCCCTGCCATTCAATCTGCAGTTCTCCCCCGGCCAGCGCCACGGTTACCGGACTGTCGAGCCACCCGGCCGCCATGCCGCTTGCCGCCGCCGCGCAGGCGCCGCTGCCGCAGGCCGGAGTTTCTCCCGGACCCCGCTCGTACACGCGAAGCCCGATGCGATGGCGACTTTCCACCCGCATGAACCCCACGTTCACGCCAGCGGGGAAATCCGCGTGATTTCCCAGCGCCTTTCCTATTCTCTTTACGGCAGCATTCGCCAGGTCTTCAACTTCAATTACCGCATGGGGGTTCCCCATGGACAGCGCGGCAAAGCGGATTTCTCCGTCCGGGGCGCCCAGGGCGAGGCGATACTGGCGCTGGCGGCGCGGAGCGCGGAAAGGCAGTGCTTGCGGGTCAAAGTCGGGATGGCCCATGTCCACGGCCACATTGCCATTGTCCAGCAGGCGCAATTCCAGGATTCGATTCAGGGTGGTCACCCGGATGGGGTTGCGCGAGCTCAGGCTCTTGTCGGCCACGTAACGGGCAAGGCAGCGGGCGCCATTGCCGCAATGTTCGACTTCGCCTCCGTCGGGATTGAAGATGCGGTAGTGGAAATCCGCATCCGGCCCGCGGCTGGCCTCAAGCACCAGCAACTGATCAAAGCCCACGCCCCGGCGGCGGTCGGCGAGCGCCGCGATACGGCTCGGCGGCAAGTCGAATTCGCGCTCGCGGCAGTCCACGAGCATGAAGTCGTTGCCCAGTCCGTGCATCTTGGTGAATCGGATTTGCATGATGGCTGCCCGGAGTTTTCAGCACCGGAAATTTCAGTCCAGGCCCGGCAGGGTCGATTCCAGGGCGAACAGTTCGGCACTGGATTCGCGCTGGCGAACGATGTGGAACCGGTCGCCATCCACCATGACTTCCACCGCCCGGGTGCGGGAGTTGTAGTTGCTGCTCATGACGAATCCATAGGCGCCGGCGCCGCGCACCGCGAGCAGGTCGCCGGGCTGTACGCACAGTTCACGATCCTTGCCAAGAAAATCGGCCGACTCGCAAACCGGTCCAACGACGTCGTAGACGGCCGTTTCGCCATGTCGCCGGCTGACCGGAACGATTTCCTGCCAGGCGCCGTATAGCGCGGGGCGCAGCAGATCGTTCATGGCGCCGTCGACGATGGCGAAATTGCGCGCCGAATTTGACTTCAGATATTCGATCCCGGTTACGAATACGCCGGCATTCGCGGCGATCGAACGGCCGGGTTCGATGACGAGTTCCAGCCCGCGGCCCTGAAAGCGGTTCGCGACCGCCCGCATCAGTTCATCCGGCTGCGGCGGAGTCTCGTCGCCATAACGGACGCCGAGGCCGCCGCCCATGTCGAAATGCCGCAGCCGGATGCCCTCGCCTTCCAGTTCTTCGACGATCGGCAACAGCCGGTCGATGGCGTCCAGATAAGGTTCGACGCCGGTCAATTGCGAGCCGATATGGCAGTCGATGCCGATCGGGTCGATCGCCGGCAGGCGCTCGGCGCGCCGATAGAGCTTGATGGCGCGCTCGGCGGGAATGCCGAACTTGCTTTCCTTCAGACCGGTGGCGATATATGGATGCGTGCCGGCGTCGACATCGGGATTGATGCGCAGCGAAACGGGAGCTACGCGGCCCCCCTGGCCCGCGATGTCGTTGATGCGTTCCAGTTCCGCTTCCGACTCGACATTGAAACAGCGGATGCCGGCTTCGAGCGCCTGGCGAATCTCCCGGGCGCTCTTGCCCGGGCCGGAAAAAACCGTCTTGCCCGCATCGCCGCCCGCGGCGAGCACCCGCTGAAGCTCTCCGCCCGAAACGATGTCGAAACCGCTGCCGAGCTGGGCAAGCACATTCAGCACCGCCAGGTTGGAATTGGCCTTGACGGCGAAACAAACGAGGCCTTCGCGTTCTCCGAGCGCTTCCCGATAGACCCGGTAATGGCGCTCAAGCGTTGCCCGGGAATAGACGTAGCAAGGCGTGCCGGCGATTTCCGCGATTTCGGCAAGGGCTACGTCTTCGGCGAACAGTTCATCGCCGCGATACAGGAAGTGGTCCATGGTTTTCTGCTCTGAACGGAGTGTCCAATATAACATCTCAAATTATCATTGAAGACCTGCTCTACTTGCATTGGCTCAAACCACAATTTTCTGGAAAAATCACTTAAACAAAAACCTTCCTGCCAAACTTGATATAAATGCCAAAGAGAAGCGATCACATACACAAATCTAGCAGGAAGATTTAAAAACTCAGATAGATCACCAATTCCAAGCACCGGAGCCCAAGTGAGATTTGGCTTGCGAGATACTACTCTTGATGGAGTTTAGCGTTCCAACTGCTACGATGCGTCGCCATTTGTGCCAGTTCGTATCAGTGATTGTTTCGCTTGAACTACTACTGCCAGTTGCGGCCATGTAACCGAGATTAAATGTAGCTCCGGTTCGGCGTGACATGACCATCTCGACCGTATCGTTCGTGTAAATCACCATTCCCATACCAGCATTGGGGGTGGCATTTGCGTCCGGATGAGTATGGAGAATTATGGCTTTTGCCGTTTTTGTTGGAGAAGGATCAGGATTCCCCCATGATTGAATGTTGTTAGTTCCGTTATGCAGCCAACTTGAGAAATTTACGCCATCGGTACTATAGTAAGCATATTTCAGCGAATAATTCGATGGGAAGATAGCTGGAAACTCAGATTGAATAGGATGGATATTTTGAGCCCCAGATTCTCTCCTAACCTCCATATCCAATACCATAACTTCTTCAGGTAGGGATATGCCATCACCCAATGTGAAACCAAACTTAAAGTCTACTGGAGCGGTTGTGCCTCCTTGTGATGCTGTACATGCATTTGGCGGTAATCCGTCTTCATCGTAAAGCAACGGATCCACTCGAAGTTCGATACCATTGCTCGATGAAATCTCAATTCCAGCATCCCAATTCTGGGTTACTCCTGTTAAGGTTGACGTATTTCTTTCACAATCTCCTCCTTGCGTTGGATTCCAGGCATTCCCTGCTGTGCTGCGTGCCGTCATCTGGAACTGAGCACCAACATTGTCCCAAGGAACAACAACGTTACCAACGACATCCAATCTGGTTATTACTGGTGCGCTATGCTGATTCATCCAGATGTCATAGACATCATTGCTCTTGAAATAAGTTGTTTGAGCCAAACTTATTGACGGCAAAAACAGGATGAATGCTAGCAGTGTTAAGAATTTAGACTTATTCATAAAGAATCTCCTTATATGAAGTGCATGTTGAAAGTCCTAAACGAGAAGCTTATTCGAATAGGCTGTATCTTGTTCTTGGGCGCTTGCTTACTAGAAGAGTTGCCTACACGAACGTTTAGAAATCTATCACGATACATTATGTGAGTGCAAGAGTGATTTACAGCATACGAAGATGATTTTACAAGCCCTTGCTATCTTTCGGCACGAATTCCAGCCTGAAATAGCCACTATCACAGTGTGCTCGTTATCGTAACTGTATCTATTGTTGCCTTAGTACAGCACAGAAGTCACGCGCTTTACCTTAGCCCGAATATTGCATGAGCAGGCGGGCGGGGCGCCCATATTTCTATATAATTCAGTTAGTTAGGCCGATATCGAAGGACTGCGCCCATGACAGATTGTAATCCGCATTCCATCGCTTTTCCGCACTGCAAAGGTCGCCTCATGGAGGCCTCTTTTTCCGGGGGCGCGATCACCTCCGACGGCGGCGCGGTGCTGCTGCGCCAGGCCGACCGGATACTGGGATTGACCGACCGGGCCGCGCGGTCGCTGACCGATACGCGCCGCAAGGCCAGTTGCCGGCACTCGCTTTTGACGATGGTCCGGCAGCGGGTGTACGCGCCGGCGCTGGGATACGAGGATTTGAACGACCACGAAGAGCTGCGCTCGGACCCGGCGCTGCAAACGGCGGTGGACGCCGACGGGCCGCTGGCCGGCGCTTCCACCCTGTGCCGCATCGAGCAGGGCATGGGCCGGGAAGACGCGGTGCGCCTGCACGAGGCGCTGGTGGGGCAGTTCATCGCATCCTTCCCGCGCCCGCCCCGCCGTCTGGTGCTGGACTTCGACGCCACCGACGATCCGGTGCATGGCGGGCGGGAGGGGCGTTTCTTTCACGGCTACCACAACCGCTACTGCTTTCCGCCCCTGTATGTGTTCTGTGGCGACCGGCCGCTGGCGGCCTGGCTGCGCTCCCGGCGGGTGATCGTCAAGGCCGAACATGCCGTGCGCGGCGCCAACCCGCGTTACCTCGTCACCAGCCTGAAGGGCGCCCCGCAATGGCTGTGCGACCGGGTGTATTGCGCCCGCGGCGACATGGAGAACCGCATCAAGGAGCAGCAGCTCGACCTGTTCGCCGACCGCACCAGTTGCCACGCCTGGTGGCCGAACCAGTACCGTCTGCCGCTTTCCGCCATGGCCTACGTGTTGCTCGAAGCCATTCGCCGCATCGCGCTTGCCGGCGGCGAACTCGCCCGCGCCTACGTCGGCACGATCCGGCTCAAGTTGCTGAAGATCGGCGCCGTCGTGTTGCGCAATACCCGTCGAATCCGATTGCCGCTCTCCAACTCCTGTCCCCACCAGGAACTGTTCCACACCGCCGCGGCCAGACTGCAACCCGGATAAACCCGTCGGCAAACCCGCTTTCCACTCGGGCGACTCTTGCCCGGGAACACGCTCGCCCCGCATTCGTCGCACGCTCCCGCGGGGAGGGAAACCCGCCGACAAATCGCAACGAAAATCCCAAAAACGGGCTGCAACGGTTCGGTTGCCGACAAACCGGAACCGTCACGCAATGACAGGCCGCGAAAAACACGGATTCACGGCAATTTCAATCCACTCATGCAATATCCGGGTTAGACTAAGCAGGGCTGGGCTCCTATGGTCAGGGTTCGGGTAGGACCGGAATCAGACTACGCGCGCATCGAATTCTTATGGAGATCCTACAATTCCCAATTAATTCAAGTGGTTCCAGCGCTTGGCGAGTTTCTTAAATTTCTTGCCGCCGACATCTGCTTGCCAGGTGCAATTGACAAACTAAGAACAAGCGGCTAATTTGGATTTTCCAGTATACTTAACCGAATAAAGTACCCTCACGAAAAAGAGATGCCGAAAAATGAAAGATAGAGTACCAACCCTATAGCGGCATCATTAGTAATGGGAGGTTCTACCACATATCTAACAATGATACAGGTATTAGAAGGTTTCTATCATGGTGAAAAAGTTTGGGAATTCAATTTCAATAACAACCGCTTTTATTCTAATCTTTGTTGTGTTCATCGTAATTAGTGCCTGGAAAAATAATTTTTCTGATGATTTGGCTATACTAGAACACCAGAATGACCAATTATTAGAATTGCTGAGATCAATAGACGATACGCTAGTTAACTTAGCTGAACTAACAAGCAATACCCAGGACATGATATCTAATCTTGATGCTAATATAAGGATGGAAAATCAAAGTGAAGTTCCCATAACCGAATTGTCGCATTTTGTAGAAGACCCAAGCACACTACCCGATCTGATGAATCTTCCGATTGATACTCGATTAAAGGAAGAGTTTTCTTTGCTTGTTGATGAGTATTATGTAAATTTCTTAAGAGATATTAATGTTGATCAGATCACTATAGACAATATTGTTCTGGAACTAGTTGAAGAGTACAGTCAATATCAAGATGGCTATTCTGAATCAGAAGATTCTGAAACAAGTTTTGAATTTGTATCTGCACAACCCGGAGAAGGAGTTGCCTACATTCCAAGTCGAGTTATGAGCAGATTCTTAGAAGATGAAGGGTTTCTTCAGTTTTCATCATTTCAATCCGGTCTTGCTAAAGGTCAATACGATGTTTTTGAGTACTTCGAATTTCAAATTAGGAATCTTGTCTCAGAACAGTAACTAAGAATCCTACGAATAAATCTTGCCCTTTCCTAAAAATCTGCTTTTCATGATCGAATATGAAATTAGGGAGAGTCCAAGTAGAAACGTCGCAGGAATCACAGCAAAAAGCGCAGCCTTTACTGGGAGGATCCTATCTGCATTTTCCCCGCCCAGCGACGAAGGGAGGATTTCCCTTATCTGCTTATCATCCAAAAGCGCAACTAATGCATCTGTATCCAAATACGAAATTTCTGAAGAACTTTTTCCAAGAAATATATTCCTGTTTCCTGTCTCCAAGTATTCCAATATTAAACTTTGTGCAGTGAGAGCGTCAGCTTTTCTGTTTGGCAAACCGCCACTAAATGATTGATATCCAACGATTGACAATCCAATGATAGCAATAAGCAACCATAAGATAGCGGCTTGTTTAACAAATTTCGAACTCTTGTGATGGACCATATGCCAAGCACACATTCCGTTCACCCATATCCCTACTATCATTATTTCCCAATAGCGATTAGCTGGCGGCACTCCTTCTCCGCCGCGGAAATAGGCCATTGCCAAGATTTGGCAAGCAATGAACACTCCCACCGAAAGGATAAATGGGGAGCCACGTAAGGCAAGAGTACTCCTAATTAGGTAAAACACCAACGGCACATAGATTACTAGCCCGATAACAAAGCTTACCCTGAACGGCCAACTGATCGCCGCCAAAATTGATATTAGAAATCCGCGAATATGCTGTGCGTGGTAAACTTGGGCTCCTGGCTCTTCGTGTAGCGTCAATATGAATAGAGTGAATAGGGATATGCTGATCATACATTGCAGTATCTGCCATTTTGTTATCACTCTAGATTGTACTGCACTTACAAGTATCGCGCCAACAAATGCAGGGAATACGAAAGCGCCCGGAGTCATAGATAGCATCGCTAAAATTGAGAGGGAATATCCAAATATATATTGAGAATTAGCTAATGATTGAAGAGCGAGTATGGAAAAGAGAATTACAAAATAGAATTGGGTTTGAAATGCAACGGTTATTGAAATCCATGAAAAAGGAACAGCGAATAGTATGACCGTCAATACAACAGGAAATAGAGGGTTATAGCTGTGATGATTTAATATGATAAATCTGACCAGAACAGCACAAATAATCGCATGTAATAGCGCATTGATAATCATTTGAAGCTGCGGATCCCACCCTGCATTGACTACGTATAAAGCAAGAGATGTTAAACGAGTCAATACTAGCCTATGGCCATTGTGTGGCGCTAAAATTTCGCTTATTCCAAGATCGCTATTTTCATATTTCCTATACACCCAGTCGGCTTCCGCATCCCATTCATCATAATACGGAATTGACGTTCCGTAATTCTCTACTGTCCATGCCATGGAAGAGAACACAACTAAAAATGTTCCTAACAACATCCAATTAGTATGTATTTCGGATGATCGTTTCATGTTTTTCCCTATCAAAAACCTGCAAGAAAGTTCATCCAGAAATTCCTATTTTGATTTTCACTTTAATCCCTAGTATGTGAGGAAGAAGTTTGTGATAACTGTTCTTCCCCAAAAATCTCAACAGTTTCTGGACGCTCTAAACCACCTTTCTGTCCGCAGGAGCCATTTAGCAATGCCAACACCAGCAACACTATTAACTGAGTAGTTTTACATGAACAGTTTGTCATGTATGTGGCACTAAATAAAGACATGGATTGCGCTTGCTGCCTCATAATCTCAAAATGCCCTAATAGGAATTATATGCGACATTTCCGTGACTTGAAAATTCATTTGGCTCTGCTACACCCAGAACGAGAAGTAGAGGTAAACCGCGGCGACCAGGCCAAGCACGACGGCAGTGGCGGCGATGTCCCTTCGATCATAGCTTCGGCGCACGGCTTCGCGGTCGATCGTCGCCAGCGTCAGGCCGCGAATCTGCTCGGGCTTCGGCGGCGCGGCGCCATAGGAGAAGGCGACGATGACGGCAATGCTGATCAGGAACAGTACGCCGGAAAAATACAGGAAATTGAAATCGGCGATCGCCGCCAGGAAAGCGGGATTCTCGATCTTGCCGGCGCCGAAAACCGCCTGCAGAAGCAATTTTCCCATTCCCAGCACGAAGCCGAGTCCCATGCCCCAGACCGCGCCGCGCGAATTGATGCGCTGGTTGAACAGCCCCAGCAGAAAGACCGCCGTGATCGGCGGCGCCAGATAACTCTGTACGTTTTGCAGATATTGATAAAGTCCGCCCTCGGAGACCGCCGGCATGATCGGAATCCAGATCAGGCCGAGAACGATGACCACGCCCGTGGCGAGCCGCCCGACGGTGACGATCCGCTGTTCCGAGGCGCCCGGCCGCAACTTCTCGTACACGTCGACCGTGAACAGCGTCGCCGTCGAATTGAAAAGCGAGGACAGGGAACTCATCAGCGCCGCCAGCAGGCCGGCGACCACGAGTCCCCGCAATCCGGCCGGCAACAGCGAGACGACCATCGTCGGAAAGACCTGGTCGCCGACGAGATTGCCCGCCGCGTCCACCGGAATCTGCAACATGCCGCGATCGGTCAGGGCGGCGCCGATCAGGCCCGGCACGAGAAAGATGAACACGGGCCAGACCTTGAGAAACGCGCCCCACAAGGCGCCGCGGCGGGCGGCCGTCAGATTTTTCGCCGCCAGCGTGCGTTGCACGATGTATTGATCGGTACACCAGTACCAGATGCCGACGATGGGCGATGCGACCAGTATCCCCAGCCAGGGAAATTCGGGATCGGACAAGGGCCGCCACAAGGCGTAATCGGCGACATTGGCCGCGGCGAAGGATTGCAACTCGCCCCAGCCGCCCAGTTGCTGGAGGCCGAACCAGGTAATCGCGGCCGAGCCGAGAATCAGCACCAGCGCCTGCACCGAATCGGTATACAGCACGGCTCGCAGTCCGCCGGCGACCGTGTACAGGCCCGTAAGCAGCACGGTCACGACCGCGCCGACCCAGAACGCCGCATCCGGGCTGCCGAATGTGTCCGGCAACAAGGTGCGGAAAATGATCGCGCCGGCATAGACGGTGACGGAAACCTTTGTCAGCACATAGGCCGCGAGCGAGACAAGCGACAGGATCCAGCGCGGTTTCGGCCCGAAGCGGCGTTCGAGAAACTCCGGCATGGTGAATACGCCGGCCTGGTAATAGAAAGGAACGAACACCCAGGCAAGCAGGACGACGATCCATGCGTGCAATTCGTAATGCGCCATGGCCAGGCCGGTCGACGCGCCTTGTCCCGCCAGGCCGACGATATGTTCTGAGCCGATGTTCGAGGCGAAAATCGACGCGCCGATGGCGAAGAAGCCGACATTGCGTCCGGCGAGAAAGTAGTCAGTCGAGGTCTGTTGCCTGCGCGTGACCGACGCCACCAGCGCCAGCAGCACACCGAAATAGGCGGCGATGACAATCCAGTCGAGCGTGCTGAGAGATGACATGGGCTCGGTCCTTGTTTCAAGCCGGTCAAGAATCTAGCATTACGCGGGTCTTGTAAACAGTGCGGCCGGGCAGGAAAACAGATGGGAAATCCGTTTTGAACACCGTTGTCGGCATCGATCTGGGCACACAGGCGCTCAAGCTGGTGTTTTACGACGTGGACTTGCGCGAAGTCGCGGCGGTGGAGTCCTCTCCGCTGGAACTGCGCCAGGACGATAGCGGCGCCGCCGAACAGCTTAGCCAATGGTGGCTGAGCGCACTGAAAACCGCTTTTTCCGGGGTCGATCCGGAACTTCGCGCTTCCGCCCGAGCGCTGGCGGTTTCCGGCCAGCAACATGGTTTTGTCGCCATCGATTCAGCCGATCGGGTTCTGGCGCCGGTGAAGTTGTGGTGCGATACCTCGACTGAAGACGAATGCGCCGAAATCATGCGCGAAGCCGGCGGGTTCGATGCCTGCATCGAGCAGGCGGGAAATCCGATTCCGCCCGGCTACACGGCCTCGAAGATCCGCTGGCTGAAGAAGAAGCTCCCACGCGAATACGAAAAACTCGACGCCATTCTCCTGCCCCACGATTACCTCAATCTCTATCTGACCGGCGAACGCTGCATGGAAATGGGCGATGCCTCGGGCACCGGCCTGCTCGATGTCCGCCGGCGCGACTGGTCGCCGGCCATGTTGCGCGCGGTCGACCACGACCGGGATTTGAAGGAATGCCTGCCCCCCTTGCGCATCGGCAATGAAGCGGTCGGCGAGGTTCGCGCCGACGCGGCCGCCGAACTCGGCATTCCCGCGGGCATTCCGGTGGCCATCGGCGGCGGCGACAACATGATGGGCGCCATCGGCACCGGCAACGTCGAGCCCGGCAACGTCACCATGAGCCTGGGAACATCGGGCACCGTCTATGCGTACGCGGACAAGCCCGTCATCGATCCCGGAGGCAACGTCGCCGCCTTCTGTTCGTCGACCGGCGGCTGGCTGCCCCTGCTTTGCACGATGAATTGCACCGTCACGACCGAACTGATGCGGAACCTGTTCGGCGCCGGCCTGACCGCGTTCGAATCGCGCATCAGGCAGGCGTCGCGCGGCTCGGAAGGCGTGATCACGCTGCCGTTCTTCAATGGCGAGCGCACGCCGAATCTTCCCGGAGCCCGCGGCTGCATCGTCGGTCTCGACAGCCGCAACATGAAACCCGAAAACTTCCTGCGCTCAGCCGTCGAAGGCGCCACTTTCGCATTGAAGTTCGGCATCGACGAACTCGCGGCCCTCGGCGTGGGAACCGCCAATATCGTGTTGACCGGCGGCGGCGCGAACAGCGGCGAATGGCGGCAGATCGTCGCCGACGTCTGCGCCTCCCCGGTAACCGTATACGAACAGCAGGAAGGGGCGGCTTTCGGGGCGGCGTTGCAAGCCATGCAACTGCTCGAACCTGGCGCCTTGATCACGGAAATCTGCCGCATGAACCTGACCCGCAACGACGACCGATGTTGCGAACCCCGGCGCGAAGCGGTGAAATCCTACGAAGACGCCTATGGCCGATATCAGCAGGCGGTAGCAGCGGCATCTTCGCTTTACGCCTGAAAGCGGAAGTGGCCCGGAACTGAAAACCGGAACCAAAAAAGAGTACGGAAAATGAGTCGAACAGTTTTTACCGGAGACCGGGAGTACTTTCCCGGCATCGGCCGGATCGGATACGAAGGACCCGAATCCGACAACGCGCTCGCCTTCAAGGCCTACGACCCGGCGCGCGTGGTCGCCGGCAAGACGATGGAAGAACACCTCCGTTTCGCCGTCTGTTACTGGCATACGTTTTGCGCCGAAGGCGCCGACCCGTTCGGGCCGGGAACGCGCCGGCACGCATGGGCGGCGAAAGCCGACGCAATGGACCGTTCTCGCGACCGTCTGGATGCCGCCTTCGAGTTTTTCAGCAAGCTGAACGTGCCATTCTGGTGCTTCCACGACTTTGACCTCTCCAGCGAAGGCGCCTCGGTCGGTGAGTCCGAAGAAAATCTGCGGGCGATGGTCGAACTCGCGAAAGAGCGGCAGCGCGAGACGGGTTTGCGGCTGCTCTGGGGCACGGCGAACCTGTTTTCCCATCCGCGTTACATGAACGGCGCCGCCACCAATCCCGATTTCGCCGTCGTCGCGCGAGCCGCGGCCCAGGTCAAGGCCGCGCTCGAGGCAACCGTCGAACTGGGCGGGAGCAATTACGTATTCTGGGGCGGCCGCGAAGGCTACGCCTGCCTGCAGAACACCGATACGCGCCGGGAACTCGAACACATGGCGATTTTCCTGGAAAAGGCCCGCGACTACGGCCGTTCGATCGGTTTCGACGGCGCCTTCCTGATCGAACCCAAGCCGATGGAGCCGATGAAGCATCAATACGATTTCGACGCCCAGACGGTGATCGGATTCCTGCGCCATCATGGGCTCGCGGGCGATTTCAAGTTGAACATCGAAGCGAACCACGCCACCCTCGCGGGACACCCGTTCGCCCACGATCTGCGCATGGCGGCTGACGCGGGCCTGCTCGGCTCCATCGACGCCAATCGCGGCGACCCGCAAAACGGCTGGGACACCGACCAGTTCCCGCTCGACCTGTACGACTGCGTCCACGGCATGATGGTCGTGCTCGAAGCGGGCGGCCTCGGCCGCGGCGGACTCAATTTCGACGCCAAGGTCAGGCGGGAATCCACCGACATCGAGGACATGTTCATCGCCCACATCGGCGGCATGGACGCATTCGCGCGAGGCCTGTTGATCGCCGACAGCATCCTGGCCGACCCGAGAATGCATTCGCTCAGGCAGGGACGCTACGGCAGCTTCGATTCCGGCGACGGCGAACGCTTCGAAAACCGGGAACTCGATCTCGTCGCATTGCGCGACATAGCTGCCGGCTCCGAAGAGCCCGCCCAGATCAGCGGCAAACAGGAACTGGTGGAAAACCTGATCAACGATCACATCGCCCGCGCCGGCCGCTAGCCGCGCCGCCTTCGGAAAAACAGTTTTCACAGTGACTTTTTCGGATTTAATTCCGAATTGGTTAGCATCCCCGCTCACGCAAACTTGATCGGGCAAGGGTAATTTCCGAGCAACTTGTCGCTGGTGAGCAGTGTTATGCCCTCGACCTGCGCCTGCGCGGCTAGCATGCGGTCAAACGGATCTTTGTGTATCGGCGGCAAGGACAGCACGAAAGCGGCGTGGTTCCCGGAAATCGGTAATTCCTCGTATCCATTCTCCAACAGGCCGCGGCGCAGCACATGCGGGTCAACATTGAAGTCATCGCGGCCCAGGCCGCGTTTTATGGCGACTTCCCAGATCGAGGCGGCGCTGAAAACTCTTGTCGTATCGCTTGCCTCAATCAGTTCCCTCGTTTCCGGGCGCAAGCGTTCAGGCGCCGCGGCCGCCAGCAGCAGCAAGTTGGTGTCGATCAAGAATTTCACGTTTCACCTTCGAACATCGACTCGATTTCCGAGGCGCCGAGCTTATCGAAGTCTTCGGGTATCTCAAACTTTCCGCGCAAAAAACCAACCGGCGTCGGCTCCGGCGCCCCGTCAAGACTGACCACCTTGACCAGCGGCTTGCCGGCTCTGGCTATGACAAAAGGCTCTCCCTTGACCGCACTCTCCACGAGCCTGGAAAGCTGAGTCTTCGCCTCGTGCATGTTAACGACCCTCATGACGGCATTCCCTAATTAGTCTAGTCGCTCTAGTTTAGTTTATAACCTAAAAGGGAGCAACCCGGAGACTACGACAATCCCGCGCCTAGCCGAGTACTGGCAGCCATATATCTGCGTGACTGATGGTCCATCTGACCCCATGACCGCCCGACCGTGCGGACAGGACGACCGGGTATTTGATTGCGCCCAATTTGCCATTGACTCGAATTCCCTCTGCTTGGTAGGATTCGAGTCATCCAGCGACTCCCGAGTTACTCATTAGGTTGGAGCGTGGACTAGGAAGAGGGCTCCATTTGGAGCCCTCAATTATTTTGGGGGATTCTGGATTTGCGTTGCGCAGTCTTTGTAGATGCTGGCTACCTGTATGCTGCGGGATCCGAACTCTTGGGCGGACGCAAAATGTCCCGCAGCCAAATCCAACTGGATATCCACAAGGTTCTCTCTAGCTTGCGTGATGTCGCCGCCGAGGCGTCTACTCGGGATTCCTTCCTTCGCGTGTATTGGTACGATGGCGAACTTCGCACCGGATCAACGACTGAACAGGAACAGCTAGCCGACACGGATGGCGTGAAACTGCGATTGGGAACGATAACTTTCGCCGGTCGACAGAAAGGCGTGGATTCCTTGATCGTGACCGACCTGATCGAACTCGCACGTAATCGCGCGATCTCAGATGCAATTCTTGTGTCTGGGGATGAGGATGTGCGCATCGGCGTACAGATCACGCAGAGTTTCGGTGTGCGTGTACATCTTCTCGGAATCGAACCGTGTTCCCAGAACCAATCGCGGCTACTTCGCCAAGAAGCAGACTCGACTATCAAATGGCAACGATCAGACATTGAGCAATTCCTCACAATCATAGAGCGCGCCACCGATGCGGAAAACGTGCCTCCGGCAAAGATTGATCAATCACCCTCAAATCAAGCGGAACTCGACACCGCGATAAGTGAATTCGTTCGCGACTGCTCTGCAGATGAATTAGCTACCTTAGCCGAATTGGAAAAGCGAGCACAGATTCCGCCCAACCTTGACCGGCGGCTTCTCGGTAGTGCCGCGAAAAAAGTAGACCGTCTGCTAGAAAACGAAGAACGGACATACATTCGGCTAGCCGTCAA
Organism: Pseudomonadales bacterium; assembly: GCA_022819645.1. Lineage (GTDB taxonomy): Bacteria > Pseudomonadota > Gammaproteobacteria > Pseudomonadales > Pseudohongiellaceae > UBA9145. Next base: position 49,181 of record JAJEGU010000036.1, read on the forward strand.
ACACCTCGCTCGCGGCTTGCGCTGACATTACAAGCAAGTCTAGACTCATGTTGCCTTGGGTGTGACAATCACGACCCCCACAAGAGGATCATCTAAACGCACCTTGCTTGGCCTCTTGAAGCGAACACATTTTAAACATAAGGAGTCAAGATATGGATCTTGTTTTGGGGAAAATTAACGGTAATTATCTTAGATTCTATACAGATAATTTCTCAGAAAATACAGAAGAAGTTTTGGCAGCAGTGGCTTATGCAACTGACGAGGAATTACTTTTTAATTGGTGTTTTGATCGCAGCATTCCGTTAAAATTTTATGGAAGATTAGACGATGATGTGGCAGTAACTGTGCCTATACTGGAAAAATTCTTAAGAAAGAGTTCAAGCTCAAGTGCGTATACATGCAAACTAGTTCAACACCATCACGCAAAAGTGATTTGGTGGCGTGGTGTGGGAGTGTATATCGGTTCTGCCAACCTGACTAATAGCGCTTGGATAAAAAACATTGAGGCAGGATGTTTTTTCTCCGAAGATGAACTAGATGACAAGATAGTAATGGAATTGTTAGATCTATTCAAAGTTTTAGAAGAGAACTCGACACCACTTACAGAGGAATTACTTAAACTAATGAAAGATCGCTCAAACCAAATTCGCGAGAATTCTCCTAGCTCAGAGAAATTTTGGAATAATCCTAGCATAAAGAAATGGCCGGGGCTAATTACAGTACAATCTCATGATGCAAATACTATTAGCCGCCAAAATTTCCTTGAAGAATGGTATTCTACATTGCAAACTCTTAGGGATATTGGTCTGCGAGTTAGCGATAAGAAATGGAGACCATCTTGGGTCGACGATCAAGCTGCGACTGGAGCGCAAGCCGATCAATTTCTTCACGCTCACTACTATAATCATGTACTTGTTTCAAAAAGATCTACTCATAATGAACTGTATGAAAAAAACAAGAATAGAAATGAGGAAGCACTATCTGATGCTTTAGAATGGTGGAGAGATACTACAGAAGCTCCTACTGGAGAAGATGTAACGCTAAACGAGAAGGTGCCTTATTTACGCGCAGCTTTATCAGAACGATCCCTGACATCTCTTGACTCTGCTAAATTTTACGAAATATGTAAGCGTGTAAACGCGATTTGGGAGTATTCTCGTCGAGTATCTAATAAAACAGTAGGGCTTCCCGATAATGGTTCTTCATACACAATGGAAGACAAACTGAAAGCATTATCACGGAAAATTTGGAATGAAAATACTTCGGATGGCAAGGCAGTTGCCTCAGTTCTCAACTTCATTTTGTACGAAGGAAACAGAGATCAGTTACCCGAACGCCTCTGGCAAAGTATTTTTGACCCGAAATGGAAGATACCAGGACTTGGTATAAGCTCACTTGGTGAAATTGTTGGATGGGCATTACCTGACACGTTTCCCCCAAGAAATGGACGTACATCAAAAGCGCTAAAATCTCTAGGATTTCCGGTTACAGTGCATTAGAAATTGGCTACATAAAAAGTCTGCTCTGAGTACCAGAATGCGGAGGTTCAGGTACTGCTTACGCGGATAATCACAGAGTTGCGATCTATCTGGAGAGTGCAAAATGGGATTTCTGCAACCTGAAGTCAACTAAACTTCAAGATGTTCCGTCCGCAGGCCTCTACTATGTACCATGTAGTTTGAGTATCTTAGCCTGGGTAGCACAAATCAATAATGGCACCGACCGGGTCTCGCCCTTGAAAATCGGCGGAAGCATACTTATATTTGCGTGCCTGAAACGGGCGCCCGTGTGGGGGCCGGGTGTATCGGGCATGGATCGGGCATAGACGGGGAATTGCGAACCAGTGATTGAAATCAGGAATCTGACCAGGAAATTCGATCAGGTCGTCGCGGTGAACGACCTCAGTTTCGAGGTCCGCGAAGGCGAGGTGCTCGGCTTTCTCGGGCCGAACGGCGCGGGCAAGTCGACCACGATGAAAGTCATCACCGGCTTTCTCGCGCCGAGCGCCGGCAGCGTCACCATCGACGGCTTCGATATCGGCAGCAAGCCGCTCGAAGCCAAGGCGCTGATCGGCTATCTGCCGGAAGGCGCGCCTTGCTACGGCGACATGACGACGCTGCAGTTCCTGCGCTTCATCGCCCGCATTCGCGGCTTTCGCGGCGAGGAAGCCGAGCGGCGCATCGCCGGCGTCATGGGCGACGTGGCGCTCGAATCGGTCGCGCATCAGACCATCGAGACCTTGTCCAAGGGATTCAAGCGGCGGGTGGGCCTTGCCCAGGCGATCCTGCACGACCCCAAGGTGCTGATTCTCGACGAACCCACCGACGGTCTCGACCCGAACCAGAAGAATCATGTGCGCGAACTGATCCGCAACCTGGCCAAGGACAAGATCGTCGTCGTTTCCACCCATATCCTCGAAGAAGTCACCGCGGTATGCACCCGCGCCATCATCATCGACGAAGGCAGGATCGTCGCCGACGGTACGCCGGCCGAACTCGAAGCGCGCTCGCGCTACCATCACGCGGTCGAGGTGCGGCTGGCCGGCGAACTCGACCTGGCCAACGAGCTCGAAGGAGTGGCGGAGATTGCCGGCGTCGAGCAGGATCGGCTCGACCAGGCGAGCTTCACGATTCTCTCGGCGGGCAAGCCGATTTTCGCGCGCATTTCCGAACTCGCCCAGCAGCGGCAATGGCCGGTCGAGGAGTTTCACGTGCGGCGCGGGCAACTCGAAGACGTGTTCCGCACGGTTACCGAAGACGCCGGCACGCGGGAGGCGGCATGATGCAGAAGCTCTCCTTAAACAACTTGGGCATCATCTTCCGGCGCGAACTGATGGGCTACTTCGCCACGCCGCTGGCGTACGTGTTCATCGTGATCTTTCTCATCACCAACGGCATATTCACTTTCGAACTCGGCGGCTTCTACGCCCGGGGCCAGGCCGACCTGTTGCCGTTCTTCGGTTTCCATCCCTGGCTCTACCTGTTCATGGTGCCGGCCATCGCCATGGCGCTCTGGGCCGACGAACGCAAGACCGGCACCATCGAACTGTTGCTGACGCTGCCGGTAAGACTCGCGGACGCCGTGCTCGGCAAGTTTCTCGCCGCCTGGGCGCTGACGGGAATCGCCCTGTTGCTGACTTTCCCGATCTGGATCACGGCGAACTATCTCGGCGATCCGGACAACGGCGTCATCGTGGCGAGTTATATCGGGAGCTGGTTCATGGCCGGAGCCTATCTCGCCATCGGCTCGTGCATGTCCGCCTGCACCCGCAATCCGGTGATCGCCTTCATTCTGACGGTCAGCATCTGTTTCCTGTTCGTCATCATGGGTTCGCCGATCCTGCTCAACGCTTTTCCGGACTGGACGCCCCAGGCGATCGTCGACGCGTTCGCGGCGCTCGGATTCCTGACGCATTTCGACTCGATCTCCAAGGGCGTGCTCGACATCCGGGACGTGCTTTACTTCAGCGTGTTCATCGCCGCCTGGCTGCTCGCCAGCGCAATCGTCATTGAAATCAAGAAAGCGAATTAGGACTAGGAATATGACAACCGGACGCCTGGTATCACTGGTCGGACTGGTGCTGATCGCAGCGGCCCTGCTATTCGCGGTCGCCGTGATTTCCCTGCTGCCGGGCTGGCGCCTGGACCTGACCGAAGACCGCCTGTTCACTCTGGCTCCCGCGACCCGGGACATCGTCTCGAACCTTGAGACGCCGATCGAGCTGACATTCTTTTATTCGGATTCGGCGACGGAGGACGTGCCCCAGATTCGAACCTACGCCACCCGGGTGCAGGAATTGCTGCGGGAGATCGTGATCGCCAGCGATGGCCTGCTGAGCCTCAGCGTGATCGACCCGGAGCCATTTTCCGAAGACGAGGATCTCGCCAACCAGTTCGGCATTCAGCCGGTTCCCGTCACCCAGGGCGGCGAAGCCATCTATTTCGGTCTCGTGGCGGCCCAGCCACTGGCCGAAGGCGCGCCGGAGAGTCTGCGCATCTCCGAAACCATGCCCCTGATCCGGCCCGACCAGGAGCCCTTCCTCGAATATGAGTTCGTCAAGCTCATCACCCAGGCGGCCAATCCCGAACGCACCGTGGTGGCCCTGCTCACCGAACTCGATCTCGACGGCGGCTTTGACCCCGCCAGCAACCAGATGCTGCAGCCCTGGTTCGTCATGGACGTGATCCGGCAATTGTATGAAGTGCGCCGCATCAGCGTCCTCGACGAGGAAATCGGGGAAGACGTGGACATCGTCATGCTGGTGCATCCGGGAGAGTTGTCGCCGCGGATGCTGTACGCCATCGACCAGCACCTGATGCGGGGCGGCCAGGCGATGGTCTTTCTCGACCCCAATGCCGACTCCCTGGTGACGCGCTCGCCCCAGGGTATTCTCGTGCCCGCCGGCATGAGTTCCGACCTGCCCCGCCTGCTGGAAGCCTGGGGCGTGGAATACGACAGCAGCAAGGTGCTTGCCGACAGCGATCTGGCCTTGCGCGTTTCCATGGGCCAGGGCTCGCGCCCGGAGCCCCACCTCGGCATGCTCGGCGTCCAGCGCGACAATCTCGACGGCGACGACATCATCACCAGCCGGCTGGAAACCATCAATGTTTCCTCGGCGGGGGTGATTGCCAAGGCCGAGGGCGCCTCCACCCTGTTCGAGCCGCTGATGCGATCCTCCCCCAATTCCATGCTCATGGAAGCCGCGCTGGTGCAGGATATTACCGAGCCCGCGGCGCTGTTCGAGAGCTTTGCGCCAAGCCCGGAGAGCTATACCCTGGCCGCCAGAATCAGCGGCGTGCTCGAATCGGCTTTCCCCGCTGGACCGCCGCCGCCGGAAGTGGAGGAGGATGCATCGGACGAGGAAGCGGAAGCCGACACGGAATCAGCCGAAGCCGCGGAGGAAACCGAAGCGGAAACCGCCGACGCCGATGCTGTCGCGGAAACCGAACCCGCCACCACCACCGAACCGGACAACGCGGAAGAAGCCGCGCCGCATCTGGCCCGGTCCGAGGCGCCGGTCAACATCCTGCTGTTCGCCGACACCGACATGATGTCGGACCGCATGTGGGTGCAGGTGGCCCAGTTCCTCGGCCAGCGCATTCCCCAGCCCTTCGCCAACAATGGCGACCTCATCATCAATGCCCTGGACAATCTCGCCGGCGGCGCCAGTCTTGCCAGTATCCGCAGCCGGGGAACCTATTCCCGGCCATTCAGCCGGGTGATCGAGATGCAGCGCCAGGCCGACGACCGGCTGCGCGCGGAAGAGTCGGTGCTGCTCGCCCGGCTGGCGGAAACCGAAGCCGAAGTCGCGCGCCTGAGCCAGAATGAGGAAGGCGACCCGCTGGACGTGATCGCCCCGGAAATCCAGGCCGAAATCGACCAGTTCAACCAGGAAATGATCGACACCCGCCGCCGGCTGCGCGATGTGCAGTTCCAGTTGACCGAGGATATCGAGCGGCTCGGCAGCAATCTGCGCTGGATCAATACCCTGCTGATGCCCGCGCTGCTCAGCGTACTGCTGCTTGCCACATTCTTCCTGCGATCCGGAAGGCGCCGCGCCGCGAAGGGCTGAAGCTCCACGCGCTTGTCATTCTGCGCGAAATCGCGAAATCTTGTTGGGAGGACTCTGCTTGAGATTCTGCGACTCCGCTTCGCTCCGCGCAGAATGACAGGTGGGGAGGCTTCGCTCCACGCAGTAATGGGGGAGGCTTTGCTCCACGCGGTAATGAAGGTAAAGGAGGCTTCGACCCGCTGCAAATCTCAGGACTTTGACTCGCCAGCCGCGCCGGGTCGGCGGGGCAGCTTCACGGTGACGCAGGTTCCCTCGCCGGGCTTGCTGTCGATGTTCAGGCCGCCGCCGTGGGCTTCCGCGATCAGGCGGCACAAGTACAGGCCCAGCCCCGTACCGCCGGTATTGCGTCGCCTGGCGCTGTCGGCGCGATAAAAAGGCTCGGCGATTTGCGCCAGATGTTCCCTGGAAATGCCCTCGCCCTGATCGATCACTTCAATCCGCGCCTCCTCGCCCGGGAAGGAAACCCTGACGATGATCGGATTGTTCTCGCCGTGGCGCACGGCATTGTTGAGCAGATTGGTGAGCAGCAGTCGGATGCGCAGCTTGTCGATGTGAAACTCCTGGTCGGGTCGGGGCGTTTTCACTTCGAGGCTGCCCTTGTATTCGACGTACTGGGCGGTGACCGAGCGCAGGAAAGCGCCCAGGTGAACCGCTTCGGCCACCAGCACCGAATGTTCCTGATTGAGCCGCTCAGCCTCGATCAGGTCGGCGATGAGCAGGTCGATTTCGTTGATGTCCTCGCGCAGTTGCCCGGTTTGCTCGCTGTCTTCGAGAAATTCCAGCCGCAGTTTCGCCTTGGCCAGGGGCGAGCGTAATTCGTGGCTGATGGCGAGCAGCAACTGGCGCTTGGCTTCCAGCATGGACTGCAGGGAATCGGCCATGTGATTGATGCTTTCGGTGAGTTCGCCAAGCTCGTCCTGCCGGTCGCTGTCCACGCGAAAACCCAGGTCGCCATTGCGGATGCGTTCGGCGCCCTGCTTGAGCAGCCGCACCGGCGCCAGCAGCCGGTTCACCATGATGTAATTGAGCAGCAGCACGAGCGCGGCAAGGGCGAACCCGGCGTAGATCACGATATTATTGGCGCCGGCTTCGGGTACGACGCGCTGGTAGAGGTAGAACTCGTAGCCGCCCCGCTCCACCAGGATGATGTCCTCGCCGCCGATGCGGCGGATTTCAGCATCGGCGCTCAGGGTATGGTCGAATTCCGCCTGGCTTACGTCGATGCGGTCATCGGTGTCGGAACTCCAGCGCATGATGGGACTGCGGATCTGGATGGTCCAGCCGAGCTCCTCGGCAAGCCGCATGGCGTTCGCAAGATTGGGAGGCGCGCCGATGCTTTCGATATCGATAATGGAATCGATATTGCGGGTGAAGAAATCCGGGATGGCGTCGATGGTATTGCTGCTGTTGCTCACCAGTTGCAGGGCGCCGGCGATGATGACGATGAACAGCAGCACCGTGGTGCCGAAAATCAGCAACAGGCGCAGGAACAGCGAGCGGCGTATCGACTGCGCCAGATGGTTCATAGCTGCTTGCCGACAAAGGTGTAGCCGCGCCCCCAGATGGTCTTGATGAAGCGCGGCGTCTTCGAAGTGTCGTTGAGCTTGTGGCGCAGGCGGCTCACAAGAGTGTCCACGGCCCGGGAGAACAGCTCGGCATTGATGCCCCGCAACCGGTTCATGAGTTCATCCCGACTGAAAGTCTTGTTGGGGAACTGCATGAAAAGCACCAGCAATTCGTATTCCATCGTGGTGAGGTCGAGCACTTTGCCGTCGAGCTTGACCTCCCGCCGCGAGACATCCACCTCAAGCCCCTCGATCCCCCGGATTTCCCGCAGCTCGTGCTCTTCCATGCTGCGGCGCAGAATGTTCTGGATGCGGGCGAGCAATTCCCGGGGTTCAAATGGCTTGGGCAGGTAATCGTCGGCGCCGAGTTCAAGCCCGGCGATACGGTCGGTGACTTCAGCATGGGCGGTGAGCATGAGAATCGGCAGGTCGCCGTAAATCGCGGATTTGGCGCGGATCTCCCGGCAGACTTCAAAACCGTCCTTGACCGGCAGCATCACGTCGAGAATCAGCAGGTCCGGCTTGAGCCTTTTCAGCAACTCGAAACCCTGGGGCGGCGCCAGCGCCACGTGGCACTCCATTCCATGACGCTCAAGATACTGGGTCAGTAACTGGCCAAGTTTCTCATCGTCATCCAGGATGAGGATTTTCTTCATGTCAGACTTTGGAAGCCTGCGCCGCAGGCTCCCTGCCCCTCTGGGTTCCCACCGATAGTACGGATTCGCCCCCGGCAAATCAATTTTGCGCCCGGACGCCGATTCAAGGTAACAAACTTTATTGGCCGTGCTGCCGACTAACTCCCTGATTCATTGCATATCGTCTCCGGGCGCTGCGAATGTCTGGTTTATTGTCTCCCCATGCCTGGGCGGCGCGGCTGCCGCCAGCGCTCAGGCGCTTGCTGTTTGCCAACCCCGGCCGCGAATTGCTGCGGCAGGTGGACGCCAGTCTGCTGATTTTTGGCGGTCAGGCGCTGCACGTGGAAAGCGGGAATGCGGCGCCTTTGGCTGAAGAATCGGAACAGGAAAACAGTCATCCGGGCGCCCTGGCGATTGCCGCCGCCGCCCGCAAACTGCTTGGCGCCGGCAAGGAGCGCTCGATACTGCTGTTGTTGCCGCCGGGAGAGTTTGCCGCCACCTGGGCGGAAATGCCCGGGGTCAGTGGCGAGAACCTGCGTTCGGCGGTTTTGTTGCAGGCCGAGACTGCCCTGCCGTCGCTGGAAGAACCGCTTGCCCTTGCGGTGCATGGCGAGGAGGACGGCCCACAGGCCGTGCTGTGGATGCGCTCGGCACGGCTTGATGAACTGCACCGGGCGTTTGCTGAACATGGCCTGTTCCTTGCCGCGGTCAAGCCCCGCATCCTGCACAGCCAGTCACCCCGGTCGGGGCTTGTGGATACCGATGGCGCAAGCCTGACTTTCTCCCATTCCATCGGCGGCGCCCTGCGGCAATGGAAGCATATCGAAGCCGCTGACCTTGAGCAGGAAGAGTTCGCCAGCCAGTGGGAGGCCGAACTGCGGGCCACTGTCGGCGGCGACCCGCGGCGGATCGATTCCCTGGCGCAGTATGCCGGGGCGCTCAATCGGGAAGCTCATGGAGATTACAGTTTCTTCCCCGCCGCCGCCCTGGCCCGCCACCGCCGCCGGAAGCAGCGCCGTCTTGCCCTGCGCGGAGCGGCCGCACTCGGGGTTGTGGCTCTTCTTGCGGCCCTGCCTTTCATTTTCCAGCAGTTCGAGATCAACAGTCTCAACCGCCAGCTCGACTCAAGACGCGAGTTGTCGGCCCCCGCAAGGGCGAACCGGGAAGTCGTGGTGGATTTCGAGGACCGCTGGGGCGCGGTCAACGACTTTCCTGATCAGGCGGTGCGGGCGGCCCTGTTCAACCTGCAACTCGTGCTCAGCCCGAACCGGCTGTCGGATCTGGAAATCTCCGAAGGCGTCATTCGCATCCAGGGCACCAGCGAAGACCCCCAGTCGATCCTGCAAAGGCTGGAACAGGACCCCATGTTCACCGAAGTCGTGTTCTCCCGCGCCACCAGCAATGACCAGTACTACATCGACCTGCGACTGGCCGAAATCAATTTTGAAGCCTACATGGCGCGTTACTTCCCGGATCGCTGAATCATGGCGATTTCCACCCGCGAAAGAAACTTGCTGTTACTGCTGGGGGCCGTTGGAGTCGCGTTCCTGGCGAGTTATCTCTTTCCCGCCATCGGCGCCTGGAGCGAGCAACGCGGCCAGCAGGTCGAGGCGCTGGAACTCGCCCTGGACCAGGAACAGCGGCTGATTGAAAACAGCGCCCGCTGGGCCGAAGACAGGGCCGAAGTCGAGTTGCGGGAAACCGAAATGCAGCTGGGCATTTTCTCCGGCGACACAATCCCGCTTATTGAAGCGGCGATCCAGCAGGATCTGTCGCGCTACGCCAGGGAATCGGGCCTGACGGTGAACTCGACCCGGCTTGCCGAGCGGCTGGAAACCGAAGGCTGGCTGCTGATCAGCCAGGAAATGTCCTTCCGCACCACAGAGGCCGACCGCACCGTGGCTTTTCTCGAACGCCTCGGAGAGTCCATGCCGCGGTTGCGGGTTACAGATTTCAGCCTGAGCCGCAGCCGCACCCAGTACACCGGCGCCATTACCGTGGTGGGCTTCGCCCGCCCGGCATTCGCTGCGGACTGACAGGAACCGAACATGACTTTCACTTCGCTCAATCTGCCGGTTTTCTCGCAACTGCTGGAGCCCGAGGGCATTGCACCCGAGCGCGATTTCGGCGAATCCGGCCAGCTTGTCTGCAACCACCTGCCCGACATCGAGCAGCGGGCCCGGATCCGCTTCATCCTCGGCGAACCGGTTCGATTCCGCATGGCCCCGGACGACGAGGTGCGGCGGCTGGCGCGGCACTGGCGCGCCGAGCTTTCGCCCAAGATCGACAATGACGACGAGGAACTGCTCGCCACGGGTTTCGAGGACGACGAGGAATTGCTCGATCTCGCTTCGGAGGCGCCGATCATCCGCCTCGTCAACCACCTTTTCGCCCGGGCCCTCGACCTCAATTCCAGCGATATCCATTTCGAGCCCGGCGAAACCAGCCTCGACGTGCGCTGCCGGGTGGACGGCATCATGACGGTGGTGGAACGCCTGCCGGTGCGAATCCATACCGCGGTGGCCTCCCGGCTCAAGCTCATGGCGCGGCTCGATATAGGCGAAAAACGCCTGCCCCAGGACGGCCGCATCAACTACCAGCTCGGCAGCAGGCAACTCGACATGCGCGTCTCCACCCTGCCGGGGGTGCATGGCGAGTCCATCGTGCTGCGCATCCTCGACCGCGGCGACATGGCGGTGGACCTCGCCGAGCTCGGCATGCCCGCCAAAGTGCTGGGCGATTACCGATCGGTCATCGGCCAGCCACACGGGATGATCCTGATCACCGGTCCCACGGGAAGCGGCAAGACCACGACCCTCTACGCCACGCTGGAAAAAATCAGCGACGACACCCGGAAGATCATCACCGTGGAGGACCCGGTGGAATACCAGTTGCCGGGCATTACCCAGATCCAGGTCAACTCGGCCATCGGCCTCGGTTTCGCCCAGGGACTGCGCTCGATCGTGCGGCAGGACCCGGACGTATTGATGGTGGGCGAGATCCGCGACCACGACACCGCCGAGATCGCCATCGAGTCGGCGCTGACCGGCCATCTCGTCTTCTCGACCCTGCACACCAACGATGCCGCCGGCGCCATTACCCGCCTGCAGGACATGGGCGTGGAGGGCTATCTGATCAGTTCCAGCCTGCTTGCGGTCCAGGCCCAGCGCCTTGTGCGGCGCATCTGCACCGACTGCGCCGAAGAGCGGCCGCTCAACCCGGACGAAGCCGCGGTACTGCGCATCGACGCCGGCGACTGGCCCGCGGTGCGCCGCGGCGCGGGCTGCGAGCGTTGCGGCAATACCGGCTATCGCGGCCGCATCGGCCTGTATGAGTTGATGCCGATGAGCGACGAGATCCGCCATCGCATCGCCAGCGGCGCCGACGCCAACGAGATTCGCGAGCAGGCCATCGGCGAAGGCATGCGCACCCTGCGCCAGGACGCCCTCGACAAACTCAGGGACGGACTGACCACGCCGGAAGAAGTCGTGCGGGTGACCAGGGCGATATGAACGAGCGGATTTTCCGATACCAGGCTTTCGACGCCGGCGGCAATCGCCAGAGCGGTTCGCTGGAAGCCGAAACCGAACGCGAGGCGGTGCGTATCCTGCAAGGCCGCAGGCTTACGCCGATCCGGATTCAGCCCGGCAAGGCGGCAAGCTGGAATTTTGAGCGGCGCAAGATTTCCCCCGCCAGCCTGCTCGATTTCACCAACGGACTTTGCACCCTGGTGGAAGCCCGGGTGCCCATCGACCGCGCCCTGCGCCTGCTCGAGGGCATGTCCGGCTCCGCCGCCATGCGCGAGATCGTGCGCGGCTTGCTGCGGGAAGTGAAGGAGGGCAGCAGCCTCGCGGAAGCCATGGAACAGCACCCCGGGATCTTCGGCAAAATGTACGTCAATATCGTCCGCGCCGGCGAGGAAGGCGGCATCCTGCACGAATTGCTGCCCGACCTCGCCGAATTCCTCGAACGCAACGCCAGAACCCGCCAGTCGATCGTTTCGGCCATGGTCTATCCGGTGGTGCTCGTAATTACCGGCATTCTCTCGGTGGGGCTGCTGATGATTTTCGTCATTCCCCAGTTCGCCGCCATGTTCGTGGATTCCGGGGCGGAAATTCCCGCCTCGGCGGCTGCCCTGCTGGCCATGAGCGAATGGCTGCAGAATTACGGTTATCTGCTGTTGCTGCTTGCGGGGCTGGCCTTTCTCGGCTGGAAACGACTCGACGCCTCGACCGCCGGGCGCCTGCGCAAGGACGCTTTTCTGCTGTCCCTGCCCCTGCTCGGCAATTTGCTGCTATACCGCGAATGCGCCCTGTTCGCCCGCACCATGGGGGCGCTGATGGGCGCCGGGATTCCCCTGATCCGGGCCTTGCGGGTGGCCAGGGAAGTGCTCGTCAACAGCGTACTGACCGGAGAGCTCGCCCGGGTCGAAGAAGACGTGCGCGGCGGCGCCGGGCTCGGCGTGTCGCTGGAGAAGACCAACCGCTTTCCCACCCTGCTGCATCAGTTGGTCGGCGTGGGCGAAGAATCCGGCCGCACGGCGGACATTCTGCTCAAGGCCGCGGAAACTTTCGACACGCAAGTGCGCAATCAGGTCGCCACCCTGGTTTCCGCCTTGCAGCCCGCGCTGATCATCATTCTCGCCATCGTTGTCGGTGGCATTACGATTACCATGCTTTCCGCGGTGTTCAGCATGAATACCGTGGAATTCTGACAGGGAGACCGACGCGATGCGAGTTCATTCCAGATCCGGGCCGGGGCCGCTGGGCCTGCTGCCGCTGGCCGTTTTGCTTGCGTCCTGCGCCGGCGTAACCGACAGCGGCGGCGCGGGCGCAAACCAACCCGCGACGCCCGCCCAGGCCGCCCAGCCGGAAGCCGCCCCCTCCGAGCCAGGGTCGCCCGGCCCGGACGCCATAACCGCGGCCCAGGCCGCGGCCGCGGCCGCCCAGCTTGAGCTGATCGATGAAATCAATCGCGACGGCTCGCTTCTTTCCGGCGGCGGCGGCGCGGATATCGCCCCGGAGCCGGTCAGCGTCGTCGGCGACGACGTGGTGGAACTCAATTACGAGGAGGCGGACCTGCGAATCGTGCTCGAGGAACTCGCCGAAGCGCTGGATATCTCCCTGGTCATCGACCCGACCATCAACCGGACCGTGAGCCTGCGCACGGCCGAGGAACGGCCCCTGGCCCGGGAAGACATCTGGCCCCTGATGCGCCTGCTGACCCGGGACGCCGGGGTGGTCATCAACCGGGTCGGCAATGTCTACAACGTGCGTCAGGTAAGCGCGCCCGCGCCCACCGAGTTCACCACGCCGGACAGCCTCGGCGGCAGCGGCGCCGCGCGCATCATGCAGGTGACGCCGCTGGTCTACGTCTCGGCGGAGGCCGCCATCGAAGTCATCCGCCCGCTATTGCAGAACGAAGCCGACGTCCGGCAGTTTACCGTCAACAATACCCTGGCGATCAGCGCCGGCCCGGAAGAACTTCAGCGCATCAACCAGTTGCTGTTACTCGTGGACGCCGACCCCTTTCTCAACCAGGGCATCCGCATTTATCCGCTGGAGAACGCCAATGCCATTGAAGTGGCCGAGGAACTCGCGGAAATCCTGCTTTTGATCGAAGGCGAGAATCCTTCCTACCAGGTCCGCGGCATCGGCCGCATCAATGCCCTGCTCGTCACCGCCCCGGCCACCCGGGGCTTCGACGAAGTCAGCCGCTGGGTGGCGATTCTCGACGCCGAAAGCCAGCAGCAGGTGGAGCAATTGTTCATGTACCGGGTCAAGAACCTGCCGGCGGTGGAGCTTGCGGGAACCCTCAGCCAGGTATTCGAGGAAGACGAGGAACCCTTGCTGCCCGGTCTGCAGGCGGAAGACGACCTGGCCGACATCGAAGAGCAGGTGAACCTGGACCTGGTGGACAACTCGGAAGACCAGAACGGCGAAGGCGACGCCGGGGCCGCCACGCCCGCGGCCGCGGAAAGTGGAACCTCCACGGGGGTTTCCGCCAATCTGCAAGTGCGGATCGTCGCCGACGAGGCCACCAACAGCCTGCTGATCCGGGCCAGCGCCAGGGACTACCGGCAGTTGCTCACCACCATCAGCCAGCTCGACGTGGCGCCGCTGCAAGTCATGGTGAATGCCGTCATCGCCCAGGTGACCCTCAACGACGAGACTCGCTTTGGCGTCGACTGGAGCCGGGTCGCCCGGGACGCCGAACTGATGCCGCTGGAAAACACCGCGGAGACCGGTTTCGTGCCCACCCTGAACGGACTCATGTTCACCCGCAGTTTCCTCGACGGCGCGGCCCGGGTGGAAGCCACCCTGGAGGCCATCGCCCAGAACAACGAGGTGCGCCTGCTCGCCCGGCCGTCGCTGCTCGTGACCAACAATCAGGAAGGCGAAATCCAGATCGGCGCCGAAGTGCCCATCGAGGCGGGGCAGTCCATCACCACCGGCGGCCTCTCCACCACCAATATCCAGTACCGGCCCACGGGAATCGAGCTGTACATCACGCCCCAGATCAACGAGGACGGCGTGGTGACCCTGACCATTCGCCAGGTGCTCTCCTCGGTGGACAACGCGGCGTCCGGGGTCAACAACAACCCGGTGTTCAACAATCAGGAAATCAGCACCACCGTGGTGGTGAACAACGGCGAGAACATCGTTCTCGGCGGCCTGATCCAGAGCGACAACGAGAACCTCAATCGCGGCGTTCCCCTGCTCAACCAGGTTCCCGTGCTGGGCAGCCTGTTTTCCTACCGGCAACTGCGCGTCGAGCGGCGCGAGTTGTTCATCGTGCTGCGGCCGGAAATCATCAACCTCAACCCCGAGGGCGGAGGTGTACAATACTCCGACATCCTCAATCGTTTCGAACTCGTCTCCCAGTTGTTCGAGGAGGAGGAAATGTGAGCAGGCCAACACGGTTCCGACAAGCGACAGGAGAGCGAATCATGAATACGTCCAATCCGGGAATGCGGTCCTCCGGCTTCACCCTGATCGAGATTCTGGTGGTGATGGCAATCATCGCCATGCTCGCGGTGCTGGTGGCGCCGAACATCTTCAATCAGCAGGCGGGCGCCATGCGCGACGCCGCCACCGCGGAAATCTCCACCCTGTCCGCGGCGCTGGACATGTACCGCCTCGACGTCGGCCGCTATCCCGACTCGCTCGACGGCCTGATGCGGAACGACTCCGACCGCGCCGCCTGGAACGGACCCTATCTGCGCGGCTCGGAACTGCCCGACGACCCCTGGGACAACCCCTATGTCTACGAGCCCGACGACAACAGTTTCAGCCTGTACTCCCTCGGCGCCGACGGCTCCCAGGGCGGCGAGGGCAATGACGCCGATATCGGCCGGGAATGAGCTTTTGTTGACGAAAAATTCCTTCCCTGGAATTTTTCATGGACGCAAAACAAGAGCGTGGTTTTGTCTTGCTCGTTTTCACCGGGCGGATCAGGATGGATTCACGCTGCTTGAATTCCTGCTGGTGTTGACGATTATCGGGCTGGCGGGGGCGTTTATTGTGCCGCGGCTGGGCGATCTCGACACCCGGGGATTCAATGTCGAGGTGCGGGAAGCAACCAACCTGCTCAACCAGGCCCGGCGCAACGCCATCGTCAGCGGCAATCCCGCCACGGTGAGCTTTCTGCCGGAGTCCGAAGACGAGCCTTTGGACTACCGTGTTCCGGTATTCAGCGCCGGCGTGTTCGAAGCGCGCGATATCGAACTGCATTTTCTCGACAGCGCCGGCCAGCGGGAAACCGTGGAGGAACCGCTGGAAGTCACCTTTTTCCCGGAAGGCGGCAGCACCGGCGGCGCCTTGCTGCTGCTGCGCGGCGACCGTAGCGCAAGCATCGAAATCAATCCGGTCACCGGCCGCATGGAAACCGCCTACGATGAAGAGCCCACGCGCTGAAAGCGGCTTCACCCTGCTTGAGGTAATCGTCGCCCTGGCGATCGCCGGTTTTGTGCTCGGCAGCCTGTTCAGCCTGCTCGGGGCGAGCAAGCAATTGTCCCTGCGCTCCAGCGAGGGGCTGCGGGAATCCGCCGAACTGCGCGCCGCGGTGAATTTCGCCCTGCTTGAGAACGAGTACAACGAGGTGGCGCCGGTGCTGGAGAGCGAGCGCTATGTGATCCGCGCCGGGGAATTGCTGGAAGACCCCATCCGCAAGACCATCGGCACCACCCAGGCCCTGCAGGCTTTCGAAATCGAAGACCGGGAGCGCGACCGCATCATCCCCGGCACCCGCTGGGTCCGGCTGCTGCTGCCGCGTTAGGAAGTAAAGTCATGGGACACCCATCGGAAACACTTTCATTCCCCGCGGAGCAAAGCCCCCACCCTGTCATTCTGCGCGGAGCGAAGCGCAGTCGCAGAATCTCATGCAGCAGTCTCCCAGGGAGATTCTGCGACTGCGCACAGAATGACAAGTGTTTGAGGCGCAGGGGAAGCATACAATTTCATCGCGTCAATGGGGGTTTCACTCTGATCGAGGTTCTGCTCGCACTTGCGTTGACCGCCACCTTGCTCGCGCTGTTGTCCGCGGCGGTTTTTCTGGTGGCCTCGGACTGGAATCGGGATTCGGACCGGCTCGACGGCGATCTCGAGAATTCCCTGGCGCTGCTGCAGATCGACCGCGCCCTGCACGGCGCCTTCCCGCATTCCTGGCTCGACGAGGAATCCCTGACCCGGCTGGTGTACTTCAGCGGCGAGAGCGAGGCGCTGAGCTGGGTGTCGACGGTTTCCCCCCAGCAGCGGCCCGGGCTCGCGGCCTGGCAGTTGTACAACGACGAGGAACAGGGCGTGGCGCTGAAACTCGCGCCGGCCTTCACCGACCATCCCGAGGAGCGTTTCGAAGAGGCCGAAGCCTCCCTGCTGCTGCCCGGCTACCGCGCCGACTTTCAGTACCTCTACACCGAACTCGACGAAAGCCGGCAGTGGATCGACGAATGGCATGGCGAAGAGCGCCAGGAACTGCCCCTGGCGGTGCATATCCTGTTCGAGCCGCTGGACGAAGCCGGGGACCAGGACGAGCCGCTGGAAATCCTGGCGCGGATCCGCAATTCGCGGCATCGCTCGATCCAGCCCAATGTGGGCCTGCAAGGGCTGCTGCAATGAGAAGCCTCGCCAGCCAGCGCGGCGCGGTCATCATTATCGTCCTGTGGACGGCGGTGCTGCTCACGGTGCTCGTCACCGCCATGGCTTCCCGGGCGCGGCTGTCGGCGTCGGCTGCCGTGAACCATCGCGATGCGAGCCTGGCCTGGGCCGAACTGATGGGCGCCGTGAGCCATGCCGAAATGGAACTCATGCTCGAACGCATGGAACTGCCGGTGGAAGAACCGCTCGAACTGGCGGAGAACGGCGAGATTCTCACCCCTTCCTACCGTTTCAACGGCAGGGAATTGCAGCCGCAGTACCCCATTGCCGAGGGCCTGGCGGTGCGCATCTACGACCATGCCGGCAAGATCAATCTCAACCGGATCAACCGCCAGGACATGCAGACCCTGATCACCCACTGGCTCGGCGGGCTCGACGCCGACCCGGAGGAAGTGCAGGAACTGCTCGACGCCTGGACCGACTGGACCGACCTCAATGAACTCGAAAGCGTCAACGGCGCCGAGGCGGACTACTACGAAGAGCTGGAAGAGGGCGGATACACGCCCCGCAACAATCCCGAGCTCGACAGCGTCGACGAGCTGCGCCTGATCCGGGGCTTCGACGAACTGCTGGAAGACGTCAATCTCGAAGCCGCTTTCACCGTCTACGGCAACGGCCGCAGGCTAAATCTCAATCTCGCCACCCGGGAGGCCATGCGCCTGATACCGGGCCTGAGCGAGGAAAGCATCGAAAACCTGATCGCCTTCCGCGAGCGCGAAGACATCAGCAACATGGCCGAAATCGGCGAGATCGTGCCCTTCGAGGATTTGCAGGAACTCGCGCCCTGGGTGGGCACCAATACCTCGAACATCTACACGCTTTTCGTCTATCCCCGGGCGCAACTCGACCAGGACACGCTCACGCGGCTCGCCGAGGAGGACGAGTTCTTCAATCCCGACCCGGTCACCCGGGGCTACATGGAGATTCTTGAAATCCGCGGCTACACCAACCCGCCCATCATTTACCACGTGGATCCATACGGCGTTCTCCCCGATACCGCGCCCGCGAGGGTGGCCGAGGAAGACCTGCTTTTTCGGTGACAATCCTGCAAATCAATTAGCCGAATTCGGGAACCCCCACCGAATCTGCTTCGCAGATTCGACTCCCCCAAAGGGGGAGTATCCGGTGCCGTGCGCGTGGAGTACTCCCGCTCTGGAGGAGTATTTGGTTCCGCACGTCGAACACCCCCCTCTGGAGGAGTATTTGGTTCCGCACGTCGAATACTCCCCCTACGGGGGAGTCAAAACCGCGTAGCGGTTTTGGTGGGGGCGGTCCGCCGCGAATCAATTCTTCGTTTTAACCGACCACTCCGAGGGCATGATCATGGGCCCCACGCCCTTGCTGGGTTCGACCGTCAGCAACTTGCTGAAGCGCGTCTCGTACCAGAGCAGGCCGGTATCGTCCGAAAGCCCGCCGACGACGTAGTAGCCGCCGACGCGCATGGTCAGATTGCGCACGGTCAGCGAGACGGTGAAGACCTCGCCCTTGTCGAAGGGCCCGGTTTCGACGCCTTCCGCGTCGATGGTGAGGAAGGAAGCCACCGGCTCCTCGGCGGATTTCATGAAAGCGAAGCCGAAATTGCCCTCGACCCCGTCGCGCAGCACCTCGACTTCCATTTCCAGCACCACGTCCTGCAAGGCCTTGAGCGAGGAAAGCTCGTTGCCGTCGAGGTCCTTGACCGCAAGCGAATTGATGCGGCAGTCCTGGACTTCCACGGTTTCGGACTGCCGTTCCAATTCCCCGGGCAGGTCGTTGCGGATCGTGTTGTAGGACTTCTTGTTGGTGCAATAGTCCTCGTAGTGCCCGACCACCTTGTCGCTCGCTCCGATCTCGCGGATGCTGCCCTTGTCGAGCCAGATCGCGTTGTCGCACAACTCCTGCACGTGAAACATCGAATGGCTGCAGAAGACCATGGTCTTGCGCCGGGCGCGGAAGTCCTGCATGCGTTGCACGCATTTGCGCTGGAAGGCCATGTCGCCCACGGAAAGCGCCTCGTCGATCACGAGGATGTCGGGCCGCACCATGGTGGCGATGGAGAAGGCAAGGCGCACGAACATGCCCGATGAATATGTGCGCACAGGCCGGTCGATGAAATAGCCGAGTTCGGAAAACTCGATGATCTCGCTTTCGAGTTCGCGGATGTCGTCGTCCGGGATGCCGAGCAGCGAGGCGTTGAGCCAGATGTTCTTGCGGCCGCTGAAATCGCGGTGGAAGCCCGCTCCGAGTTCGAGCAGGGCCGCCACCTTGCCGTCGACCTCGATCTGGCCTGAAGTCGGCTGCAAGGTGCCGACAAGCAATTTCAGCAAGGTCGACTTGCCGGCGCCGTTGTCCCCCACGATGCCGAGGCTCTGGCCGTTGGCGACGGCAAAGGAGATATCGTTCAGCACATGAAACAGCCGATGCCGCGGCCGCCGCAGGATCAGTTCCGCGAGCCGGTCCTGGGGCCGCTCATAGATCCGGAACTCCTTGTTCAGGTTGCTGACGGCGATGCGGGGGTGGAGATCGGTCATGGCTACAACACATCCCCGAAAGCATGCCGGATGCGCATGAACAGCCAGCCGCCGAGCAGCCAGGAAACCAGCGCCGAGCCGGCGGCAATGCCGAGTTGCAGGTGCGAGAAGCTGCCGAGCAGGATGATTTCCCGATACAGGTTGATGAAGCTGTGCATGGGATTGAACAGGTACAGCGTGCGCAAGGCCTCGTTTTCGATCATGGCGATCGGATAGATGATCGGCGTGAGGAAGAACCACAAGGTCACGCCGAGCGAAACGATCTGCTGCAGGTCGCGCAGGAACACGCAAAGCGCCGACAGCACCGCCACCAGGCCCATGGTGAAGAGAAATTGCAGCGCGAACACGAGCGGCAGCAGCAGCCAGGTCCAGGACAAATGGCCGGTGACGGCCATGTAGAGCAGCAACAGGCCGAAGCCGATGCCATGGGTCAGATAGGGCACCAGGGCGCCAACCACCGGGACAATCTGCACCGGAAACACGACCTTTGTGATCAGCGGCGCCTTTTCGAGCAGCATATTGGTCGATTTACTCACGGCTTCGGCGCAGGCGAACCAGGGCAGGTAGCCGATCATGAGAAAAATGACGAATTGCGTCTGGCCGAAATCAGCCACTTCCCGCAACTGGAATACATAGCTGAAAACAAAGGAATACATCAGGATATGAATGACCGGCGTGATGAACAGCCAGAACGCGCCGGCGGCCGCGGCGCTGAATTGCCCGAAGAAATCCTGCCACACGAAATGCTGGAACAGCCTGCGGTTACGGGCCGGCGTGGCTACCCATTGGCCTATCAATGTAAGCATTTCCAGACTTGCGCGACGCCCCGCCAGGGGGCATCCGCCCCGGTTCGGCAAATTTAACCATGATTAACCGGTCGGCGCAGCCGGCAACAAATGCAGCTTCAGGTCATTCCGCGCGAAGCGAAGCGCAGTCGCGGAATCTCTTTGGGAATTCTGTGTGAGGGTGCATGCCTTCCCTGGCGCGGCTACAGTGGTTTCGCCAAACCCCAGCCTCGCCATCCCAGCCGCCGAGAATTGCTGGAAAGCGGCGGGATTACTGGACCTGGAAAACGGACTGTGGTCCGGCGAACAATGGAGCGCTTTCGGGAATCAGGCTATAATCCGCTCCCACCCGGCCAGCGGCAGTACCGCGCCGGCGCCGAATGCACCAATGCTGATCCAGCGGGATGGAGGAAATGAAGAAATCGCTATTCTTGTTGTTCGCCATGGCCACGGCGGCAACCGCGCCGATTGCGCTCGCCCAGGCCGATGCTGCCGCCGGCGAGGCCAAATCCGCCCTCTGCGCCACCTGCCACGGACCCGACGGCAACAGCGAACTTGCCATCAATCCCAAGATCGCCGGCCAGAATGCGCGCTACATCATCAAGCAATTGCAGGATTTCAAGTCCGGCGCCCGCCCCGGCCCCATCATGACCGCCATGGTCATCAACCTCAGCGATGAAGACATCGCCGATCTTGCCGCATACTACGCCGCCCAGGCGCCTACCCTGCTCGGCGCCGACCCGGAAAGCGTGGAACTTGCCGAATCCCTGTACCGGGCCGGCAACCAGGAGTTGCAGGTGGCGGCCTGCTCCGCCTGCCATTCGCCCACCGGTACCGGCAACGCCCCGGCGGGCTTTCCCTCACTCGGCGGCCAGCATCCCGAGTACAGCTTGCAGCAACTCAAGGACTTCCGCTCCGGCGCCCGCGCCAACGACCCTGGCGGCATGATGCGCGTCGTCACCGAGCGCCTTACCGACCCGGAGCTCGAAGCCCTGGCCAGTTTTCTGGCCGGCTTGCACTAGGAGCCTGGGCCGGCCTGTGGTAGTTTCCATTCCCCTGGGAGCCTGCGCCGTAGGAATTCGCGAAAGCGGAAATTCGCTATCGCCGCGCCGGAAATTCGCTATCGTCGCGCCCCTGGCTGGTCGATTGAGGCGAATATTGGTGAATATGCAACGAAATCGAACGGCCAGGGGCGTGGACGGGAGCGGATTTGCAGCCGTGAATTCCTGCGGCGCAGGCTCCTGAATGATTCTGAACCGACCCGGAGTGAATCCATGATCAGAAAAACACTTGCGGTATTCGCCCTTGCCCTCGCGCTGCCCTTTGCCAACATGGCTTTCGGGCAGGTCGAAAGATTTGTGGACGGCACGCACTATGTGACCTTGCCCGTTCCGGTCAACACCCGCGACCCTTCCAAAGTCGAAGTTATCGAAGCGTTCTGGTACGGCTGCTCCCACTGCTTCCGCTTCGAGCCCCTGATCGAAGACTGGAAGGCGAACCTGGCTGATGATATCGACTTCGTCCGCCTTCCCGCCATGTGGAACGGGCTGATGAAAATCCACGCCCAGATCTACTACACCGCCGAGGCGCTGGACGCCGTGGACATCGTCCACGAGCCGGTCTTCAACGCCATCAACCTCGAAGGCAACCGCCTGCAGAATGAACGGCAGATCGGCGACCTGTTCGCCAGCCACGGTGTCGGCGAGGAAGAATTCAGCCGGGCCTTCAACTCATTCGGCGTCCGCACCCGGGTCAACCAGGCCGAAAGCCGCATGCAGGATTATCGAATCCAGAGTACTCCCAACATGATCGTCAATGGCAAGTACCTGATCGCCACGGGCACGGATGTGCCAACCCAGCAAATGATGCTGGAAATCGTGGATTTCCTTATCGACCGGGAACGCGCTGCCTTGTAGGCCTTCGAGTCGTCGCTGGAGCGATAGCCATATGCGGCGGACGCCGTAAATACCTCCCTGCAGGCTTCAGGCTCGGCTTCCCGCCTCACATGCCCGTTGCATATGGCTATGGCTATCGCTCCAGCGACTTGCCCCGTGCCATGTTCACTCAAAACAGGGCCTACCAACGCAATGGACTTCGACCAGACTACGTTCGCCACCAGCGCGGTCTCGCTGGATGGGTGTCCTGTGGACAGCCTGGCCGAGGTGGCTTTTGTCGGGCGGTCGAACGCGGGGAAGTCCAGCGCCATCAATACGATTTGCCGACAGTCCCGCCTGGCGCGGACGAGCAAGACGCCGGGACGGACGCAAATGCTGAACTTCTTTCTGGTGCCCGGGCTTGCCGGGCGCTATCTCGTGGATTTGCCGGGTTATGGCTATGCCAAGGTACCTTTGGAGGCGAAGGAGCAATGGCAGCGGGAGATGCAGTATTACCTCACCGGCAGGGTCCAGCTTCAGGGGATTGTACTGCTCAGCGATATCCGGCACCCACTGAAGGAATTTGATCGGCAGATGATCGACTGGGCCCAGGAATCCGGGCTACCCTTGCATCTGCTGCTGAGCAAGGCGGACAAGCTGAAGCGGAATCCCGCCCACAATGTAATGTCGACGGTGCGCAAGGAGCTGTCCGGTCGCGGTGCCCTGGAAGTGCAATTGTTTTCCACCACTGCCGGCATCGGCCTGGAACAGGCCCGGGAACGTCTCGCTTCCTGGCTCGAAGCCTGAATAACAAGTTCGAAAGGTCGCTGTATGGGCGGGCATGATTTTCATTCCCTTGATTCGGTGTCTCAATCGCCTCAGTGAGCTTCGTCCCAGTTGGCGCCGACGCCGATGTCCACCACCAGCGGCACATCGAGGGCGGCGGCGCTGATCATGCGGAACCTGACGCCGTCGCAGAGCAATTGCATATCTTCCTCGTGTACTTCAAAGACGAGTTCGTCATGCACCTGCAGTAGCATCCGGGCCTTGATGGGCTCGCTTTCGAGCCACAGGTCGATGTCGATCATGGCCTGTTTGATGATGTCGGCGGCGGTGCCCTGCATGGGGGCGTTGATGGCCGTGCGCAATGCCGCACGCCGCAGCATGCCGCGCCCGGCGCGCAGATCCGGCAGATACAGCCTGCGCCCGAAAACGGTTTCCACATAGCCGAGTTCCGTGGCCTGGGCCTGGGTGCAATCCATGAAGGCGCGGACGCCGGGATAACGCTCAAAATAGCGGTTGACGTAGTGCTGGGCCTCTTCCCGACCGATATTCAACTGCCGGCCAAGACCAAAAGCCGACATGCCGTAGATCAGGCCGAAATTGATCGCCTTGGCGCTGCGCCGCTGATCCGGCGCCACATCTTCCACGGCGACGCCGAATACTTCCGCCGCGGTGGCGCGGTGGATGTCCTCGGCCCGGGAAAAAGCCGCGAGCAATCCCGGGTCGCCGGACAGATGCGCCATGATGCGCAGCTCCACCTGGGAATAATCCGCCGCCACAAGCCGGTATCCCGGCCGGCAGACAAAGGCCTGGCGCACCCGGCGACCCTCGGCGGTTCGCACGGGAATGTTCTGCAGGTTCGGATCGATGGACGACAGCCGGCCCGTTGCCGCCACCGCCTGCTGAAAGCTGCTGTGAATGCGGCCGGTGCCGGCCTGCAATTCCAGCGGCAGCTTGTCGGTATAGGTGGACTTGAGTTTGGTGAGGGACCGGTGTCGCAGCAGCAGCCGGGGCAGTTCGTAGTTTTCAGCGAGTTCCTGCAGCACATCCTCGGCGGTGGAAGGCTGGCCCTTGGGCGTCTTGCGCAATACCGGCAGTTGCAGCTTGTCGTAGAGCAGCGCCTGCAATTGCTTGGGCGAGGACAGGTTGAAATTCTCCCCGGCGAGCGCGAAAGCGGCCTGTTCAAGCTCGGCAAGCTGCCCGGCGAGTTCGGCGCTCTGCTTCGCCAGGGCTTCCCGGTCAAGCAGGATGCCGTTTCGCTCCATGCGTTGCAGGGCCGGCGCGAGGGGCATCTCGAAGTAACGGTAGAGCCCTTCAAGCTGGCCGTTCTCGCGCAGGTGCTTTTCCAGGGTCGACGTCAGGCGCAGGATGAGGTCCACCCGTTCGCCGGCCCAGTTGCCGAATTCCCGCACGTCGATCTGGTGCATGGCGAGCCGCCCGCGGCCCTTGCCGGTGAGGCTTTCCAGGTCCGGCGGGGCATGGTCCAGATAACGCCTGCCGATGGATTCAAGCTGATGCCGCACGGCCACCGAGTTGGCCACATAGGAGGCCAGCAACACATCGGATTTCACCGGCTGCAGGTGGATGCCGAGGTTCTCCAGCAAATGAAGCTGATGTTTCAGGTCATAGCCGCATTTCGGCTTGAGGGCGTCTTCCAGCAATGGCTGCAGCGCCCTGAAAACCCGCTCGGCGGATAACTGTTCGGGGCAGCCCTCGTAGTCGTGGTCGAGGGGAATGTAGGCAGCCTGTCCGGGTTTGGCGCAAAAAGCGGCGCCGATGATGCGGGCCTGGAGAAAATGCCCTGGTTCGGCTTCCAGATTGAAAC
Source organism: Pseudomonadales bacterium (assembly GCA_022819645.1). GTDB lineage: Bacteria > Pseudomonadota > Gammaproteobacteria > Pseudomonadales > Pseudohongiellaceae > UBA9145. The sequence goes on from JAJEGU010000036.1 coordinate 73,885, forward strand.
TGAATGTGGGAGCGGCGCCGAGTTCGGTCACAAGTTCTTGGAGCTGCTCTTCGCTGGTGATAATCGTGGTTGCGGCCCCGGGTGGCGCGGCGTCCAGGTCAAGTTCGGATTTCGGGCTGTCCTGCGCCTTTTCGGTGGCCGGCCCGGTTGCCGGCGTGGCAGTCACGCCTTCGGATTCGAGTTCCCGCAGCCAGGTGCGGAACTCGAGTTCGCTGAACAGGCGGTGCAGTTCCCGCTTGTCCTCGGGCTGTCGCAGGAGTTGCTGGTACTTCAGTTCCAGCGGCACATCGGTACGGATTGTGGCGAGCCGGTATGACAGCTTGAGCTGTTCGATATTGTCCCTGAGCTTTTCACCGATCTTGCCCTTGATGGCGTCGGCATGATCGATGATTCCCTGCATCGACCCATATTCCCCGAGCCATTTGACGGCGGTTTTCGCACCCACGCCAGGGACGCCGGGAATATTGTCGGACTTGTCGCCCATGAGGGCGAGATAATCGATGATCTGTTCCGGGCGTACGCCGAATTTCCGCTCCACCCCGGCAGGGTCGAGCAGTTCGTCGTTCATGGTATTGATCAGCGCCACCCGCCCGGTGACAAGCTGGGCGAGGTCCTTGTCGCCGGTGGAAATCAGCGTGGGCGCCTGGTCCGCCCCGGCCTGCACGGCAAGCGTGCCGATGACGTCATCGGCCTCCACATCATCGATGATCAGCAGGGGCAGGCCCATGGCGCGGATGATGCTGAGGATGGGCTCGACCTGGCTGCGCAAGTCTTCGGGCATGGGCGGGCGGTGCGCCTTGTACTCGGCGTAGATCTCGCTGCGGAAGGTCTTGCCCTTGGCGTCGAAAACAATGCCGATGCGGCTGCCGGGATACTTGTTCAGCAGGCTGCGGATCATGTTGATCACGCCGCGGATGGCGCCGGTTGGCTGCTGCCGGCTGTTCACCAGGGGCGGCAGCCCGTGATAGGCGCGAAACAGGTAGGAAGAGCCGTCTACCAGGATGAGTTCGGGATGGCGCTCATTGCCGGCCATGTTTCATTGTCCGGGTTCAGGCCCGCTGCGTGATCAGCCGCAGCGCCTCGCCAATGGCTGCGGCGCGGTGCGGCGGCCGCAACAGGCCAACCAGTTCGCCGAGCGGGCCCACCACGGCGATATGGATACTGTGGCTGATCATGCCTTCGGGGGCATCGGCGGGTTGGCCGTGGCCGGCGTCCATCCCGATTCCGGTATTGGCAAACATCTGGCCGGCAAACCCGGCGACGGCTTCCCTGCTGCCGCTGAGACCGATGAAATCCTCGTGGAATCCATCCAGATACTCGCCGATGACGGCCGGAGTGTCCGCCGGGTCAATCGAAACAAAAACGATCTGCACCGGCGCTTCCGCGGATTCCCCCTGGTCCCGGTAGTAGCGCTCGATTTCCGCCAGGGTCAGGGGGCACATATCGGGGCAATTGCTGAAACCGAAAAACACCAGGTTCCACGCGCCGCGCATGTCGCCAAGGTCAAATGGCTGTCCGCGCTGGTCGCTCAGGGCAATTTCGCGCAGCGGAACCGGTTCGGGGTAAACCACCGCGCCAAGGCTGTCAAGCCGGGCAAGCTCGGCGCGGCCGGCGCGAAACTGCAGCAGCAGCGCGATCAGCATCAACAGCAGCACATTCAGCAGGGCGAATGCCAGCCAGACTGTGCGGTTGAGGCGGATGGCGGCCATGTGCCATTCAGATCAGGTAGTGGTCCACCAGCAGGGCGGCGAAAAGCAGCGCGAGGTAGACGATGGAATAACCGAAAGTGCGCATGGGAATATCCGGCCGCGGGCGGAACATGAGCCGGCCCGACCAGTACAGGAATCCGGCGCCAAGCAACAGCGCGGCGACCAGGTAGAGCCAGCCGCTCATGCCGGTGAACCAGGGGATGACGCTTGCCGCCACCAGAATCAGGGTATACGCCACAATATGTACCCGGGTCGCATATTCGCCGTGGGTGACCGGCAGCATGGGAACGCCCGAGCGGGCGTATTCATCCTTGCGGTGAATCGCCAGCGCCCAGAAATGCGGCGGCGTCCAGGCGAAGATGATCAGCACAAGCACGAGGGCGTCGGCTTCGATGGTTCCGGTCACCGCCGACCAGCCAAGCAGCGGCGGCATGGCGCCGGCAAGCCCGCCGATGACGATATTCTGGGGAGTGGCGTGTTTCAGGTAGCCGGTGTAAATGAAGGCGTAGCCGACGAAGGAAGCCAGCGTGAGCCAGGCGCAGAGCGGATTGATCCACAACAGTAAAATGCCCATGCCGCTGGCGCAGAGCAGCAACGCAAAAATTGCGGCCTGCGCCGGCTCGACCCGGCCTTGCGGCAGCGGCCGGCCCGAAGTGCGGCCCATGATGCGGTCGATGCGGCGGTCGAGAAGGTGGTTGACAGCGGCGCCGGAGCCCGCCACCAGCGCAATGCCGAGGTTGCCGAGCAGAAGCACGCGCCAGGGAACCATGCCGGGCACGGCAAGAAACATGCCCACAAGCGAGGTCAGGACCATGAGCATGACCACGCGGGGCTTGCACATTTCGTAGTAGTCGCGCCAGGAGGCGAAAACTTGCCGGGCTGCGGTTTCAGTCATCGATTGCTGGCCAGTCGCAGAGCGGCAAGGGAGGTGAAATGAGACGCCGCCGAATGGCTGCGCATTCAAGCATTTTTCGGCCTGAATCTCAAGCTGCCGCTCATTAGGAGCCTGCGCCGCAGGAGTTCACGGCTGCAAATTCCCTTTCGAGAATTCCTGCGGCGCAGGCTCCTGGCGTGGTTTTGTTTTGCTTGCGATAGGGAGAAATCGGAATCAGTCGAAAGAACCCGCTGGACCGGGAAAAACCACCGGACTCTGGACGCCGTCGGCCGAAAGGCTTGAGACACCGAAGAAGTAATTGTCGATGACGAGGTTCTCCAGCGTGAAACTGTCGACGTCGCCGACGTCTCGCTGGAAGTCCCAGGTCGGTGAAGTCGTCAGCCGCCAATGCACCCGGTAGCCGGCGGCCCCGGGCACTTTCTCCCAGTTCAAGGTTGTGCTCGGGCGAACGGCGCCTTCGATCGTGACAGCGGCCGGCGGCGCGGGCGCCCAGGCCATGGCGGCCAGCGTGACCGCATTCAGCCCCGTGAGCTTGGCGGCGTATTCGAAATTCACGTGCTCGATCACGTCGCCGTAGGCGATGCCGTCTTCGACGCGAATGTCCTGATGCTGGTAGTTGTAGTTTTCGTTGGTCTCCATTATCCGCACCGCGGGGAAACCCGCTTCGTTGAAGCGCCGGTGATCGCCGCCGCGGCCGAAGCGGTCAATCCGGTAGATCATCATGGTGTCGAGATTGGGGATGTAGCGGTCCGCCATTTCGTCGACGTAGCGGGCGACGTTGCGCGAAGGCGAATCGACCTCGCCGCCCTGCAAACGGCGCTGGTTCGCTTCCCCTTCGGTTTCCAGATAGCGCGTGCCTTCGGAAAAAACCCGGGCGGTGGTGTTGTCGATGACGCCATTGATGCCGGTGATATTGCCGATCATGTCGTTGTTGAGCACGGCGTCGAGATCCCAGCCGTTGTCGATGGCGTGCTGCGCGAGAATCCGGGCGCCGTGCAAGCCCTGTTCCTCGCCGGAAAGACCGGTCAGGGCAATAGTGGCCGGGAATCGATACTGGCTCAGCACCCGCGCCGCCTCGATGACGCCGGCCACGCCCGAGGCGTCGTCGTTCGCGCCCGGAGAGTCGGACTCGAAATTCATCGGGTCGCTGACCCTGGAATCCAGATGGGCGGACATCATCACCATCCGGTTCGGCTCGCTCTCGCCCCGTAACAAGGCAACGACGTTGACCACTTCCACGGGATCGGGAATGCGGTTCTCGCCGGAAACGACGCCGCTGACGGTAAACACTTCCAGACAGCCGCCGCAGGCGTCTGAAATCCGATTGAACTCGGCTTCGAGCCAGCGGCGCGCCGCGCCGATGCCGCGGGTGTCGGAGACGGTCTCCGACAAGGTATGGCGCGTACCGAAACCGACCAGCGTCCGCAGGTCCCGCTCGATGCGTTCGGCGGAAACCGCTGCCGCGATGTCGTGAAAGTCCCGCTCGGCCGCAACGGCCGGCGCCGCCTGGAACAGCACCGGCAAGAGCCCGGCGATGGCGATACTGCGAATTTTCATTTCGATCCTCCTGTGGGGGTTCAATCTAAGCAGACAGGGGGGGGGGGGGGTATGTGAAGGGGGAGTTATTGCTCATTGCTCGGAGAAGGACGCCAAATTTCTCCCTCAATGAGCTTGGTTGGGTCAGTTGCGATGGAAAGTGACGATGAGAAGTCTCCGATCTGTCGGCTCATTTCCACGGCTGACACCGCGGCGTCGAAGGCGTCTTCGGAGCATGCTGCCTTGTAGGCAAGGTCGGTATCGATCTCTGCGTACTCACGCAGCAGTTCTACCCGTGCGTCGTAGTTGGCTCTATTGACCGCCCCTGTGAGCAGTCGGGGATAGATTTCGATGACCATGCAAGATTTGGCACCATCGAATGGCCAGATTGAAAATCCAGCATCGCGAAGAATCAATAGGCAAGGCATTCCCCGTATCGAACCAGTCCCAACCGTTCCCGCGCCGCCAATTTGGAATACGCTCTTCGGATTTATACTTGATGTCCTGCTGATTTGGCATTCAGTATTACGAAAATGTTTTTGTGATTCCGGCTTACTTTTTCCAGGCTTCCCCCAAAATGGAGGCTCACATTCATTCAGCCATTCCTCACCTTTGATTTCAGCTAATTTCCATACATCTTCTATAGATCTTGCCCCCTGTTTGTTCGTAAACCATTGCGGGAATGAAAACGCGAAATCCAACCCAACAACGATTTTTTCTGGAACCTCGGAAGCGTAATCGATAATGTACTTGATTACTTTCGCACGATCACGCCCTGATTCCAGGCGAATGAGCTTATTTTGGTGGACCTCCGCAAGCCATATCTTGGACGATGCGCCCTTCGCTGCTCCGGACCAATCTATGGCAATAGTTCGATGTCCATCAACCAGAGCCGTTTTTGAAGTTTTAGCCAATGAGTTAGGTGCAGGTTCGGCTACCATTGAGTGAGGCTGCGGGATTTTTGAGAACTGGCCCGTCGTGGGGGCAACACCATCGGCAAAAATCAACACCGCATGCTCCCGCTCAATCTCCCTATGAAACCGCTCTGGCAGCCGTGACCAGTCCCGCGCCTCGACGAGGAACGGAATCCTCGACTCCCGAACAGCTTCCTGAAATTCCGACAGCCGATCTTCGCAAATTTTCTCCAAGTTCGGCCCCCGCAGCACAAGATCAAGATCGCTGCCGTCGTGGCTTCTCCCGCTGACGCGGCTGCCATAGGCCCAGACCTCGACGCCTGGCAGGTGCTTTCGCAACATTGCCAAGAGCATTGCGCGATGCCGCTCGGACAAGTGCAAACGCTTATTCATCTGACGCGGCCTCAATCACATCGGCAAGCACTTTCGCATCGGCAATGAACTTGGGTAAAAGCTTAAGCGTTGCCTCGGCAAAATCCTTACCATAGTCGTGCGCGGTCGCGTTGCGGTGGTCGCGATAGCTTAGCCATCGCTCTACAGCGTCGGTTTCGATCAACCCGTGCTTGGCTGCATAGCGAAAAAGATCCTTGAACGCCAAGCTATCAGCTTGCTGATTGCTTGCGAAAAACGCCGCAAGCCGCTTGCGCAGCAACTTGCCGCTCTGCTCCAGAACGAGTTCGAATTCCTTGACGCAGGCTGCGCGATAAATGTCGTAGATGTACTCTCCTGCGTCTCCCAATGCGTCGATTTCACCAAAGGCATATTCCAGCGCGCTGACGCAGCGCCGCAAAAAAGTGGTGTCAATGCTCATCGGCTGTCGCTCCAGAAACCCACAGCCTCTAGTTTAGCAGCGAAAGCAATGTCGAGCTTGGCCCCTTCGGCTTGCGTGTTAGCTATCAGGCACGAGCCCTGAGGGTTGGGATATCTGAGACGTCTACTGCTCGTTCGGCCAAGGCAAGGTCGTGGTTGCGCTGCAGATTCACCCAGAAATTGGCTCCGTTGCCGAACAGTTTGCCAAATCGGACAGCCATCTCGGCCATGACCGGCTGTTTCTCGTTCAAAATATCGTAGAGCGTTTGCCGGGAGATTCCGAGGGCGGTCGCCACGCTTTAGTTCTTGCATGTTGACGAGCAATGTAGTTACATATCCCCATATGAGATGGAGGCCAATTGTGACCATCACGACTGTAACGAGCCGCGAACTCAACCAAGATGTTGGGCGCGCGAAAAAGGCGGCAAAATCAGGTCCCGTCCTGATCACTGACCGCGGCAAGCCCGCGCATGTGCTGCTGAGCATAGAGGACTACCGGCGCCTGGCCGGCCGGCCGCGCAGTTTGGCGGAGGTACTGTCCATGCCGGGCCTGGCCGATATCGAATTTGATCCCCCTCGTGTGCGGCTGAACCTCTCCCCGTCCGATTTGTCCTGATGTTTCTGTTGGACACTAACGTGGTCTCCGAGATTCGCAAGCTCGGCGACGGCAAAGCAGACACCCGGGTTACTGCCTGGGTCTCGGAGAGGGAAGCGACGAGCTTCTATATCTCGGCACTGACTCTGATGGAACTTGAGATCGGCATCCTGCGCATCGAACGGCGCGACATCCCGCAAGGGGAGCGGCTGCGGACCTGGATGGACCGGCATGTGCTGCCCGAATTCCAGGAACGCACACTCCCTGTCGATTCCGCTGTAGCCCTGAAATGTGCGCGGTTGCATGTTCCCGACCCAAGGACCGAGCGCGATGCGCTGATCGCCGCTACGGCGATCGTGCATGGGTTGGCGGTTGTCACCGGCAATGTCGCCGACTTCAAGGCCACGGAAGTCGACGTGATTAATCCGTGGACAGTGGAATGACCGCAGCCCACGGTCGGGATTATTGCGTGGAGACGCGATATTTGGGGGCGTTTCTTGGGAGATACTGACATGGCTATGAAGAAACCGGTACATCCCGGCGCCATCGTGCGGGATGATTGTTTGAAGCCATTGGCGTTGTCGATCTCGGAAGGAGCAAGGCGGCTCGGCATGCAGTTGACCGATTCGGCGGAAATCTATGCTGAAATCTATTCCAGCGACGAGGAAACAATGGTATGGACCGACGCGGGACTGTCTAATTGGCCCGAATGACCCCTGTCACCGATTGACGACTATGCCGGTCTTGCGAATACTGGTGGTAGAGAGGAGATTTGCCATGACTTACTTCCGCGCGCAGGCTGTATCTTTCGCCATTGCCTTGTTTTCCTTCATTCCCGCCGCTTCGGCCCAGCAGCTCGATGAGGCTACGGTGGATGGGTGGTTCGAGACGCTTTCCAACTGGGGGCGCTGGGGGCCGGACGATGAGAAGGGCACGGTCAACCTGATTACGGAAGAGACGCGGGTGGCCGCGGTGCGGCTGGTGCGGACCGGGGTTTCGGTTTCAATGGCGCATGAATTGCTGGAAGAGGAAGCGGCCGACAATTTCAGCCCCTTCGATCATCGCATGACTTCGATCGGCAGCAGCCCCGGGCCCTGGTCCGGGGATTTCGTCGGCGTCTCCTATCACGGCTACGCCCATTCGCATCTCGACGCGCTTTGCCACCGCTTCCAGTTCGGCACGATGTACAACGGCTATCCGGAAGACGAAGTGACCGAGGAAGGCTGCGCCAGGCTGGCGATCACGTCATTCGGCGACGGCATTTTCGGCCGCGGGATCATCATGGATTTTCCCGCCATGCGCGGAGTCGACTGGCTCGAGAACGGCACCGCCATCACTACGGAATGGCTGAATGAATGGGAGGAATTGCACGGCGTTACCGTCGGCGCCGGCGATATCGTGCTGATCCGCACCGGCCGCTGGCCGCGGCGCGAAGCGCTCGGGCCGTGGAACCTGGCAGTGGATTCCGCCGGCCTGCACGCATCGACGGTGGAATGGTTCAAGGAGCGCGACGTGGCGCTGATCGGCAGCGATTCGGCGCTGGACGTGAAGCCCTCCGGAGTCGAAGGCTATGGATCGCCGGTACACGCCCTGGTGCTGGTCGCCCTAGGCATGCCCATCTTCGACAATCTGGATCTGGAAGCGGTAGCGGCCGAAGCCGAACGTCACGGCCGGGTGGAATTTCTCTTCACCACGGCGCCGCTGCGGGTCAGCGGAGGGACCGGCTCACCGCTGAATCCGATCGCAACCTTCTGACTACCACTGGAACTGGACGCGGCCGAAGAGGTTCCTGCCCTGACCGTACATGCGGCTGCCCACCGGGACTGCGCTGTTCATGACGCGGTTGAAGCCGGTGAGATGATCGACATAATCGGCATCGAAAAGGTTTTCGGCGCCGAGGGTGAAGGTCATGCCCTGGCCGGTGAGCCAGTTCAGGTAGACATTGGTCAGGTTGTAGCCGCCGGTGGGGTTGGCGTTGTTGCCGGGGTTCATCGGGTCGTGGGTGTTGGTGCGGGAAATCTGGTCCTGCTCCAGCACGACGACCTGCTCGATGCGGGCCGAGAAGTTGCCGGTTTCGTATAGTAGCGACACGCGGGCGTTGTCAGGATTGACGCGGTACAGGTAATCCGCGATATCGCCACGTTCGGCATTGACGTGGGACGCCATGCCTTCCACCCGCCAGCTTTCATTGACGGCGAATCCGAAACTCAGGTCGAAGCCGCGGAAATCGGCTTCGGTGTTGGCGAACATGAGTGGGGTGGGGTCGCCGTTGGCGTTGCGGCTAACGCCGATGACCGCCATGTTGGCGGCGGGTACGCCCTGGATGTAGTCATCGACATTGCGAATGAAAAACCGGGGAGAAACCCAGGCGGCGCCGTTGGTCCAGTCAAGGCCGAGTTCGAACTGGTTGGAGGTTTCCGGGCGCAGGGCGGGATTGCCGACGTAATTGTTGCCGTCGCCAAGACCGGCGTTGATTTCCAGCGGAATCCACAGATAGCGCTCCTGGTACAGCGGCGAGCGGGTCTTGCGGCCGTAGCCGACTTCCACCACGAGGTTTGCGGTCAACTGGTGGCGTAGCTTGGCCACCAGGTCATGATTGTCATCCTGCTGCTCGCGGTTCCGTGAGTTGAACCCCTGGCGCAACATCCATACCACCCGGGGCGGTGTGCCCATGCCCCACATGGCCGGGTTCATGTCCACCAGCCTGGCGGGGAAAGCGTCAACCTCGCCGGCGCTCATGTCGACCTGTTCCAGTCTGGCGCCAAGTTCAAGATACCAGTTGCTGGCCAGAATCGCCGACCACTGGGCGAAAAGAGATGTACCGCCGGTTTCCACGTCATGGAAATTTTCCACGAAGAAGGGGCCGAAATCCGGATCGGTCACGCGCACGTCGTGCTCGCCGCTCTTGCCTTCGGCGCCCACTTCAAGCAGCCCCGCCCCCAGGCCGAGATGGAGCGCAAGCCGGAAGCCGGATTCTTCGCTCCCGGCGAATGCAAAACGCTTGTCATCGTCGGCAAAGGGCGGCAGCGGCAGGCTGGAAAAATCCGGCGCGGGGCGCAGCAGGTAATTGCTCATGCCATGTTCGATGGATGATTGGTACACGCCAATCTCGACGCCAAACTCGCCGATTTGTCCGTTATAGCGAAAGTTGAAGGTGTCGGTGTCGAACCAGTCGATGTCCATGGGCAGGGTGGGGGTGCCGCTATCCTCGGTTTCGATGCGGTGGGCGTCGATGAGCACTTCATGGGCGCCGCTGCGGAAGCCGTAGCCGATGCCGTAAATGTCGCGGCCGTAGCCGGTCGCCGCCACTTCGCCATGGGCTGAATCGTAATTGCCGCCCTGGTCGATATTGCCAATGCCATAGAGGCGGTGGTTGGCATTGCTGCCGCCGACAATCAGCGACCCGCTGGTGCTGCCGGCGGCGGAACCCGCCGAGAATTCGGAATCGCCGCGCCAGTCCCAGTCGCTGTCGTCATTGAATGCGGGCCGCTTCCATCTGGCCGTGGCCGCGCCGCCAATGCCGCCGCCGGTGGATATGGAGGCAATGCCCTGTTCCACCACCAGGTCTTCCATCAGGGCCGAAGGAATATGGTGCAATGGCGGCGCCATCCAGTTGGGTCCGCCGCCGTGAATCAGCATGCCGTCGATGCGAACATTGATGCGGGGGCCGAACATGCCGCGATACTGGATTTGCCCGCTGAGCGGCCCATTGTGGTTGGCGCCGCCGCCGGGAACGCGATTGATCAGCAGGGCGGAATCCGCGCCGGAACTGGTGCGCCGGGCATTGAACTGGGTTTCAAGAAATTCCTGCCGCCCGACCACGCGAATCTCGGTTACTTCCTCTCCCTGAGCGAAAAGCGGTTCGCCGCAGGCCAACAGCAGCAATGGCACAAGGGCGGCGCCAGGCAAGGCCTTTTTTCCAGATTCCCATGTAACAGACACCACATACTCCCGGTCGTTTCCTGACAGCCCGGGAATTATAGTGACGCCACCCTTCGCATCCGATGTGGCATATTGTCACACTGCAGCAATTCTCATTTTGGCGCTCCAACCCGCATGTCATCCCGCGCGAAGCGCAGCTTCGTGCGCAGCCGGAACGGCGCAGAGCTATGCTCTGCGACTGGACGGGAGTTTTTCAGAGAATACTTGGCCTTGTCGCACATGAACACTTGCACTATGCTTGCCTGCTCGCAAACAGGAGGGCGGCTTTGGAAATGGAACTTGCAGGAAAAACGGCTTTTATCACGGGCGCCGCATCGGGCCTTGGCCTTGCGGTGGCGAGGAATTTCCTTGAAGCCGGTGCCAATGCCATGCTGTTCGACCGCAATGTCGAAATGCTCGAGCAGGCTGGCGCCGAGCTTGGCGAAGGAGCCATCTGGCATGCGGGCGACGTCACCGACGAAGACTCGGTAGCCGCCGCCATCGCCGCGACTCGCGAGCGTTTCGGCGCCATCCACATCAATGTCAATTCCGCCGGTATCGGCGGCGCCGCGCGCACCGTGGGCCGCGACGGCCCGATGCCGCTGGCGCGCTTCGAACATATCGTCCGGGTGAACCTGATCGGCACCTTCAACGTGCTGCGGCTGTGCGCCGCGGTCATGAACGAAAACGAAGCCGATGGCGGCGACGGAGAATGCGGCGTCATCGTCAATGTCGCGTCGGTCGCCGCTTTCGACGGCCAAACCGGCCAGGCGGGGTACGCCGCGTCCAAGGGCGGCATCGTCGCGATGACCTTGCCCATCGCCCGCGATCTGGCGAGGCAGGGCATTCGCGTGATGACCGTGGCGCCGGGCGTATTCGAGACGCCATTGCTCGCCGCGGCTCCGGACGAGCTGAAACAGGCGCTGGTTTCGATCACCCAGTTTCCGAAACGGCTCGGACAGCCCGACGAGTTCGCCGCCGAGGTGGCGCATATCGTCAGATGCGCCTATCTTAACGGCGAAACCATCAGGCTGGACGCCGGCATCCGCATGCCGGCGATCTGAAACATTAGGGAAGCTCTGATCAAGTCAGAGCTTCGGGAGCAAAACAAAACCACGCTTTTGTTTTGCGATAATGAAAAACTCCACGGATGGAGTTTTTCAGAGAATACTTAGACTTTTTCGGCCGCCGGTTCCGGCGGTCGCATCCTGAGAGAGGAAGAACATGGCTGAAGCATATATTGTCGGCGGAGTGCGAACCGCCACGGGGCGCAAGAAAGGCCGGCTCAGCGCCGTGCATCCGGTGGACATGGGCGCCATGGTGGTGGATGAGCTCGTGGATCGCACCGGAATTCCCGCGGAAAGTGTCGATGACCTGATTTTCGGCGTCGTCATGCAGAACGGCGCCCAGGCGGGCAATCTCGGCCGTAACGTCACGATGTCGTCGAAGCTGCCGCTCGAAGTCCCCGGAGTGACCGTCGACCGGCAATGCGGTTCGTCCTTGCAGGCCATGCAATTCGCCGCCCAGGCGGTAATGTCCGGCACTCAGGACGTGGTCATCGCCGGCGGCGTGGAAGCGATGAGTACCGTGGAAATCGGCTCGAACGTCCGCGATGGCCTGCAGCACGGCCGCGGCGTGCCCAAGGGCGAAAGGCTCGAAGCGCGATATCCGGGAATTCAGTTCTCCCAGTTCGACGGCGCCGAATTGCTCGCGGAGAAATACGGCATCGGCCGCGAGCAACTCGACGAATTCGGCCTGCTCAGTCATCAGCGCGCGGCCAGGGCCACCCGGGAAGGACACTTCGAGCGTGAAGTGCTGCCGGTTCCCATCCGTGGCGAAAACGGTTCGCCGGAATTGCATGAAATAGACGAAGGCATCCGCATGGACGCCTCGCTGGAAGGCATGCGCGGTCTGAATCCCCTGCGCGAGGAGGGTGTGATCACCGCCGGAACCGCCAGCCAGATCAGTGACGGCGCCGCCGCCGTGATGATCGCCAATGAACGCGCCGTCACGGAATTCGATCTGCCGGTGCGCGCCCGGATTCATTCGCTGGCGGTAGTCGGGTCGGATCCCGTGATCATGCTCGAAGGCCCGATTCCCGCGACCCGCAAGGTGCTGGAAAAGTCCGGTCTCTCGCTGGACGAGATCGATTTGTATGAAATCAACGAAGCTTTCGGTTCGGTGCCTCTGGCGTGGGCCAAGGCGCTCGGCGCGGACCCGGAACGGCTCAATGTGAACGGCGGCGCCCAGGCGCTCGGCCATCCGCTCGGCGCGACCGGCGCGAAATTGATGGTCACCCTGGTGCATGAACTCGAGCGCCGCGAAGGCCGCTATGGTCTGATCGCGATCTGCGAAGGCGGCGGCACCGCCAACGCCATGATAGTCGAACGCACCGACAAGCTGGCGGCCTGATCCGCGGCCGGGCCGGGTTTTAGAGGAAATTGAACATGCTGTCCGACCGCCGCGAAGCCCCCTGGATGAATGAGGAACTGCGCATCCTGCGCGAATCCGTGCAGCGCTTCCTGGAAAAGGAATTCATGCCGCTGCAAGCCAAATGGGAAAAACAGGGCCGGGTCGACCGGGACGCCTGGCGCAAGGCGGGCGAGGCCGGCTTGCTTTGCGCTTCCATCGACGAGCGTTACGGCGGCGGCGGCGGCGATTTCAGGCACGAAGCGGTGTTCCTGGAAGAATTGGCCCAGTCCGGGGTCACTTTCGGCAATAGCGTGCATTCGGGAATCGTCGCCCATTACATCAATGCCTACGGCACGGAAGAACAGAAGCGGAACTGGTTGCCAAAGATGGCGAGCGGAGAACTCGTGGCGGCTATCGCCATGACCGAACCCGGCACCGGCTCGGACCTGCAAGCCGTGGCGACCACGGCAATCGCGGACGGTGACGATTGGGTCATCAACGGACAAAAGACATTTCTGACCAATGGCATGAATGCCGATCTGATTTGCGTCGTGGCGAAGACGGACCCTTCGGAAGCGGCGAGCGGAGTCTCCATCGTCGTCGTGGAAACGGCAAAGGTAGAGGGCGAGGGCGGATTTTCCCGCGGCCGCAATCTCGAAAAACTCGGCCAGAAGGCCGCTGATACCGCCGAAGTGTTTTTCGACGATGTCCGGGCGCCGAGGGAAAACCTGCTCGGCAGCGTGGAAGGCCAGGGCTTCGTGCAATTGATGCAGCAGTTGCCGCAGGAGCGCCTGATCATCGCCGTCGGCGCGGTGGCCGCCATGGAAAGAGCGTTGCGAATCACCTCGGAATACGTCAAGGAGCGCAAGGCGTTCGGCAAGCGCATCCTCGACTTCCAGAACACCCAGTTCAAATTGGCGGAACGATTCACCGAATTGCATATCGCACGTTCATTCGTGGATGACTGCGTACAGCGCCTGCTGGCAGGCAAGCTGGAGGTCAGCACCGCGGCCATGGCCAAATGGTGGACGACCCAGAAGCAATGCGAAATCGTCGACGAATGCTTGCAGTTCTTCGGCGGCTACGGCTACATGATGGAATTTCCCATCGCCAGGATGTACGCCGACAGCCGGATCCAGAAAATCTACGGCGGCAGCAACGAAATCATGAAAATGCTGATCGCCCGCGAAATCTGATCCGGGCACGACATGTCTGGCGCGAATGCAATGCGCTGGAGGAAAATCATGCAAAAGGCACTGACTATGGCATTTGCCGCCGCTTTCTCCGCCAGCCTGCATGCGGCGGAAAGCGATCACGCCGTTCCGCTGACCGAATTCGGCGATCCCGACCTGCAAGGCGTCTGGTCGATCGCCACCCGGACCAATCTGGAACGCGCCGAACGGTTCAACGGCCAACTCGTGATTTCCCCCGAGGAAGCCGCGCGCATCGAAACCATGTTTGCGGCCGGACTCGAACGCAGCAACGCGCCCAGCGATCCGGATCGCGAAGCGCCGGCGGCGGGCCAGAACGTCGGCGGCTACAACACCTTCTGGATGGACCCCGGCAATCGCCTGGCCGAAGTCAACGGCGAAATCCGCACTTCGATCCTGGTGGATCCCGAAGACGGGCGGCTGCCTTACAGCGAACGGGGCCGCGCCAATTTCGCCGCCGCCATGCAGCGTCGCCAATCCTATGACGGCCCTGAAGTTCGCCCTCTCGGCGAGCGCTGCATGGTCGGATTCGGCTCCTCCGGGGGCCCGCCGAAATTGCCCGTGCTATACAACAATCTGACGCGGATCGTGCAGACCGAAGACCATGTCGTTCTGCTCGCGGAAATGAATCATGACGCCCGCATCGTGCGGCTGGACAGCGTCCATCGCGACCCGCCGCTATATCCCTGGCTCGGTGATTCCATCGGCCGATGGGAAGGCGATACGCTGGTGGTGGAGACGACCAATTTTCATTCCCAGCAAAGCCTCCGTTCCTCGCTTGACCATCGTTTCTTCGGATCGTCTGAAATGCGGGTGACGGAAAGATTCACGCGGGTGGCGGACGACACGATTCTTTACCAGTTCACCGTGGAAGACCCGGAAAACTACAGCCAGCCCTGGAGCGGCGAGTTACCGATGACGGATACCGGCGAGAACCTGTTCGAATATGCCTGCCACGAAGGCAATTACGCCTTGCCGGGAATCCTCGCCGGCGCCCGCGTGGCGGACGCTGAAGGCGAGGAATACGCGCCTACCGATCCCGGTTTGCAGTAAGGCGCAGACTCCCAGGGGCCTGCGCCACAGGAATTCAGCGTGGCGCCAACAGAGTAGCGTTCATTCCGGCAAGGCGAAGGCCGTCAGGGTGGTTCCGGAGGGGATGAGGACGTGCTGGCGGCCGTCGAGCATGAAGGTGGTCGCGGCGGCGCCCCAGATGCGCGAGCCGGTCTGGTAGTGCCAGAGGTTTTCGCCGGTGGCGGCGTCGAAGGCGATGAAATTGCCTTCGTGATCGCCGGCGAAGACGAGCCCCGAGGCCGTGGTCGTGACGCCGCCGAAGGTCGGAGAGGGATAGGTGAATTCCCAGCGCAGTTCGCCGGTGTGGATGTCGAGTGCGCGCAAGGCGCCGGAGCCATCGGGTTCGATGAAGACGACGCCGCCGAAAGTCGCCTGGCCGGGCGTATAGGCCGGTTCCTCCGGCACGTAAGTCGCGCAGGTTTCACGCGCCGTGACGTAGAACAGTTCCAGTTCGGGATGGTACGAAGGCGGCATGAAATTGGTCGAACCCCAGGGGTCGGGCAGACAGCCCTGGCTGCCGTCGTTGAGGATGACCGGCCTGCCGTCGGGACCGATTTCCCGCGCCCAGGTGGTGCCGGTAAAGGGTTCGCCAAGCAATAGCTCGCCGTCGGTGCGGTCGAGCACGTAAAAGAAGCCGTTGCGGTTGGCCATCATCACCAGCTTGCGCGGTTCGCTCCGCCATTCGGCGTCGACCAGCACGGGCACATGGTTGGAATCCCAGTCGTTGATGTCGTGGGGCGTGAACTGGTAATGCCAGCGCAGGTCGCCGCGGTCGGCGTCGAGCGCGACGATGGAGTTCGAATACAGGTTGTCGCCGGGGCGCGAATCGCCGAAATAGTCGGGGTTGGGATTGCCCACGCCCCAGTAGATCAGGTTCAGTTCGGGGTCGTAACTGCCGTTCATCCAGGTGCCGCCGCCGCCGCGGGCGAGCACTTCCGGATCGTCAGGCCAGGTTTCGCTGCCCGGCTCGCCCGGGCCGGGAATCGTGTTGAAGCGCCAGAGCCGCTCGCCGGTGACCGGCGCATAGGCGTCGATGAATCCCCTGGTGGCGTACTCGCCGCCGGAGATGCCGACGATCACCTTGTCGTCGATGACCAGCGGCGCCAGGGTGGCCGCGTAACCGATGCGGTAGTCGGCCAGTTGCACGTCCCAGAGAATGTCGCCGGTGCGGCGGTCCATGGAGAGCAGGTGCGCGTCCAGCGTGACCATGAACAACTTGTTGCCGAGCATTCCGAAACCGCGGTTGACCGGCGCGCTCGCGCCATAGGTCAGGTCATCGGGCAAATCGCGGCGATAGCTCCAGAACGCCCTGCCGCTGCGGGCGTCGATGGCCCAGGCGTAATTGTTCGAGCCGGTAACGTAAAGTACGCCGTCGTCCACGAGCGGCGTAGCCTCGAAGCCGCGGCCGCGAGTCGTGGTGCCGGTCTGGAAGGTCCAGATCGGCCGCAACGCGCCAACGTTTTCCGGAGTGATCTGCATCAGCGGACTATGGCGCCGGCCGCTGTAGTCGCCGGAATACGTCAGCCAGCGCTCAGGGTCGTCGAAACCGCGGAGAATGTCCTCGTAAGCCGGTCCGTCCTGCTGCGCGAACAGCGGCATGGCGAGCGGCAGCATCAGGCAGGAAAGCAGGCGGCCTGCATTGCGCATGAGAAATCTCCCGTATCGATTCATTGACTGCCGTGAAGAAAGGCGAGCAGATCGGCGAGTTCATCATCGTCCAGGTCGGCCTCGCCGAATACCGGCATCAGCGATTCCCCCAGCCTGGCAACCTGTCGCACGGCATCGCGCCCGAAAGCCCGCAGATCCTGGTCTTCAGTCACCAGTTGCAGCGAGAACGCGTCCTCGTTCTTGAGCACGCCCGTGACCGCTTCGCCTGCGCCGGTTTCGACGGTGACCGGACGAAAACCGCGCTCGATCCTTCCGGAAGGCTCGCGGATCGATTGCATCAGCGCCTCCGGCGACCGGCGGCGGGTAACGCCGGTCAGCACCGGACCGAGTACGCCCCCCGCTTCCGCGCCGGCGCGATGGCATTCCGAGCAATTGGCGGCGAACAGTCGGCGTCCGTTGCCCGCATCCCCGCTGAATTCCGCGTCTCCGCCCCCTTCCGCCAGCGTCGCCATGAACGCGACCAGCATCCACAGTTCCGTCTCGCGCAGCCCGTGAGGCGGCATGATGCTGCCGGGAATCCCATCGCGAACCACGCTGAACACATACTCGTCATTCACCCCGTCGCGTGCCCACATCAAACTCAGATCCGGCGCGTCGATCGACAAAATCCCCTTGCCGTCGGCCCCATGACAAGTCGCGCATTGCGCCCGGAACAGCGCCCCACCCGCAAGAACCGCCCGCGGCTGGCCCGCATAAGGATTAACCCCCTGCGCAGCCGCCCCCTGCCAAACCAATGGCAAACACAGCGCAGCAAACAAAATTCCAATCCCCGCAACCCGAAACAAGACCAAATTTCCTCATCACTAAACAATGGCCACCGAGCATATCACGCCGCTCTCAGATTTTGCGCGGCGTGAGTCACCGTCTGGCGGGTGGGGTGCAGCGGGCGTGCGAGGCATGGGTGAGGCCCGGTCGGCGCAGTCGACAAGAAGCGCAGCTTCTTGAGGGCCGAACGACTTGCCATGGATGGCAAGGCTGGGGGTTAGCGAAGCCACTAATGTCGCGCCAGGGATGGCATGCACAAACGAATCGAAGGCAGCCAACTCAGATGTATTCACGGCGTCCGCCGCACCACTCCCGCCGGACGGCGACGGATCGAAGCCACATACAACATCCCGGGGAAAACCAGTTGACAAGCAGGGAGGCTTGTTTAATTCTCGGCTTACCGAATCTTCCCGGTTGGAGAAAATCATGGCAAGACTTTCCAAGGGAGCGTCGCGCAAGAAGCGGACGCTGGAATACCTCGCTTCCGCATCCGTGGCGCTGGCTCTGGCCGTTGTCGTCATTGGCCTGCAAAGCGACCGCAGTATCGCCCAGTCGAGCAATTTCCAGGGCGGTGCGCCCGACGTGCGCCAGGCGCCGGACATGACTTCGATTCGCATCCTGTTTCCCGCCGGCGTGCGCTCTTCCTGGCACACCCATACCTGGGGCCAGTTGCTGATGATCGAGGAAGGCCGCGCGTTGACCCAGGTGCGGGGCGAACCGGTGATGGAGATGCATCCGGGCAAGCCCTGGTGGACTCCCGCCGATGTCGAGCATTGGCATGGCGCGCATCCCGAGGAATCGGCGCTGCAAATCACCATCTATGAAGGCAGCGTAGTCTGGATGGACCCGACGACCGACGAAGAATACCTGGCCACTCCGACCCGGCCCTGAAGCCGAAATCAGGCAGGGCGGTCCGACAGGCGCCGTTCCCGCACCACGCGGGAGCGGCCGCTGTTCACTATTCAGTGTAAACTTGACCCGATCCGCCCCCTGTTTCCCTGAGACCCAGTACATGTTTACCGATTTCCGCATTGCCCTTGCTATCCCCGTTGCCCTGACGTTAGCCGCCTGCGGCGAGCCGCAACCGCAACTGAGTTTCGAGGAATCGCTGCAGCAGCAATTGATCGAAGCCGAGCCCGGCGACGTCATCGACATTCCCGCCGGCACCCATGAACTGACCCGCAGCCTGTCGCTCAACGTGCCCGGCGTGACGATCCGCGGCGCAGGCATGGACAGCTCGATCCTGTCGTTCCGCAATCAATTGCAGGGCGCCGAGGGGCTGCTCGTCAGCGCTGACGATTTCACGATCGAGGATCTTGCGATCGAGGACACCGTCGGCGACGCGCTGAAGATCAACGACAGCGACAACGTCACCGTGCGCCGGGTGCGCACCGAATGGACCGGCGGTCCGCTCACGACCAATGGCGCCTATGGCATCTACCCGGTGCAGTCGAGCAATATACTGATCGACGGCTCGGTCGCCATCGGCGCTTCCGACGCCGGCATCTACGTCGGCCAGTCGACGCGGATCATCGTGCGCAACTCCCGGGCCGAGTACAACGTCGCCGGCATCGAGATCGAGAATTCGACCTTCGCCGACGTGTACGACAACGTGGCCACCAATAATACCGGCGGCATCCTCGTCTTCGACCTGCCCAACCTGCCGGTGCAAGGCGGCCGCAACACGCGGGTGTTCAACAACAGCATCGTCGACAACAACACCGCCAATTTCGCCCCGGAAGGCAATATCGTCGCCACGGTGCCGGCGGGCAGCGGCCTGATGGTGCTGGCGAACGACAATATCGAAGTCTTCGGCAACGAATTCGCCGGCAACAACAGCGCCAACATGATGGTCGTGAGCTACCACATCACCGGCCTGCCGATCGACGACGAGAATTACGACCCGTTCCCCGAATCGATCCATGTGCACGACAACAGTTTCAGCGGCGGCGGCGCCGAGCCCGACTCCGAGCCGCTGGCGCTGCTGCGGGAGGCTACCGGGCAGGCGGTGCCCGATATCGTCTGGGACGGCACGATCCTGCCGGGCAAGACGGCGCCCGATGTGATTTGCATGCGCGGCAACGGCGACGCCGATTTCGTCAATCTCGATGCGCCCGGCGGTTTTGCCGCGCCTTCGTTCGAAATCGGCCCTCACGATTGCGCCGGAGAAGAGTTGCCCGAGGTGTCGATCAGCACCGGGCCATGATCCGTTCCCTGCTCCGGATTCTTGCGCCGGCGATTTTGTCCGCTTGCCTGCTTGGGGCCTGCGCGGAACCGCGTTTTTTCGAGCAGGACAACCCGCAACGCCTGTCGGACTGGAATCTGTTCCGGGACGACGGTTCCCGGTTCATTCCCCGCGAACAAACCCTTGTGTTCGCGCCGGCGAATCCCCTGTTCACCGATTACGCGGGCAAACTGCGCACCATGTGGCTGCCGGCGGGCGGGCAGGCGAGCATGCGGGGCGGTGAACTCGAATTTCCCGTCGGCTCGATCCTGAGCAAGACTTTCTACTACCCGACGGGAGCCGATGGCGTTCTGCTGGAGAGCATTGACCACGAAAACGAACTCGACCGGCAGCGGCATCGCATGATCGAAACGCGGCTGCTCGTGCGGCGCGATGACGGCTGGCACGCAATGGCTTACGTCTGGAACGATGACCAGGCCGAGGCCTTCCTGCGCGTGGCCGGGGCGAGCGTACCGGCGAGCCTGCAGCGCTCGTCGGGAACCGAGGAATTCGTTTACTTCGTTCCCAATGAAAACCAGTGCGCGGGTTGCCATGTGACCGTACATCCCGACGGCCCGCTGCATCCGCTGGGCGCGGTTCCGGAGCAACTCGCCGCGGCCGCAAATCCGGATGGAGCACACCCATCCCAGTTGCAGGCAATGCGGGAACGGGGCTGGCTCGAGGCCGCGCCCGTCCGGACCGCGGCGGCTTCCTGGCAAGACAGCCGGGCCGATCTGGACACCCGCGCCCTGGCCTACATGAACATTCATTGCGGCCATTGCCACAATCCCGACGGCGCGGCGGACACTTCGGCGCTGGTACTCGACGGCAGGCACCGCAATCCGGTGGAACTCGGCGTCTGCAAAACCCCTGTGGCCGCGGGCGGCGGCGCCGGCGATCTCCTGTACAGCATTCATCCCGGTGCGCCGGAACGCTCCATCCTGCTCTATCGCATGGAATCCTCCGAACCCGACGAGATGATGCCGGAACTCGGCCGTTCGCTGGCGCACGAGGAGGGCATCGCCCTGATCCGCGACTGGATCGCCGCCATGGAAGGAGACTGTCCCGAACCGGTACGGGCATTCGGGAACGGGTGAATACAGTGTCTACCCGGCTGCCTGGGTTCTGCCTGCTGCTGATCTGCCTGATCGCGGCGGGCTGTTCCGACCGCCAGTTCGAACGCCGCACTTACGTATTGACCACGGGCACGACCGGCGGAACCTTCTATCCCGTCGGCGTGGCGCTGTCGACCATCGTCTCGGCGCGCCAGGACGAAAGTTTTTCGCTGACGGCGATCAGTTCCGCCGGTTCCATGGAGAACATCAAGTTGCTGCGCGACAACCAGGCGCAATTCGGCCTGATTCTCGGCGTCTTCGCCGCCTGGGCCTGGGAGGGCAGCGGCCCGATTGGCTCGCCCCAGGCGCATCTGCGCGCAATCGGCGCGACCTGGCCGAACGTCGAGCATTTCGTCCTGAGCAGCGAACTCGTCAGCAGCGGCACTCTGGACGATCTCGCCAATATCGACGGGGAGCGATTCGTGCTCGGCATGCGCAATTCCGGCGCCGAGCAGACCGGCACTTACATTCTCGAC
Organism: Pseudomonadales bacterium; assembly: GCA_022819645.1. Lineage (GTDB taxonomy): Bacteria > Pseudomonadota > Gammaproteobacteria > Pseudomonadales > Pseudohongiellaceae > UBA9145. The sequence continues at coordinate 95,207 of JAJEGU010000036.1, forward strand.
GCCGTCGGCATCGATTTCCGCAATCGTTTCAGTCTCGCCTACATGGGCTATGGCGCGGTCGCCGGCGCCATCCAGGACGGCAATATCAGCGGCATGAACGTGCCCGCCGGCGCGCCCGTGGCGGCAATTACGCAATCCTTCGCCCAGATGCGCGACAGCATCACGCTGCTGAATTTCACCCGGCAACATCTCGATGCTATCAACCGGGAGTTGCCGCTATGGAATTTCTACGATCTCCCCGCCGGCACCTACCCCTACCAGCAGGCGGATGTCACCACCGCGTATAGCCCCAATGTGCTGGTGACACGTGAGGACGTCCCCGAAGAGATCGTTTACCAATTGACCAGACTCATGTGGGAAAGCCTCCCCACCTTGCGCGAGATCCACAGCGCCACCCGGGAAATGATGCTTGACCGCGCCCTCGCCGGCATCGTCATTCCCCTGCACCCCGGCGCCCTGCGCTACTACGAAGAAGCCGGCATCGAAATAGCCCCTGAACTGCGGCCCGCCGCTACTCGATAACAAAATCGAAGTAAGTATCCGGATAGGGCTCGTCGCGGAGCTTGAAATGCCACCACTCCTCGGCGAGCGGCTCGAAGCCGTGTTTCATCATCGTGATCTGCAACAGCGTACGCCGGGCCTGGTGCTGGGGCGAAACCTCCTGGTTCGCCGGCGCCGAGCGCGGATCGAAAAAGTCCCAGCGCGTACCCATGTCGAGTTCATCGCCGGTCTCCAGCGACACCAGTGTCAGATCGACCGCCGACCCGCGCGAATGCCCCGACTGTTCGGCGATATAGCCTTGCTCGAATAGTTCAGATTTATCGACATGAGGGTAGTAGACCGACTTCATCGTGTCGTCTTCCGGATCCCGGGCCCAGCGCACGAAATGATCCACCGCCCGTTGCGGGCGGTAACCGTCGAACAGTTTCAGGCCGAGCCCGATCTGGCGCAACTCGATCTGCACCGCGAGCAGGGCATCCGCCGCCTCGCGGGTGAGCAGCACTTTTTCCGCATCGTAGCCATCGATGGGCGCGCCGACGAAATTGCCGTGTCCGGCATATCGCGCTTCGATCCGCACGTCGGCGATAAACTCGCCCATGTCGACGAAGCCATCCGGAATCTGCGCCGGCGCGGGCCGGGCGAAGCCGAGAATCAGGATCAGCAATGAAATCCGGTACACGTTGGATTCAATTCCGTAGCGAAGCGCCTTCATAGATATTACTATGCGCCGTTGGACAGGTGGCAACGGCTGAACCCCGAATGACCCGCATGCAAGTACATATCGCCAGAGATGAACGGGAACTGAAGCGAATCGCGCCGGTGATGCTCGAATTGCGCGACCACTTCGACACCGAAGGCCTGATCGCGCAGATTCAGCGGCAACAGCAGGACGGCTACGTGGTCGCCTACGTGGAAGACGACGGCGAAGTGCTGGCCGTCGCCGGCTTCGTCATCACCAGCAAGCTCGCCTGGCACAAGCATCTTTATGTCGACGATCTGGTAACCGCCGCCGCCCGGCGCTCCCGCGGTGCGGGACGCTGCCTGATGGACTGGCTCAAGCGACACGCGATCGACAACGGCTGCCGGCAATTGCATCTCGATTCCGGCGTACAACGATTCCGCGCCCACCGGTTCTATCTGCGCGAAGGATTCGACATAAACAGCCATCATTTCGCCATTACCGAGTTATAGTTTTCCCCGAGCGACAAAAGCAGGAGAGATTCCCGTGATTTTCCGAAGCAGACTTCCCGATCTGGACATTCCCGAAGGCAATCTGGTCGATGTCCTGTTGCGGCATTGCGATGCGCTGGGCGACAAGCAGGCGCTCGTGGACGGTCCGAGTGGGCGCCAGATCACCTACGCCCAATTGCCCGTGATGGTACGCCGGTTCGCGACCGGGCTCGCCGAGCGCGGCTTCGGCAAGGGAGACGTGCTCGCGATCTTCATGCCCAATGTGCCCGAATACGGGATCGCGTTCCTCGGCACGGCATACCTCGGCGGCGTCAACACCACGGTCAACTCGCTCTATTCGACCGACGACCTGATCCACCAGTTCAAGGATTCCGGCGCGCGCTTCCTGTTGACCATTCCCGATTTTCTCGATCGCGCGCTGCCCGCGGCCGAAGCGACCGGTATCGAGGAGATTTTCGTCCTCGGCAGCGCGGAGAACTGTACGCCCTACGCCGAATTGCTCAACAACGCCGGCGATGCGCCCCAGGCGCAAATCGACCCGGCCAGGGACATGGTCGCCATGCCCTACTCTTCGGGCACTACCGGGCTGGCCAAGGGCGTCATGCTCAGTCATCGCAACCTGATCGCCAATTTCGTGCTGTCCACCGCGGTGAATCCCCAGCAGGAAGACGACAAGATGTTCGCGGTGCTGCCTTTCTTCCATATCTACGGCATGACGCTGCTGCTTTGCCTGTCCCTTTACACCGGCGTCACCTTGCTGTCGTCGCCGCGATTCGAACTCGAACAGTTCCTGCAGATCGTCCAGGACCACCGGGTCACCTTGCTCAGCCTCGTGCCGCCGCTGGTGCTGGCGCTGGCCAACCATCCCATCGTCGACAATTACGACCTGAGTTGCGTGCGGCTGATCACCTGCGGCGCGGCGCCGCTCGGCGTGGACCTCGAGCAAGCCTGCGCGAAGCGGCTCGATTGCGGCATTATCCAGGGTTACGGCCTGACCGAAGTCGCCGGCGCCTCGCATATCCGCGCCCTCGGCAGCGATCTCGACCTGCCCGGCTCGGTGGGTCCGGTGCTGCAGAATACCGAAAGCAAGGTCATCGATGTCGAATCCGGCGCCGAACTCGGTCCCAACGAGACCGGAGAAGTGCTCATTCGCGGCCCCCACGTGATGCTCGGCTACCTGAACAATCCCGAAGCAAACGCCCACTCGCTGGACGACGAGGGCTGGTTCTACACCGGCGACATCGGTTACGCCGACGACGACGGCTGTTTCTTCATCGTCGACCGGGTCAAGGAACTGATCAAGTACAAGGCTTACCAGGTCGCCCCGGCCGAACTCGAAGCGCTGTTGCTGACCCACGAAGCGGTCGCCGACGCGGCCGTGATCCCCTCGCCCGACCTGGAAGCGGGAGAAGTGCCGAAAGCCTTCGTCTTGCGCATGGGCGAACTCGGCGAACAGGAACTGATGGATTGGGTCGCCGAACGCGTGGCGCCGCACAAGAAAATCCGCCGCCTAGAATTCGTCGACGAAATTCCCAAGTCCGCCTCCGGCAAGATCCTGCGCCGCCTGCTGGTAGAAAAGGAACGGCAGCAGGTCGCAAGTTAAGTCTCGGAGAATCGGCGATGGACAGCCTCAATGTATTGATATCCGGCGCGGCCGGCCTGATCGGCGGCGCACTTCGCAAACACCTGGAAAGCCGGGGGCATCGCGTATTTGCGCTAGCCCGGAGCGATGCGGATGCGGATGCGTCTTTCCGTTATTCGGCTCAAAAGCGGGAAGTCCGGCTCGACCCGGACATTGCGCTCGATGCCGTAATCAATCTCGCCGGCGCGAACATCTCCGCAAGCCGGTGGAGCGATAGCTACAAGCGGCTCATCATGGACTCCAGGGTGGAACTCACCCAGGCATTGACCGAGGCGATGGCGGCATCGGCGCACAAACCGCGCGTGTTCCTTTCCGCAACCGCCATTGGCTACTACGGAGACACCGGCACGGAAACCGTCGACGAGTCCTCACCGCGCGGAGCGGATTTCCTCGCCGATGTCGCCGGCAACTGGGAAGCTGCCTGCGAGCCGGCCCTGGCCGCAGGCATTCGCACCGTCAACATGCGATTCGGCGTCGTGCTGAGCCGCGACGGCGGAGTACTCAAGGAGATGTTACTCCCGTTCAAGCTCGGAGGCGGCGGCAAGCTGGGCGACGGCAGTCAATACATGAGCTGGATCGCCTTGAACGATGTCATTTCCCTCGTCGAGTTGTGCCTGCGCGACGACAACATCAGCGGCCCGATCAATTTTGTCTCAGGCCAACCTTCGACCAATGCCGAATTTACCCGCGCCCTCGGCAAGGTCCTGAGAAGGCCGGCGTTTTCGCCCTTCCTGCGAGCCTGGCTGATCCGCCTGGTGTTCGGCGAAATGGGCGAGACCTTGCTGCTCGGCAATAATCGAGTCATATCCCGGCGCCACGGGGAGATTGGCTTTCAGCCCGAATACTCCGATCTCACCGAAGCACTGACCGCCGAACTGAGTTGATTTCAAGCGGAATCCGCCCGCCTGGACTTCGAATGAAGGATACGTCAAGCGAATGGGCGCCGGGCGTAGGCGCAGTTGGTCCACGCATGGCGGGCCAGGGCGCGTTGCGGTTGCGCGTCAACCTTCTTCCTCCTGCCGCCGCAGATGACCGTAGAGCAGTTCCTCGGTGAACTCGACGCATTTGAATTCGAGCAGTTGCATGTTTTCGTCGAGGCGGCGGTAGAGCGGCATGCGGATGGTCCAGGGTTCGGTGTACACCGCGGGGTCTTCCATGGTGGCCTCGTAGAGCAAAACGTCGCGGCTCATGTGGGTCCAGCGTTCGGTGACCCGGAGGCCTTCGGTATGGTGGTTGCCGGCGTGGTCGAACCAGGTGTCGGGCACCTGGTCGGTGACTTCAATCACCATGGCGTCGCCTTCGAAAGTGACCAGGTTGTGCCCCATCCAGGTGTAGATGGGCGCTTCGAAATCGGGCTGGTCCACATAGCCGATGCGGCTTGCGCTGGCGAATTCGTAGGCGAAGACCACATGGTCGGGAGACTGGATGATCTGGAAGGGAAAAGGCAGGTAATTGGAACGCGGAATGCCCGGCATGTAGCACTTGACCACCGGGTCCAGCGCCAGCCAGTCGGCCTTGTTGGCCTGTTGCCGGGCCCGGGCCTCCGGGGTGTAGGGAATTTCCCCGCCCACCACAACGCCGAGCCCCGCCGGGATCGCGCCGATGGCGCCGGTTTCCGGCAGCGGGCCGAAGTCGGCCGCGTGCGGTTCGATATCGTAATGGGCTGAACCGATCGCCTGCCAGATGCCGTTGAAATCGGGACGGCCATCGGCAGTGCGGGGTATATCGGTGTCATCAGCGGCCTGGGCGATGAAGGCCGAGGCAAGGCTCGCAAGCAGCAAACCGGCGCGAAGTGAAAAATAAAGCGAACGGCCAAAGCGCATGTGACTCTCCCAGGCTGTTGTGCGAACCAAAAATTCTAGCACAGCATGAGGCTCGGCTGGCGCGACCGACAGGAAACGCAGCTTCGCGCACCAGGAGCCTGCGCCGTAGGAATTCGCGAAAGCGAAAATTCGCTATCGCCGCGCCCCCGGCTGATCGATTGAGGCGAATATTGGTGGATATGCAACGAAATCGAGCGGCCGGGGGCGCGGATGAGAGCGGATTTGCAGCCG
>JAJEGU010000013.1 GCA_022819645.1 Pseudomonadales bacterium
AGAAGCTGATTGCGCTGCTGGAGGAGCAGAAGCAGGTCATGATTCACGATGCCGTCACGGGCCGGATCGATGTTCGCACCGGCAAGCCCTACCCCGCCTATAAGCACTCTGGCGTCGAATGGCTGGGGGATGTGCCAGCGCATTGGGATGTGCGGAGACTACGAAATGTTGGAGAAGCGCTAATTGGTCTGACATATGATCTTAGCGACATTGTTGACAGAGACGATGGACTGCTTGTGCTGCGCGCCTCAAACATTCAAGACGGCAAGATAGTTGAGGCCGACAACGTCTACGTTCGGTGTCGAGTCCCCGACAAATTGCTCACAAGAGAGGGTGATATTCTCCTGTGCTCAAGAAGCGGAAGTCGATCTTTAGTAGGAAAGAATGCCCGAATCTATGCCAAGTGTGCTGATGTAACATTTGGAGCTTTTATGACAGTATTTCGCAGCGCAAATAACGACTTCTTAGTGCATGCATTCAATTCGGAACTATTCGAGCGCCAATCTGGAGCCTTCCTAACTTCCACGATAAATCAACTCACATTATCAATGCTCTACGGCATCAGAGTCCCATTTCCACCTATGGATGAGCAATCGGAAATTGTCTGTTACCTAAACGATGCAATCACGAACACAACACACGCCATCGACGACGCAAACCATGAAATCGAATTGTTCCGCGAATACCGCACCCGCCTTATCGCTGATGTCGTCACCGGCAAGCTCGATGTGCGCGAAGCAGCAGCCAATCTCCCGGAATTGGAAGCCGTCGCGGAAAGCAACGGCGAGATAACTCCAAATAAATGCGGTTCGCAACAATCCAACACAACCTTGCATAATGAGGCACCGCAAACAGCCCCGGGAGGCAGCTCGTGAAATCGTTTCGAGACAATCGGCTGCGCGATTACGAAGCCCCTATGGGATGCGTCCTGCTGCTCAATGACATCGCCGAGTTCAAGGGTAAACAGGACATACTCGTTGGCGCGTCTCCAGAAGCATTGCAGACATTGCGGGACACCTCGACAATTCAAAGTGTCGAATCGTCCAATCGGATTGAAGGCGTCACCGTTTCGCAACATCGCCTGAGACCGCTCGTGCTGGAAAATGCCCGGCCAAAAGACCGTGCCGAGCACGAAGTGCTGGGCTATCGGCTGGCGTTCGACGAAATCTGCGCCGACCCCGGCGCCCTGCCCATTAACCCGGCAACGCTTAAACGCCTGCACGCGCTTTGCCAGTCCACCAGCGGCGATGCCGGCGAGTTCAAGCGCATCGACAACGAAATCGTTTCAATCTCGCCGGGGCAGCCGCCCTCTGTTCGTTTCCGCTGTCTCGCCGCATCCGAAACCCCGGAGGCAATCGAGGAGCTTTGCCTGCTCTATCGCTTCACGCTGGAACAGGACAACGCGCCGCCACTCGTCGCCATCGCCGCGCTGGTGCTGGATTTCCTTTGCATCCACCCGTTTCGCGACGGCAACGGGCGCGTCTCCCGTTTGCTCACGCTACTGGCGCTGCTTCAGCACGGTTACGAAATCGGCCGTTATATCAGCCTGGAACGCCTTGTCGAGGAGTCGCGCGAATCCTATTACGACTGCCTGCAGCAAAGTTCCCGGAATTGGCATGAAGCCGAACACGATCCAACCCCCTGGTTCAGCTTCTTTTTCGCTATCGTTCGCCGCGCCTGCTCCGAACTCGAAAAACGCTTGGGCGATCCGACCACAAATGGAAGTTGAGTCAAATACCCCAAGTGCCCGAACTCGGCAATGCCAAAGGTGATAAAACCGCCAGCAGCAAGTAATCTAGCCTCACTGAAACTGTGGGGTTGTGTGAAAATGCGAAACATCACTGTATCCGTAGACGAGGAAACCCATCGTCAGGCGCGAATTCGGGCCGCGGAGCTTGACACATCCATTTCCGCCCTCGTGCGACGGTATCTGCAAAGCCTGGATTCCGACCCGGGGGATTTCCGATGCGGACGTTTCGGACGAGGTATCCTCCCCGGCTTCCGGTGAGGCAAGGAATCGGCGACGCGAGAAACTGCTCGAAGCGGTTGAGAAAATTCGTCAAACTTCGCCTGGCTTCAGCGCATCGGAAAACCTGCCTCGTGAAGAGCTATACGCTCGGGGGCGCTCGATTTGAGGATAGCGTAGTGCATTTTGTTGACTCCAACGTTCTGATCTACGCCGCAAGCCCCGACCCAGGCGAAGAGGACAAACATGAGATCAATCTTATCCGCGAATACCGCACACGCCTCATCGCCGATGTCGTCACCGGCAAGCTCGATGTCCGCGAGGCGGCCAAAACACTGCCGAACGCAGACCTATCCAGTTCCGTCGACGAAACCGATATAATGCAGGCTGAGTCGAAAGCCCCAAAGGTCAAATTCGGCAGCGTCGGGGAGGCGGACCTATGACAAACTGGGACACCTGCCCGGCGGTGGAACGAAAGCCGGGGAAAGTCAGTGGCGCCTGGGTTTTTGCGGGCACACGTATTCCGTTGTATGCCCTTTATGAGAACCTTGCCAGTGGCGCCACGGTCGAGGAGTTCGTTGAGTGGTTCCCGGGCGTAGACGAGAAGCAGGTTCGCACGGTGCTCGAATACGAGGCCCGTGCGCTTAGAACGGCTCTGGCGCGTTGAGGCTGCTATTTGACCAAGGCACGCCAGCCCCTCTCCGGAATCACCTTCCAACGCACTCCGTGGATACGCTCGCGGAAAAAGGGTGGTCGGAAAAGAGCAACGGCGAGTTGCTAGATCTGGCTGAGATGGAGGGGTATCAGGTACTCGTTACTACCGACCAGAGCCTGAGACATCAACAGAATATCTCGGGCAAAAAACTCGGCATCGTCATATTGCTTTCAGCGAACTGGCCGCAAGTTCGCCGCTGTGTGTCGGAGATTGGCGAAGCGATCACTGCCGTGCAAACAGGAACGTTCATCGAAGTGCCGATAGGCGCCTATTGACGTGGCGACGGACACCTCCGAACTCGGTCTCGAACGCCTGATCTGCACCGCGCTGGCGGGACACCCATGCGAGCCTCCCGGAGCGGCTGCTGTCGGCGAGCCGCCCGCCGGCTACGGCACACCCACTCCGGGCAACGAACAAGCACAACAACGCTTCGCCCGGAATCGCTTCACCGTCACCCGGCAATTGCGCTACAGCCGCGACGAAACCCAGCGCTCACTGGATATCGCGCTCTTCATCAACGGCCTGCCGGTCATCACTTTCGAACTGAAGAACAACCTGACCAAACAGACTGTTGACGACGCCATCGCGCAATACCGCCGGGACCGCAATCCGTGCGAAAAACTGTTCGAACTTGGCCGCTGCATCGCCCATTTCGCCGTCGATGAAGCCGAAGCGCGTTTCTGCACGCATCTGAAAGGCAAGGCATCGTGGTTTCTTCCCTTCAATCGGGGATGGAACGACGGCGCGGGCAATCCGCCCAATCCGAACGGCATCAAGGTGGATTATCTCTGGCGTGAAGTGCTGACCCGCGAAAACCTGACCGGCATTCTCGAAAACTATGTCCAACTGCTTGAGATTCGCGACGAGAAGACAAAACGGAAGAAGCGCAGTCAGGTCTGGCCGCGCTATCACCAACTCGATGTCGTGCGCAGCCTGCTTGCCGATACCGCGGCGAACGGCGCGGGGAAAAGATACCTGATCCAGCATTCGGCCGGCAGTGGCAAGAGCAACTCCATCGCCTGGCTGGCGCACCAATTGATCGGGCTGGCACGCGACGGCGCCGCCGTTTTCGACTCGATCATCGTCGTGACCGATCGGCTGATCCTGGACAAACAGATTACCGGAACCATCCGCCAATACGCACAGATCGGCGCCACGGTCGACCACGCGCAGCGTTCGGGCGACCTGCGCCGATTCATAGAATCGGGCAAGAAGATCATCATTTCCACGGTGCAGAAGTTTCCCTTCATTCTCGACGAAATCGGCAACGAGCAACGCGGCCGGAATTTCGCCATCATCATCGACGAGGCGCATTCCAGCCAGGGCGGGAAAACCAGCGCGGCGATGGCGCAGGCGCTGTCCGAAGATGGCGCAGAGGGCGAAGACGAGACATTCGAAGACCAGATTAACCGATTGATGGAGTCGCGCAAACTGCTTTCCAACGCCAGCTACTTCGCCTTCACCGCCACGCCCAAGAACAAGACTCTCGAGATCTTCGGCGCGGCCAGCCCGCAGCCCGACGGCGCCATCAAGCATCTCGCTTTCCACAGCTACACCATGAAGCAGGCGATCCAGGAAGGCTTCATACTCGATGTGCTGGCCCAATACACGCCGGTTTCGAGCTACTACAAGCTCACCAAGACTGTAGAGGATGACCCTGAGTTCGACGCGAATAAAGCCCACAAGAAACTCCGGCGCTTCGTCGAAGGCCACGACCACGCCATTCGCCTCAAGGCCGAAATCATGGTGGATCATTTTCACGAGAAGGTACTCGCGCAACGCAAGATCGGCGGCGAAGCCCGGGCCATGGTCGTTACCAACGGCATTGAGCGGGCCATCCAGTACTTCCACGCAATCAAGAATTATCTGAAGGAACGCAAGAGCCGGTATCAGGCCATTGTCGCATTCTCCGGCGAACATGAGTTCGGTGGAGCGAAAGTAAGCGAAGCCTCGTTGAACGGATTCCCTTCCCGCCTGATCGCCGAAAAGATTCAGGAGGATCCCTACCGTTTCCTGATCTGCGCGGACAAGTTCCAGACCGGCTACGACGAGCCGCTACTGCACACCATGTACGTGGACAAGACGTTGTCCGGCATCAAGGCGGTGCAGACGCTTTCCCGACTCAACCGGGCGCATCCCGGCAAGCACGACGTTTTTGTACTCGATTTCCTGAACGACGCGGATTCCATTCGCGAGGCCTTCGCGCCCTTCTATCGCACAACCATTCTTGCCGACGAGACCGACCCCAACAAGTTGCACGACTTGCAGGCCGCTCTCGATGACGCGCAGGTGTACACGCCTGAACAGGTAGAGGGCTTCGCGAGCAGTTACCTTGCCGGAGCGCCCCGTGATCAGCTCGACCCGATTCTCGAAGCCTGCATCGATGTTTACAAGCGCGAATTGGACGAGGACGGGCAAGTCGACTTCAAAGGCAAGGCAAAAGGTTTCGTCCGGACCTACAATTTTCTTTCCGCCGTTCTGCCCTGGACCAACAAGGACTGGGAGACACGCTCGATCTTCCTCAATTTCCTGATCCCCAAGCTGCCGGCGCCGAAAGAGGAGGATTTGTCCAAGGGCATTCTCGAAGCCATCGACATGGAGAGCTATCGAGTCGAGAAGCAGGCGATGCAGAAGATCATGCTGCCCGACGAGGAAACCGAACTCGATCCGGTACCCACGGGTGACAGGGGCCACCGACCCGAACCGGAACTAGACCGGCTATCCAACATCATCAACCAGTTCAACGACCTCTTCGGCGACAGGGAATGGGAAGACGCGGATCGCGTCGCTGAATTGATCACCAAGACGATCCCCAAGCGCGTGGCCAAGGACGTGGCCTACAAGAACGCCCGACAGTACTCAGACCGGGAAAACGCCCGCATCGAACACGACAAGGCCCTCCTGCGCGTCGTGACCTCAATCATGAAGGACGATAATCAGCTGTTCAAAGAATACATGGACAACGACAGCTTCAGGCACTGGATGACAGCCAGGGTGTTCGAGCTGACCACACAGCAAGCGAATCTCTGAAGGGTGTCCCGTGAATTCCTTTATCCAAGCCAACATCAAGTTTGAAATTGCCCGCATTTAGCAACTTGCAATGTATTTTTATCAACAATATCAAACACATGATGCCGAAAGGCTGGCTCAATGCCACCCACCCGATAGCTTGCGGGAGCGAGTGTCATTCGCCACTCCCGCTAGAAACTCGAATAACGTTTGCGCCACCTCGCCAAGTAATTTCGCCTGAAATTACGCACATCGGCGCAACCCCTACTACCTTTCATGAACGAAGGCACGGCGGCCCGCCGGGGGCCGCCGTCCAACTAATTTCGAGGAAAACTGGAGTTCTCATGAAAGCCGCAGATATACTGACCGCAACGCACCAACTGGAAGATACCGGCATGACCCGGTCTCAATCGGAAATCATCGCCAACACCATCATCGCCGCCGTGGAGCCGCTGGCCACCAGGGAGGATCTCGAAGCCGTCAAGGCCGACATCGCAGCCCTGAGAGAAGACACCAAGGCTGATTTCGCCGCCTTGAGGGAGGAGACCAAAGCTAACATTGCCGCCTTGAGAGAGGAGACCCAGGCTAGCTTTGCCGCCTTTAGAGAGGAGGCCCAAGCTAGCTTCGCCGGCCTGAGAGAGGATAACAAGGCTAGCATCGCCACCCTGAGAGCGGACAGCAAAGCCAACTTGGAATTTTTGACGGAACATTTGGCGACCAAGAAAGAAGTGGAGTCTACGAAAAATTATTTATTGACCGGCTTGCTTGCACTATACGGGATACTTTTGGCCGCAGCCGTCGGCAGTGCGTTGATTTAACTTGATTTTTTGGCCCGTTCATCCCATGGCGCCACTATCCGCCACCGGCTATTCCGGCCAGCCCGGATATTGCATGAGCGGGTTGATTCGCCCCCGAATCCGCGATTTTCGAGACCTGTTCGGGCTTGATGGTTCCACCCGGCCGGAAACCGGACTGTCCGATACGGTTTCCAGAGACCAGGCCACGATTTTCGGGCGGTTTTTCCCGCGTGCGGGAGCGATCGGCGGATTGGGGACGAACGCGACCCCGGACCGGGTCCGCCCAAATGGAACGCGGGTCTGTCGTTGCGCCTATCCGGGTTGCAGTCTGGCCGCGGCGGTGTGGAACAGTTCCTGGTGGGGACAGGAACCGGACAGCACCAGGCGGCGGGGCGGGCTCGCGAAGGATGCGATGAACTGCTCCACCAGCGCCTCGTGCAGGCGCATCGCGTCTTCCCGGCCCATGCCCTGCTCGAGGCGGCACAGGGTGGAAGCGCCGGCGAGCGGCCCGTCGGTGTCCACCGCCGTTTGCAGCGCCGGGTCCGAGCGCAGCTCTTCGTGGTCGTTCAAATCCTCGTATCCCAGCGCCAGCGCGTACACCCGCTGCCGGACCATCGTCAAAAGCGAGTGCCGGCAACTGGCCTTGCGACGCGTATCGGTCAGCGCTTTCGCGGCCCGGTCGGTCAATCCCGGCATCCGGTCGGCCTGGCGCAGCAGGACAGCGCCGCCGCCGGAGGTGATGGCGCCGCCGGAAAAAGAGGTCTCCACGAGGCGACCCTTGCAGCTTGGAAAACGAATGGGTTCCAGATTACAATCCGTCATGGGTGCAGTCCTTCGATATCGGCTTAACTAACTGAATTATATCGAAATACAGGGTGTCCCGCCCGCCTGTTCATGCAATATTCGGGTTAGCATTTTGGTATGGTTCAAGAAGATGCGTTACTGGAAAGAGAAAAATGGTATGACTCAAGCATGACTGATCGCACAACAGAGCGACTGAAACACCTTGAGTTTCTACAAGCAAACATCACCCGAATGCATGAGGCATCGACATCCATGAAGCGCCTCGCAATTTTGGCATTTGCTTTGGGAGGCTCTTTGGCAAGGTACCTTCAGGATGTAACCACTATAGGATTAACGGTCGCAGTGATTGCCGCCATTTGGGCGCTCGACTCCAAGTATCTCCAAGTGGAGCGTGCATACAGGGCACTTTATAATCAAGTAAGGGCATTGCCTTACACCGAACCAACTTCATTCGATTTGACTCCACCTATAAGCAAAGCTTTACCTTTAAGTGAACTATGTAGTTGGTCAACCGTAGTATTATATGGCCCGCTGATCATACTCCTTACTGCAATATGGTTATGTGCAGATTGGACCCCATAGATTGTTGGCGCTTTCATTATTAGTAAGGAGTTAGGAGAAAAGTAATGACAAAAAAACGTGTATTTGTAAGTTTTGATTTCGACAATGACAAAACTCTAAAAGATTTTATTATTGGTCAGGCTCGCCTTCCGGACTCACCCTTTGAGGTCGCGGATCACTCATTAAAGGAATCCCAACCAGAAAGATACTGGGAGCAAAAAGCTCGAGCAGCAATAAGTCGCGCAGAAATCTTTATAGTTATGCTGGGACCATCTACAAAGCGATCCTCAGGAGTGTTAAAGGAAGTACGAATGGCCAATGAATTAGGAAAACATAGATTCCAAATTATAGGTTACTCTAATGGAAGTTCAGATTGGTCCGTACCTGGTGGCGGACGCACCTATTCTTGGAGTTGGCAAAATCTTAAGAAATTGCTCGCCTAAATGATAATGCCAAAAGACTATTGAAAGTTCATATTGAACAGGCACGTGAATGGATTCAGCGCTATAGCCCGAATATTGCATGAGTGGATTGAAATTGCCGTGAATCCGTGTTTTTCGCGGCCTGTCATTGCGTGACGGTTTGGCGGCAACCGAACCGTTGTAGCCCGTTTTTGGGATGTTCACCGCGATTTTCGGGCAATATTCCCTCTCCGCGGGCGCGACCTCCGGATACGGGGCGAGCGTGTTCCCGGGCAAGAGTCGCCCGAGTGGAAAGCGGGTTTGCCGACGGGTTTATCCGGGTTGCTGCCTGGCCGCGGCGGTATGGAACAGTTCCTGGTGGGGACAGGAACTGGAGAGCAGCTGAGTACATGGTCAAGGACGTGGCCACCACCAGTGCGTCAGGTAATCAGGAAGACGTGCTGGCGGTAATGTATCAGATGATTACCATCTCAATACAGACAGTAGGCTCAAATTGAATACATCCAAGGCCTCACTGACATAAAATATGCTTGGTCCAATACAAAATTTACAACTGATGAATTTTCATTGCTCCATATCCTTCGAATTTTTGAGTTTGAATTCTGCCGCTTTTAATGCACTTTCGCTGAACAAGTCGCTGTGTCGCAATATGACTGCTTCAAATGTTAAGTGCAACTGATTCGAATCCCTGAGTTTTTTGAAACCAGATTGTATTTCGGAATTGATTGCCATTCTTGACAACGCATCAACCGCGCCATACCTTTCAATCATTTGTCTGGTTCGAGTTGCTGGCGCACCGATTAGTTTTTCGTAATGCACAGTTACTTCTCTTACCTCTTTCAGTAGATCAGAAATTTTAGATTTTGTCATTCTAATTTCTCCAATTCAAAATTGTAAGTTATACAAAATTCTTGTTTGATTAAGATCGTAAACTAGACGCTCCTCGAACAATAACACATAATCTTGACTAAAACCATTGAGAGAATTCTCATACATCTATTATTCTAAAAAAAGTTGTAATTCATGAACAAGTTTTTTTGCCTCTGAAATGGATAAGTATGGCACCTTAATTGTTCGAGCCCAATAGAAACTTTTCCCCGTGATCTCCTTAACGCTTTTAAATGGCATCGCTTTCGGATCAGTCCCGCGATGAAGAATTGGCGTGATGAATTCGACATCCCGATACAGTGCATCTTCAACACCGCAGGCACGAACCCGGCCAGGTCGAACTTTCGCCGCTGCAACTACTCCTGACCATCTATGCGAGAAAAACACAATATCACCAACATTGATGTGTTCCACAAAGCGTTTGGCATCACCGAATGCAGCTACCCGCTCATGTTCCATCATGTACCAGATAGAGTCTTCATTATAAGTCCTGTTCGTATCGAACAATATACCTTTCTCATCTGCGGGGTTTCTGTGTTTGTCATATGGTAGGGCAAAAAATTCCAAGTACCTCTCGCTTGCCAATTCGTAGATCCTATAAGGTAAGAAATCAATGGATATCCCTTGCGACTTCCAATAATTAGCCGCACTGATCAAGCTATCGTCGGCGGCACTACCGATAACCACTAAGTGTTGCTGACGATTAAAGTTCTCTACTCCAAGAGATTGCTCTAGATCAAAAGCCTCTTTATGCGCTTCATTTAGCTCCTTAAAGTCTTCTGAGTACTTCTGGTACATTTCCTGAAGTTGTGCGTATCTCCACTGGCCTGCATTCTGAGCATAGAGCAACACCTGATGCACGGCCCCTTCTCCAGCGTCACTCCGTTTTAACTCGAAGATGGTAAGGTCGCCAGCTTCGTTTAGCGCATAGATATCGGCCATAGGTTGACCTTGATGCTCTTGGTGTATTGGCATAAGTCCCGTATCTTCATAAAGGACTCCTAGAATATTTTGAGCAATGAGGTGCTCCAAATCCTTTTCAAGACTGCCAAAACTTGCGAAATCTTTATAAACAACTGGTTCGATACTATCGAACTGTTTTTTCGTCATATTGAGTTTGTACAGCACTTGTCGCGTTCCTCCTCCAGTGTTTTAAGCACTACTCGTATTCACGCTGAACCCGAAACCGTTCCTTAAAACAAATTGGAGGCTGGGGTCGGAATCGAACCGGCGTACGCGGAGTTGCAGTCCGCTGCATGGCCACTCTGCCACCCAGCCTTCGTTTGGGGGCACTATAGCAAATCGCCGATGCAGATTCCCGCGCCGGTGGCGCGTCTCGGCTGACTTTGCTGGTTGAGGAATTGGAGCGGGAAACGAGACTCGAACTCGCGACCCCGACCTTGGCAAGGTCGTGCTCTACCAACTGAGCTATTCCCGCATCGACAGGCGGCATATTCTAAACGCTATCGGTTTCGAGTCAAGCTGCTTCTGCCATAGCAGGAGATTCGGCAGGAGATTCTGCGACTTCGCTTCGCTGCGCGCAGAATGACTGGTGGGGGGATTCGCTACGCGCAGAATGACATTAGGCCTGGTCTGAGTCGCGCAGGCTTTGCCGGGCGCGGTGGAAGTATTGGCCCATCGACCATAGCGCCAGGATCGCGGATAGGTAGATCAGGCCCGCGCCGAGCAGCCAGAGCAGGCGCGGTTCGCCGTCTTCGGGCAGCAGCAGGGCGATGATGGCGATCATCTGGATCGTCGCTTTCAGCTTGCCGGAGAAGGCCACGGCGACGCGTTTGCCCCTGGCCGCGGTCCATTCGCGCAAGGCGGAGATCGCCAGTTCGCGCACGACGATGACGGAGACCGGCAGCAGCAGCGCCGGATACGCCGCCAGCAGCACCAGCGAAACCACGACGACGAGCAGTTTGTCGGCGACCGGGTCGAGGAAGGCGCCGAATTCGGTGGCCTGGTCGAGCTTGCGGGCGAGATAGCCGTCGAGCCAGTCGGTCAGGCTGGCGACGGCGAAGACCGCGGCGGCGAGCAGGTGGGCCTGGGGGAGGTTCGAGTAGTAGAAGCCCAGGATCAGCGGAATCAGGAGTATGCGCAGGACGGTCGTCAGATTTGCGTAATTCATGCTCGCTTCTTCTATTCGCTCGATCGGGAAAATGGCTCAATTGCCGAAACGCGACGATCAGCGGCGCACCCCTCGTCGAGTCCGGCGCCGCGCAACCCCGAGTATAGATCAACCATCAAAAAGCGCCGTGCAGGTGCTTGTATATTACTTCGGCCATCTGCCGGCTGATGCCGTTGACCTTGGCGAGTTGCGTTTCGCTGGCGCGGAACAGTTGCTGGCGGCCGCCGAAATGGCGCAGCAGTTCGCGCCGCCGGGCCGGGCCGACGCCGGGAATGCTTTCCAGGAACGAGGTCTTGCCGGCCTTGGCGCGCCGGCGGCGATGGCCGGCGATGGCGAAGCGATGGGCTTCGTCGCGCACCTGTTGCAGCAGGTGCAGGGCCGGGGAGATTGAATCCAGGCTCAGTTCCTTGCTCTTGCTGCCCTGGCGCAGGATCAGGGTTTCCTGGCCGGGGCGGCGGCTGACGCCCTTGGCGATGGCGAGCAGGGGGAGGTTTTCGACGCCGAGTTCTTCGCAGACTTTCGCCGCGCGGCCGAGTTGGCCTTCGCCGCCGTCGATGAGCGCCAGGTCGGGTATTTTGCCTTCGCCGGCGAGCAGGCGCGTGAAGCGCCGTTTCAGCGCCTGTTCCATGGCGGCGTAATCGTCGCCCGCGGTGACGGCCTTGATGTTGAAGCGCCGGTAGTCGCTTTTGGCGGGGCCGTTTTCGTCGAAGACGACGGCGGAGGCGACGGTTTCCCGGCCGGCGGTGTGGCTGATGTCGTAGCATTCGAGCCGCGCGGGGACTTTTTCCAGTTTCAGCGCGCGTTGCAGGAACAGCAGGCGGCGGCGGATGTTCTGCCGGCTGGCGAGCAGGGTTTCGAGGGACTGGCGCGCGTTGGCGCCGGCCATTTCCAGCCAGCGGGCGCGATGGCTGCGCACCCGGGCGGCGAGTTTCACCTTGCGTTCGGCGACGTAACTCAGCGCGGCTTCGATCTTTTCCGCTTCCTCGGGCAATTCGGGCACGATCACCTCGCTCGGCATGAGGCTGGCCTTGCCGCCGGAGAGGTAGACCTGGGAGATGAAGGCGGCGACGACGTCGGTGGCGTCCTGGGCGAGCCGGAACTGGGGGAAATGGCTTTTCGAATCGATGATGCGCCCTGCCCGCACGTGGATGACGTGGACGCAAGCGTAGGGCTGGTCGAGTTCGGCGGCGATGATGTCGGAGTTGCCGCCCTTGTTGGCGACGGCCTGCTTGTCCTGGATGCGGCGCAGGGCGGCAATGCGGTCGCGGATGACGGCGGCCTTCTCGAATTGTTCGAGGGCGGCGGTGGCTTCCATGTCTTTGGCCAGCTCGGTGAACAGCCGGTCGCTCTTGCCTTCGAGGAACAGTTTCGAGTAGCGCACCTGTTCGGCGTATTCCTCTTGCGAGACGAGGCCGACGCAGGGCGCGGTGCAGCGCTTGATCTGGTGTTGCAGGCAGGGACGGGTGCGGTTGCTGTAATAGCTGTCCTCGCATTGGCGCACCTGGAAGACCTTTTGCAGCACGTTGAGGCTGTCCCTGGTCGAATGGGCGCTGGGGTACGGGCCGTAGAAGACGCCCTTGCCGCGGCGGCTGCCGCGGTAGAAGGAGAGCCTGGGGAAGTCCTGGTGTTCGGTGAGCAGGATGTAGGGGTAGGACTTGTCGTCGCGCAACTGGATGTTGTAGGTGGGCCGGTGCCGCTTGATCAGCGACTGTTCGAGCAGCAGCGCTTCGGTTTCGCTGTCGGTGACGGTGACTTCGATGCCGGCCACCTTGTTCAGCATGGCCAGGCTGCGCGCGTTCAGGGCGGAGCCGCGGAAATAGCTGCGCACGCGGTTGCGCAGGTTGGCGGCCTTGCCGATGTAGATGACCTTGCCGGCGCCGTCCTGCATCTGGTACACCCCGGGCCTGCGCGTGAGGCCGGCGATGTAGCTTTCGTGATCGAAGGCGTTTTTTGCTGTCATGTGAAGGGGTTGCGAATGTCCATACACGCGGATTGAAAAGCTTAGCGAACAGCGGGCAGTTGCTCAACCAGCGTATGTTTCGCTGACGATTTTAGCCTTGCTGGAATGTGGGTGTCCCGCGATTCCCTCGCGATTCCGGGAATGTGGATGTCCCGCGATTCCGCCGCGATTCCGCTGCGATTCGCGATTCTCATGTCATTCCGCGCGAAGCGAAGCACAGTCGCGGAATCTCATACAGTGGCCACACAATGAGATCCTGCGACTTCGCGCAGGATGACCCATGAGAGTGCGCCCAGTGCCATAATGAGAATTGCTGGCTATTCGGCGGCGATGATGCGGACTTCGGGTTCGAGGATTATGCCGAATTCGGAGTGGACGCTGTCGCGCATTTCCATGGCGAGTTGGTGGAGTTCCCTGCCGGTGGCGCCGCCGCGGTTGACGAGGATGAGGGCGTGGCGTTCGTAGACGCCGGCCGCGCCTTTTTCGTAGCCCTTGAAGCCGCATTGGTCGAGCAGCCAGCCGGCGGGGACTTTTACGCCCTCTTTCGCGGGGAAGGACGGCGGGGAGTGGTAACGGCTGCTTAGTTGCTCGAACTCGTCCTGGGAGATTATCGGGTTCTTGAAGAAGCTGCCGGCGTTGCCGATTTCGGCCGGGTCGGGGAGCTTGCGGCGGCGGATGCGGCAGACGGCTTCGAATACGTCTTGCGGCTTGGGCTCGGCGATTCCTTCGAGTTCTTCCGCCAGCGCCGGATAGCTCAGGTTGGGCGCCGGTTCGCGCGGGAGTTGCAAGGTCAGCGAGCAGACTACCCGCGGCTGCGGCTGTGGCGGCGACAGTGGCTGCAACCGGGACTGGACCTGGGACTGTTTGAGCACGCTGTCGCGATAGCTGAATTTGCAGTCTTCGCGGGACATTTCGCGCAGGCTGCTGTCGGCGCAGTCGAACAATTCGAGTCCGACGAAGAAGCTTTCGAGTTCGACGCCGTAGGCGCCGATGTTCTGCACCGGCGCGGCGCCGGCGCTGCCGGGAATCAGCGCCAGATTTTCCAGCCCGTACAGGCCGCCCTCCAGACAGGTTCGCACCAGTTCATGCCAGTTTTCTCCCGCCGCCGCCTTGACCACGCCGCTTTCGCGGTCGATTTCGACGCCGCGGTTGCGCATGAGCAGCACAAGGCCGGGAAAATCGCCGGCGAACAGCACATTGGTGCCGCCGCCGAGCAGGAGCATCGGCAAGCCTCGCTTCTCCGCCAGGGCGATTGCAGGTTCGAGTTCCTCACCGTGTTCGATTTCCGCCAGGCAGGCCGCCCGAGCCGCGATGCCAAAGGAGTTGTATGGCCGCAAGTCGGCGTTGCCGGTGAGTTTCATGCTTCAAGCCGCAGTTGGGGAGCGCTCATTGGGAGGATTCTGCCTGAGATTCTGCGACTACGCGTCGCTTCGCGCAGAATGACCGAGGGGGATGCCTCGCTCCGTGCGGAATGACATACCACCCCCGTCATTCTGCGCGCAGTCGCAGAATCTTCGCGGGAGGCCACTGCCCCGTATGTCGCCAAATGCCTGTCACCGGGTACCGCCCTTCCCCACCAAAAAGGCCTCATTGGCCGCCAGATCCTCGCGAGTGTCGATCCCCGGGGGGAAACGTTCGCGGCTCACTCCCACATGGACCTTCACGCCGTGACTGAGAGCCCGCAATTGTTCGAGCCGTTCGCTGATTTCCAGTTCGGAGCGCGGCCAGCGGACAAAGCGGCGCAGGAAATCCACCCGGTAGGCGTAGACGCCGATATGCCGCAAGGCCAGGGAAGCGCCGTCATGGGGGATCGGAGCGCGGCTGAAATACAGCGCGAATCCCCGCTCGTCACGCACGATTTTCACCGCGTTGGGACCGGCGAATTCCCCAGGGTCGGTGATTTCCTCGCACAGCGTGGCGATACCGGCCCCGGCATGCCGCGAAAGATTCCCGGCCACCTGATTGATGGCGCTTACCGGAATCAACGGCTCATCGCCCTGCACATTGACGACGATCTCCTCCCCGGCGAGCCCGAGCCGGGCGGCGGCCTCCTCGATACGGTCGGTGCCCGTGGCGTGGTCCGGGGAAGTCATGACCGCGGCAACGCCTGTGGCCTTCGCCAGTTCGGCGATGTCCGCATTATCCGTGGCGACGACGACCTCCCGCGCTTCGCTCGCCAGCGCGCGTTCCATGGTGTGTTGCAGCACCGGCTTGCCGGCAAGGTCGAGCAGCAGCTTGCCCGGCAGGCGGCTTGAGGCAAAACGGGCCGGGATGATGACGGTAAAACTCACCGCGCCTGTTCCCGCTCGTCAAAGCTCATTTCCCGGGCTTCGCCGGGAAGCATCACCGGCACGCCATCGCGAATGGGATAGGCCAGGCCGTCGGCGAGGCAAAGCAGTTCATTGGCCTTGCGGTCGAGACGCAATTCGCCCTTGCACAGGGGGCAGACGAGTATGGCGAGCAGATTCCGGTCCATAAGGTTGCGTCACGGTTTGCTGTGGCGGTTCGCTTCAAGGGAGTTGCCCAGCTTTTGCAGCAGGGCCTCGATCAGTTCCCGGGGCAGTTTCATGTCGGCGCGCAATGCCCAGAAATTGTCCCTGGCGAACCCGCGGCATTTTACCGCATCCTTTTCGGTGATCACGACAGGTCGCTCCGGGTCGATTCCCCCACCGGCAAAATCTTCGGCGCGGAAGCGGTGATGATCGGGAAACTCGAATGGGACAAGGGGATTCGGCAGTTTTCGCATCAGCTCGAAAAAACGCGCCGGATTGCCGATGCCGCAGACGAGTTGCAGCGTTTCGCCCCCGGGAAAGGCCGATTCGTCAAAGGGCCGCTCTTCGCCGCTGCGCAGATGAACCAGGGTTTTGGGCTCCATGGCGACCCGATGCAGATGCGCTGGCGCATGGAATGCTCCATCGGGTTCGCCGTTGACGACCACCAAATCGGCTTCACCGAGACGCCGAACGGGCTCCCGCAAGGGGCCGGCGGGCAAGGTCAGGCCGTTGCCGAACCCGCGCTCTCCATCCACCACGATGATTTCCACATCGCGGTGCATGTGGTAATGCTGCAGGCCGTCATCGCTGAGCACGAGATCGACCTTGAAGTCGGCGAGCAGGCGTTCCAGCGCCCGGTTGCGGTCCGGGTCCACCACCACGGGACAGCCGGTATTCGCGGCGATCAGCACGGGTTCATCGCCACATTCGGAGGGGTCGGAATCCGCCTGCGCCAGCCTGGGAAACGCGCCGCTATTGGCGCCGTAGCCGCGGCTGATGACGCCGGGGGCGAAACCCCGCCGCCGGAATTCCCGGGCCAGGGCAATCAATAGCGCGGTCTTGCCCGTGCCTCCGAGGCTGATATTGCCCACCACGATCACCGGCGCCTCTCCCCGGGGCCGGGCGCGGGCCTGCTGCCGTCGCCGATGCCAGACTGCGGCTGCACGAAACAGCAGCGACAGCGGCCACAGCAGGTACAGCCATGGCCTGGGTTGGCGTTCGTACCAGGCGCGTTGCAGTGCTTTCATATGCGATTTCGCGCAGAATGACGGGGTCTTCCGTCAATCCCACTCACCGCCGGAAAACTGCAGGGCCCGCAGTCTTGCGTAATGACCCCCCTGCTCCAGCAATTCCGCATGGGTTCCCGTTTCCACCACTTCGCCGGCTTCCAGCACCACGATGCGGTCGGCATTTTCAATCGTTGACAGGCGATGGGCGATGACCAGGGTGGTTCTGCCCCGGGCCAGGAGTTGCAAGGCTTCCCGCACCTGCTGTTCCGACTCCGAATCCAGGGCCGAGGTCGCCTCGTCGAGAATCAGCACCGGCGCATCCTTGAGCAGGGCCCTGGCGATGGCGATGCGCTGGCGCTGGCCGCCGGAAAGCAGGCTGGCGTCGTCTCCCACCTGGGTGTCGAGACCCTGCTCCAGTTCCTCGATGAATTCCATGGCGTGGGCGCCGGCGGCCGCCTGCTCCACCCGCCGCCGGTCAAAATCGCCCTCGCCATAGGCGATGTTTTCCGCCACGGTGCCACTGAACAGCACCACATGCTGGCTCACCACGGAAATCTGGCTGCGCAGATTGTGCAGTTCATAATCATCGAGCGATACGCCATCCAGGGTGATTTCGCCGCTTTCACAGGGATAGAAACGCGCCAGCAATCCGGCCAGGGTCGATTTGCCGCTGCCCGAGCGGCCCACGAGCGCGATGGTCTGGCCCGGCTCCGCCGCGAGGCTGACGTTCTTCAGGGCCTCGATGTTGCCGTCATAGGAGAAACTCACATCGCGAAAGGCGATCCGGCCCCGCACCCGGGGAACCTGATGGGTTCCGGTATTGCTTTCCGGTTTCTCGTCGAGTATTGCGAAAACGCTGGCGGCCGCGGCAAGCCCGCGCTGAATCACCGAGTTGACCTGGGTAAGCTGGCGAATCGGCCGCGACAGCAGGCCGGCCGTGGTGATGAAGGAAACGAACTCTCCCGGCGTCTTGTCGCTGAAGAACTCCGGCGACAGCGCCAGCCATACCAGCGCCGCCATGGCCATGGCCACGATGAACTGCACCAGTGGCGTGCTGACGCCCAGGGTCATGGCGATTTTCATGTTCTGGCGCCGGTTGCGCTCGCTGGCTTCCCGTAATTTGCGGTTGACGTAGGATTCGGCATTGAATATCCGCACCACCTGATAACCCTTGATGGTCTCCAGGGTGATCTGGGAAACCTCCCCCATGGAATCCTGCATCTGCTTGCTGTAGCGGCGGAAGCGCGCCGAGGCGGCCTGCACCACCACCGCCACCAATGGCGCGACAATCAGGAAAATCAGCCCGAGCCGCCAGTCGATATAGAGCAGGAAGATCAGCAGTCCCGCCACGATCAGGCCTTCGCGGACGAGAATCGCGAAGGCGCTGCTGCAGGCTTCGGTGACCTGGGTCACGTCATAGCTGAATTTGGAAACGAGCTTGCCGGGCTCCTTGCCGTCGAAAAAGCGCGCCGGCAGCAGCACCAGGCGCTCGCTCAGGCGGGAACGCAGGCGGTGGGTGACCTGGCTTGCGATCTGGGCCATGGAATAACCGCCGAGAAAGCCTCCCAGTCCCCGCACCAGGGGGATCGCAAGACAGTTGAGTACGGCAAAGGCCCGCAATCCCGCGGCATTTTCGGAACTGATGGCGTCGGTCAGCCAGCCGAACCACCAGGCCAGCCAGGGCGTGGTGACGGCAAACAGGATAAACCCGAGGATGGCGAGAAAAATCGCGCCGGGAAACGGCGCCGCATAGGCCAGCAGCCGCCGGTAAAGCTGTCCGCCGGATGCTTCCGGAACCCCGCCGGGATTGCTGTGCGCTGCTGCTTTCACAGCGGCTTAATCTAGCACAGTTATCTTGGGCGGGACTGTACCTCGCGGAGAACACGACTGCGCCAGTAGCGGGGATGATCCCGGCGGAAACTGGCCATCCGTACCGGATTGCCATTGCCGGGCAGGATAAAGCTCGTCATGCCGAGTTCGCTGGTATTGAGCAGATGGGGGGTAAAGAAGCCGGCGCGTTCGATGACCCGCCCGGCGGGATGGCCGAAGGCATTGCGGTAGCCCGCGGCGAATACGATGTAATCCGGGTCGATCATTTTCAGAAAGGGCCAGCTTGAGGAAGTATTGCTGCCATGATGGGCGGCCAGCAGCACATCGCTGCGCAGTTCCCGGCGGTATTCCGCGGCGAGTTCGCGCTCCACGCCGGCTTCGATATCGCCGGGCAACAGGACGCGAAAATCCCCCGCCCGAATCTGCAGGACACAGGAGTTGTTGTTGTCGGTATCACGGGGCGCGGCGGGATGGAGAAAGCGAAACTCCACCCCGTCCCAGCGCCAGTTGACGTAGTCCCGGCATGGCCAGGGAGCCACCGGAGACGCCGGCAGGTCAGAACTGCTGTAGACCCGGTCGATCGGCATGGCGGCGGCAATGGCGGCAAATCCACCGCTGTGGTCGTCGTCGGCATGGCTGATCACCACCGCGTCGAGACGGCGGACGGCCAGGGCGTCAAGCACCGGCAGGACGATACGGTCGCCCATGCTCGCATCGGGGGAGAAACTCGCGCCGGTATCGTAGAGCAGCGCATGGCGCCGGGTCTCCACCAGCACCGCAAGCCCCTGGCCCACATCAAGCACATGCAACCGCAACAGATCTTCCCGTCCTTTCCTGTCCGGCGCGAACAGCAGCGGCAGGAGCAGGATTCCCGCAATGCGCCGGGCGGGAAATCCCCGGGGCAACAACAGCAGCAGGCAGCCAAGGGCGGTCAATGCCAGACTCAGCGCATCGCTGGCCGGCGGCGCCACCAGGGCATAACTCGCAGCAAGCTCGGCCGCCCATTCCAGCCCGGCCAGCAGCCAGCGCAACAGCCATTGCGCCGCCGCGAACAGCAGTCCCGCCAGAGTTTCATCAAGCAACAGGCAACAAGCGGCGGTCAGGCACAGGGGAACGATGACAAGGCCCACCAGCGGAATCGCGGCGAGATTGACCAGGGGGCCGAGCAGGCTCGCCTGCCCGGTCCAGAACAGCAGCGGCGCGAACAGGGCCAGGGCGACCGCCAGCTGGGGCTTGAGGCTGCGGCGCAACCAGCCGCCCATACCCGAACTTGCCCGCGCCGGCTGCTGGATCAGCAGCAGGGCGCCCACAGCCAGAAAGCTGAGCCAGAACCCCATGCCGAGAAATCCCAGGGGATTGAGGCTCAGCACCACCGCCATGGCCAGCAGAAAACGCAGGCTGACCGCCTGTCTCTGATTGAACAGCGCGGTGAGCATGAGAACCGCCGCCATGACCAGTGCGCGCTGGGCGGGCAGGCCAAAGCCGCTGATGGCGGCATAACCCCCGGCGGCGACAAGGGCCGGCAACAGGGCGATTTTCTGGGCTGGCGCCAGCAGCAGGAGCGGAGTGCAACGCCGGGCCAGAGCCAGGGTCAGGCCCCAGGCGAGCAGGCAGACCAGGCCGATATGCAGGCCGGAAATCACGAACAGGTGATTGGTGCCGGTGCGCTGGAACAATTCCCACTGGGCGTCGCTTAGTCCGCTGCTGTCGCCCAGCACCAGGGCGAGAATGATTCCCCGGGTGGCCGGGGCCGGGTTTTGCCGCAGAATCCCTTCCCGGATGGCGGCCCGCAGCGCCACCAGCGGGGCGCCGCGCCGCTCAGGCAGCTTTTCCACCCCGCCGCGCACATATCCCCGGGCGGCGACGCCGCGCTGGAACAGCCAGGCCTCGTAGTCGAACACGCCCGGATTGGCCATGCCGCGGGGCCGATTGAGCCTGACCTCGAAGCGATAGGCCCTGCCCGCCTCGATGAACTCGGCGCCATAATGATTCAGCAATACCCTGCGCGGATGGAAATCAAACCGGGATTCGGTGATCCGGAACAGAAACTGCTGATAATCGTCGTATCTTCGCGGCAGGCTATGCACGATGCCGCTTACCCGCATGTCCACGCCTTCGAGACCGGGGTCGATTTGCCTGTCGAGCCTCCCGCCGGCCCAGACCAGATGCCAGGCCAAACCCCAGAGCAGACAGGCAAGCAGCAGGCCCGGCCGTCGCAGGCGACCGCGCTGAAAGCCGGCGGCCAGGGCCAGCCCCGCCGCCGTCGCCAGCAGGACCTGACCGGCGCCCGCATCCGGATGCGGCGCCCAGGCCGCCAGCGCCAGCCCGGTGATATAGGCGATCAATCCCACCCGCATGATTCATTCCATCCCCGCAAGGAAAGGGATCAAACTATAGGAAGGAACCGGGGGTTTGGCGCGGTTTTGCGCGCAATCATTCTGCCCGCAGGGCGACGGCGGGACGCACGGCGGCGGCTCGGCGGGCGGGATAGATCGTCGCCAGCAAGGACAGCAACAGGACGCCGGCGCTTACCGTGACAACATCGCCCCATTGCAGTTGGGATGGCAGGAAGTCCATGGGATAGATATCGGGGTTGAGCAATTCCACGCCAAGGCGCGCTTCAACAAAACCAGCCAGATCTCCGATATAGAGCGAGCCCGGCACGCCGGCCGCCAGCCCAAGGCAGATGCCGGTAACACCGATGAGCGCGCCCTGCCAGAGGAATATGCGCATGATGGCGCCCGGCTCGGCGCCGAGCGCCCGCAACACGGCAATATCCGCCCGCTTGTCGCGCACGATCAGGATCAGGCTGACCACCAGATTGAAAGCCGCCACCGCAATCAACAGCCAGAGCAGGAAGCTCACCAGGGCGCGGGAAAAGCGGATGTTTTCATACACCGCGCCAAACTCGCTGATCCAGGTATCCCCCCGCACCGCATCCGGCAGGCCCGGCGCGATTTCCGCCAGGCGGCGCTCGGCTTCGAGCACATCGCCGACGCGCAGCCACAGCGCATTCCGGGGGCTGCGCAGTCGGAACAGCGCCTGGGCAGCCGGACGGTTGAGGAATACCAGGCCATCGTCGATTTGCCGGCTGCCCACGCGGAAAATCCCGCTGACGGTAAAGCGGCGAAAGTTTGCCAGGGGCGTCAGGGGATTGATCGCCAGGGCCGGGGAATACAGATTGACCGGGTCGCCCAGACTGAGGTCAAGGTCTCTGGCCAGGGACTCCCCAAGCACCACTCCCCAGGGATTTGCCGCCAGCGCATCGAGCCCGCCTTCCAGCATGAAGCGCTCCATGGCGGAGTTTTCCGCTTCCCGCGCCGGATCGACGCCATTGGCCATGACGCCGCGATTGCCGGATTCCGTGGCGACAAGCGCCTGCATTTCGATCAGGGGGGAAACCGAAACGATTCCATCCCGTCCGGCCAGTTCATCCCGCAGGGCGAGCCAGCTTTCCTCGGCCATCCCGCCCTCGGAGCGCAGGCTGATATGGGGCACGACGCCCAGCACGTTCCGCCGCATTTCCCGGTCAAAACCGTTCATGATGGAAAGCACCGTCAGCAGCAGGGCGATGCCGAGCGCGAGGCCCGCAATGGTGATGGCGGACATGAAGGAAACCAGCCCGCCGCCACGCCCGGCGCTGACATATCGCAGGGCGATAAAGCGCGGCAAGGCCATGGCGCGATCAGCCCCGGAGGTGGCCATCTTCCAGTACCAATACCCGCTGCATGGAGGCTGCGAGTTCGCGGTCGTGGGTCACGGTGACAAAACTGGTGGCCAGGGATTCGTTCAGTTCGAGCATCAGGGCGCTGATTTCCAGCCCGGTGCGGTGATCGAGATTGCCCGTGGGCTCGTCGAGCAGGACGCAGCGCGGCTCTCCCACCAGGGCCCGGGCGATGGCGACCCGCTGGCGTTCGCCGCCGGACAGGGCCGACGGACGATGCCCGCCGCGTGGGCCAAGACCGACTCTTTCCAGCATCGCCGCAGCCCGCTCCCTCGCCGCCACGCGACCATCGCCGCGAATCAGCAAGGGCATCGCCACATTCTCCAGGGCGCTGAACTCGGCGAGCAGGTGGTGAAACTGGTAGACGAAACCCAGAAAACGGTTGCGCAACATGCCCCGTTCGCGCTCATTCAGCGCGCTCAGGTCGCGACCGCCTATGCGGACCCTGCCGCTGCTCGGCAGGTCGAGGCCGCCAAGCAGGTTGAGCAGGGTGGTCTTGCCGGAACCGGAACTGCCGATGACGGCGATGCGTTCGCCCGCCGCAACCGAAAGGGAAACGGCTTTCAGGGCTTCCACGCGCTGGGGGCCCTGCGCATAGGTCTTGCCCAGACCCTCGCAGTGGATGATGGCTTCGCCGCTGGCCCGCTGTCCCATGAGTTCACCGCATTGTCATTCGTAGCGCAGCACCGCGGCGGGCTGCACCCGACTGCCGCGCCAGGCGGGATACAGGGTGGCCAGCAGGCTGATCAGCAGGGCCGCGAGGCAGATGAGCAATACTTCCAGCGGCTCTACCCGGGTCTGCAGATGCGACAGCAGATAGACCTCGTCCTGCCGGGGCAAGGCGTTAAGCCAGCGTTCCAGGGTCTGGCTGATGGCGGTGATATTGTGGCCAAGCAATGCGCCAAGCCCGGCGCCGGCCAGGGTTCCCGCCACGCCGGCCACCATGCCCTGGACGACGAAGACGCCGAGTATGCCGGAAGCGCCGGCGCCCATGGTGCGCAGGATGGCGATATCGGCGCTCTTGTCCGCCACCACCATCACCAGGGTCGAGACGATATTGACCGCCCCCACCAGCACGATGACGAGAAGCATGATGGTGGTGACGAGTTTTTCCATGGCCAGGGCATTGAACAGGCTCGCCTGCTCTTCCTGCCAGGTGAGAATTTCCAGCCCTGGCGTTTCCGCGAATGCTTCTTCGGCGATGCGCCGGGCGGCCATGACATCGGCGACCTTGAGCCGCAGCCTGAGCTTCGCGCCCGGGTCTTCGCGCAATACCTCCCCGGCCCCGGCAAGATGCAGCAGCACGATGTTGCTTTCCCCGTAGATGCCGAAATCTTCAAAGCCGCTGATGGCAAAGCCCCGGCTGCCATCAAGCGAGCGATTGAGCAGGGCGGCCAGGGAAACGAGCGAAACTTCCTCGCCGGGATAGCTGCCCAGCCGGGCCCCAAGCCGGGCGCTGAGGAGCATGGCGTCCGGGGATTTGGCCATGGCGGCAAAGCGTTCGGCGTCCGCCGCTTCCGCCACGTCGAGCACATCGGCTTCCCGCTCCGGCAAGACCCCGCGCAGGCGCACGAACACATCCTCGCCCTGGAAGCGCAGCACCGCCTCGCCTTCCACAAAAGGCGCGCTCGCAAGGATTTCAGGATGCTCCCGGGCCGTTTCTTCCAGGGCCCGCCAATCCAGCTCGCCTTCGCTGGCGGAAATCGTCACATGGGGCACGGCCTTGAGCGCCTCGCCCCGCAATACGCCGATCGAACCATTCATCACCGACAGCGCCACAATGAGGATCATCACGCCAAGGGCGATGCCGAGCATCGACATGAGGGTAACGAAGGACAGCAGCAGATTGCCCCGGCGCGCCACCGAATAGCGCAGGCCGACAAACAGTGGAAACAATCCTCGCATGGGTCGGTTTTCCGTTGGCTTCCGCGGGGGTTTCAGGAGTTTTCGGCTTCGCGTTGCAATACCCGCTGGACGGTCTTGAAGCTGATGGGCGTTGCCGGCGTACTGACCTTTTCGGCGATAATGCGCAACGACCAGCCGATCTCGCGCAGGTAGACGATGCGGCGGATCATGTTCTGCTCCATGGGGTTTTCGATCAGGCGTCCGCTCTCGTGGACCATGTAACCGAAGGGGCGGTTGCCGCCGAGATACCTGCCTTTCCTTCTCTGGCCGGCCTTGATATTGCGAATTCTTTCGGCGCCCCGGCGATGATCGATGGAAGCCAGCGACTCCAGCAGGCGGTCGAGCGGCAGCAGGCATTCTTCTTTGGTCACTTCGCTGTCCAGGGAAGCGACATACAGATGAATTCGCCGGCGACGCAGCAGTTTGAGCATCTCGCTGACTTCGCCGGTGGAACCGAACATCCGCTCAAGTGACTGGCAAACGATGATATCGCCGCGTTTGAGCTTCTCAAGCAGGCGTCCTGATTCGCGCCGCTCAGCGAATGCCACCGACCATTTGCCGCCAAGGTCGCTGAAAATCTCCTCGATTTCCCAGCCCTGTTTGCGGCAATAACGCTTGATGTTTCGTTGCTGGGCTTTCTGCCGCTTTTCCAGTTCCCCGGCGGGAAACTTCATTTCCGCAGCGGAATAGGCAAAGTACCCGAATACCGCCATCATCGCCCCCGGCGCAGTCCAGAGCTTTCCGTGCCCCCGCGTGTACAAGGTTACTGGCGGATATTGTAGTCAGTTGGGAGGTGAATTTGAATAGCTTCGATTAGGCCGGGCCGCGCGGGTGGGAGGCAGTACATCAGCGGCGGGTGGCGGTGAGGATGGTTACGGGTTCTACCGGGACGTCGCCGAAGCCTCGGGGGTGGGTGTGGGTTTCCACCGCGGCGATGGCGTCCACCACGTCCATGCCTTCAATGACCGCGCCGAATACCGCATAGCCGAATCCTTGCCGGGTTTCCGCGGTGTGATTGAGGAAGTCGTTGTCGCTGTGGTTGATGAAAAACTGGCTGGTGGCGCTGTTGATGTCGCTGGTGCGCGCCATGGCGATGGTGCCGCGATCATTGGGGACATCGGCCCTGGCCTCATTGACGATGGGGTCGTAGGTGGATTTCTGCACCATGTCCGCGTCGAAGCCGCCGCCCTGGATCATGAATCCGGAAATGACCCGATGGAAAATCAGTCCGTCGAAGTATTCGTTGTCCACATATCGCAGGAAGTTCTCCACGGACACCGGCGCCCGATCCGGCCACAATTCGATCACAATGGTTCCCAGGCTGGTTTCCATGACCACCACAGGATTGTTTTCGGCTTCCTGGGCCGAGGCGAAAGAGGCGAAGCCGAGGGTCAGTCCGAGCAGAAGGGAAGCAAGCAGGGATCGCATGATCGTACTCCGGAATTGTCGTTCCGCCGGCGCTTCGAGGTGACCGCGACGCCGGCGGGCAGGGTTCAGACGACTGGAAAAACTGGCTGCCCAACCTGGACTCGAACCAGGAACCAAGTGATTAACAGTCACCTACTCTACCATTGAGCTATTGGGCAATTCCGGGGCTCCCCCGGAAGCGGCGTATACTAATTCCAATTCCCGCAAGCGTCAATCGCCGGGAAGCCGACATCCCCGTCATTCTGCGCGTAGTCGCAGAATCTCCTTGGGGGTGGGGGGGCACTGCATGAGATTCCGCGACTGCGCTTCGCTCCGCGCGGAATGACATGAAGGCTGGAGCGTCAATATGAGAATTACTGCAAATGAATATCGCGGGTTGATCAGTTCGGCGATTCCGTTTCCGGCATATCGAATCTTTGCAGGCCGTCGAGGATTTGTTCGATTCTGATCAGACGCTGCTCGTTGTACTCGACCTTTGTTTCAACCCGAGCCAGGCGTTCGCTCAGGGCCGCGATGTCCCTCGACGTCCGTTCGCCCAGGTCGGCGATTTCGGCGCGGATTTCCTGATTCTCGTTGCTCAGGTAGAGCACCGCGAGCAGGAACATCGCCGCGACCGGCGCATTCGTCCGGAGCATCTCCATCATGGCTTCCACTTGCCATTCCCCTCCATATCATAGCAACAGGTGAATCATGAGCCTACTCCCGGGTTATCCTGAATATCAAGAGATATCCCCCAAAACTCCTCCCGGAAACACCTTACTTCTGAAACAGGCGGCGCACGTTTTCCTGGGCCGGGGCGGATTGGGGAGTTTCCCGGGGAGTCGTCCAGAGCGGGTCGATGGTTTCTTCCTTCGGGTCGAAGCCGTCGACGGCTTCCTTCAGCACCTGCCGCAATTCCCGGAAATCGTAGTTCAGGCAGGCCCGCTCAAGGCGTTGCAACATGGGATTGAGCTGTTCCGCGGGCAGGCTGTCCTCTTCGGCCCGCATGATCTTGGGATGCTCGGTGCCGGTGACCGACTTGCCGATCATCAACTCCTCGTGGAGCTTCTCGCCGGACCGCAGGCCGCTGTATTCAATGGCGATATCGCCGCGGTAGGTATTGGGGTCCCGCACGTCATAGCCCATCAGGTGGACCATTTTCCGCGCGAGCTCGACGATCTGTATCGGCTCGTGCATGTCGAGCACGAAAACATCGCCGCCGGTGGCCATGGAGCCCGCCTGGATCACAAGCTGGGCGGCCTCCTGCACGGTCATGAAATAGCGGGTGACTTCCGGATGGGTCACGGTCACCGGGCCGCCCGAGGCAATCTGGCGGCGGAACAGGGGCACCACCGAGCCCGAGGAGCCGAGCACATTGCCAAAACGCACTATACTGAACTTGGTTTCGCCCTCGTCCGGGGCCATGGCCTGCAGAACCTGCTCGGCGAGACGCTTGGTGGCACCCATGTAATTGGTGGGTCGCACCGCCTTGTCGGTGGAAATCAGCACAAAATCGCTTACCCCGAACTTTCGTGACGCCCGGGCTGCGGCAAGGGTGCCAAAGACATTGTTGGCCACGCCTTCGAAAATATTCTTCTCCACCATGGGCACCTGCTTGTAGGCGGCGGCGTGATACACCGTTTCAATGCCGAAGGTTTCGATAAGGTTTTCCATGTGGGGCCGGTTGCAGACCGAACCGAGCAAGGCGACAACTTCGATTCGGGCGCCGCTTTCGCTGGCGTCAAGTCGCTTGCGCAGTTCATTTTCGATCTCATAGAGGCCGATTTCGGACAGGTCGAGCATGATCAGCCGGGTCGGCCCCGCATTGACGATCTGACGACACAGTTCGGAGCCGATGGAGCCGCCGGCACCGGTTACGAGCACCGATTTGGCGGTGATGCAGGCGCCAAGCAGACGCTGGCTCGGGGGCACGATATCGCGGCCGAGCAGATCCTCGATATCGATTTCGCGCACTTCATGCACTTCCACCTTGCCGGAAACCATGTCGAACAGGTCCGGCACGGTTTTCACATGCACCGGCAAATGTTCCAGACGGTTGATGATTTCCTTGCGTTCGGCGTGGGTGGCCGAAGGGATCGCCAGCAGAATCTGGCGCACCGAATACGATTCGATCAGTTCATACAGCGAGTTCGGGCTGTAGACGCGAATGCCGTGGACGGTACTGCCGATCATGCGGTGGCTGTCATCGACAAAAGCCACCGGCAGGTACTGCTCACCATTCTGCAGGGCCACCAGCAACTGCATGCCCGACGAGCCGGCGCCGTAGATGATGACCGGCTCCTTGGGCCGGAAATTCTGAATCAGCGCCTGGGTCATGACCTTGACCAGAAAGCGGCTGCCGCCGGTGAGCAGCAGGGCGAGCATCCAGAATATGGGGAACAGCGAATAGTCCAGCGATTCCGGCGGCAATGACAGAAAACACGCCGCCGCCACCAGGCAGGCGGTAAAACTCACCGCCTTCAGCAACTGGACGACGAATTGCAGGCCCAGATACAGTACCAGGGCGCGGTACACGCCCACGCGCACGAAAACCAGCAGGCTGCAGGCCACCGCCGCGGAGAGATAGGCGTAAAAAAGCTGGTTCTGGGCGGCGAAGTCGTAACCGAGCAGGCCAAAGGCGAGCGACAGCGCGACCACCAGCATGGCGGTGTCCGCCAGCAGCAGGCCGATCAGCTTGACCGAGCGCGAAAGTGGAAAGTTGTACAGATGCATGTTACCGCCCGGCAGAGGGAATGCCGGCCCCCAGCTTCCAGGCGAGCGAGGCCAGTGGCGCAAGTCCCAGCAAGGTCAGCGGCATACCCCATTGTGGCTGGAATACCGACAAACATGCAAGCGGCCCGAGCCAGAAAACGTTGACCGCGAGAATCGCCCCGGTAACCTTGCCATGGCTGCCGAATCTCCGGGCGGCATGCTGGTAGGCGTGGCAGCAATGCCCTTCGTACCACTTGTCGCCCCGCCAGATGCGACGCAGCAGGGTGACCGTGGCGTCGGTGGCGAAAACCCCGAGCAGCAACAGCCAGGTCCATACCGTGGTGCCGCCCTCGTCCAGGCTCAGCAAAGCCAGCACGCCGAGACTGAATCCGATAAACCCGCTCCCCGCATCGCCCAGGAAGATCCGCGCCGGCGGCCAGTTCCAGGCGAGAAAGCCCAGGCCGGCGGCGCAGAGGCCGCCGCTGAGCAGACCGAGCGCCATATCGTCGAACATCACCCCCAGGAGAAAACCCAGTACGGTGATGAAAACCAGTTCCGTGGCTGCCAGCCCGTCGATGCCATCCATGAAGTTGTAGAGATTGATGAGCCATACCAGCGACAGCGCGGCGAGGGTGTTGAGCAGCAGCGAGTTGGCAATGACGAAAAACAGGAAATCCACCGGCTGGGGTGTGGCCAGCCAGAGCAAGACCCAGGCAGCCGCCGCAAACTGCAAAAAAAGCCGCAGGGAAAGCGGCAGCTTGCGCAGATCATCGAAAAGGCCGACCCCGGCCACGATAACGCCGCCCCCCGCCAGGGCAAGAAAGTGGGAATCCGCCAACAGCCCGTAACGCCAACAGGCCATCGCATACAGCAGAAATAGCAGCGCGATGGCCAGTCCGCCCCCCACGGGAATCGGCTCCTCGTGGAGGCTGCGGGCCACCGGCACATCCAGCGCGCTCCATTGCAGGGCGATCCGGCGAATGGAGCCGGTCAACAGCAAGGCGGCAAGGAACAACCCGGTGAGAACGGCGGCAAGCAGCATCGAGCAGCCCGGCAAAAGCCGCGATTATACCCCGGCGCACACCCTTCTCCGTTATTCATTCTGTCTCCTTCCGGCAAATCTCATTATGACGCTCCAAGCTTCATGTCATTCTGCGCGAAGCGAAGCGTAGTCGCAGAATCTCTTTGTATTCTCTGAAAAACAAAAGCGTGGTTTTGTTTTGCTCTCGAATTCAATGGCTTACGCCATCCATTGCGCGGCTTTTGGGGCTTCGACAAATCCCGGATTCGAAAAATCCAGACGCTCCCGGGGTTTTCGGGAGCGTCTGCAAGCAGCTTGCGACTATTCGCTTTCCAGGGCGATTCGTTCCCGGTTCCTTTCCAGGGTGCCGGGGCCGATTCCCTTCACTTCCATCAGCTCCTCCACGGACTGGAAGGCGCCGAACATCTCGCGGTAGGCGACAATCTCCTGAGCCTTGACCAGGCCCACGCCGTCCAGCGCCGCGGCAATGGCGGCGGCGTCGGCGGAGTTGATGTCGATTCGCGCGACTTCCCCCGAATCCGCCGCCGGGGTTTCGGCGGCCAGGCTCAGGGGAGCGGCAAGCAGGCTGAAAAGGAAAATCGCGGTGGCAAACCAGCGGTTCGGTTTCATGATCGTATCCTCATCTGAAGTTGGAAATGGAAACAGCCTCGAAAGTGGAATCGCGGGGTTTCGCGATTCCGTCCGGCGACTGCGACCAAAGCCTAGGACAGATTCGGCAAATTGCCATGAATTTCGCTGCAGAAAGTTTCCAGCGCCGCCGCCGGGTCTTTCGCCCGGGCAATCGGGCGCCCCACCACGAGATAATCAGCGCCGGCGGCAACGGCTTCGGCGGGCCCCATGACCCGTTTCTGATCCTCCGGGGAATCTTCTGGCCGGCGAATGCCGGGAGTGACCAGCAACATCTCCGGGCCGAGTTCGCGCCGCAGCATGGCGGCCTCCGCCGCTGAACAGACAAGGCCATGGAGACCGGCGCTTTCGCAGAGCCGGGCCAGCCGCAGCACCTGATCCCGGGCATTCCCGGTGGCCAGGCCAATCTGCGCCAGATCCCCGTCATTCAGGCTGGTGAGCACGGTTACGCCAACGATCCGGGGGCTCTTTTCCCCACGGGCCGCTTTCGCGACCGCCACCGCGGCTTCCAGCATGGCCCTGCCGCCGGATGCGTGCACGTTGAGCATCCATACGCCGGGAAGCCCGGCGGCGGCGGCAACGGCGCCGGCCACGGTATTGGGAATATCGTGAAACTTCAGATCGAGAAATATCTCAAAGTCCCGCTCATGCACCTGCCGCAGCAGGCCGGGTCCACAGGCGGTGAACAGCTCCTTGCCGATCTTGGCCCGGCATTTTGCCGGGTCGAGCCGGTCCAGCAGGCGCAGGGCCCCGGCTTCATCGGCAAAATCCAGGGCGACGATGATTCGCTTTTCGTCCCGGGAGTTGGAATCTTGTCGGCTCATGCCCGCTCTGTTCCCTCATCACCGGCCCTGAGGCTTTCGGCCTCCTGTCTTGCGGCGGCGAGTTGCCGCTTCAGCCGCCGCTCCCGGCCGTTGCGGCGCAGGCCCTGAAACAACCGCAGGCCCAGCAGCAGGCCCAGCAGGCCGCCGGCAACGAAGGCGCCCATGATCCAGATGGAAACCGCCTGGGGCGGCAGACGCCAGTCGCCAATGCCGATGCTTACCGGAGTATGGTTGTACCAGGCGAAGACCACGGCGGCGACAAATACGCAGATTACGAAAAATCCCGCCAGCAATCGCTTGAGCGTTCGCATCTGCGCGGTGGCCGCCGGTTCCGGTTCAGACGCGGAGACGGTTTTCTTCCAGCATCCGCCGGTTTACCCGCTCGCGCAGTTCCTTGCCGGGCTTGAAATGCGGGACGTGTTTGCCGGGCAGGGTGACCGAAATTCCCGTGCGTGGATTCCGGCCCACCCGGGGCAGCCGGTAATGCAGGGAAAAGCTGCCAAAACCCCGAATTTCGATCCGCCGCCCCTGGGACAGCACCCAGGCCATGTGCTCAACGGTTGCCTTGACGGCGAGTTCCACATCCCTGGGCGAGAGCTGGTCCTGCTTTGCGGCGATGCGATCAATCAATTCGGATTTGGTCATCAGCTTCCCTTTTTCAACTGCGCCTTGATCAGGCCGCCAATGGTGCCCGGCGAAACTTCCGCCGCTTCCTGATTCTTGTGCTGCTTCACCGCCTCCCTTTCCTGATCGAGTTCGATGGCCTTGATGGAAAGGTTCAGCACGCGGTTCTTGCGGTCCACGCCGACGATCTTGACTTCGACTTCGGCGCCTTCCTGCAATTCCTGGCGCGCGTCCTTGATTTTCTCGCGCTTGATTTCCGAGGCCTTGAGCAGGCCTTCCATGTCTTCGCCGAGCGAGACCATGGCGGCCTTGGCCTCCACCGACACCACGGTCCCCTTGACTATACTGCCGGGACGGTTGGCCGAGATGTAGTCCGCGAAAGGATCATCGCCGAGTTGCTTGATGCCAAGGGAAATGCGCTCGCGCTCCGGGTCGATGGAGAGAATGACGGTTTCAATCTGCTGTCCCTTGCTGAAACGGCGCACGGCTTCTTCGCCGGATTCGTCCCAGGAAATGTCGGACAGATGCACCAGGCCGTCGATATTGCCTTCCAGGCCGATGAAAATCCCGAAATCGGTAATCGACTTGATGGCGCCGCTGATGCGGTCGCCCTTGCCATGGGCTTCGGCGAAACGTTCCCAGGGGTTCTGGTGGCATTGCTTGATGCCCAGGGAAATGCGGCGGCGCTCCTCGTCGATATCGAGCACCATGACGTCGACTTCATCGCCGAGCTGCACCACCTTGGAGGGATGGATATTGCGGTTGGTCCAGTCCATTTCGGAAACATGCACCAGGCCTTCCACGCCTTCTTCGAGTTCCGCGAAACAGCCGTAATCGGTGACATTGGTGACCACGGCGGGGACCCGGGTGTGCACGGGATAGCGCTTCTTGATGGCGACCCAGGGGTCTTCCCCCATCTGCTTCAGGCCCAGGGAAACGCGGCTGCGGGAGCGGTCGTACTTGAGAATCTTTACTTCGAGTTCGTCGCCGACATTGACGATTTCCGAGGGATTCTTGATCCGCTTCCAGGACATGTCGGTAATGTGCAGCAGACCGTCCACCCCGCCGAGATCGACGAATGCGCCATATTCGGTGAGGTTCTTGACCACGCCCTTGATGAACATGCCTTCCTCAAGCCGCTCGAGCAGGGCTTCGCGCTCTTCGGAACTGACCGATTCCAGCACGGCGCGGCGGGAAACCACCACATTGTTGCGCTTGCGGTCGAGCTTGATCAGCTTGAATTCCAGTTGCTGGCCTTCCAGGTGCTGGGAATCCCGGACCGGCCGCACATCAAGCAGCGAGCCGGGCAGAAAGGCGCGGATATTGTTCAGGTCGACGGTGAAACCACCCTTGACCTTGCCGCTGATGAAGCCGGAAACCGGCTCGTCGGATTCATGGGCCGCCTCGAGCTTGAGCCAGGATTCGGCGCGCTTGGCCTTCTCCCGGGACAGCCGGGTTTCGCCAAAACCGTCCTCGACGCTTTCCAGCGCCACCCTGACCTCATCGCCCACCGAGAGGCTGAAATCGCCTTCCTCATCGACGAATTGATTGCGGGGGATGATGCCTTCGGACTTCAGCCCGGCATTGACGGTTACCCATTCGGTATCGATTTCCACCACGGTGCCGGTGACGATGGCGCCGGGGGTCATGTCGATATTGTGCAGACTTTCTTCAAACAGTTCCTGAAAACTTTCAGCCATGGAATTACCAGTTGTCATGGACGGCTCGCAGGAGCGCCGCTTCCCTCCACCGCACGCCAGTATGCGGCTCTGTTGGTCTGGTCCATTCGAAGCCGATGCTGGCCGAAGTTTCGAAAGGACGCCTGGGTCTGTTTTCGCGGTCAGCCGCTGCCCTGGCAACGGCCCCGCATGACTTGCATGATCCGATCCACCACCTGGGCAATGGTCAATTGCGAAGTGTCGATCCCGATTGCCCGCTCGGCCGGTCGCAGGGGCGATATGCTTCGCTGTTCATCGCGACGGTCCCGGGCCCGCAAGTCCCGCAAAAGGTCGGGCAGTCTAGCACCGAGCCCCCTGTCAAGCAACTGCCTGTGGCGACGGCCGGCGCGGATTTCCGGGCTTGCGGTAAGGAAGAACTTGTATTTTGCGTCGGGGAAAACCACCGCTCCCATGTCGCGGCCTTCGGCGACGAGACCGGGGGAGCTGCGAAAACCGTGCTGCACAGGCAGAAGAACCCGGCGCACTTCGGCAAGCGCCGCGACGCGGCTGGCGCTTTCATCCATCGCTCCGGTTCGAATCTCGCCGCTGACATCGCGGCCACCGAGGCTGACCCGGCCGTTTCCCGGGAATGCAATCTTCAGTCCGGGCGCCATTCTTGCGATCGCCGCGCCATTTCCCAAATCGATTCCCTGCTCGCAGGCCGCCAGCGCCAGCACGCGATACAGCGCTCCGCTGTCGAGGAGGCGGTAACCGAGTTCCTTCGCCACCAGGCCGGCAATCGTGCCCTTGCCCGTGGCGGAAGGCCCGTCGATGGTGATGACCGGCGCCTTGCTCACGTGGCGGCGTCCTCCTCGCTGATGTCGAGCCCCGTCTGCCGCGCCAGCGCGGCGAATCCGGGAAAGGAAGTCGCCACATTGGCGCAATTGCGGATGGTGATCGCCTGCCGGCAGCGCAGGGCGGCGATGGCGAATGCCATGGCGATGCGATGATCGCCGCGGCTGTCGATGATGCCGCCGCCGAACTCGCCGCCGGTAACTCGGATGCCGTCCGGGAAGGTCTCGTGTTCAATGCCGAGAATCCCGAGGCCCTCGGCCATGGCTTCGATGCGGTCGCTTTCCTTGACCCGAAGCTCGCCGGCGCCGCGGATCCGGGTCTCGCCTTCGGCGCAGGCCGCGGCCACGAGCAGGACCGGAAATTCGTCGATGGCCAGGGCCACCTGTTCCGCGCCGATATCCACGCCGCGAAGCGGTCGTTGTCGCACTTCGATATCGGCCACCGGTTCGCCGCCGGATTCACGCGGCTTGTGCAGGCGGATATCGGCGCCCATTTGCCGCAGAATATCGATGACGCCGGTGCGGGTGGGATTGACCCCCACATGCTCCAGCGTGAGGCTGGCGCCCGGGCTGATGGCGGCGGCCACCATGAGAAACGCGGCGGAGGAAATATCACCGGGAATATCGATGTCGCAGGCGCTGAGAGTCTGGCCGCCGGCGAGGCTTGCCGCCCCCGGCCTTGACCTGGTATCGAGTTCCACACCGAATCCACGCAGCATGCGTTCGGTATGGTCGCGACAGGGGCCCGGCTCGCGCACCGTGGTATGGCCTTCGGCGAACAGGCCGGCGAGCAAAAGGCAGGATTTGACCTGGGCGCTGGCAACCGGCATGGCATGGTCGATACCCCGCAGCTTGCCACCGCTGATGCGAAGAGGCGGCCTGCCGTCTTCGGCGGAAATCACGGCGCCCATGCCGGCAAGCGGTTGGACGATGCGATTCATGGGGCGCTGCGAGAGTGATTCATCGCCGCGCAGTTCACTGGCAAAGCCCTGCCCCGCCAATATTCCCGCGAGCAGGCGCATGGCGGTTCCGGAGTTGCCGAGCCAGAGCGGCCTGCGCGGCGCCCTGAGACCATTGGCGCCGGCGCCGTAGATTGTGAGGCGACCGTTCTCCGGGCCGACGATCGTCACGCCGAGTTCCCGGAATGCGGCCAGGGTGTGGAGCGCGTCCTCGCCTTCGAGAAATCCACTGACCCGGCTGACTCCTTCCGCCAGGGCGCCAAGCATGATGGCGCGGTGGGAAATCGACTTGTCGCCCGGCACACGAATCCTGCCCGAAGTAATCGCGCCGCCGGGCCGCACATGGAAGCAGCGCTCTGGGGCTGCACCCCCGGAATCACTGGTTTCCGGTCCGCCCCTGGCGAGATCGAACGCCCGCCGCGCCCGCCGCGCCGCCCGCAGGCTGTCGCCAAGGGCGGGCCAGTCCCCTTCCGCCAGGGCATCGCGGAATTGCTTCAGGTCTTCGCCGAAGGCGTCCAGCGCCGCCACGGTGGCGCCGGCATTGGCGCGCAGGATATCGCTCCACAGCGCCGGGTCGCTGGCCGCCAGACGGGTGAAATCGGCAAAACCGCTGGCGGCGTAATGATGAACTCCGGCGCCGTTTTCCCGCCGCGACAGCAGGCCCGCCATGGCGAAGGCAAGCACATGGGGCAGGTGACTGGTGAGCGCCAGGATGCGATCGTGACGTTCCGGGCTCATGGCGAGCACATTGGCGCCGATACCGCGCCACAGGGCATGAATTTTGGCGACAGCTTCCGGGGCGGTTTCCTCCAGCGGCGCCAATACCACATTGCGGCCCTGGAACAACTCGGCCCGCGCGGCGCCATATCCGCTTTGTTCGGAACCCGCCAGGGGATGTCCCGGCACGAAGCGGGAACGGAATCCGGCGGGAAGCGGGGCGAGCGCCGCCAGCAGATGCGACTTGACGCTGGCCACATCGGTAATCACGGTCTCCGGCCCCGCGCAGCGGGCGATTTCACTGAGCACAGCCGGCGCGGCAAGCGGCGGCACGGCCACCATCACGATGTTGGCGCCAGCGCAGATTTCAGCCAATGCGCCGGCGCGACCGATCACTCCGTCGGCCAGGGCCAACTCCAGCGCCCCGTCATCCGAATCGGCGGCGGCAATCGAAAACGACGCATCCAGCTTGCGCAGGGCTTTCGCCAGGGAGCCTCCGATCAGACCAAGCCCGATGATTGCAATGTTTTTATTCATTTCAGGCGCTGACGGGATAGGAGCCGAGAATCTTCACGGCGTCGGTACAGGCGCCGAGCCGCCGGAACAGCTCCCGCACCGCCGAATCCCGCCGGTGCCCGGCAAAATCCATGAAGAAGATGTATTCCCATTTCTGGTCCCGGGAAGGACGCGATTCGAGGCGGCTGAGGCTGATGCCGAGCCGCTCGAAGGGCTCCAATACGCGGAACAGGGCGCCAGGGCGGTTTTCGGCGTACACCAGGATACTGGTCTTGTCATGCCCGCTGGCCGGCGCGGCTTCCCTGCCGAGTACGGCGAAGCGTGTGCGATTGCCGGCCTGGTCCTGAATCGACTCGGCCAACGGCTTCAGATTGTGAATCCGACCCGCCATGGCGCCGGCGATGGCGGCAATGCCGCTTTCCTGCGCCGCGAGTTTCGCAGCCTGCCCATTGCTCGCGCATTCGCGTAATTCGATATCCGGATAGTGGGCAAGCAGCCACTTGCGGCATTGGGCCAGTGACTGGGGATGGGAGGCGATGGCATGGATTTGCCCGCTGCCTGTACTTTCCGCGGCAAGCAGATGATGTTCGATCAGCACCACCTGCTCGCCGATAATCAGCAAGGGACTGTCGATCAGGCAGTCCTGGGTATGGTTTACCGCGCCTTCGGTGGAGTTTTCAATCGGCGCCACGCCATGCAGGGCCTGTTCGGTCTCCACCGCCGCGAACACCTCGTCGATGGCGCGGCATTCCAGCAATTCGCTGTCTTCGCCGAATTGGCGCAGGGCCGCTTCCTGGGAGAATGTGCCCGGCGGACCCAGATAGCCGATTTTGCGGGATGATTTCATTTTTCACCCTGGGAGCCTGTCAGGATCAGTGGGTCTGTTCCGGCGCCGGGAATTCACTGTCGAGACCGGCAACCCCATCGGGCTCGTCAATCTGTTCCAGCCCCACGAGTTTCTCGCCCTCCTTGAGATTGATCAGGGTGACTCCCTGGGTCGAGCGGCTGACCCTGGAAACTTCCGCCGCCCGCGTGCGCACCAGGGTGCCCTTGTCGGAAATCAGCATGATTTCATTGTTGTCGTCCACCTGCACCGCGCCCACCACGGGGCCATTGCGTTCGCTGGTTATCATGCCGATGACGCCCTGGTTGGCCCGGCCCTTGACCGGAAACTGCCCGGTGTCGGTGCGCTTGCCGTAGCCGTTTTCGCTGACGGTGAGAATCTGCTTTTCATCGTCGGGAATGATCAGCGAGATCATTTCCGCGCCGGGCTTGAGCCGCATGCCGCGCACTCCCCGGGCCTGGCGGCCCATGGGCCGAACCGCGGATTCCGCAAAGCGCAGGGTCTTGCCGCTGTTGCTTACCAGCATGATGTCCTGCTTGCCATCGGTAATGGCGGTGCCAACCAGGGTGTCGCCGTCGCGCAGTTCGATCGCCCGCAGGCCGACGCTGCGAGGCCGGGCGAAATCCGACAGGGAGGTCTTCTTGACGATTCCCGTGCGGGTTGCCATGAAGACGTAATGGTCCCCGGTGAATTCCTCCACCACGAGCATGGCGGTGATGCGCTCGCCTTCTTCCAGGGTAGGTATGACATTGATGATGGGCTTGCCCCGGGAGGTGCGGGAAGCGATGGGTATCTGATACACCTTGAGCCAGTAGACCTTGCCGGCGCTGCTGAAGCACAGCAGGGTGTCGTGGGTATTGGCGATGAGCATCCGGGTGACGAAATCCTCGCCCTTGACCGTGGCGGCGGCCTTGCCCATGCCGCCCCGGCGCTGGGCGCTGTAATCCGCCAGCGGCTGGGTCTTGGTGTAGCCGAGATGGGAAATGGTGACGACCCGGTCTTCCGGCGCAATCAGGTCTTCCATGGTCAGGTCGTGCTGGCTGCCGACGATTTCGGTGCGGCGCTCGTCGCCATAATCTTCCCTTACCTGTTCGAGTTCTTCCCGCACCACTGCGAGCAGCCGCTCGGGATTATCGAGAATTTCCACGTATTCGGCGATCTTGCCGAGCAGGTCCTGGTAA
Organism: Pseudomonadales bacterium; assembly: GCA_022819645.1. Taxonomy (GTDB): domain Bacteria; phylum Pseudomonadota; class Gammaproteobacteria; order Pseudomonadales; family Pseudohongiellaceae; genus UBA9145. The sequence continues at coordinate 38,180 of JAJEGU010000013.1, forward strand.
TCCTTGACGAGTTTTTCGTGTTCCAGGCCCGTGAGCCGGTGCAGGCGCAGCTCGAGAATCGCCTGGGCCTGGGCGGGCGAGAGGCGGTAGCCGCCGCTGGTTTCGTCCGTACCCCGGGTTTGCAGGCCATAGGCCGGGTCGAGGTCATCCGGGCGGCAGGCGTCGGCTTCAGCGCCGGCCCTGCCAAGCAGTTCCAGTACGCCGGCCGGGTTCCAGTCGGCGGCAAGCAGCTTGTCTTTCGCTTCCGCCGGGGTCGGCGAAGCCTTGATCAGTTCGATCACGGCGTCGATATTGCCCAGCGCCACGGCAAGCCCTTCGAGCAAATGGCCGCGTTCCCGGGCCTTGCGGAGCAGATGCATGGTGCGCCGGGAGACGACTTCGCGCCGGTGCCGCAGAAAGGCTTCGAGCATGCCCTTGAGGTTGAGCAGCTTGGGTTGGCCGTCCACCAGGGCCACCATATTGATGCCGAATCCCGATTGCATCTGGGTATGGGAATAGAGGTTGTTGAGCACCACTTCGCCCATTTCGTTCTTGCGCAACTCGATGACGATGCGCAGGCCGTCCTTGTCGGATTCGTCGCGCAGTTCGGTAATGCCTTCGATCTTTTTTTCCTTGACGAGTTCGGCGATTCTCTCGATCAGCCTGGCCTTGTTCACCTGGTAGGGTATTTCGCTGACGATGATGGTTTCCCTGCCGCTGCTTTCGTCGCGCAGGATCTCCGCCCGGGCGCGGACATAGATCATGCCGCGGCCGCTGCGGTAGGCCTGAATGACGCCGGCCTTGCCGTTGATAATGGCCCGGGTGGGGAAATCCGGTCCGCTGATATGCTCCATCAGTTCATCGACGCTGATTTCCGGATTCGCCAGCAGGGCGATCGCGCCATTGACGACTTCGGTGAGGTTGTGGGGCGGAATATTGGTGGCCATGCCCACGGCGATTCCCGAGGAGCCGTTGACGAGCAGGTTGGGCGCCCGGGTGGGAAGAACGTCGGGGACCTGCTCGGTATCGTCGTAGTTGGGCGAAAAGTCGACGGTGTCCTTGTCGAGGTCGGCGAGCAGTTCCTGGGCGATCTTCGCCATGCGGATTTCGGTGTAGCGCATGGCGGCGGCCTGGTCGCCGTCCACCGAACCGAAATTGCCCTGGCCGTCCACCAGCGGATAGCGCAGGGAGAAATCCTGGGCCATGCGCACCACCGTGTCGTAGACGGCGCTTTCGCCGTGGGGATGATATTTGCCGATCACGTCGCCGACTACCCGGGCGGACTTCTTGTAGGGTTTGTCGTGATCGTTGGAAAGTACCCGCATGGCGAACAGCACGCGGCGGTGAACGGGTTTGAGACCGTCGCGAACGTCGGGCAGGGCGCGGCCCACGATCACGCTCATGGCATAGGCGAGATAGGACTCTCGCATCTCGGTTTCTAGCGCGACAGGAGAAACCTGCGGGTCTGTTTCCGGCATGGGAAGGCTGTGTCTTGGACTGCTTTATGTATTGATGTAACGGCGGCTCCGGCGGGGCCTGAAAGGCGCCCTTGCCGGAAGCGGATTGTAGCACGGCGGCGGATGGAATTGTCTGACGGATGGTTGCCGGGAAATCGGCCCATCCCCGTCCAATTCGGACTGCGGCTTCAGTCCCTGAAAAGCAGGCGAAGAGGTTGCGGGCGATAAACAATATCGCCGCCGGTCTGGTAGGCGAGGAAAACCAGCAATTCGATTCCGTCGAGATTGGCGGGAACCTGATAGTTGTCGATGATGTGGAAGCGCTCGATCCTGCGCAGTTCCCGCTCGAAGGTCGCCGAACGCAAGTTCCCCAGGGTACCGTCCCATAGAGTCAGGCCGATCTCCCGGTCGAGTTGGTGAAACTGCTCGGAGTCGGCGGTGATCAGGATATGGAAGGAACCCACCCGTCCGATATGCTCCGGGTCAACCTCCACTTCGGCAAGCAGGCGCAGTACGTCTCCTTCCCTGACGGTTGTGGCGTAGGCGAGTTCATCATTGACCTGTCCGGCCAGCGCAAGGCGGGCGGCCGTGGCGCCGCCCAGCATGCTTTGTCCGCGGATGGCGGGCAATGGCGGCAAGGCGGTCTGTCGCCACAACTCGATTTGCGGCGCCACGATATCAAGCGCGGCCACGGCATCGGCGGCGGACGATTCTCCCACCGGGCGACCGCAGGCGAATCCGCCGCAGGAAAGTTCGGGATTGGAAAATACCGGCGTGCGCTCAGGCACGGAAAATCGTGCCGGGCTTGCCATGATGGTGGCGAATTCCCCATCTACGCCAAATCCGGTGGCATGGTCGAAGGCGCCGCCGGCGCCATCTTCCCGACGGGAGTGGGTCAGCCCCATGTTGTGGCCGAGTTCATGGGCGAGAACCAGGTCTTCCGGGCAGTCTATGGCAATCCAGGCAAAGCCGAAATCCTGCTCCCGCGGATCGCTGAAATCGCCTTGCCGGCCATATCCCCCCACCGGGGCAAGACCGCAGCGGGACGCACCCCTGGCGGTGTCGAACAGGACCACGAAATCGGCACCGTAACGTTGCCGCAAACGGTTCACGCCGGCGAAGGCCGAATTGCCGCCATGGAGCAATTCATCGAGCATGGTTTCCGCCGGCGCCGCCGCGGGATAAACGATTCTCTGGAAGTGAACCGGGCGCAGGCGAATCCGCGCCGCGCTGCTGAAATAGGCCTGGTTGGCCACGTTGAAGAAGTGATTGATGCGGTTTTCCACGCCGCCCGGGTAGAGGTTCGCGGCGGCTCCGGTGTACAGGGCAAGCACGTCGATGCGGGCTTCCCGGCGGTCTACCGAAGCGGCGCTTTGTGGATCGGTTCGCCGCAGGGTTTCGATGAAATCGCTGATACCGTCGCCGTCGCTGTCGCTGATGGTGTCGTGTACCACGTGCGCCGTTGCGTCCGCCCGCAGTTCGCCGGCAAATGCCGATGCGGTTACCGATGGGCGGCTCTTCGCCGAGGTCGCCACGGTGATACTGAAAGCGCGTTGGCTTCCGCTGGGAAATTCACCGAAATCGCAGGCAAGCGCTTCCTGCCCGGAAAGGCTTGGCCCGTGCCGGCAGGTTTCGGGAGCGGAAACCAGCGTGGTGTTTTCCAGCAGGAAGAAAATCTCCAGCCGGACATCGGGGCGGGGCGGGCCGGTGTTCTCCAACTGATAGTTCACCCGCAGGTGTCCGCCGGCGATGACGCCGGGTTTGGCGAATCGCTGGGTGAGATGAAACCCCCGGGCATCGGTTACGGTTGCCCCGCTCACATCCCGCGGCGGCAGGGTATCCCGGGCGGCGGCGGAAAACCCCGGGCCGAGACCAAGCCATGCCATGGCCGTCATCGCGAAAATGGTTCTGCTTCTACCCATGGCGCCTGCTCTGAAACACGGGATGACGGAAAACCGTCTTGCCGGAATTGCTGCTACACTCAGACGCCTATTGTACGCCTTCCCGGAACAAGCGGAGATCATCCATGGCCTATATCGACGGTTTCGTACTCGCGGTACCCACCGCCAAAAAACAGGAGTTCATCGAACACGCGGATTTTGTGGACCGCCTGATCATGGACTTCGGCGCCAAACGCATTCTGGAGTGCTGGGATGACGACGTTCCCGACGGCAAGCTCACCGACTTCCGCCGGGCCGTGCAGGCGAAGGAAGACGAGAGCATCGTCTTCGCCTGGATCGAATGGCCCGACAAGGAAACCCGGGACGCCGGCATGAAGCAGATGCAGCAACACGCCGCGGACGACGAACGCTGGGACCCGGAAAAATACCCACCCCCATTCGATGGCAAGCGCATGATCTGGGGCGGATTCAAGCCGGTGGTGGAACTGGGTTCCTGAGCGGAAAACTGGTCGGGGCGGCGGGATTTGAACCCACGACCACTACACCCCCAGTGTAGTGCGCTACCAGACTGCGCTACGCCCCGTTTTCAGTAAAGCTAGGAGCCTGCGCCGTAGGAATTCACGGCTGCAAATCCGCTCTCATCCACGCCCCCGGCCACTCGATTTCGTTGCATATCCACCAATATTCGCCTCAATCGATCAGCCAGGGGCGCGGCGATAGCGAATTTTCGCTTTCGCGAATTCCTACGGCGCAGGCTCCCAGGACAACCGATCAGGAATCCCCGCGGCGCAGAGTCTATCACAACAGGCCGATCACCTCTTCGAGTTCCCGGGCGAGAGCGCTGATCTCGCCGGCACCGACGGTTGCCGGCGCCTTCTTCGTTTCGCTGAGCTTGCGCCGGGCTCCGTCGATGGTCAATCCCTGTTCGTAAAGCATGGACCGGATGTTGCGCACGAGCAGCACGTCCTGCATGCGGTAGTAGCGCCGGTTGCCGCGGCGCTTGTCGGGTTTCAGGCCGGGGAACTCCTTTTCCCAGTAGCGAAGCACGTGTGGTTTGACAGCGCAGAGGTCGCTGACTTCGCCGATGGCGAAATAACGTTTGGGCGGAATCGGCGGCAATTCGGCGCTATTCATCACTATTCGTTGTAGCCGTCATAGCCCTCCACATGGGACTTGAGCTTCTGACCCGGGCGGAAGGTCACCACCCGGCGCGCCTCGATGGGAATTTCCTCGCCGGTCTTGGGATTTCTGCCCGGCCGCTGACTCTTGTTGCGCAATTCGAAATTGCCGAAGCCGGAAAGCTTGACCGGCTGGTTGTCTTCCAGCGAGACGCGGATTTCCTCGAAGAACTGCTCGACGATTTCCTTGGCCTCACGCTTGTTCAGGCCCATTTCTTCATAGAGATGTTCTGCCAATTCCGCTTTGGTCAGCGCTTTTTCAGCCATGGGGGTCCCCGGTTCAGTTGCGTAAGCTTGCTTGGAATGTTTCTCGTAGCGCCTTGATAATCTTGTTGATTATGCGTTCAACCTCGGCATCGTCAAGAGTGCGCGAAGGATGCCGCCAGGTCAAGCCCAGGGCGATGCTGCGGCAACCTTCCGGCACCGCGCCGCCGCGATAGACATCGAGCACCCGAAGACTTGTGAGCAAGGGGCCCGCCGTCTCGCGCACCCGCAGTTCGATGTCTCCCGCCGCGTGTTCCTCGCCGACGATGAAGGCGAGGTCCCGGCTGGTGGCGGGAAAGCGCGACAGTTCTCCCGCCCTGGGCACCCGCCGGGTGCAAAGGGCGTCAAGGCGGGTCTCGAACAGAAAGGCGGGCGGCAACTCGAGTTCCCTTTGCAATGCCGGATGCAGGGCGCCTGCATGGCCCACGGTCTCGCCGGCCAACATCACCGTCGCGCATTGACCGGGATGGAGACCGGGGTATTCGGCGGCGACGAAGCGCAGGTCCGCACTTTTGCCGCCAATGGCGAACAGGCTTTCCAGGTCGCCCCTGGCATCGTAGAAATCCGCATTCGCGTCGCTGTCGCTCCAGTTCTTCAGCGAACGCGCTCCGGCGATCAGGCCGCCGAGCATCGCCTGCTGGCGAAATCCATCCCCTTCCCTGGCGAACACCAGACCGGTTTCGAACAGCCGCAGGTTTTCCTGTTGCCGGTTCACATTGTAACGCAGGGTCTGCACCAGGCCAGGCATGAGACTGCCCCGCATGACCGAAAGATCGCTGGAAATCGGGTTTTGCAGGCGAACGGCCGCGGTATCGACGGCGCTGAAACTCGCCGCGAGCCCCGGGTCGATAAAGCTGTAGGTGATGATTTCCTGGTAGCCAAGGGCGGCGAGATGATGGCGCAATCTTCCGGTTTCGATTTGCCGCTCAGGCGCCTGGCCCATTCGCTGACGGTTGAGGCCCATGCCCAGGGGCAGCTTGTCGTAGCCGTGGATGCGGGCGACTTCCTCGATCAGGTCGGCTGCAATGGCTACATCGTAGCGGAAGGAAGGCGCTTCCACGCTGAGCGACTCCCGATTTTCCCCGCACGGCACGAATCCGAGCCGGGTCAGGATCTGTTTGATTTCAGCGGCGGGCACTTCCACCCCGAGCACCCGGCGCACCGCGGCATAGTCAAGGCTTACCCTGCGGGTTGCGGGAATCTCGCCCAGGGCCTCGCTGGTCGGGCCCGCCTTGCCGCCGGCGATCTCAAGCAGCAAGCCGGTTGCCCGCTCCATGGCGCGCTGTTGCAAGCGGTAATCCACGCCGCGCTCATAGCGCTGGGAAGCGTCGGTCTGCATGCCCGCCGCCCGGGCGCGACCCGCGATGGCTTCCGGGGAAAATGCGGCGCATTCCAGAAACACATCCACGGTCTGCTCACTTACCGCGGTTTTGATGCCGCCCATGATGCCGGCCATGGCCACGGCGCCGGCCGCATCGGCGATGACCAGGGTGTTTTCGGCGAATTCGATTTCCTTGCCGTCCAGAAGCGTCATTTTCTCTCCGGGAAGGGAGAGCCGCACATCGATGCGGCCCTGCAATTTTGCAAGATCGAAGGCATGCAGCGGCTGGCCGAGTTCGAGCAATACGAAATTGGTAACGTCCACTACCGGGTCGATGCAGCGCAGGCCGCTCCGGCGCAGTTTTTCCCGCATCCACAGGGGCGTTTGCGCGTCGAGCCTGATACCGCGAATCACCCGGCCGAGATAACGCGGGCATTGCCTGGGGGCGCTGATGCGTATGGGAAACTCGTCCTCGATGCGGGTTTCGACCTCGATGATTTCCGCTCTGGCAACCGGCAAATCCAGCATGGCGCCCACATCCCTGGCAATCCCGATCATGCCGAGGCAGTCGCCGCGGTTGGGCGTCAGGTCAAGCTCGATGCTGTGGTCATCCAGGGAGAGCAGTTCGCGGATGTCGGCGCCGGGCGGAGCGTCTTCCGGCAAGGCGAGCAGGCCACCGGCGTCTTCCCCCATGCCGAGTTCCCCCGCGGAACAGAGCATTCCCGATGATTCCACGCCGCGAATCGCCGCGGCGGAGATTTCCCTTTCCCCTCCGGTCGAACCACCCAGGCGGGCGCCGGGTCTGGCATAGGGCGCTTTCATGCCGGCCATGGCATTGGGGGCGCCGCAAATCACGGCATGGGTTCCGGCGCCGTCGCCCACCCGGCAAAGCCGAAGCTTGTCCGCGGCGGGATGTGCTTCCACCGCAAGAATTTCGCCCACCACCACGCCGGAGAACTTGCCTGCGACCGGGGCGCTGCCGCCGGCTTCCAGACCCGCCATGGTCAGGCGCTCCATCAATTCGGCGGTATCCATGCCTGGATCCACCCATTCCCTGAGCCAGGATTCGCTGAACTTCATCGTCAGGAGCCTGCGCCGCAGGAATTCACGGCTGCAAATCCGCTCCCGTCCACGCCCCTGGCCACTCGATTTCGTTGCATATCCACCAATATTCTCCTCAATCGACCGGCCAGGGGCGCGGCGATAGCGAATTTTCGCTTTCGCGAATTCCTACGGCGCTAGTGAAACTGCCGCAGAAAGCGCACATCGTTCTCAAAATACAGCCGCAGGTCACCCACCCGATAACGCAGCATGGCGAGCCTTTCGACGCCGAGCCCGAAAGCGAAGCCACTGTATTCGACCGGGTCCACACCGGACATTTCCAGCACCCGGGGATGCACCATGCCACTACCCATGACTTCGAGCCAGCCGGTGTGGCTGCAGATGCGGCAGCCCTTGCCGCCGCAGGCGACGCAACTCATGTCGACTTCCGCCGAAGGTTCGGTGAAAGGGAAGTAGGAAGGGCGGAAGCGGACTTTCACCTGCTCTTCAAAGAATTCCCGCAGAAAGCCGACGATGGTTCCCTTCATGTCCGCCATGCTCGCTTCCCGGTCCACGAGCAGGCCTTCCACCTGGTGGAACATCGGCGTATGGGTCAGATCGGAATCACAACGATACACGCGACCCGGGCAAATCATGCGAAAAGGCGGCTCCTCCCGCTCCATGACGTGGACCTGCACCGGCGAGGTATGGGTGCGCAAGACCGTGCCGGGTTGAATGTAGAAGGTATCGTGCATGGCCCGGGCGGGATGATTGGCGGGGATATTGAGGGCTTCGAAATTGTGGTACTCGTCTTCGATTTCCGGACCTTCCGCCACATCGTAGCCGGCGACCTGGAAGATCCGGGTGATCCGGTCCAGGGTGATGGTGACCGGATGCAGCCCGCCGACTGCCCGGCGTCGCCCCGGCAGGGTCACATCGATTCGCTCCTCCCGCAGGCGGGCGTCAAGGGCGAGTTCGGCCAGGGCCTTGCGGCGGGTTGCGATGGCCTGCTGGAGTTGCCGCTTGGCGAGATTGATCCGCTGCCCCGCGGCGCGGCGCTGGTCCGCCGGCAGGGCGCCGAGGTTTTTCAGGTGGGCGGTAAGCAATCCCTTGCGGCCAAGATAGCGAACCCGCAGCGCATCCAGGGCTTTTTCATCGCCGCTGCCGGCAACGGCAGTCAGCGCTTCCGCGGCGAGTTCGTCAAGATCCGGCATGGCGGCGCATCCCGATTCGCCAATCAGGCCGGATCAGGCGGCAAGATTGGCTTTCGCCTGGTCAACAATTGCGGAAAACGCCGGCTTGTCGCGCACCGCGAGGTCCGCGAGCACACGCCGGTCGATTTCGATATTGGCTTTCTTGAGCCCGGCCACGAGCCGGCTGTAGCTCATGCCGCATTCCCGGGCCTGGGCGTTGATCCGGGTAATCCACAGGCTGCGGAATACGCGCTTGCGCGTCTTGCGGTCGCGGTAGGCGTACTGGGCGGCCTTGGTGACCGCCTGATTGGCGACACGGAAAACCCGGCTGCGGGCGCCATAATAGCCCTTGGCCTTCTCCAGCACTTTCTTGTGGCGGCGTCTGGCGACGACGCTTCGTTTGACTCGCGGCACTTTCTTTCTCCTGGAAGTTGCTGACTACTTGCCGGCAAGCATGCGCTTGACCGCCTTCACATCGGCGGCGTCCACCCCGGATACGCCGCGCAGGTGGCGTTTGCGCTTGGTGGTCATCTTGGTAAGGATATGGCTCCGGTTGGCGGACTTGCGCTTGTAGCCGCTGGCCGTTGCCTTGAATCTCTTGGCGGCGCCGCGCCGCGTTTTCGCTTTTCCGCTGTTCACTTTTCCGCCTTTGCGTTTCCGCCTTGATGACTGTTGCTTGACTTGCCCTAGGTATTCTCTGAAAAACTCCATCCGTGGAGTTTTTCATTATCGCAAAACAAAAGCGTGGTTTTGTTTTGCTCCCGAATTCAATGGCTTACGCCATCGAATTCGGCGGCACTTCCATGTGCCGCAGGGAAGCTCTGACTTAATCAGAGCTTCCCTAGAACCTCATGTTCACCCCGAGCGCATAGCGGCGACCGTGGTTGTATACCCCGATGGGACGGCCAGTATCCGGCGTATGGTTTTCCCTGCTCGCGTACCACAGGATTTCCTCATCGGTCAGGTTGATCACCTGGAACAGCAGTTCCACATCGTCGGTCACATTGTAGCTGGCGTTGAAATCGAGCTGGCCAAAGTCGCCCTTGTAACCGATCAGGCCCCGGCTCACGCCGAAGCCGAGCCCGAGGTCGGCGGTTCCGGCCTGTTGCGTCGATGTCTGGATGTTCGCTCCGTGGAGATGGTTGGACGGATACTCGGAACGGAACGTATAGGACAGGCGGGCCGCCAGGCCATTCTGCTCATAGTAGGCGGTTGCGTTCCAGGTGTCCTCCGAATGCCCGAACAGCACGGGTTCCTGGCCGGCTTCCCTTTGCGCCTCGCTCTGGTTCAGGTCGGCGTCGGCATAGGTGTAGTTGGCGGTAACGCCGAAGCCGAATCCCAGGTCCTGCTGGTAGTTGATTTCAAAGCCCTGGATGCTGATGCCTTCGCCGTTGACCGGGCGTTCCAGGGCGAATTCCCTGGCTTCAATGACATTGGCGCCGCTGTCGTCGAGAGTCCGATAGTCCCGGGTTGCGGTGAAGGATTCGATATCGATGTAGGAATCGATGTCCTTGTGGAACAGCGCGAACGCCAGCAGCGAAGAATCGTCGATGTACCATTCCGCGGACAGGTCGTACTGATTGGAGCGAAACGGCTCGAGCTCCGGGTTGCCTTCGAAGCCGGTGCAGCCCCTGCTGCCGCAGTTGAGGGTCTCGAAAGGAGCGATGCTGACGTAGTTCGGCCGCGCCAGCACCTTGGCCGCGGCAAAACGCAGGATGACATCGTCAAAGCCCACATAGTTCAGGTTGAGGCTGGGCAGGATGTCGGTATAGTCGTTTTCGATGGCCACATCCTGCACCGCGCCGCGGCGTTCCGCGCTGAAGTTGGCCCCGCCGTATTGCCGGGCCCTGGAAGTCGTGCTCGTGCCAACCGCGCGCAGGCCGAGGTTGCCGCGGAAGTTTTCCGTCTCGAAATTGCCCTTGACATAGGCGGCGGTCACTTCCTCTTCCACCTGGAAGCGGTCATTGGGATCGTTCCACGAACTGTTCCCGGTGCCCGCCACCTCGGGTATGCCGTTTTGCCAGCGCTGAAACGCTTCGACGTCAAAGCCCCACAATTGCGTCGGCACGGCGCCGACCTTGAACTCGGTGATTCCGGTGCCGGCGAACTGGGCCAATGTGCCTTCCTCCACGAAATCCCGTTTGACCCGGCTCGCGGCCTTGCTGTACTCGCGGTACTTGACCCCCGCTTCGATGCTGGAGAAGAAATCGCTGTTGACGGTGATTTCCGTGTCGGCCTGCAGGAAAGTCGAATCGGAGTCGTTGCGGATGGTGTTGATGTGGGAGTAGAAAAACTCGTAGTCATCGGGGCTGAGACCCGCATCCAGCGTGGATTCCATCACGCCGGAAGTCAGGTCGAAGGCGATGCCCGACAGCGCGGCGAACTGGGCCGCCTTGTCGATGGCCAGGCCGTCGGCGTAACTGTGGCCGGCTTGCACCGTGACCCGGTAGGCGTCGCGTTCGAGCGTCGCTTCCATGTCAAAGGCCGTGGTTTCCACCTCGTCCTGGTAGAAACCCGTGTCGTAGGTGGCGCCCTGGAGGTTGGAGCGACTGTTGAAGGCGGTGCAGCACGCCGGAATATTGCCCGAAACCACGGTGCCGTCGCTGATGGCAACGAGGTTGTTGGCGCGGATATCGGCCAGGGAAAGGGCGGCGGCAAGGCTGGAGAATCCAAAGGAATAGATCCCCTGGGACTCGCGTTCGGTTACTGAATTCAATGCCGTGAAGGTCACGTCGAGATCGTCGCCGGGCGCGAACTGCAAGGTGACGAATGGCGTGTCGAGGCTGTAATCGGCGGTGTAGCGGTTGGCGCCGATGCGAACGGGGATGCGCTCGTTGACACCGTCGGAGTCATAGTCCGTCGGTCGGAAATAGCCGGCGGTGTTCCGTTTGGAGTCCATCAGCGTGGCGCTGTCCCGGTGCACATAGGCAAGATTGAAACCGAAAGTCTCGGCGTCGTTCTTCCAACTGTACAGGCCGGAAACATGCGGCTTGTTCTCGCCGGCGTTGTCGAAATTGAAGTATCTGGCGGAAACGGCGCCGGAGTTGGCGTCGGCGTCGAGCGGCCTGCGGGTCCTGACGATGACCGTGCCGCCCACGGAGCCTTCGTCGATATTGGCTTCCGGCGATTTGTAGACTTCCAGGGTGTCCACAATCTCGGTGGGCAACAGATAATAGTTGAAGCTGCGGTCGCGGAGCTCGGTGCGGCGGTTGCTCGCGGTTGCCGATGCGATCTGCTGATTGTTCAGGAGCGCCAGGTTCAGGTGGGGCGCCGTGCCGCGAATGCTCACCCGGGCGCCTTCGCCGTCCCGCTCGTCCTTTTCCACCTGTACGCCGGTAATGCGCTGCAGGGCGTCGGCGACATTGATATCCGGGAACTGGCCGATGTCTTCGGCCGACACCGCGTCCACGATGGTGTCGGACTCGCGCTTGATGCTGAGGTTCTTTCTCAGCGAATCGCGATAGCCGATCACTTCGATAAGTTCGATTCGCTCATCCTCCCCCCCAGACTCCTGCGTTTGGGCAATGGCGGGGATGCCCAGGCCGGAGACCAGCGCCAGGCAAAGGATTTTTCGCAAAGCCATGATTTCACCTTTCATCTTGCTCACCCCCTGTCGATACGGTGTGACTTGTGCACCTGGATGTGTTTGGGCTGCCCTCTCCCCGGCGTAACGCCCCGGGGTCAGCAGACACATCCTGCTACTGTCACTGAAATATATTACCATTAAGATATAAGTGCAATACCTTTTCGTCAAGCGCCAGGGCACTGGAGCAGCAATTCTCACTATGGCAATGGGCGCGCTCGTATCAGTCATCCTGCGCGCAGTCGCAGGATCTCATCGTGTGGCCACTGCAAGAGATTCTGCGACTACGCTTTGCTTCGCGCAGAATGACATGAAGGTTGGAGCGCCAA
>JAJEGU010000054.1 GCA_022819645.1 Pseudomonadales bacterium
GCCGACCGGGAACCTGCCTTCGGTCGGGTTGTGCATGCCATCCCTGGCGCGACCTTTGTGGCTTCGACTGACCCCGGTCTCGCCATCCATGGCGAGCCGTTCGGCCCTCAAGAAGCTTCGCTTCTTATCGGCTGCGCCGACCGGGCCTCACCCAGGAATTGTTCGCAAAATGGGTACTTGCTATGATGCTTCGGCCAACTGAATCAGGAGAGTTTCCCTCATGTCTTCGGTTTTCATCGTAGTGTTCGGGCTTGTCGGCTTTGCTTTCGGCTGGTTCGTCTATTCCCGCTTTATCGCGGAAAAAATCTACCGGCTTGATCCGGACTACGTCACCCCCGCCAATCGCTTTAACGATGCGGTGGACTACGTGCCCACCAACAAGTATGTGCTGTGGGGCTCGCATTTCACCGCCGTAGCCGGCGCCGCGCCGATAGTCGGGCCGGCCATCGCGGTCTACTGGGGCTGGCTGCCGGCGCTGATCTGGGTGACTCTGGGGTCGATATTCTTTGCCGGCGTCCACGACATGGGCGCCCTCTGGGCGAGCAACCGGCACAATGCGCGCTCCATGGGCGCGCTGTCGGAAGATGTGGTGGGCGCCCGCACCCGGGCCCTGTTCATGGTGGTGATCTTCCTGCTGCTGCTGATGGTGAATGCGGTATTCGGCACCATCATTGCCGGCGAAATGGTGGATATCGAGACGTCCGTGGTGCCCGCCTGGGCCGCGATTCCCGTGGCCATCGCCGTGGGGGTGCTGATCCGGCGCAAGGTGAATCTGTTCGCCATCTCCCTGATTGGCGTGGGCATCCTCTATTTCACCATCTACCTGGGCACCCTGTGGCCGGTGGAAACCGCGGATAGCTGGGACGGCGTCCTGCTGGGCCCTCATGGCAACTGGATCATCATCCTCTTCATGTACGCCGGTATCGCCTCGATGCTGCCGGTGTGGTTACTGCTGCAGCCCCGGGACTACATCAACGGCGCCCAGCTTGTGCTCGGCCTGATCGTGCTCTACAGCGCGGTTTTCATCACCCTGCCCGACGTCACCGCGCCGATGATCAACGAGAATCTTGCCGAAGGCACGCCGCCGCTGGTCCCGATCCTGTTCGTGACCATCGCCTGCGGCGCCCTGTCGGGTTTTCACGGCATTGTGTCCTCGGGCACGAGTTCGAAACAATTGAACAATGAGAAGGACGCCCGCTTCGTCGGCTATCTCGGCGCCCTGGGCGAGGGCTCCCTGGCGCTGATCACGATCACCGCCGTGACCGGTTCGCTGTATGCGGTTTCCACGGTGGAATGGGGCAATCTCTATACCGGCTTCGGTGACGGCGCGGCAAGCGCCTTCATCGCCGGCGGCGCCGCGCTGATTACCGAGGGCTGGGGAATTCCCTTCAGCTTCTCCGAGACCATGCTCGCGGTGATGGTGGTATTGTTCGCCGGCACCACCATGGACGCTGGCCTGCGCCTGCAGCGCTACATCATCCAGGAGTGGGGAAATATCTACTCCATCGGTTTCCTCAAGAACAATTACCTTTCCACCCTGGTGGCGGTGGGATGTTGCCTGACCCTGGCCTTCGGCGCCACCAATGGCGAGTATCCCGGAGATGGCGGCATGTTGATCTGGCCGATTTTCGGCGCTTCCAACCAGATTCTCGCCAGCCTCACCCTGCTGGTGCTTTCGGTGTATCTGATGCGGCTGAAGCGGCCTTCGCTGTTCACCCTGGCCCCAATGGCGTTCATCGTAATCGTGGCGTTCTGGGCGAGCCTCTGGTATCTGTTCGATTACATCCGCTCAAGCAACTGGCTACTGGTTGGGCTGAGCCTCGCGGTCATGGCGGCAAGCATTGTGGTCATGCTGGAAGCGGCTTCGGTGATCTCGAAAATCCGCCGCGGCGAGGAAGAGCCGGCAGTGGACAAGGCCATCGAATCCGCTGAATAAGCCGACATGCTTCCCGGCGGGGATTCAGCCTCGCCGGGAAGCCCCGCGCCATGAACGAAACGGACCTGCATTCGCTGATGAAGGACCTGCCACCGGATTTGCGGCGGGAACTCGGCGAAATTCACGCCTTCAACGAAATCGGCTCCACCAATGACGAAGCCTTGCGCCGATTGCGGGGCGGCGCCGCGGGGAACCGCTTTCTCGCCGCCGCCACCCAGAGCGCCGGGCGGGGCAGACGCGGTCATCGCTGGATCAGCCCCCCCGGCGCCGGGCTGTATGTTTCCCTGGTGCGGGAACTGCCTCTGCCGCTGGATCGGATTCAGGCTCTCGGGCTGGTAGTGGCCCTGGCGGTTCGCGCCGGGCTTGGCGACTGCGAAGTCCATGGCCCAAGCGTCAAATGGCCCAACGATCTGCTTGGCGGAAACCGCAAGCTCGGCGGCATTCTGGTGGAAAACCACGGCACCGATAAGCAGCGTCATGTGGTCATCGGCATCGGCCTCAACCTGCGCTTCCCGCCGGAGTTGATACGGCAAATCGACCAGCCCGCAGTGGATATCGCTTCCATCTGCCAGGACGATATGGATTGGAGCGGATTGCTGCCGGCGGTACTCACTCGCCTGCTCGCATACATCGCCGTTTTCAGCGAAGGGGGCTTTGCCGGCTTCCAGCGGGAATGGAACCGGCACGACCGTTACTTCCAGCAGGATGTGGTGGTGCGGGCCGGCGCCGACCGGCATATCGGGCGCTGCGCCGGAGTGGACGAAAGCGGCGCATTGCTGCTGCGCACCGCGGGCGGAGTGCAGAGGCTGGTCTCCGGGGCGATATTTCCTTCCGGGGATGGCCCGGTCGAAAAGCCGTGAGCCATTCCGCGATTCTCGAGATCGACGCCGGCAACAGCAGCCTGAAATGGCGCTGGCGGGGCATGGCGGCGGCAATCGCTGCCAATCTGTCCCGACTGGATGCGGCCCTCGGCGATGCCGGACCCCCGAAACAGGTTCTGGTTTGCAGCGTGCGCGGCGCCGAATTCGAAACGGAGTTGTCCGCCTGGCTGGCGCGCAAGTGGAATCTGCGGCCGCGTTTCGCCCGAGTGCTGCGGGAATGTGGCGGCGTGCGTATCCAGTACCCGGATCCGGCCGGCCTCGGCGCCGACCGCTGGCTGGCCATGCTTGCCGGCTACCGGCGCGCCCGGGGCAGTTGCCTGATTGTCGACAGTGGCACGGCGCTGACGATCGACATGCTCAATACGGACGGATTGCATCTGGGCGGATACATCCTGCCGGGCTTGCGGGCAGCGCAGTACGGCCTGCTGCAAAATACCGCCATCGTATTGCCGGCGGAAAGCGGCGCCGTATCCAGCGCCCCCGGCAACGACACCGGCGCCGCGGTTCGCAACGGCGCGGTTTTCATGCTGTGCAGCGCGATACAGGTGGCGGCGCAGCGAATGACAGGAGAGAATATGGCGGATGTCACGCTGATTCTCAGCGGGGGCGATGCGCCGCTGTTGCTGCGGGAACTCGAACTGAGGCCGATGCTGCTCGTGCCGGAACTGGTGCTCGACGGGCTTGCCCTGGCCTGCGCCGACCCCGACCCCGGAGCCTGATCCATGCGTTACGTGCCGGTTGTATTGCTGTTGCTCAACTTCGGCTATTTCGGCTGGAGTCTGCTGGCCCCGCCCCGATCACAATCACCCCCCGAGCCGATACCCCTGCGCGACTCGGGATTGCAACTCGTCAGCGAGTCCCGCGCCGCCGAGCGCGAACAGACCCGGGCGCGGATACAGGAAGAGGCCGCCGGAATCTGCCTCTTCGTTTCCGGGTTCGCCGACATTTTCGAGGCCAGCGAGTTCGCCGCCGCCATGGTCAGTGACGAACTGGAAGCCACCGTGTATGTGCCCCAGGATAGCAATGCCGCCGAGGTGCGTCTTGAGCGTGTTCCGCAAGGCCGGGACGAGCTTCCCCAATGGCCTGATTTCGCCGCCCGGAGCCCCGAATTGAGCGCTGGGGAAAATCCCTGTGAAATGTTTGCACACGCGGGACATTTACACTAAAATGCCGCCCCCTGTGAGAGCCATCGGCTGAAAGCGCCCGGTTGGGGCTCTGATTTGGGAGGGGTTCCCGAGTGGCCAAAGGGATCAGACTGTAAATCTGACGCGTAAGCTTCGGTGGTTCAAATCCACCCCCCTCCACCATTTGAGTTGTGGGGCGGAGCATTTGCCGGCGGCGGGTATAGTTCAGAGGTAGAACCCCAGCCTTCCAAGCTGGTTGCGCGGGTTCGATTCCCGCTACCCGCTCCAATTTGCATCCGGGCATCGGCGCAACGAATGGCTCGCATAGCTCAGGAGGTAGAGCACTTCATTGGTAATGAAGAGGTCTCCGGTTCAACTCCGGATGTGAGCACCACATTTGCGGACTATTTCATCGATTCGGATGAGCGGGAGTCCTGAACCCGCGATTCCGGTTTTCAGTAACAGAACGAGGTCAGGCAACAATGGCGAAGGAAAAGTTTGAAAGAACGAAGGTCCATGTGAACGTCGGCACGATCGGTCACGTGGACCATGGCAAGACCACCCTGACAGCGGCGCTGACCAAGATCTGCGCTGATCGTTACGGTGGCTCGGTCAAGGCATTCGACGAGATCGACAACGCGCCCGAAGAGCGCGAACGCGGGATTACCATCGCCACGTCCCACGTGGAGTACGACTCCCCCAACCGGCACTACGCCCACGTCGATTGTCCCGGCCACGCCGACTACGTCAAGAACATGATTACCGGCGCCGCGCAGATGGACGGCGCGATTCTCGTGGTGTCGGCGGCCGACGGCCCGATGCCCCAGACCCGGGAACACATCCTGCTCGCCCGTCAGGTGGGCGTGCCCTATATCGTCGTCTACATGAACAAGGCAGATATGGTCGACGACGAGGAGTTGCTTGAACTCGTGGAAATGGAAGTGCGCGAACTGCTCGACGCCTTCGAGTTTCCCGGCGACGACACGCCCATCATTATCGGTTCCGCCCTGAAGGCCCTCGAAGGCGACGACTCCGAACACGGCACCGCCTCGGTGGAAAAACTCGTGGAAGCCCTGGACAGCTACATCCCGGTTCCCGAGCGTGAAATCGACAAGCCCTACCTGATGCCCATCGAAGACGTCTTCTCCATCTCGGGTCGCGGCACCGTGGTAACCGGCCGGGTCGAGCGCGGCGTGGTCAAGGTGGGCGAGGAAGTCGAGATCGTCGGCATCAAGGAAACCGCCAAAACCACCTGTACCGGCGTCGAGATGTTCCGCAAGCTGCTCGACGAGGGCAGGGCGGGCGAAAACGTGGGTGTTCTGCTGCGCGGCACCAAGCGCGAGGAAGTCGAGCGCGGCCAGGTGCTCGCCGAGCCCGGCTCGATCACGCCCCATACCAAATTCGAGGCTGAGGTCTACATTCTGACCAAGGAAGAGGGCGGTCGCCACACGCCCTTCTTCAAGGGCTACCGACCGCAGTTCTATTTCCGCACCACAGACGTGACCGGCAACGTGGAATTGCCCGGCGACGTGGAAATGGTCATGCCCGGCGACAACGTGAAGATGAATGTGGAACTGATCGCCCCCATCGCCATGGACGAGGGTCTGCGCTTCGCCATCCGCGAAGGCGGCCGCACCGTTGGCGCCGGCGTCGTGGCGAAGATCATCGAATAGGCCAGTAGCTCAATTGGCAGAGCAGCGGTCTCCAAAACCGCAGGTTGGGGGTTCGATTCCCTCCTGGCCTGCCAACAGTTGATTGCCCTGCGGTGCAGGGCGAGCCCGGCGGCAGGTCGGCGGATTTCGTACATACATGTCAGAACAAGGTGATCAGGCCAGAGCGGACTGGATCAAGTGGGCGGTCGTCGCCGCGATAATCGCGGGCGGCGTGTACGCCAACAGCTATTTTTCCACCGAATCCCTGCTGCTGCGCACGGTCGGGCTCCTGGCGCTTGCCGGCGCGGCCGGCTGGATTGCGGCACAGACAGATCGCGGCCGCGCCTTTGTGGAGCTTTGTCTCGAAGCAAGAGTGGAAATCCGCAAGGTGGTCTGGCCCACGCGCCAGGAAACCGTGCAGACCACAATCATCGTGCTGATCGTCATTTTCATTCTGGCGATCATCCTCTGGTTTCTTGACTGGGGCCTGAACGGAATCATCTCCGGCATCATCAGTTAGCAAGACCAAGGCCGCCGGCCGGGACGATGGGGACTGGAACCGTCAATGAGTAAGAAATGGTACGTGGTACACGCCTTTTCGGGCTACGAGAAGCGCGCCATGGAGGCCCTGCGGGACCGGATCGAAAGGTCGCCGCTCAAGGAATGCTTCGACGAGGTGCTCGTGCCCACCGAGGAAGTGCTCGAAATGCGCGCCGGGCAGAAGCGCAAGAGCGAACGCAAGTTCTTTCCGGGCTATGTGCTGGTGCATATGGAATTGAACGACGATACCTGGCACCTGGTGAAGGAAACGCCCCGGGTCATGGGTTTCATCGGTGGCACGGCGGAAAAGCCGGCGGCGATTTCCGACCAGGAAGCCGCGGCGATCCTGCGGCGCATGGAGGAAAGCGAGGAAACCCCGGCCCACAAGACGATTTACGAACCCGGCGAGATGGTGCGCATTACCGATGGCCCGTTCAATGATTTCACCGGGACCGTCGAAGAAGTGAATTACGAAAAGAGCCGGCTGCGGGTGGCCGTGCTCATTTTCGGCCGGCCCACCCCGGTGGAACTTGAATTCGGCCAGATAGAGAAAAGCTGAGGGAAGCTCTGATTAAGTCAGAGTTTCCCTGCGGCACATGGAAGTGCCGCCGAATTCGATGGCGTAAGCCATTGAATTCGGGAGCAAAACAAAACCACGCTTTTGTTTTGCGATAATGAAAAATTCCAGGGGTGGAGGCAAGCGTTTTCGAAGCGCAGCTTCGAGCGCGGCCGGAACGGCGCAGAGCTATGCTCTGCGACTGGACGGGAATTTTTCAGAGAATACTGAAAGAAGTCGGAGAGAGCAGATGGCCAAGAAGATTGCGGCATACGTCAAGTTGCAGGTGCCCGCGGGCAAGGCGAACCCAAGCCCGCCGGTGGGCCCTGCCCTGGGCCAGCACGGCCTGAACATCATGGAATTCTGCAAGGCCTTCAATGCCCAGACCCAGAGCATGGAAGCCGGACTGCCGGTACCGGTGGTGATTACCGTCTATGCCGACCGCAGTTTCTCCTTCATTACCAAAACCCCGCCCGCGGCCGTGCTGCTGCGCAAGGCCGCCGGCGTCGCCAAGGGAAGCGGCCGTCCCAATACCGAGAAAGTGGGCAAGCTCAACCGCTCCCAGCTCGAAGAAATCGCCAATATCAAGATGCCGGACCTCAATGCCGTGGACATGGATGCCGCGGTGCGCACCCTCGCCGGCAGCGCGCGCAGCGCGGGGCTCGAAGTGGAAGGAGTGGAGTGATATGGCCAGAACGAGCAAGAGACAACGACAGATCGCGGAAAAAACGGCTCCCGGCAAGAGCTACAGCGTGGAAGACGCGGTGGCCCTGCTCACCGATGTGGCCGCGGGCGGCTTCAGGGAGTCCATCGACGTGGCGGTGAATCTCGGGGTGGACGTGCGCAAGTCGGACCAGGTCGTCCGCGGTTCCACCACCCTGCCGGAAGGCACCGGCAAGGAAGTGCGGGTTGCGGTTTTCGCCCAGGGCGCCAACGCCGAGAAGGCCACCGCGGCCGGGGCCGATACCGTGGGAATGGAGGACCTTGCGGAGTCCATCAAGGGCGGCAAGCTCGATTTTGACGTGGTCATCGCCTCGCCGGACGCCATGCGCGTGGTGGGCGCCCTCGGCCCGATTCTCGGCCCCCGGGGGCTGATGCCCAATCCCAAGGTGGGTACGGTAACCCCCGATGTGGAGTCCGCGGTGCGCAACGCCAAGGCGGGACAGGTGCGTTACCGCACCGACCGCAACGGCATCGTCCACGGCGGCATCGGCCGCATCGGATTCGATGGCGCCCTGGTGCGCAGGAATCTGGAAAGCCTGCTGGCCGATCTGAAAAAAGCCAAACCCGCTTCGGCGAAGGGCATATACATCAAGAAGGTCGTGCTTTCCTCGACCATGGGCCCGGGCCTGGTCATAGACCAGTCCTCCCTGGCCATTTGACGGCGGACATTCCTCAACGGAATCGTTCGTACGAATTGAGAGCTTCATTGGGGGCCTTGTTCCCAATGAGACTGTCAAAGACCGCAGGCGGCTCCAGGTGGCTGGCGCCTTAATTTCCTGCGCAGACGGTGAGATCCAGTTTGAACCTCCGGTTCGAATTCGAATCACCTGTCAACCAGGCGCTGTTTGCGCCGGGCAAACCGGCGGCCCCCGGGTCGCCAGATTCTGGCAGGAGCAGAACCATGCCACTTGGACTCGAAGACAAGAAGCGCATCGTTGCCGAGGTCAATGCGGCCGCGGGCGATGCCATGTCCGCCGTGCTTGCGGATTACCGCGGCGTGACGGTGGAAGAAATGACCGCCTTGCGCCGCAACGCCAGGGAAAACCGGGTGTATCTGCGCGTGGTGCGAAATTCATTGCTCAAGCGCGCGGTGGAGGACACGGAGTTCGCCTGTATTCAGGAAGCGCTCACGGGGCCGACGATACTCGCATTCTCCCAGGAGGATCCCGGGTCGGCGGCGCGGGTGCTGAAGGACTTCGCCGGCGACCATGACAACTTCGAGATCAAGGCCCTGTCCATTGGCGGCAGATTGCTTGCACCCGGCGATATCGACGTGCTCGCCAGGATGCCGACGCTGGACCAGGCCAGGTCCATGCTCATGAGCGTCATGCTCGCGCCAGTGACCAGACTTGCCCGCACCGCCAGGGAAGTCCCCGGGCGGCTGGCCCGAACCCTTGCCGCGGTGCGGGACCGGAAGCAGGCCGCCTGACCGCAAACAGCGAAATTTACGATCTAGAACCAGGAGAATTGGAGTAATGGCTCTGTCAACCCAGGAAGTTTTGGACGCAATTGCCGAAATGTCAGTTATGGACGTTGTCCAGCTCGTTGAGGCAATGGAAGAGAAATTCGGCGTATCCGCCGCCGCCGCGGTAGCGGCCGCTCCCGCCGCGGCCGCCGTGGCCGAAGCGGCGCCGGCGGAGGAAAAGGAAGAGTTCGACGTGGTGCTCACCGCCATTGGCGACAAGAAGATCAATGTCATCAAGGCGGTGCGGGCGATCACCGGGCTCGGACTCAAGGAGGCCAAGGAAATGGTCGATGGGGCGCCTTCCACCGTCAAGGAAGCGGTGCCCAAGGCTGAAGTTGAAGAGATGCGGAAAGCACTGGAAGAAGCCGGCGCGACTGTTGAACTCAAGTAAGGCTGGCAAGACTGGCGAACTCCGGACGGCTTCCGCCGTTCCGGGGCGCGTCTGCGCCTGACAATTGCCGCCGCGGCGGTTTATCGGACCCGGGAACACGACATGGCATACACCTACACTGAAAAGAAGCGCATCCGCAAGAACTTCGGCAAGCTGCCGAGCGCAATGGATATTCCGTATCTGCTTTCCATCCAGGTGGACTCCTACCGGCAGTTCCTGCAGACCCACGTGCCGGAAGACGATCGCCGCACCCAGGGCCTCCACGGCGCTTTCAAATCGGTTTTTCCGATCAACTCCTATTCCGACAAGGCGACCCTGGAATACAAGAGCTACCGGCTCGGCAAACCGGGTTTCGACGTCAAGGAGTGTCAGGTCCGCGGCGCCACCTATGCCGCTTCCCTCAAGGTGACCCTGCAATTGATTCTCTATGACAGGGAGTCGTCCCAGAAGAAGATCAAGGAAGTGAAGGAGCAGGAAGTCTACATGGGGGAAATCCCCCTGATGACCGAATCCGGCACTTTCGTCATCAATGGCACCGAAAGGGTGATCGTGTCCCAGCTTCATCGCTCGCCGGGGGTGTTTTTCGACCACGACAAGGGCAAGACCCACAGTTCCGGCAAGCTGCTGTATTCCGCCCGGGTGATTCCTTACCGCGGCTCCTGGCTCGATTTTGAATTCGACCCGAAGGATCTGGTCTTCGTGCGCATCGACCGCCGCCGCAAGCTGCCGGCCACGGTCCTGCTGCGCACCCTCGGCTACAGCCCGGAACAGATTCTCGACATGTTCTACGAGCGCAACACTTTCCGCATCACCGCCGGGGAAGAGCCGGTGATTTCGGTGGAACTCGTGCCCAGGCGGCTGCGGGGCGAGGTGCTGTCTTTCCCGATCAAGGGCAAGAGCAAGCGCAGCAAGGTCATTGTCGAGGCGGGCCGGCGCATCACCAGCCGCCATATCCGGCAGATGGAAAGGGCCGGCATCACCGAGCTCGAGGTGACCGAGGATTTCGTCATCGGCTCATCCCTCGCGGTGGATGCCATCAATCAGGAAACCGGCGAAATCGTTGCGCCCTGCAACACCGAAATCGGCCCCGAACTCATCAAGCGCTTCATCGACGAAGGCATTGCCGAATTCCAGACGATCTATACCAATGATCTCGACTGCGGCCCCTTCGTTTCGGACACCCTGCGCATCGACCCCGCGAATTCCGAGCTTGAAGCCAAGATCGAGATCTACCGCATGATGCGGCCCGGCGAGCCGCCCACCACCGAATCCGCGGAAAAACTGTTCGACAGCCTGTTCTTCAATCTCGAACGCTACGACCTGTCCCACGTGGGCCGCATGAAGTTCAACCGCCGCCTGAACCGCAAGAGTTCCGAGGGCAAGCTGACCCTCGACAGGGAAGACATCGTCGAAGTGCTCAAGACCCTGGTGGGGATCCGCAACGGCTTCGGCTCGGTGGATGACATCGACCACCTCGGCAACCGCCGCATCCGTTCGGTCGGCGAAATGGCCGAGAACCAGTTCCGCGTGGGCCTTGTGCGGGTCGAGCGCGCGGTGAAGGAGCGCCTGAGCATGGCGGACTCGGAAGGCCTCATGCCCCAGGACATGATCAACGCCAAGCCGATTGGCGCCGCGGTCAAGGAATTCTTCGGCTCAAGCCAGCTTTCCCAGTTCATGGACCAGAACAATCCGCTGTCCGAAGTGACCCACAAGCGCCGGGTGTCGGCGCTTGGCCCCGGCGGCCTCACCCGGGAGCGGGCCGGCTTTGAAGTGCGCGACGTGCATCCCACCCACTACGGTCGGCTGTGCCCGGTGGAAACGCCGGAAGGCCCGAATATCGGCCTGATCAACAATCTGGCGACCTACGCCAGGGCCAATCACTACGGCTTTCTCGAAAGCCCCTATCGCAAGGTCGTCAACCGCAAGGTCACCGATGAGATCGATTTCCTGTCGGCCATCGACGAAAGCGATTTTGTCATCGCCCAGGCCAGCGCGGCGCTCAACAACCGGGGGGAACTCGCGGACAATCTCGTCACCGTGCGCCACAAGGGCGAGACCACCCTTAAGCCCAGGGAGGAAGTGGACTACATGGACGTGGCGCCACAGCAGATGGTTTCGGTGGCCGCTTCGCTGATTCCCTTTCTCGAACACGACGACGCCAATCGCGCCCTGATGGGCTCGAACATGCAGCGGCAGGCGATTCCCACCATCAAGACCGAAAAGCCACTCGTGGGAACCGGCATGGAAGGCAATGTGGCCCGGGACTCCGGGGTCTGCCTGATTGCCGAGCGCGGCGGCGTGATCGAAAGCGTCGACGCCGCGCGCCTGATCGTGCGGGTCAGCGATGAGGAGACCGACGCCGGAGAGGCCGGGGTCGATATCTACCAGTTGACCAAGTACACCCGTTCCAACCAGAACACCTGTATCAGCCAGCGGCCGCTGGTGAAGCAGGGCGATGTGGTGAGCCGCGGCGATATCCTCGCCGACGGGCCCTCGGTGGATACCGGCGAGCTTGCCCTCGGCCAGAACATGCGCATCGCCTTCATGCCCTGGAACGGTTACAACTTCGAGGATTCGATCCTGATCTCGGAGCGGGTGGTCACCGAGGACCGCTTCACCACGATCCACATCCAGGAGTTGACCTGTGTGGCCCGGGATACCCGGCTCGGCCCGGAAGAGGTGACCGCCGATATTCCCAATGTGGGGGAAAGCGCGCTCGCCAAGCTCGACGCCTCGGGCATCGTCTATATCGGCGCCGAAGTCGACGCCGGCGACATTCTCGTGGGCAAGGTGACTCCCAAGGGCGAAACCCAGCTCACTCCCGAGGAAAAACTGCTGCGGGCGATCTTCGGAGAGAAGGCTTCCGACGTGAAGGACACTTCCCAGCGGGTGCCCACCAGCGTCAAGGGCACGGTGATCGATGTGCAGATCTTCACCCGGGACGGTCTCGAAAAAGACCAGCGGGCGCTGGAAATCGAGCAGTATCAACTCGACCAGGCCCGCAAGGACATCGAGGACGAATACCGTATCGTCGAAGGCGCCACCTTCGAACGCCTCGGCGAAGCGCTCAGGGGCAAGCAGGTCAGCGGCGGCCCCGGGCTCAAGTCGGGCCAGAAGCTGAGCCAGGACTACCTCGAGCAACTGCCCCGGGAAGACTGGTTCAAGCTGCGGCTGAAGAACGACAGCCTCAACCGCCAGCTCGAACGCGCCCGGCAGCAGCTTGAACAGCGCCGCACCGACCTCGACGATCGGTTCGAGGACAAGCGCCAGAAGCTGACCTCGGGCGACGATCTGGCCCCGGGCATACTCAAGATCGTCAAGGTCTATCTCGCGATCAAGCGCCGGGTGCAGCCCGGCGACAAGCTCGCCGGCCGCCACGGCAACAAGGGCGTGATCTCGGCCATCATGCCGGTGGAGGACATGCCCTACGACGAGCACGGCGAACCCGTGGATATCGTCCTCAACCCGCTCGGCGTACCTTCGCGAATGAATGTGGGCCAGGTGCTGGAAACCCATCTCGGGCGGGCCTCCCGGGGGCTTGGCCAGTTGATCAACCAGCAGTTGCGGGAAAAGCGCAGGGCCCCCGCGGTGCGCAGGCTGCTCCACGAAATCTACAACTCCGTGGGCAACCGCAAGGAAGACATCAAGGGCCTGAGCGACGAGGAAGTGCTGGAGCTTGCGGACAACCTCAAGGCCGGCGTGCCCATGGCGACGCCGGTCTTCGACGGCACCGCCGAGGCGGAAATCAAGCAGATGCTGAAGATGGCAAACATGGATGAAAGCGGCCAGGTGGATTTGTACGACGGCCGCACCGGCAACAAGTTCGATACGCCGGTCACCGTGGGCATCATGTACATGCTGAAGCTGAACCATCTGGTGGACGACAAGATGCACGCCCGCTCCACCGGTTCCTACAGCCTCGTCACCCAGCAGCCGCTCGGCGGCAAGGCCCAGTTCGGCGGCCAGCGCTTTGGCGAAATGGAAGTCTGGGCGCTGGAAGCCTACGGCGCCGCCTACACCCTGCAGGAGATGCTCACGGTGAAATCCGATGACGTCGCCGGCCGCACCAAGATGTACAAGAACATCGTCGACGGCGATCACCGAATGGAGCCGGCCATGCCGGAGTCATTCAATGTATTACTGAAGGAAATCCGGTCACTGGGAATCGACATGGAGCTCGAAGTCAGCAAATAGCTCGGCGGGCGCAAGCCCCCGGCGCTGGTAACGGCAATGTCGGCTCCCCGGAGGAGATAGCATGAAAGACCTGTTAGGCCTGCTCAAGTCACAGTCGCAGTCCGAAGATTTTGATTCCATCCGCATCGCGCTTGCGTCGCCGGAGATGATCCGCTCGTGGTCCCACGGCGAGGTGAAAAAACCCGAGACCATCAACTACCGGACCTTCAAGCCGGAACGCGACGGCCTGTTCTGCGCCAAGATTTTCGGCCCGGTGAAGGACTACGAGTGCCTCTGCGGCAAATACAAGCGCCTCAAGCACCGCGGCTCGATCTGCGAGAAGTGCGGGGTTGAGGTGGCGCTGTCCAAGGTGCGCCGGGAGCGCATGGGGCATATCGAGCTTGCCAGCCCGGTGGCCCATATCTGGTTCCTGAAATCGCTGCCCTCGCGCATCGGCCTGCTGCTTGACATGACCCTGCGAGACATCGAGCGGATTCTCTATTTTGAATCCTTCGTGGTCACCGATTCCATGATTGTGGAAGACGAGGCGGCGGAAGGGCAGCTCGTCAAGCCGCCCCAGAAGGGACAACTGCTCACCGACGAGCAGTACTACCTCGCCATGGAAAACTGGGGCGATCGCTTCGAGGCGAAGATGGGCGCCGAAGCCGTGCAGGAACTGATGAAGGATCTCGACGTGGAAGCCGAAGTGATGCGCCTGCGCGAAGAGATTCCGACGACCAAGTCCGAAACAAGGCTGAAAAAACTGTCCAAGCGGCTGAAATTGCTCGAAGCGTTTCTCGAGTCCGGCAACAAGCCCGAATGGATGATCATGACCGTGCTGCCGGTGCTGCCGCCCGATCTGCGTCCGCTCGTTCCGCTCGACGGCGGCCGTTTCGCCACCTCGGACCTGAACGACCTGTATCGCCGGGTCATCAATCGCAATAACCGGCTCAAGCGCCTGCTCGACCTGAACGCGCCCGACATCATCGTGCGCAACGAAAAACGCATGTTACAGGAAGCCGTCGACGCGCTGCTCGACAACGGCCGCCGCGGCCGCGCCATTACCGGCTCCAACAAGCGCCCGCTTAAGTCGCTGGCGGACATGATCAAGGGCAAGCAGGGGCGATTCCGCCAGAATCTGCTCGGCAAGCGCGTCGACTATTCCGGCCGCTCGGTAATCGTGGTGGGCCCGGCGCTGAAACTGCATCAATGCGGTCTGCCCAAGAAGATGGCGCTGGAATTGTTCAAGCCGTTCATTTTCGGCAAGCTCGAAGCGCGCGGCCTGGCGACGACGATCAAGGCGGCGAAGAAGATGGTCGAGCGCGAGACCGCCGAGGTCTGGGATATTCTCGCCGAAGTGATCCGCGAACATCCGGTGCTGCTCAATCGTGCGCCGACCTTGCACCGGCTCGGCATTCAGGCGTTCGAACCGGTGCTGATCGAGGGCAAGGCGATCCAGTTGCACCCTCTCGTCTGCGCCGCCTACAACGCCGACTTCGACGGCGACCAGATGGCGGTGCACGTACCGCTGACGCTGGAAGCGCAACTCGAAGCCCGCAGCCTGATGATGTCCACCAACAACATCCTGGCGCCGGCCAACGGCGAGCCCATCATCGTGCCTTCCCAGGACGTGGTGCTCGGCCTGTATTACATGACCCGCGAGAAGATCAACGCCAGGGGCGAGGGCATGGTGTTCGCCAATGCCGCCGAGGTTCAGCGGGCCTACGACACCGGCAACGTGGAGTTGCACGCCCGCATCAAGGCCCGCATCACCAGTTCGAACCTGAGCGAGAACGACGAACTCGAAACGAGCACCAGAATCTACGACACCACCGTGGGCCGGGTGCTGCTGTTCAATATCGTTCCCGAAGGCCTGCCCTTTGATCTCGTCAACCGGAAGATGGCGAAAAAGCAGATTTCCCGCATCATCAATGTCTGCTATCGCAACGTGGGCCTGAAGGAGACCGTGATCTTCGCCGACCAGCTCATGTACACCGGCTACAAGTTCTCCACGGTTTCCGGCTCTTCCATCGGCGTCAACGACTTTGAAATCCCCGCCGCGAAGGCGGAAGTCATCAGTCAGGCCAACGCCGAGGTCGAGGAAATCGAGAACCAGTTCGCCTCGGGCCTGGTGACCCAGGGCGAAAAGTACAACAAGGTGGTGGATATCTGGTCCCGGGCCAATGAAATCGTCGCCCAGAGAATGATGAAGGGCCTGTCCACGGAAATCGTCGTCAATCGGGAAGGCGAGGAGGAAGAGCAGGAATCCTTCAACTCGGTGTATGTGTACTCGGATTCCGGCGCCAGGGGCTCGCCGGCCCAGATTCGCCAGCTCGCCGGCATGCGCGGGCTCATGGCGCGGCCCGATGGCTCCATCATCGAAACGCCGATCACCGCGAATTTCCGCGAAGGGCTGAATGTATCCCAGTACTTCACTTCCACCCATGGCGCGCGCAAGGGACTTGCGGACACCGCGCTGAAGACCGCCAACTCGGGTTATCTCACTCGGCGGCTGGTGGATATTTCCCAGGATCTGGTAATTACCGAAGCCGACTGCGGCACCAGCAACGGCCTGACCATGGCGCCGATCATCGAGGGCGGCGACATTATCGCTCCCCTGGGCGACCGGGTGCTCGGCCGAACCCTGGCCAGCGATGCGGTGGACCCCGGCACCGGCGAAATCATCGCCGCGGCGGGAACCACGATCAACGAACGCATGGTGGAGCGGCTCGAATCCGGGGGCGTCGATCAGGTGCATGTGCGCTCGCCCATTACCTGCGAAACCCGTTTCGGCATCTGCAGCCAGTGCTACGGCCGCGATCTGGCCCGGGGCCATCTCGTCAACGTGGGCGAGGCCGTGGGCGTGATCGCCGCCCAGTCCATCGGCGAGCCCGGTACGCAATTGACCATGCGCACCTTCCACATCGGCGGCGCAGCCTCCCGGGCCACCGCCAGCGACTCGGTCCAGGTGCGCACCACCGGCTCGGTCCACTTGAGCAACATGAAGACGGTGGAAAACACCCGGGGCGAACTCGTGGTGGTGTCGCGTTCCGGCGAATTGATCGTCAACGATACCAGCGGCCGCGAGCGCGAGCGCTACAAGCTGCCCTATGGCGCGGTGATCGGCGTCGGCCGCAATGCCGAAGTCGAAGCCGGCCAGATCGTCGCCACCTGGGACCCCCACACCCACCCGATCATCGCCGAGGTGACCGGCGTGGCGGCCTTTGAACACGTGGAAGAAGGCATCACCGTGCGCGAGCAGACCGACGAGATCACCGGCCTGACGAGCATGTCGGTGATCGATCCCAACGACCGCGCCACCTCCGCCAAGGAACTGCGCCCGGCGGTGAATGTGGTGGATTCCGACGGCAAGCCAGTCTGTCTGCCGGGAACCACGGTGCCGGCGCATTATCTGCTGCCTTCCCTGGCCATTATCGATCTGCGCGACGGCGCCGACCTGCATATCGGCGACGTCATCGCCAGAGTGCCCCAGGAAGGCTCCAAGACCCGGGACATCACCGGCGGCCTGCCCCGGGTGGCGGACCTGTTCGAGGCGCGCAAGCCGAAAGAGCCCGCGATACTCGCGGAAATCTCCGGCACCGTCAGTTTCGGCAAGGAGACCAAGGGCAAGCGACGCCTCGTCATCACGCCGCTGGACAGCGCCGACGGCGAGCCCGCCCAGCCTTATGAGGCGCTCATTCCCAAGTGGCGCACCATGACGGTTTTCGAGGGTGAGCAGATCGAGAAAGGAGAGGTGGTCTCGGAAGGGCCTCCGGCGCCCCACGACATCCTCCGCCTCAAGGGTGTGGAGACTCTGGCCCAGTACATCGTCAACGAAGTCCAGGACGTGTATCGCCTGCAGGGCGTTCGCATCAACGACAAGCACATCGAAGTGATCGTGCGGCAGATGCTGCGCAAGGTGGAGATTTCCGACCCGGGCGACACCAGCCTCATCCGGGGCGAGCAGATCGAATACACGCGGATTCTCGAAATCAACGAGGAACTGCGCGCGCGCAACGAGGAACTCCAGGCGCGCAACGAAATCGCCAGGGATGAGGGCCGTGAGGAAGAGCCGGAACTGCGCGAAGCCGCCTTCGAGCGTGTGCTGCTCGGCATTACCAAGGCCTCGCTGGCCACCGAATCCTTCATTTCGGCGGCGTCCTTCCAGGAAACCACCCGGGTCATCACCGAAGCGGCGGTGACCGGCAAGCGCGATTTCCTGCGCGGCCTGAAGGAAAACGTCGTGGTCGGCCGGCTGATCCCGGCGGGTACCGGCCTTGCCTATCATGAGGCGCGCAAGAAAGGCTACGCCGAAGAGATCGAAGAGGATTTCGAAGCCAAATTCACCGAAGAAATGCAAAAGGAGGCACAGGCCTGAAGCACTTGACGGTGGCGGGAGCGATCTTTACACTCTCGCCGTTTTTTGCCAGCGGCCGCGCTTGAAACAGTATGGCGACAATCAACCAGTTAGTCCGCAAGCCCCGGGTGAGCAAGCCCGCCAAGAGCGGTGTGCCCGCCCTGCAGGGTTCGCCCCAGAAACGCGGGGTCTGCACCCGGGTGTACACCACCACGCCGAAGAAGCCGAATTCGGCCCTGCGCAAGGTCTGCCGGGTGCGGCTTGTGAATGGCTACGAAGTCACCTCCTACATCGGTGGCGAAGGTCACAACCTGCAGGAGCACTCGGTGGTGCTGATTCGCGGCGGCCGGGTCAAGGACCTGCCCGGCGTGCGCTACCACACCGTGCGTGGCGCACTCGACACCTCGGGAGTCGCCGACCGCAAGCAGGGCCGCTCCAAGTACGGCGCCAAGCGTCCCAAGTAAGTTTCCAGGCGGGAGAGCCGATCATCCGCGCCGCTTCGAGCGGGATGAGATAGCGAGTAAGGCCGGGCGACAGTCCCGGGTCAACCTGAATCAACATAGAGGTCGAACATGCCCAGAAGACGAGTCGCGGCAAAGCGCGAGGTTTTGCCGGATCCCAAATTCGGCAGCAAGACGCTGGCCAAATTCATGAATCACGTCATGGTGGACGGCAAGAAATCCGTCGCCGAGAAGATCGTCTATGGCGCCCTTGACGTGGTGAAGGACCGCTCCGGCGGCGCCCCGCTGGAAGTGTTCGAAAAGGCCCTGGCCGCCATCGCGCCCATGGTGGAGGTAAAATCCCGCCGGGTCGGGGGCGCCACCTACCAGGTGCCCGTGGAAGTGCGCGCCGAGCGGCGCAACGCCCTCGCCATGCGCTGGCTCGTGGAGCATTCGCGCAACCGCGGCGAAAAATCCATGGCCCTGCGCCTCGCGGGCGAGATTCTCGAAGCCGCCGACGGCAGGGGCTCGGCGGTGCGCAAGCGAGAGGACGTGCATCGCATGGCGGAAGCCAACCGCGCCTTTTCGCATTATCGTTTCTGATTATCCATTTCAATCCGTTTTTCAGAGGGCAGAACCGTGGCCAGGAAGCACCCATTGAGCCGTTATCGCAATATTGGCATCGCAGCCCATGTGGACGCGGGCAAGACCACCACCACCGAGCGGGTGCTGTTCTATACCGGCGTTTCCCACAAGATCGGCGAAGTCCATGACGGCGCCGCCATCATGGACTGGATGGAGCAGGAGCAGGAACGGGGCATTACCATCACTTCCGCCGCCACCACCTGTTTCTGGACCGGCATGGACCGCCAGTACGACGAACACCGCATCAATATCATCGACACCCCCGGGCACGTGGATTTCACCATTGAAGTCGAGCGCTCCCTGCGGGTGCTCGACGGCGCCGTGGTGGTGCTCTGCGCCACGTCCGGGGTCCAGCCCCAGACCGAAACCGTCTGGCGCCAGGCCAACCGCTATGAAGTGCCGCGCATGGTTTTCGTCAACAAGATGGACCGGGCCGGCGCCGACTTTCTGCGCGTGGTCAAGCAGATGAAGGACCGCCTCGGCGCCAACGCCGTGCCCCTGCAGATCGCCATCGGCGCCGAAGAGAACTTCAGCGGCGTGGTGGATCTCGTGAAAATGAAGGCCATCGTCTGGAACACCGAGGACCAGGGCACCACTTTCGTCTATGAAGACATACCCGCCGATTTGCGGGACCTGTGCGACGAATGGCGCGAGCACCTCCTCGAAGCCGCCGCCGACGCCAATGAAGAGGTCATGGAGAAGTATCTCGAAGAAGGCGACCTTGGCGAGAAGGAACTCATGGCCGCCATCCGCCAATTAACGATCAATAACGAAATCGTGCCGGTGCTGTGTGGCTCCGCCTTCAAGAACAAGGGCGTGCAGGCCGTGCTCGACGCGGTGATCGACTACATGCCGGCACCCACCGAAGTCAAGGCCATCGAAGGCGTCGACGACGATGGGACACCCATCGAATGCAAGGCGGACGACGACGCCTCCTTCGCCTCGCTCGCCTTCAAGATCGCCACCGACCCCTACGTGGGCACCCTGACCTTTTTCCGGGTCTATTCCGGCTGCCTCAACTCCGGCGACACTGTCTACAACCCGCTCAAGCGGCGCAAGGAGCGGGTGGGCCGCATGGTGCAGATGCACTCGAATTCCCGCGAGGAAATCAAGGAAGTGCGCGCTGGCGACATCGCCGCCGCCGTGGGCCTCAAGGACGTGACCACCGGCGAAACCCTCTGTGCCCCGGACAGCATCGTTACCCTGGAGAAGATGGACTTTCCCGACCCGGTCATCTCCGTGGCGGTGGAGCCCAAGAGCAAGGCCGACCAGGAAAAGATGAGCACGGCCCTCGGCAAACTCGCCCAGGAAGACCCTTCCTTCCGGGTGGCCTCGGACGAGGAATCCGGCCAGACCATTATCTCCGGTATGGGGGAGTTGCATCTCGACGTGCTCGTGGATCGCATGCGCCGGGAATTCAGCGTGGAAGCGAATATCGGCAAGCCCCAGGTCGCCTATCGCGAAACGATTCGCCGCACCGTGGAAATCGAAGGCAAGCACATCAAGCAGACCGGCGGGCGTGGCCAGTATGGCCACGTCTGGCTGCGGCTCGAACCGCTCGACCCGGACGCGGATTACGAATTCGTCAATGAAATCGTCGGCGGCGTCGTGCCCCGGGAGTACATTCCCGCAGTGGACAAGGGCATCCAGGAGCAGATGAAAAACGGCTGCCTCGCGGGCTATCCGCTGCTCGCCATGAAAGTCACCCTCTACGACGGCTCGTTCCACGACGTGGACTCCAGCGAAATGGCCTTCAAGATGGCCGGCTCGCTCGCGCTCAGGAAAGGCGCCCTGGAAGCCGACCCGGCCCTGCTCGAGCCTATGATGGCGGTGGAAGTCGTCACCCCGGAAGATTACATGGGCGATGTCATAGGCGACCTCAACCGCCGCCGGGGCCTCGTCCAGGGCATGGACGACAGCCCCGCGGGCAAGGTCATCACCGCCGAAGTCCCACTCGCCGAAATGTTCGGCTACGCCACCGATCTCCGCTCAGCCACCCAGGGCCGAGCCACCTTCACCATGGAGTTCCTCAAATACGCCGAAGTCCCCGGCAACATAGCCGACAGCATCATCAACGAATCCCGGGGGTGACAGCAGACTTGACGAGTTTGGTAGCGATACAAACGACAACGGACATCCATTCAAAACCGACAAAAAACCGACAATGGACATCCATTCTGTCAGGTCAGAAGGCCGACAATGGACAAACCGACAATGGACATCCATTCTGTCAGGTCTCCATTCTGTCAGGTCAGAAAATCCAAAAACCTTCGGTTCAAGGATTTCACTCCGGGATTTGGCCCCATTGCCCCGGGACGCCCAGGCGCACCAAATCGCGGGCAGGGGCCATTCCGCCCGTTCGAGCGTGAATTCCGGGTGTCTCTTTGCTACGCCGCCTTCTTCAAACGACGCCTCTCCCAAGCCT
Source organism: Pseudomonadales bacterium (assembly GCA_022819645.1). GTDB lineage: Bacteria > Pseudomonadota > Gammaproteobacteria > Pseudomonadales > Pseudohongiellaceae > UBA9145. The sequence goes on from JAJEGU010000054.1 coordinate 21,309, forward strand.
TCACCCTGTCCAATCCATGAAACAGCACCATCGCCCGCTGCTGAATCTCCAGCGTCAACATCCGCCACTGGGCCGCGTCCAGACACAACTCCCCCAGCGCCGCCGGCGCATCCGCCGCAATCACCCCCTTTTTGTCCGGCCGCGCCATCCGCCCGGTCCAGTCCACCAACTCAATGTAATCCTTCAGCGCGAACGGCAATTCGGCTTCGGGCTTGCCCCCCACCGCTTCCGCCAACGCGGTCTTGCGGGGTTCCACCCCGGCGCGGAACGGCATCAGCGCCGGCGCCGGCAAAACGGGTTCCCCGGCCTCTCCGCCCGCACCGTCACGCCGCGCCTCTTCCGCCCGTTCCCGCAACCGCGCCTGGACCGACGTGAAATCCGAATCCGCCAGCGTCCCGCACAGCCCCGCCCGCACCGGATTCAAATCCACATAGGCCATGCACGACAACAGCGCCGCCCCGTCCGCCAGCGCCCGGCTCTTGAAACGCCCTTCCCAAAACCGCCCCTTGCAGCCATCCTCCGCATTCGCCCGCCGGGCCAGGTGTTCGTTAAGGCAGCGCATGTACCAGCTCAGGTCGCACAACCGTTCCCGCCAGCGCGCCGCCAGCGAATCCACCTGTCCAAGCGCCGCCCCGTCCAACCCGCCCCGGAGATACGCCCGCGCCAGCGGATCGCCGGAAAACAGCCGCGTCCAGCGCCCGATGACCTCGTCCCGGTCCCAGGCCCGGCCCTGCTCGATATCCAGATACAGCACCACATGGTAGTGGTTGCTCATCACCGCGTAGGCGGCGATGCGGATCGCGAAGACCTCCCCCAGCAGTTTCATCCGTTCCAGGAGCCAGGATTTGCGGTGGTCGAAGTTCTTGCCGGTGTAGTCGTCTTCGCCGCAGAGCCAGGCGCGGCGCACGCAGCGGGCGACGCAGTGGTAGTAGCGGGTGCGTTCGGGCTGGACGATTTGTGAACGGGGCTGGGTCATGGGGCTTCCGCCGGCCGTGGGTTCCGATGGGGAAGGTATAGGCGGGAACGGTTCCGAATGCCAAGTTTTTGGGGAAATTAACCGGGAGGGGCTGACAGTCGGGGCCGAAACAATGGCTGGGACGGATACAAACCTTGACTGGATGGGTGTCCCGTGGGTTCATCCCGGTCATTCGGCGTAACCTGGAATACTTCAACCCCGGCCACGAAAGTCGGCAGCGAAAATCCGACCATGGCGCTGATCAGCCCGACCCGAATCCAGCCCACCCGATGCGCTTCCAGCACCGGTTCCGTGACAAATTCCTGCGAGTCATCGCTCATCGTTCACTCCGGGGGATAGGTGCAAATGGGAACTTAATTGGATTTTCCCTTGATTCGCTCTGTCGTACCATCGGAATATACCCTGAGCATCGGCTCGACTAGTTCATGACCTGTTCCATCCTGATCGAAACGCCGCAGTATTTCTCGCGCATCACTTGGTCCTAGATAGGTTAAAGATGTCGTTTCAGCCGGGCGCGGGCAAAACCCTGCCCCGAGAGCCAGACCGCCCTTTTCGGTCAACAGGTAACGATCGTGAAACTCAATCTTCGGGTTTTCGCGCTTTCGCCAGTATCTTATCGATATTTTCATGCCGTCCGGTATGAAACCCGGCAGTCCGCCGAGCTTCTCCTGTATATACGATATGTTTGGCATTCTGACCCTGTATTTATCGCGGTAATGTAGTTCACAAGTTGCTCTGGGGTTCAGTCTATTGACGATTTTCAAACACTCAGCCAAGAGCAGCCGCGTATTTCTATCCTCATTTTCTCTATCAATTCGGATGTAAGGATCGACAAACGCGATTCTCTCGCCAAATCGCAGCAAATGATGGAAGACTGCCACTAATTCATCAATCTCTCTAACAACTTGGGTTCGATTAATTAAATCAGATTCATCAAACTCCTCCATCGAAAGAACGTTAGAGCTTTCAGGCTCAGATTGAGCTGTAATAATTGCCCCAAACGGATCGGCTTCATTTTGAAGTTTTGCATTCGCGAACCAATCGCGAAGACTGGGGTCATATTCACGACCAAACCGCATGACTTTTCGCGCATCTTTCGCTTGATACAGTGCTTCTATAATCCTTTGCTTATCTCTTTCTCGAAGTTTCTTGGCAGACTCATGTACTTCTTCATACCATTTGTTTGGAAATCTGGCAATCAATCTACCCTTATCGAACCCGAACATACCGATCACAAATCGGAAATTATGCCAACTTATAGCAATTGCTCCTGGGTCTACAGCATACTCATAATCCATTAAAAGAGCTCCCCTGCACGTTCATCGAAAAATCCATTTGGCCAGCGGTCTAGAAATTCACCGGTATTGTCTACTCTCAGTCGCTTTATCCGTGTTTTTATACTCTTTTTTGTGCGAAGTGGTTCGACATAGATAATGGATACATCCTTTGCATGCAACCCGACGATATTGGACGGAAGTTCATTTTCTGTGGTTTGCTCAATACGACGTAGTAACCTGAGGAGCAAATGTTCGCTGTGTGTTTCTATAAGGAATACTCTCTCCATTCCACTATGTTCGCAAGTCGATTCAATAAATAAATCGCCCAATTCAACCTGAATTGCCGGATGCAGATGCAACTCCGGCTGCTCCAGCATCACCATGCCATAGTTATGTTCATACAATGCTGCCGCCAAAACGGGAACAAGTTGGGGCATGCCAACACCAACGTCGACAAAATCAAGATCGATCTGTCTCCTTTTGTCATGAAGCTTGACGGCCATATGGTAATCCTCCGGCATTTGTGGGAAAAAGGCCGCCGGGTCCTCCATATGTTTTCCTGCTATCCTGGACTTAGGTTCTCCACTGTCAAAATCAATGAGTTGATTTTCCGGCAGTACTTTCAGCTTGAATCGTTTGATTGCATAATCAAGGCCAAGTCGTTGCTCAAGCCAATCGTTCACCTTGCGCACAAATTCCGTATCATCCGTTGTATCGAGTATGGTGCCGCTCTTTCCCCTGGAAGGAATCGGGCGTAACGGGCCTATTCTCGACGATGGGGAAAATGCCGATTTGGAAGAAACTTCCGTTGCGCCTAACACAGACTGCATGGTTCCAGAAATCAGCTCGGATAAAAGTAATTCAATGCGTAACCATCTGCCCCCATCGCCGCTCGCATATTTTTTTGTTCTATCAAAATCCTTTTCTTGCGAGACAAGGTCAACCGGTAAAAAAATATCTCCATTGCTTTGATTTTGTCGATGGATCGAATAATCTTTGATTTGCGTTAAATCGAATTTGGCGGCATCAAGTACTATAGAATCTCCGATTTCAGACAAACTTGCGTTTTCGACGCTTCCATAGACTAGACCAAGCAATTCTTTTTCAAACGGAGAGAGATGAGCATTTTCCTCGAAGCCGGCTTTTCCTTCACCCACCTCTTCCCGCTCTGATTCGTTCTCATTGACCTCTTCGGTGTTCCAGCTCTTTTCTTTTTCCCGCAATTCATATACGTTGGATTCAGTTTTATTCACCAGATCGTAATCTGTTTTATTGATATCGGAAAAACCCTTGAGCAAATAATGTTGGCGGTTGATTTCAACCTTCGCTTCACAATTAATTGGAAGTCCTGCTACTCTTGCAGAAGGATTCTGCAAGCAGATTTTCATCATATTTTGGTTGTTTATATCGATTTCCAGGCTTTTGAGATAATCTGTGCTAACAAATAGATCAAGATTTTCCCATGCCACCTCAATCGACACCGCGACATCTGTTACTTTGCAATATTCCTCACCCCCGCTCAAGTAACTTACTGCCAACTTGCCAAGTTTGCAATCTCCAAGTAGAGTCGATAGAGTTTTCGGCAAGCTCTTGTCTGGTTCCGATTCAGCAATTGCTCCATGATTGATTGGAAAATTTTCGTTATGGAAATTTTCATTCAAACTCGCGGATACTTTGATTTTGATCGTTTTTACCAAGTCGTGACAATGCACCAACGATGCGAAACTTTCCATACCTGATTCGTTCTGAGGATCGGCACCGTCGTTTCGCCCGCTCAATTTTCCTTCCAATACCTGATGGAAATACCGCACGGCCTGGAGAATGCTGCTCTTGCCCGCGCTGTTTGGGCCGAACAACAGGGTGATGGGGCTGATTTCGATGACCTGGTGTTCGCCGATGCCCTTGAAGTTTTCTATTTCCAGTCGAGTCAGACGCATTTCCCAAATCCCTCTACCCTGGTTTCCCTGCCTACGCCGCCTTCTTCAAACGACGCCTCTCCCACGCCTCCACCCGCTCCAGTCCGTGGAACAGCACAATCGCCCGCTTCTGAATCTCCAGCGTCAACACCCGCCATTGCGCCGCGTCCAGACCCAACTCCCCCAGCGCCGACAACGCCGCCGGCGCAGCCGCCGCAATCACCCCCTTTTTGTCCGGCCGCGCCATCCGCCCGGTCCAGTCCACCAACTCAATGTAATCCTTCAGCGCGAACGGCAATTCGGCTTCGGGCCCGCCCCCCACCGCCTCCGCCAAGGCGGTCTTTCGCGGGTCTCCCCCGCCGCGGAACGGCATCAGCGCCGGCGCCGGTGAAACGGTATCCCCTGTCTCATTCCCCGCACAGCCCCGCTCCGCCGCTTCCGCCCGCCGCCACAGCCGCGCCTGGACCGACGTGAAATCCGAATCCGCCAGCGTCCCGCACAATCCCGCCCGCACCGGGTTCAAGTCCACATAGGCCATGCACGACAACAGCGCCGCATCGTCCGCCAGCGCCCGGCTCTTGAAACGCCC
>JAJEGU010000018.1 GCA_022819645.1 Pseudomonadales bacterium
CTAGCCCAAGTTTACCAACTTGAGCCGTTTTAAGGCCTGAACGGGGAGTTTTTCGCTGATTTTCCGGGGATTTCCGTCCGCAAGTCGTTGATCCATGGTCTTTCCGGAGCACGGAAGGCCAATGTAGTGCCATAATCGTTCATTCGAGTGTTGACATGCCCCCCGGGGCCGCCGATCATGCCCCCATGTTCATTCGCCGCACCCAGACGCGCCGCGCCGCGGACGGCTCCAGCTACAGCACCTGCCGACTGGTCCGCAGCGAACGCCGCGGCGACAAGGTCCGGCAACGCACGCTGTTGAACCTCGGCCGCCACTTCGAGACCGAGCCCGCGGCGTGGCCTGTGCTGTGCGCCCGGATCGAGGACCTGCTCAACGGCCAGCAGGCGCTGCTCGCCGAGCTCCCGGAGGCGGTCGAGACCGAAGCGCATCGCATCGCGGCCCTGCTGCTGGCGCGGGGGGTCGGCGTGGCGGCCGATGCGCCGGCGGACGGCGTGGCGGTCCATCCGGATTCCATGGCGTTGGCGCGGCCGCGCAGCGTGGGCGTCGAGCAGGCGGGGCTGTGGGCCCTGGAGCAGGTCGGGCTGATGCCGCTGCTGGAGGAGGTGGGCGTCAACGGCGCCCTGCGGGCGGCGGCGGCCGGGTTGATCGTCGGTCGCATGGCGCATCCGGCCAGCGAGCGCGAGACCCACCGCTGGCTGGGCCGCGACAGCGGTCTGGGCGAACTGCTGGGGGTGGACTACGAAGCCATGGGGGCGATGCAGTTGTACCGGGCCTCCGATGCCCTGGTACAACACCGCGACGCCATCGAGGCGCGGCTGTACGAGCGCGCGATGGACCTGTTCGGCCTGTCGGCCACGGTGACGCTGTTCGATCTGACCAACACCTACTTCGAGGGCGACGCCGACGGGCAGCCGCTGGCGCGGCATGGGCATTCCAAGGAGAAGCGCAACGACCGTCCGCTGCTCACGCTGGGTCTGGTGCTGGACGGCTCGGGTTTTGTGAGCCGGTCGCGGGTGTTCGCCGGCAACGTGCGCGAGCAGACCACGCTGCAAGGCATGCTGGACGGTCTGGGCGCGCCGGCGGAGGCGCTGGTGGTCATGGACCGGGGCATCGCCACCGAGGCGCGGATCGCCTGGCTGCGGGAGTCCGGTTACCGTTACCTGGTCGTCAGCCGCCAGCGCCGGCGCGGGTTCGACGCCAAAACCGCCGAGGCCATCGACACGGCCTCGGGGCGGACGCCGCATCTGGACCGGCAGGTCTGCGGGGACAGTGGAGAAGTTCGCCTGAACTGCTACTCCGAGGCACGCGCGCAAAAGGAGCGCGCCATGGTCGAGCGCCTGCGCGCGCGTTACGAGGCCGATCTCGAACGGCTCGCCGGGAGCCTGTCCAGACCCCGCGCGCGGCGCCGGCCCGAGCAGGTCCACGAACGACTCGGACGGCTCAAGGCCAAACACCGGCGCGTGGCCCGGTATTACACGCTCTCGGTGGTCGTCGAACGCGACCGCGTCGAGGCCGTGGCCTGGACCCGCGATCCCACCAAGGGATCCCGGGCCGATCTGCCCGGCGTGTACTGCCTGCGGACCAACCTCACCGACTGGGAAGCCGAACGGCTCTGGCGGACCCACGCCACCTTGACGGACCTCGAGGCCGTGTTCCGCTGCCTGAAATCCGAACTCGGCCTCCGGCCCATCCACCACCGCGTACCCAGACGCACCGAGGGCCATCTGTTCATCGCCGTCGTGGCCTATCAGCTCGTCCAGATCGTTCGACGACGCCTGCGCGACCGCGGCCTCGCCGACAGTTGGACCACCCTGCGCAACCGCCTCGCCACGCGATGCCGCGTCACCGCCACATTCCGTTGCGCCGACGGCCGCACCCTGCACCTGCGCAAGGCCACCGCCCCCGAACCGCACCAGCAACCCATCTACGACGCCCTCGGCATCGATCCCGACGCCGGCGGCTTCGTCAAACAACTCGTCTGAATCGCGCCGGTCGCGCCGAAAATCCCCCGATGTAGTGCCTTACGGCCAAAAATGCGCCCGTAAGCCACTGCTTGCGCTTATTTTGTATCCTGTGTTGGTAAACTTGGGCTAGCGCATTTAGCTCAGTTGGTAGAGCAATCGCCTTGAGGAGCGATCGGCGTCGGTTCAAATCCGGCAATACGCATCGGAAGGAAACGCAAAGACGCGTCCCGGCACGTACTGAAAATGGCTTAAGGCCGAAGTCGCAAGACAATTCGGCGGTCCTGAAGCCGCAAGCGGATGGACCTTGGCAGAACGTCGCACGGTTGGGTAGCGCCCATCAGGAGCCCGCGAGGCTCACGGTAAGCGAACTGCCGAATAGGTACGCGCAACGAGTGAATCGCCACACTCTAAAAAAGGCAGTCATGGTCATTTACTTTCGCGCCGGTTTGCGCCGGGCGGATGTGGACAAGTGGGCAACGGTCGCCCCGCAAGGCGGTCGGTACACTCACGAAAGGATGGCCACCAACGATGTAGTCTCAGTCGTTGCTTCCGAATTCAGGATCCGGTGGGCGAATGGCTAAGCCACGAGGCCTTCAACCTCGTAATTGCGAGTTCGAATCTCGCCCGGATCACCATTTTTCCAGACTTTGCGGGAGTTTCCTTAACCAGAATGGGTGTTCAATCATGTCGACTAATTATGCATTTAGTCGTCTAAATGTAAAGTAAGATAGCGAGCGATTCCTGTCCAGTGTGATATTCGGGGGTCAAGCCGCTTGGGTTGTTATCGTCAGCCGTTGTCCGAGCGCTTGAAGTGCTTTTTCGATTTGGCCGATGTGCGAACGATGGTCCAGGTCCAGCAGGCGGCGAACGGCGCCCTCGGAAATTCCGAGCCGCGCGGCAAGTGCGGTGTTTCCGATTCTGTCGGCGCGCATTGCGCAATACAACGCGATCTTGGCGGCGACGAGCGCCGGTAAAGCTATTATGGGACGCCCTCTTGCGGCAGAAGGTCTGGGGATTTCGCGGCGCGTCCCGATGTAGCCGCCCAAAGCGGCTATCAGGCAATCTCGTGCCTGTGCCAAGGCCTCGGATTCGTTCCCCCCTTCGGTCAGACCTTCCGGAATATCGGCGAAGGAGACGAGGATCGAACCATCGCCCTGCCGCGCCAGTTCCACTGGCCAGGCTAAAGTTTGTGCCATTTCTCTCTCCCCCTTGTTCGCCTTACTGCAAATCCTCGTTCTTCAGGCCAAGTTGCCGATGCATCGCGTACAAGAGCCCGGCGCTGATCTCCTTGCGGCGATCCTTGACGGTCGTGAAGCGATTCCCGTAATGAAGCCGCCCATGGCTTCCCTTACCCGGACGAGCATCAAAGCGAACCGCCACACCACGTTCTCTGCCCAGTCGTCGCACACGGCGTATAAGTTCGTTTCCATTCATGATAATCGTACAGATATGTGCGAAGCAATAATGCCGAGTCTCTAAACGGAGACGGCAGCTAATGAAGCAGAATTTCCTGAACTGGAAAGTAGACCGGGACCCGCGATAACTTCCTTCACGAATTCGTGTCACAATTCGTTCAGAATCATGCCGCCCGGCTGGCAAACCGGCCTGGAGCGAGAGCGCCACGCCGGACTTGAAGGCTTGCCCTATCAGGAGAGAACCTCATGACTTCTTCGAACAATCTTTCACGAATGCTGGTTTGGCTGCTCTTGCTGCTGCCCGTGGTTTTCCTTGCTGGCCGTATTTCGGCGCAACGCGCTGTTGAACCTTCCTGCGACATGTGCCACGCCGAACTCGTGCCGCTGGAAGAGATTCAGCAATACGTGAGCCTGGGGCAGCGTGAAGCCGTGGGCGATATGCAAATTCGCTCGATCGACGCCGGGCGCACACAGGTGCAGGTTTCGCTGGTGCATCGCAACGCCCTGATGGAGCGCGCCAACCGGGTGGCGGAACATAGCCTGGTTACGGAGGTTTATTACATGTTGTCCGGGGGCGGCACCGTACTTACCGGGCCGGAACTGGTCGACCCCGTGCCGAGAGCTTCCGACAGCTACAACGTCATCAGTCTTAACGGCCCCGGACACAATGCGCGCGATGTGCGCAACGGCGTAACGACGGAATTGAACGCGGGCGACGTTTTCGTAATTCCCGCAGGCACGGGCCACGAATTCATCGAGATTCCCGATCACGCCACCTATATCACCTTCAGGGTGGACCCGGACAAGGTAGTCGCATTGATGAACGCCGAAGATTCGGCCGCCTTTCTGGAAGAACGCCTGTGAAGCGGATTGCAATGAACCGGATTCTGCGCCGCACGATCACGGCGGCGGGCGCCGTCCCGCTCCTCGTTAGTGTTGGCGCATTCGGACAATACGGCGACAGCGCCGGCGAATGGCCGAGCTACGCCGCCGACGCCGGCTCCACCAAATACACCGGTCTGGGCCGGATTGACGCGGAAAATTTCGGCGATCTGGAAATCGCCTGGCGCTGGCGGTCGATCGACGCAGATCTCGATTTCGCCGCGCTGCTCGGCGCCGATTCGGAACCGCCGGGCTTCGGCCGGCTGCAGGCGACGCCGCTCATGGTCGACGGCGTGCTCTACATGCTCACTTCGCTGAACCAGGTCGCCGCGCTCGATGCGGCCAGCGGCGAAGAACTGTGGACCCACGACCCGCAAGTCTATCTGTCCGGCCCGTCCAACAGTCCCCTGGGTTTTCATCATCGCGGAGTCGCCTGGTGGAGCGACGGCGAAGACTCGCGGGTGATCGTCAGCACCAATGACGGCTATGTGTTCTCGCTGATCGCAGAAACCGGGGAAGTGGATATGGCATTCGCCGATGGCCGGGTAGACCTGACCGAAGGCATTCCCCGGGCGGAGCGCGACAGCATGGACTGGCAAGGCGCCCAGCCTCTTGGCGCCGTGTCGCCACCGGTAGTGGTGGACGATGTCGTGGTCGTGCAGCAGATTACCTCCAACCGGCCCCGGTACAAGGAACGGCCGCCGACCTGGATTCGCGGTTACGACGTGCGCAGCGGCGAGTTGATCTGGACCTTTCGCACGATTCCCCAGCAAGGTGATTTCGGTGTCGAGACCTGGCAGGAAGAGTCCTGGCGCTACACCGGCAACGGCGGCGTCTGGACCATGATGAGCGCCGACCTCGAACTGGGCTACGTCTATCTGCCGACCGAGGCGCCCACCAACGATTTCTATGGCGGCCACCGCCCCGGCGACAATCTGTTCACGCAAAGCCTGGTGGCCCTCGACGCCCGCACCGGCGAGCGCGTCTGGCATTTCCAGATGATTCATCACGGCATCTGGGACTACGACACCCCCGCGGCGCCGAACCTGATCGACATCAACGTCGACGGCAGGGAGATCAGGGCCATCGCCCAGGTTACCAAGCAGGGATTCGTCTACGTCTTCGACCGCGCGACCGGCGTGCCCGTGTGGCCCATCGAAGAGCGGCCCGTGCCCGAGGGCATCATTCCCGGCGAAAGAACTTCCCCGACCCAGCCGTTTCCGACCCGGCCGCCTCCTTTCGCGACCCAGGGGCTGAGCGAAGACGACTTGATCGACTTCACGCCGGAACTACGCGCCGAAGCCCTGGAGATTCTGGAGAACTTTACTTACGGACCCCTGTTCACGCCGCCGAGCCTTCCCGACGACGACGGCCACCGCGGCACGATCCTGATGCCCGGCGCGGGCGGCGGCGCGAACTGGTCGGGAGCGGGAGTGGACCCCGAAACCGGCGTGCTTTATGTTCCGTCGTCGAACAACCCGACGGTGCCGCTCATGGTTACGCTCGAACCCGGCGAATCCAATTTCAACTACACGCGCCTGTCGAATCAGGGCGTGCCCGGGCCGAGGGGCCTGCCGATTCTCAAGCCGCCGTATTCGACGATAACCGCCTACGACATGAACCGGGGCGAGATTCTCTGGCAGGTCCCGAACGGTTCCGGCTCGGCAAGGGTGGAAAACAGCCCGGCCGCGGAAGGCATTGAACTGCCGCCCCTCGGCGGCGGTGGCCGCCATCCGGTGCTGGTCACCTCGACCCTGCTGATTCACGCGCAAAATACGGGTGGCAGCCCGAAACTAATAGCTCGCGACAAGTCGACCGGCGAGGAGATCGCATCGATCGAATTGCCCGCCAATCCCGGCGGCGCACCGATGAGCTACCTGGTCGACGACAGGCAATACATAGCCCTGAGCGTCCTCAGCACCCCCGTGCCGGAATTGGTTGTCTACGCACTACAGTAGTCGCCGTCTGGCGTGCAGGGTGCAGCGGGCGTGCGAGACAGGGATGTCGAGCCCGGAGCCTACAGGGATGTATTTACGGCGTCCGCTTCACCCTGCACGCCAGACGGCGACGGATCGAAGCCACAAACCTACAAATCTTGCGAAAGCAGGGCGCCGAACTCTCTGAGAACTTCGGCTGCGGTTTCCTCGGGGACTGGAGCGTTCGATTCCAGGTTCAATACGGACCGTCTTGCAGGCGCTTCGGCAATGTCGAGCGGCGTCATGCCGCGTCCGTTAAGCGCGTTAACGTCGGCTCCGCGCTCGGCCAACTCTCTGACGACGGTTATGAGATTTCTCGCCGCCGCGTCGTGCAGCGCCGTCGAGCCGGTGAAATCGGCGTGGTTCGGATCGACGCCATGCTCGATGGCCGCGATCACCGCTTCCAGGGCCAGCCGCTCTTCGCCGACCGGGTCCTCGCTTGCGAGAACATAGTATCGGTCGCGGTCGCTTGCGCCTCTCACGGCCGCCTGTATCGGGCTCGCGAATCCGCCCACGACTTCGGGCGGCGGCGGATTCACGCGTGACTCGCGGTCGCGCAGCCGGCGATAACTTTCCAGCGTCGTCAAAAGCGGGTCCGCTCCGCCTCGTTCGAGAGCGCGCATGACTCCCGCTTCGCGAAAGTTGGCCGCCAGCCAATACGGCGTGGCGCTTACCATCGGTGTACGGAAAGCCCAGTCCTCGCTCGCGCGTTGGGTCGGGGTGGGCCGTTCCAGCCGCGCGTTCGGGTCCGCGCCATGTTCCAGCAACGCGTTCACCATATCGAGGTCGCCGCGCAGAATCGCGGCGTGCAGCGCGTTGTAGCCTGCGCCGATCGCGTTCGGGTCGGCCCCGGCTTCGAGCAAGCGACGCGCCAGCGCGAAGTGACCGCTATGAGTCGCAACCACGAGCGGGCTCGCTCCGTTGCCTGCCGCGCCGTCGACTTCCGCGCCCGCCTCGATCAACAGCCGGGCCACGCCGCCATGGCCGTTTCGCGCGGCGAACAGCAAGGGCGTATAGCCGCCGAGTCGTTCGACCATCCCCTGATCGAAAGCGCCTCCGTTCGAGGCATCGGCGAACATCAGCCGGGGGCGCACGCTCGAGCGCACTTCGAGTTCGGCTCCGGCGGCGATCAATTGCCGCGCGACTTCCATATGCCCCTGGGCCGCCGCCCACATGAGCGCTGTCTGCCCGCGAGAGCTTTCGACGGCGTTCACGTCCGCTCCGGCTGCGATCAAGCGCTCAACGCCCGCAGCCGCGCCCACCCTGGAGGCGGTCATGACCGGAGTTTCGCCTATCGGCAAGGCGATTTCCGGGTCGGCGCCGGCTTCGAGCAACAGTTCGATCAAATCGGGATTGCCGCCTTCCGCCGCGACGAACAATGGCGCGGCGCCCAGGCGATTGACGGCATTGACTTCGGCGCCGGCAGCCAGCAGCAGAGACGTGATTTCCAGGTTTTGCCGGTATACCGCCCAATGCAGGGCGGTGGCGCCGTCGGCCTGGCGTTCGTTCGGGTCGGCGCCGTCTTGAAGCAGAACTTCAACGGCCCCGGCATCCTGCTGTCTTGCCGCCTCGATCAGGGAGGCGTCCGAACCCTGAACCGCGGAGGCCGCTGTGAGGAGAATCGCCAGCGCAAGCCCGGCGTTCAGTTTGATCCGGTTCAGCGGCGACAAGGTTTCCACTCGCTGCAACAGCGCGCTCCCGATCATGGGTTCTCCCGGACCTTGAATCTACACCTCGCTCAACAATTCGAGCGGGCCGGTGCTGTTGCTCAATCGGTCGACGGGCATGCCCATCTTGTCGAGCATCGTCAAATGCAGATTACTTACGGGAGTCCCCTCCGGATAGCGGATGTGCCGGCCGCCCCTGAGCTTTCCGGAGCCGCCGCCGAACAGCACGAGCGGCAAGCCGCGATTGTCGTGCTGGTTGCTGTCGGACATGCCGGCGCCGTAAAGCATCAGCATGTTGTCGAGCAGGGAACCTTCGCCGTCCGGCGTCGCGTCGAGCTTGTCTAGGTACCAGGCGAGCAGGCCGGTGTGGAACTCGTTGATCTTGATGATCTTCTCGTACAGTACCGGGTCGTCGCGATGATGCGAAGTCGGGTGATGCGAGTCGGGTACGCCGATCTCCGCATAGGTGCGGCCGCTCAGTTCCCGCCCCATCATGAAGGTGATGACGCGGGTCAGGTCGGTCTGGTAGGCGAGCACTTGCAGATCGAACATCAACTTTGCGTGCTCTTCGTAAGTCTCGGGCACGCCCGACGGCTGCGTCACTTCGGGCAGGTCGCGGCCGCTTTGCTCCTCGGCCATCTGAATCCGCCGCTCGACGTCGCGAACGGCGTCGAGATACTGTTCGAGCCTGGCGCGGTCGCCGGCGCCGACTTCCCGGTTCAGTTCGGCTACGCGCTCGGTCAGGGAGTCGAGCAGGCTGCGGTCCTTGCGGATGCGCTGGAGCCGCACTTGCGGGTCGGTGGTGCCGATGTCGCCGAAGAGCCGCTCGAACACCAGCCGCGGATTGGTTTCCATCGGCAGCGGCGTGTTCGCGTCGCGCCAGGCGATGGTGCTCGTGTACATGCAACTGAAGCCGATGTCGCAGGAACCGAAAACGTCGTTTTCGTCGAGTGCGAGTTCGAGCGAACCGAGCTGGGTTTCCCGGCCGAACCGGCGCGCCACGAGCTGGTCGATCGAAACCGCGGCCTGGAGATCGTTCTCGGTGCGGGCCGGAGTCACTCCGGTGAGAAAGCGGGTCGAGGCGCTGGCGTGTACGCCGGCGTTGCTCGGCACGCCGTTGAGGCCGGTCAGCACGAGCATGCGGTCGCGATACGCGGCCATGGGCTGCAGGATTCGGGTGAGTTCGAAATCAGCACCCTCGGCGGCGGGAGTCCAGGCTTTCATCGCCATGCCGTTGGGCACATAGACCACGCCTAGCCGGCTGACGGTTTGCGGCCCGGTATTGGCCAGCGCCGGCGTCATGCTGTCGAGCAGTGGCAGCGCCAGGCTTGCGCCGAGGCCCCGCAGCATCGTGCGCCGCGAGAGTTTCTTTTTCAGAATGATCATGATCCTGTTCTCCGCATCTGGAACGGGGCGCTTTCGATCACGCCCATTATCACCGATGACCAGCGATAGTCGTCCGCTTCGGCCTCGCGCACGATAGAACGCACAGCCGGCATGTCATGGTACTCCAGACCCCGCCCGAGGGCATAGGTCATCAGTTTCTCGGTAACAGCGCCGACGAAGTCGCCGGGCTTGTCGAGCAGCAGGTTCGCGAGCCCGTCGGGGCCGCTGAATTCGGCGCCGCCGGGAATCGCCCCGGAAGCGTCGATCATCTCGCCGGCGAAGCGCTCGCGCCACTTGCCCACGGCGTCGTAATTCTCCAATGAGAATCCGATTGGGTCCATGGCCGCGTGGCACGAGCGGCAGGCGGGATTCTCCCGATGCTGTGCCATCGCCTCGCGCATGCTCAGCACTTTTCCTTCCGCGTTCGCTTCCTCGAGCGCCGGCACATTGGGCGGCGGCTCGGGCGGCGGCGCGCCGAGCAGGTTTTCCAGCACGAACTTGCCTCGCAACACCACCGAAGTGCGATTCGGATAGGAAGTCACCGTCAGCAGGCTGCCGTGGCCGAGCAGTCCACCGCGCTGGCCGCCGTCGAGCGTGACCTTGCGGAAGCGGTTGCCGTAGATGCCGGGAATTCCGTAGTGCCGGGCGAGCCTTTCGTTCAGGTAGGTGTAATCGGCGCTCAGCAATTCGAGCAGGCTGCGGTCCGTGCGGATCTGTTCGTCGAGGAACAGTTGCGTCTCGCGTTTGAATGCCTCGCGCAGGTTTTCATCGAATTCGGGAAAGCCGGAAGGCAGTGGGTAATGACTGTCGAGATTGCGCAGATAGAGCCATTGTCCGACGAAGTTTTCGAGAAAGGCGTTTGCCTTCGGGTCGGCCATCATGCGCCGCACCTGGCTTTCGAGCATGCCGGGCTCGCGCAATTCCCCGCGTGCGGCCAGATCGAGCAATTCTTCGTCGGGAATGCTGCTCCAGAGGAAAAAGGACAGCCGGGAAGCGAGTTCCAGATCGCTGATGGCATAGACGGCGCCGGGTTCGGCGCCGGCGGGATCCTGTTCGATGCGGAACAGGAAATCCGGAGACACCAGCACTCTCTCCAGCGCGAACTGGATTCCCGTATCGAATCCGCCTTCGCGGCGGCCGGCTTCGAAGAATTCGTACAGTTCCGCCAGATCGCGCTCGATCACGGGGCGGCGGTAGGCGCGTTGCGCCAGCGTGCCGAGTATTTCCCGGGCGCAGGCCGGTTCTTCGTCGGCGCTCGCCGGGCGGCAAGTGAAGATGCGTTGGCGGCTCGGCGTGTCGCCCGGGCCGGCTACCGACAAGGGTCCTTCGATCGCGATGCTGCCCAGGCTGGGATTGGCGTCGGGCAACTCGGTCACCGCCAGGTGATAGCCGAACAGGCGCGGCTGCAATATGCCCTCGGGCTCCCAGGTCTCGCGGGGAAAGGTCGCCGCGATGACGCGCGGGCCGGCTTCGACCGAAACCTCGATTTCGTAGCCTTCCTCCGCCAGCGCCATCATGAATTCTTCCCAGTCGTCGCTGCCGCGGATATTGCCCGCGAAACTGTACGGCGCCGGCGTGCCGGGCGCATCGCCGCCGAAGGCAAAGGTTTCGAGATGCGCGCCGTCGAGACTGACTTCGATCTCGTGGGGCGCGTCGTAACCGCGCACGAAATCGACGTAATTGGTCTGCAACTTGACCGTGATGCGATACTCGCCGTCGACTGGAAAGTTATGCTCGAACGCGGCCCCGCCGCGAGAGCCGAAAGGCAATTCCTCGCTGAGCCGGGCGTCCTGGATCAGGTTCAGCGGCACTTCATAGGTCTTGATGGCGGACGCCCGCGGCGCCGCGCCCACCGCCAGTTCCGCCACCTTGTGCGCCGCGGAAACGTATCGTTCCATCAGGGCCGGCGACAGCGACAGCACTTCGGCGTTGTTGTCGAAGCCGTGCTGGTCGGGCGGGTCGGGCGGAATCAGTTCGGCGACTTCGATGTCGAGGTCGAGCAGGTCGCGCACGGCGTTGCGGTACTCGGTCTGATTCAGGCGATGGAAAGCTTCGGTGCGGCCGGGATCGATCCGCGCCGCCGCTACCCGGTCGAGTTCGGCTTCGAGCCAATTGCGGAATCCGTCGTAACTCGCCTTGTCGGGGCGGGGATTCTCCGGGGGAGGCATCACTCCCACCCGCAACTTGCGCACGACTTCCTCCCACAGCGCGGGATTGGCCGACACATCGGCTACATTCTCGGTATCGAGAGTCAGGCCAACGTCGCGAAGCTGCGCAAAGAGTTGCGATTCGCCCGGCGTGACGGGCAGGTTGACGATCGCCTGGTTGTGGCAGGTGACGCAATAGCGGTCGAGCAGCGCCCGCTGGACACTGGCATCGCCCGCGGCTTCGGCCGCCAGCAGCGCCCCGGAAGCCGAGACGCCGATGCAGATTGCAAGCGGTTTGATCATGCTCATGCCCAAACGAACTTCCCCGTTTCCCGACAATACCCTCGCCATATCCGACCGAGAATAGCATTACTCCAAAAGATGAGGAAGAAAGGCATGTCAAGCACTATTGATCTGCAAACGAGGATTGATGCTCTTCAGATTTCAGTCAGGCGCATGTTCCTGGAATTGGATGACTTGGTTTATGCTTCCGGCTTGGTCCAACCACGCTGTGAATACCGTATATCAACAAACCCTGGGGATTATCGATGGACTCATTTCAGGACAGGACCGCGCTGGTTACCGGCGCTTCTTCGGGCATCGGGCTTGCGCTTGCCCGGGAACTTGCCGGTCGCGGGGCCGATGTGATTTTGACCGCAAGGTCGCGGGACAAGCTTGATGCGGCAGCCGAAGAAATCCGCGCCGGCGGCAGGCAGGCCCATGTTTTCGTATCCGACCTCGGCTTGGCCGGTTCGGCGAAGCAATTGTATGGCGAAATCATTGGAGCCGGCCTTGCGATCGACCTGCTGATCAACAATGCGGGTTTTGGCAGATGGGGAGGCTTTCTCGCATTCGACCGCGACGATTACGCACGCATGATTCAGCTTAACATCACTTCACTTACCGAACTTTGCCATCTGGCGATTCCCGACATGGCGGCCCGTGGCGGGGGCGGGGTGATCAATGTGGGCTCCACGGCCTCTTTCGTGCCGGTGCCCTTTTCCGCCGTGTATGGCGCCACCAAGGGCTACGTCATCATGCTCACCGAAGCCATCCGCTATGAACACGCCGGCCAGGGCATACGGGTGATGACCCTGTGCCCCGGGGCCACGGCGTCGAACTTCGCCGAGGTCGCCTCGGAAAAGTCTTCCCAGGCGCTCAGGGATCTGAATGCGAAGATGGAGGCTTCCAACAACATGGGCCAGACCTGCGAGGAAGTCGCCAGGGAAGGGCTGGACGCTTTTCTTGGCGACCAGGTTACCGTCGTGACCGGCAGCCGCAACCGGAGAATGATGTTCCTGCCGCGAGTCCTTTCGAGAAAACGGATGCTGAACATGGTGGGCAAGCTGTTCCGCCAGCGCACGGCGAATTGAGCCGCCGGGGAACGGACGCCCGCCTGGGGCGATGGCCTGAATTCTGATTTTTCGGGGAAATTGGGGGACAAATGACGGAACAGCGAATCGATACAAACGGGGTATTCGGCATGCTGAAGGAGTTCCTGCGGCTTGAAATTGCGGCGGGCTTTCTGCTGTTCGGCGCCGCCGTGTTGGGGCTGATACTGGCCAACAGTCCGCTGTCGAGTCATTACGCGGCTCTGCTCGATACCACGATGGTGGTCCAGATCGGCGCCCTCGCCGTGAACAAGCCCTTCCTGCTCTGGATCAACGACGGGCTGATGGCGATTTTCTTCTTCCTCATCGGGCTTGAGGTCAAGCGGGAAGTGCTGGAAGGGGAGTTGTCCTCGCCGGAACAGATCGTCCTGCCCGCGCTCGGCGCTCTTGGCGGCATATCGGCGCCTGCGCTGATTTACGGTTGGCTGAACTGGGGCGACTCGGTGGCGATGAGCGGCTGGGCCGTGGCCAGCGCCACCGACATCGCCTTCGCCCTGGGAGTATTGAGCCTGTTCGGCAGCCGGGCGCCGGCTTCCCTGAAGGTGTTCCTGCTGACGCTGGCGATTTTCGACGATCTCGCCGCCATCCTGATCATCGCCATTTTCTACGCGGGAGACCTGTCCCTTGCGAACCTGGGAATTGCCGCGGCAATACTCGCCTGCGCCGTGCTGGCCAACCGGCTGGGGGTGATGCGGGTTTCGGCGTATGTGATCATCGGTGTGGCCCTTTGGGTCGCGGTGCTCAAATCCGGCGTCCACGCCACCCTGGCCGGGGTGCTCATCGCCTTCTGCATTCCCCTTGGCAAAGGGGGGGGGCGCTCGCCGCTGAAAGACGTGGAGAAAGACCTGCACACGCCAGTGGCGTACTTCATCCTGCCGCTATTCGCTTTCGCCAATGCGGGCCTTTCGCTGGCGGGCCTGGGCCTTGATGATCTGTCGCACCCGGTTACCCTGGGGGTCATCGGCGGTCTGCTGTTTGGCAACCCCATCGGCATATTGCTTTTCACCGGCGCCGGCGTCGCGCTTGGTCTGACCAGGCTGCCGGCCGGGGTGAACTGGCTGCAAATGGCGGGGGCGGCCTTCATCTGCGGCATCGGCTTCACCATGAGCCTGTTCATTGCCGGGCTTGCCTTTGAACATGCCGGGGGCGCTTATTACGACCGGGTTCGGCTGGGTATTCTTGCCGGCTCCGCCCTGGCGGCGCTGGCGGGTTGTCTGGCCCTGGGTTTCAGTACGGGTCGGTCCGGCAAAGCGCCCCCGGCTTGAGATTCTGCGACTACGCTTCGTTCCGCGCAGAATGACGGAAGGGGGCTTCGCTTTGCGCAGGATGACGGAATAGGGTTTTGCCCCAAATGGAGATTGCAGTGAGGATTCCGGAATACTTGCCGACATAAGTTGATGTGGGGGATTATCAGGCAGCCTCCGATCAAGTCGGAGCTTACCTGCGGCACAGGGAAGCGCTAATGAAAAATTCCAGGGGTGGAGGCAAGCGTTTTCGAGGCGTAGCTTCGAGCACAACCGGAACGGCGCAGAGCGATGCTCTGCGACTGGACGGGGATTTTTCAGGGAATACTTGGTGCAAACCCATACAGCTTGTAACAAGGAACCGGATTTTGTTTGTTCCGCGACTTGCGATTCTGGCGCTGACTCTTGCCGCCACATTCCATGCCGTGCAGGCGCAAAGCCTGCACGGCTCAAGTGATTCAGTAGGGCGTCAGTACCGCATTGCCGTCCAGGATGGACACGAGTTCATCGAGACCGGCGGTCAGGTTGCGGGTCTGGTCGACCGCGGCGCGCTGCTGCGGGTGCGCGAAAACAGCAATATCGTCCTGCATCAGGTGTCCTATCCCTATGCACTGCCGGCAACAAAGCTTCTGCTGGAGAGGCTGGGCGGCCAGTACCGCCGGGCCTGCGGCGAAAAGCTCACGGTGACTTCGCTGTTGCGGCCCATCGACCAGCAGCCGGCGAACGCGGCCAGCCGCTCGGTTCATCCGGCGGGGATGGCCATCGATTTGCGGATTCCTTCCCGGGGCAGGTGCCGCGCCTGGCTGCAGCAGACCCTGCTGTCGCTGGAGGGCTCCGGTGTGCTCGACGTCACCCGGGAACGCTATCCGCCGCATTACCATGTGGCGGTCTTTTCCGACCCGTACATGGAATATGTGGCGCGGCTGACCAATTCCACCCGGGAATACTTCGTGCGCAGGGGCGACACCCTCAGCGGCATCGCCACGGCCACCGGCGTCAGCGTGGCCGAGTTGCGCGAAGTGAATGGCATTGGCGGAGACTTCATCAACGTCGGCCAGCAATTGCTGATTCCCACCACCAACGCGGCAAACGCCACCGCGGCGATCAAAAAAGTATCCTACAAGGTCCGCCGGGGTGATACGCTCTGGCACATCGCCAGGCGCTTTAATACCAGCGTGAACCGTATCAGAAGCCAGAACGGCCTCACCAGCGACTTGCTGACCATCAATCAGGTGCTGCAGATCACACCCGGCGGTTCCAGCTGAACGAATCGTATTGCGGGGTTTCCGCAGAGAATACCGGGGCGCAAACATGAATCTGAACGGAAAATCCGCCGTCGTAACCGGCGGCGGCAACGGCATCGGCAGGGCGATTTGTCTGGCCCTCGCCGGTGAAGGCGTCAATGTCGCGGTGGCCGATATCGAGGCGGACGCGGCGCGCGGCGTGGCGGGCGAGGCCGAGGGGCTTGGCATTCAGGCGATCGGCGTCGCGACGGATGTCACTGACGAGGCCAGCGTCGCCGCGCTGGCCGACGCGGCCTGGGAAGCTTTCGGCTCGGTGGAGATTCTGGTAAACAATGCCGGCGTCGCCCAGACTTCGATGCCGCTGGCGCAAACCAGCGCGCAAGATCTGGACTGGATCTTCGCGGTCAACGTGGGCGGGGCGATGAATGGCGTCCGGGTGTTCACGCCGCGCTTCCTCGCCTCCGGCGGCCCCTGCCATATCGTCAACACCGCGTCGGAACACGCTCTTGGCGTGCCCCATCTCGGCGGCGGGCTATACACCGCTTCCAAGCACGCCCTGCTCGGGCTGTCCGACGTGCTGCGCCGGGAACTGCCGGACCGCATCAAGGTGAGCGTGCTTTGCCCCGGCATCGTGGAGTCCACGCTCTGGCGCGCCTCGGAGCGGCGTCAGGATTCCTTCGGCGGCGCCAGCCCTGCCCCGGAAGTGGCCGGCGCCTTCATGAGCCAGGTCGGCATGCCCGCGGAAGAAGTCGCCGGCGCGGCCGTCGAAGGCATCCGCCAGGGCCGATTCTTCATCGTCACCCATCCCCACGCGGTGAAATTCGCCCAGGCGCGCTGGGAGGAAATCGGCCGGGCCTTCGCCGAGCAGGCGCCGCGCCGGGAAGGCGACGAACGATACGACCTCGAACCCATCATGCAGCGGATGCTCGCCGGGAGGAATCCATCCGATGAATAGACTCAGGCGGCGGCCTCCGGGGTGAACGCCACCGGCATGCGGATCACCGCGTTGAACCAGATGCTGCGGAGCATTTCCATCTCGCCGTCCGGATGGATATCGGGAATGCGGGTGTAAATCTCCGTAAGCAACGCCCGAAGCTGGTAGCGCGCGAGCCGGGCGCCGAGACAGACATGTGGCCCGGTGCCGAACGCCAGGTGCTTGTTGGCATTCTCGCGGGTGATGTCGAAGCGGTGCGGGTCGTCGAATACCGCGGGGTCGCGGTTGGCGGCGGGGTAGGACAGATAGATCTTGTCGCCCTTCGCCACCGCCTGTCCGTTGATCTCGGTGTCTTCCGTCGCCGTGCGGCGGAACTTGATCACCGGCGGCGAGTAGCGCAACACTTCTTCGACGGCGTTGGGAAGATACCGGTCCAGGTCGCTCATGAGCAATTCGAACTGATCCGGATGCTCGCCCATCAGGCGCAGGAAGTGGACCGCGGTGTTCCGCGTGGTTTCGTGCCCGGCGATGGAAAGGGTCAGGAAGAACATGCCCAGCGAGTCTTCCGGCAGCTTCGCGCCGTCGACTTCGCCATGGGCCAGGCGGCTCATCATGGAATTGTCGGGCTTGGCGAGCTTCTCCTTCGCCACCTCCTTGCCGATTTCGAGCAGCGCCAGGGGCGCGGAATTGTCCTCGTCGGCGCGGTCGGGATTTTCCGTGTCCGCCGCCTTGTTGCCCAGGGTGAACACGGTTTCGTACATGTCTTGGGGCACGCCGAGCAGCTTGCAGAAGGTGTAAACCGGCAGTTTCGAGGCCACGTCGAACACGAATTCGCATTCTCCCCGACCGGCTACTGAATCGACGATGGATTTCGCGACTTCGTCGATTTCCGGCCGGAACGCCGCGAGCTCGGCGGCGGAAAAAGGCGGCAGCACGAGTTTCTTCACCGCCAGATGGTCTTTCGGCTTCATGCCCATGATATTCGCCCGCTGGTGGGCGAGTTGCTCGGGTTCCAGGTCCCAGATGACGGGGCTGCCTTCCCAGGAAGAGAAAAGCTCCTGGTTGCGGGACACCTCGGTTACGTCCTGGTGCTTGGTTAGCACCCAGAATCCCTGGGTCAGCGATGCGCCGGGCTGGGGATTGCGGTAGCTGTCCACCGGCGGATTCCAGTGCACCGGATCGTTCTCGCGCCAGGCGTCAAACAAATGATGCGGCGGGCCGCCGCAGGAGGGAATCAGGTCGGGGTCGATGAGGTTGTCTGCAACTGGCATGGCGTGTCTCCTTGCGCCGGGTGGTTCGAAACTTGAGAGTATACACGCGCAATCGCCATTCGGGAGAGTTCGGCAAGTCTTCGCTTTCATCTCGGGCAAAAAATCCTTACTCTGGCGCTTTTGGTAACCGGACATGCCCTGAATGCTTGGCTGGCTCGAAACTACCCCGGTGGCGAACTGGGTTGCGCTGTCGCTCTGGGCCTATCCGGCCTTGCTCAGCCTGCATATCCTGGGCCTTGCCATCGTGGTGGGCGTCTACCTGCTGCGGGATTTGCGCCTGCTTGGCCTGGCGACCGGCGTGAATCCGCGGATATTTCTCAATCTGGCTCCCCTGGCCGGAATGGGCTTTGCCGTCAATCTCCTTTCCGGGCTGCTGCTGTTTTCTTCCCAGGCCACGACATTTGCCGCCAGCACGCCTTTTTTGATCAAGATCAGTTGCATCACTGTGGCCATGTTGCTCGCCAGATCCATCCATTCGCGCCTGCGGGGGCAATCGGTTTCCACAGGGCAATATCTCACTGCCCTGTCCCGGGAAGACGGCCCGCGGCTACTGGCGTTCCTGTCGTTGATGCTCTGGCTGGGCGCCATCAGCGCCGGTCGCCTGATGGCCTACTTCTGATTCGCCATGTTCCGCAACTTCGCCAGCGCACTCGTCGACAGCAGCCTGAACCAGTGGATTTCGGAGACCTACTGGCTGTGGCCGGTGCTGGAGATATTCCACTTCATCGGCTTGAGTCTGCTGTTCGGCGCCTTGTTGCCAGTCGACCTGCGCCTGCTGGGTTTCCTGCGAATGCTGGAGGCGGGAATGCTGCAGCGCCTCACGCCACTGGTCTGGATCGGTTTCCTGATCAACCTGGTGACGGGTTCGCTGTTCTTCATCGGCGACCCGCTGCGCTACGCGGTCAATATCGGCTTCCAATTGAAGATGCTGCTGGTCCTGGTGGCGGGCCTCAATGTGCTCGCCTACCAGTTGCAGGTGCGCCCGCTGCTGTCCGACTGGGGCGCCGGGCCGTCAACCACCCCCATGACCCGGCTGGTAGCCTTCGCCTCCCTGCTGATCTGGACCGCCATACTCCTGCTTGGCAGGTTGATTCCCTATGTCGGTTCGGGTTGAGTGCAAGGGCTCCCGAGGGAGCCCTTTTGGGTTGGTACGAATTCCAGGTCAGAAATCGTAAACTATGCGCCCGTAGATCATGCGGCCCAATGGATCCTGCAACTGGCCGATGACGCCCGAGAACAGCGGGGAGCGCTGGGCTTCCCGGTCGAACACATTGCGCGAGCCGATCGTGAACGCCATTTCACCGTCCCAGAACTCAAAGCCCCGGTAGGTGTACGCAATATCCATGTCGGTCCAGGCGAAAATACCGGCTTCGGTGATCCATGGCCCCACGTTGTGGGTGCTGTTGGCCACGGCGGGATTGCCGAAGGAGCTGCCGTAGACCGGCCCGCCCACATAAGTTCGATTGCCATTGCCATCCTCGCTTTCGGTCTTGTACTCCACCGAATCGATGTAGTGGATGGTGGCGTTCACCGTGTGATTGCCCATCGACCAGACTGCCCGCAGATTCGCCTTTAACTCCGGCAGGGCCGGCGCGGCGTCGGTCGCAATGTTGTACAGATCTTCGGCATGGCGGATGTTCTGATTCAACATGAACTTTAGATCATTGTAATTTTGCGAATAGATTACCATGCGTTCCCAACCTAATTAGAAAGGAACCATGAATTTTATCTGGAGAGTGTAGCGGCCTACCTGCTGGATATCATTGGGTAAAAAGGACTTTTGAGGTGAGAATTTGCTATCGAACTTTCAATCAAAGATCAGTCCCAATTCGAAGCCTTGCTTTCGTAACGCTCTTGCTTCCTTAACGATATCGTTTTTTTCATCAGCACCAGCATTGATTAGCATGCTTTCCATATCTTGATCGCCAAGCTCAATGGCTCGTTTAAGTGCAAGAACCCCCGCATCTCCAGTAGCATATGCACCCAATGATAGAAGTTCCTGAACAACTTCCCTGTCGCCAGTTAATGCAGCCCAGTTCAATGCAGTGTTTGTACTAGTTCCCGGGTTGCTGTATTCAAGATCGGCACCCGCTGCCACAAGGAAACGAATTATTTCTATATTGCCTTCCAGCGTAGCCCATTGCAGCGGACTGTCATTGTAGTCATCTCCTGTTGATTGATTCACATCTGCTCCGGCGTTTATTAGTGCTTGAACAATTTCCAGATTTTCTGACCGCACTGCGTTGATTAATGGAGTACGCGCACCATCAATCGTAGTAGCATTAACATCCACACCTGAACCGATATATGCTTCCAACGTAGGCATGTCACCCAATCCGGCAGCCCAGATGATGCCTGTTTCTCCGTTTTCAACCAGTTCTTGAGTTCTGCTTTTTCGCTCTAGTCGAGCTGCTTCTATATGTTTTAAGTGATTGTCCCAAAATGCTTCGGCTTGTTCAGGGGAAAGAATTGATCGAAGCCTGAACTGAAGTTCTTGCATCGGCCTGCGTGCGTCACGAAATTCTTCTGAGTCAATTTCATTGTTTGCTAGTAAATGTGACAACTCCAAGTTATAGGCTAGGTGTTCTAAAATGGCATCTCGAACATTCCTTTCATTGAGTAAAGGAAGTCCCAGATCCTCTAAGAATTCACTCCATTCCTCTTGGTAAACATCGATTGCCAAAGCATATGGATCAAAATTTGCTTTTACTTTCTGCAAAATTTCAAGATTTGACCTTCTATACAGAGGGAATAAGTCTGAGTCATTATCAATTCTTGAAGTTGTAGTGTTGGAGGAAGATTGCGTAATTGGAACATCAACCAAGTTATATTCGTTGTCGACGAATGGGCGTGATCTACCGACTGATGCGGGGAGAATGTCGCTGTGGGAATTATTGGATCGCAAGTCAGCGGTCAAATCTAACTCATCGTTCTCGTTGATACTAGAAGGTAACCGGAGTAACACCACCAACGATAGTGTTACCCCGGCAGTTGCCACAGTTCTGGAAACAAGAGCATCCATGAAGAGATCAGCAAGATACTCTATTCTGAAAACAACTTCGATTCCTACCCACAACTCCTTAGTGAGAAGTGACACCTTCTAATGTTGCCTTCGAAATATGTGCCGCCGTCGTCACCACTTCCAGCATCGTCCTCCGGAGAATTTTCACCATTGTTGGAACCATCGCATTCCGGGTCGTCATACCTTGAAGTTCCATCTGGACAATGACCAGGATCAGGCGGTGGAGGTGGAGGTGGAGGAGCGCCACAACGATCAATGGCCCTGTTCAGTACACCACTAAGTCTAGACAATTCATCGTAGTAGGCTTCTTCTGCTGCTGTGGTGCTGCCAGCGCCAACAAAAGCTCGATAAGCGTTATCGGCACCGTCATCATATGCGGATTGTGCATTTGCGACACAACTATCATAGTTGGCGTAAACAGGTGATGAAAACAGCACAGCGGCCAAAACAAGGCCTAGTGTCGCCAAGCTTGCTTTCCATAACCAGTATCCGTATTTGAAGATTGAAATCATTTTTTTCTCCTGATTTCTTGAATTAATTTTCTGTTCATCTTCGGAAATTAGAATGAAATTTTATCAAATATCCAAAATCGCGATGAACACCCAGAACCTAGATTGGTTTGAACGAAAAGTCAACATCAAGCAGGGCCATCCTATAGTCGCATAGGTCGTTGACGTTCGCTTCTGATTGGATGGACTGCGTTCGGACTGCGGATCGATTTCCGATGGGCGGAGCGGTATCGGATCTGTGGATGGTTCCCAGCGCGGGTCTGGTTACGCCG
>JAJEGU010000002.1 GCA_022819645.1 Pseudomonadales bacterium
CTTGCCGCTGCCGGGGGCGAAGACAAAGCGGTCATCCCCGCTGCCATCGTAGAGCCAGTCGTTGCCCGCGCCGCCGATCAGGGTGTTGTTGCCCTCGATGCCGCCGACAATGTCGGCGTCGGCGCCGCCGTCCAGGAAATCATTGCCGGCGCCGCCCCGCAGGATGTCCGTGCCGGCGTTGCCTTCCAGATGGTCGTCGCCGGCGTCGCCATTCAGCTCGTCATCGCCTTCGCCGCCGTACATCCTGTCATTGCCGGCGCCGCCGTGCATTTCGTCCTTGCCGTCGCCGCCATGCATGTTGTCGCGATCTCCCTCGCCCCGCAACACGTCATCACCCTGATATCCCCGCAGGTAGTCCTGGCCGGAGGTACCGGTCAGCTCGTCGTCGCCGCGGGTGCCGGGGCCCAGCAGGAATACATGCTTGATGGTTTCAAGGGTTGTCGAGTCGAAGATCTGGGTCGACTGCAGACGGAGGATTCCACCATCCCACTCCCGGAGGTCGATTTCGATCGTCAAGCCCGACGCATTTCTGAAATCATTGTAGGTCTTGATGTTTTCCTTGAGTTCCTCCCAGGTGATGTCCGTGCCGAAGTCCGTCAGGTCGATGGTGTCCTGCCACACATTGAACTCCCGGACCCAGTCGATGCCGCCATTTCCCGGCTTGACGATATAGTTGTCGGCGCCCCATTCCGAAACGAATTTCTCTCCGCCCTCTTTCTTGAATGTCCAGTTTCTTGCCATGATCGAATCCTCCCGCAATCCGGTGTGCTGTCCCGACTGCCATGGAACACAGCATAAGCGCGAACTCCAACACTTGCAATTACCGAATTCTTATCGGCCCCCCAACTATTTCTAATGGGAACTTCTGTCAGTCCATTTCGCGAATGGCGCGGCGGAGGTATTCGACGGCGTCGGAGAGGGGGCGTCCTTCCACGTCCACGATGCGGTTGGCTTCGCGCATGATTTCGTCGGAGATGCGGCCGGCGACGGCGGACAACGCGGCGGTGAATACGGGGTTCCGGGCCGCCTCGCCGGAGGCGAGCAGGAAGCCGTCGTAGGGCAGCATGGCGTTGCGGGGGTCATCGAGCACAAGCAGGTCGAAGTGGGCGATTCTGCCGTCGCTGGTGTAGGCGGTGATCAGGTCCACCTGGCCTTCATCGACGGCGGTGTACATGAGGGTGGTGTCGAAAGTGAGTTTTTGCGAAAAATCGATGCCGTAGGCGTCGCGCACCGCAATCCATTCCGGGCGGCCGAAGAATTCCAGATCGCCCCCGGCGACCAGCTCGCGGGCGATGGGGATCAGATCCTCGATGCTGCTGACGCCGAGTTCCCGCGCACGTTCCCTGCGCATGGCGAGTGCGTAGAGATTCTGGAATCCCGCCGGGCCGATGACCTTCATGCCGAAGCTGGATTCCACATGGTCGATGACTGCCTCGAGCACGGCGGCGCGACCGGGATTGTCGCCGCGGTTCATGACATTGGCCCAGACCGTGCCGCTGTATTCGAGATAGGCATCCACAGTGGCGTTGGCGGTGGCTTCGAAGATGACCTGGGTGCCAAGGCCGAGGCGCTGTTCGACGCGAAAGCCCTCCGCTTCGAGTTCAGCGGCAAGCAGGCCGGCGATGATGTGCTGTTCGGTAAAACCCTTGCCGCCAACGGTGAAATCGGCTTCCGGCTCCGGCAGCAGGCTCCAGGCCGAGACGCCGAGCCCCAGCGCCAGGGCGCCGCCAACCGCGGTGAATACCTTGCGATAGCGTCCCGCGGCGGCTTCGTTGTTGCGGTTTTCGGCGAGCCACTGCATGCCGCCGATGATGGCGTCGAGGATGACCGCCATGACCGCCGCGGCGATGCTGCCCACGGTGACGGCGACCAGATTGCGGGTTTGCAGGCCGGTGAAGATGTAGTTGCCAAGACTGGTGGCGCCCACCAGGGTGGAAAGCGTCGCCAGGCCCACGGTCCAGACCGCGGCGGTGCGGATGCCCGCGATGATGACCGGCAAGGCCAGCGGCAGACGCACCCGGGTGAGAATCTGTCCGGGCGACATGCCGATGCCCCGGGCGGCTTCCACCACGTCTTCGGCCACGGTCTCAAGCCCGGTGACGGTATTGCGTACAATGGGCAGCATGCTGTAGAGCAGCAGGGCGATCAATGCAGGCAGCAAGCCGATGCGACCGCCGAGCGCGGCCACGGTGAGAGCCAGAATCGCCACGCTGGGAATCGTTTGCAGGACGCTGACAAAAACCAGCAGGGGGCGCTTCAACAGGGGCTGCTGATTGGCGAGCACGCCCAGGGGAACACTCACGGAAATGCCAAGGCCCAGGGCGATCAGGGTCAGCAGCAGATGCCCTTCGAGATAGGCCGGCAGCAGCAGCAACTGTTCGCGCAGATTGTCATTCATCGGATGGGGGCAAGTTAATGACGAAGAGAGTCGGCTTCGGGCTGAATCAGGCGATCCAGGCGCATGGCTTCCTGCCGCGGCATTTCCACCATTTCGCTGACGTATTCGTGCTCCGGCGACTCCAGCAATTGCCTGGGCGTACCCACCTGCAAGATCCTGCCCCGCTTCATGACCGCGATGCGGTCCGCGAGCAGCAGGGCTTCCATCATGTCGTGGGTGACCAGAATGACGGTGAGGCCGAGTTGTTGCTGAATCAGGCGGAACTCGTCCCTGAGCTGGCTGCGGGTGACCGGATCCAGGGCGCCGAAAGGCTCGTCCATGAGCATGACATCGGGCGCCGCGGCAAGGGCCCGGGCGACCCCCACCCGCTGCTGCTGGCCGCCGGATAGCTGGGCCGGATTGCGGTCGCCGTACTCCCCGGCGGGCAGGCCCACGAGCGCAAGGGCTTCATGGCAGCGCTGCCGGGTTTTGGCCTGGCTCCAGCGCAGCAGGCGGGGCACGGCGGCGACGTTTTCCATCACGCTGTAATGGGGAAACAGTCCGATCCCCTGGAATACATAGCCGATATTGCGCCGCAGGGTCTGGGGGTCGCCGGCCATGATGTCCCGGCCATCGACAAGAACCTGCCCCTCGTCAGGTTCTTCCAGCCGGTTGATCATCTTGAGGGTGGTGGTCTTGCCGCAGCCCGAGGCGCCGATCAGGCCGAGCAGTTCACCCCTGGCGACTTCGAGGTTGACGCCGCCGACCGCGAAGGTCGCGCCCTGGTCATAGCTCTTGCTGACGCCGCGTAGCTCGATCACTGGGACAGCGTGTCCGTGGTACGGAAAGAGCCGTGATGCTAACAGATTCCGCTCCCGCCTTTTCCGTCATTCTGCGCACCCCACCCCTGTCATTCTGCGCGTAGTCGCAGAATCTTGTCGGATGGCCGCCGCCCTCTGGATGAGATCCTGCGACTACGCGCAGGATGACGGGGGGTGTGGCGCGCAGGATGACGGGGGAAGGAGACTTCGCCGCATTGACGGTTCAGTCAACGAATCGATTCACCTCCGTTCCCGCTCGTGGAAGTCCTCAAGTTCGTCGATGTCGAAACGGCGGCCAAGGGCGCTGATATCGTCCATGCTGATATCGCCGACGATGTTTCCCAGAACCATCTCGCCGTCGTCGGAGACCACCATCAGGGCAATGCCGTAGATGACTTCCTCGTCATTGGAGAAGCGCAGGAAGATGTCCACCTGGTCGTCTTCTTCCCGCACCCGCACCACGCGTTCCCAGCCGGCGTCATCGAGATCCGACGAGATTTGTTCCATATTGTCCGCCAACTGCCCCATGTCGCCGGCAATGTCCTCATAGACGTTGAGCCGAATGTTCAACAGCCGCGACACGAAGTTGACCGCCTCGGAGTCATCCTGGGGAATCGTTTCGGTAATCAACCTCAACAGGGGTTCGCGCAGGGTAACCTCCACCACGGGATCGGCGTCGATGAGGCCGTAGAGGGTGGAAAAATCCACATAGCCCGGATGCTCCTCGGCGGCAAGGACAAACGTGCTGCAGGCCGCAAGGACCCAGGCTGAAAGGAATTGTCTTGTTGATTTCATGATTGCTCTCCTTGAGGGGATGAAATGCCGCGCTAGATCGGATCATCGATTGCGGGTGCGGCGTCGCCGCTGTCCACATTGTCGATGGAAAGCGCAGGCATGCTGATTACCGGCAGGCTGATCATCCTGTCGCCGAGCCGGGTACGCATGGATTCGGTGATTTCGTTCAAGGTCTGGATCGTGGTGTTGAGGTCCTCAATGGCCACGATCAGTTCCTCGCGCGAATATTGTTCGGTATCGATCGCCTGGGGAGTTTGAGCAATCGGCAGCGGCGGCGCGTCCTGGGGCGATGACTGGCTGAATTGCAGCCATATCGCCACTGCCGCCAGCGCCGCAAAGGCCGGAACCGCCAGCCGCCAGGCGGGCGCCGGGAAAATCCGGTCGGCCAGTTCCCGCAGCCGGTTCGCAAGGGAGACCCGCTTTCGAATGGTTTGCCGGTACACATTCGCAAGCAGTTCCGGCGGCACTTCGGGCCGGGGCATGTCGAGCATGGCGTCATGCATGGCCCGGGCAAGCAGATACTCGCGGCCGCTATCGGGACAGGAATGGATCTGATCCAGCAGCTTCCGCTGTTCCTGTGGCTCCAGTTCCTGGTCAAGCAGATTGTCAATCTGCATCTGCACAATGCTGCTTGTGATCTTGTTGCTGTTGCTCATGGTCTTACCCGCTGCTGTACCGCGCCGCCTGTAGCGGCGGCTGGTTGTTGTTGCCTGGGCTACCGGCTGCCGCGCCCTGCCCCTGGTCCCGCCCGATGCCGTGGACCCGGCTGAACATGCGCCGCAGTTCCTCGTTGTCGCGCAGTTTTCTGCGGCCGCGGTGAAGATAGACTTTCACCTGGCTTTCGCTCAATTCCAGCGCGCCCTCGATGTCGGCATAACTCATTCCCTGGATGTCGCGCAGAATCAGCAACGAACGGAATGGCTCGTCCAGGGCCTGGATCGATTCGAGCAGAGCCCGGCGCAGGCGTTCCCTGTCCCGGGTCTCGCCCTGGTCCTGCTGGCCCGTCTGGTGCGACGCCCCCGCCTGGCTTTCCGGTTCGATGTGCCGATCCACCCGGGAATCGGCGAGCTGCTGGCGGCGAACGTGATCCACCACGGCGTTGCGGGTCACCCGCATCAGCCAGGCCAGAATCTTGTCCGGGTCGATGGACCGCCAGTGCCGCCAGAGCTTGATGAGCACTTCCTGGCTGACGTCGTCGGCGTCCTGCCGGTTGCGCAAGCTGTAGCTGGCAAAGGCGTACACCCTGGGTCCGAATTGTTCCACCGCTCGCTGGTATTCCGCGTTCATATGTTCTGCAAGACGAAACCGCCCGGCAAAGGTTACCACCACGGCGCCACCTCCATCTCATCTTTGCCTGCCGACTTGGCGGCGTGATAGAGTCGGATGGGTTCATAGTCGGCGCGGTTGACCCGGTAACTGGAGACGAACCATGAAACTGATCGTTGCAATCATCAAACCCTACAAGGCGGACGATGTGCGGGAAGCCGTCTCCGAGCTTGGCGTCAGCGGCATGACCCTGACCGAAGTCAAGGGTTTCGGGCGGCAGAAAGGCCACACCGAACTGTATCGCGGCGCCGAATACGTGATCGATTTTCTGCCCAAGGTCAAGCTCGAGATCGTGGCGCCCGACGCGCTCGCCGACCAGGTGGTGGAAGCGATCTGCAAGGCGGCCAACACGGGCAAGATCGGCGACGGCAAGATTTTCGTCAGCAACCTGGAACAGTCGATCCGCATCCGCACCGGTGAAACCGGCGACGATGCGCTGTAGGAAGCGACAGAGGTATATGCGATGAATCCCGCTCCCCGATGGTCCCCGTGGCTGCTGGCGCCCGCCGGCGCCCTGCTGCCCGATCTCGCCCTGGCCCAGGATGGCCTCAATGCCGCCAATACTTCCTGGATTCTTACCTCCACCGCCCTGGTGCTGTTCATGACCCTGCCGGGGCTGTCGCTGTTCTATGCCGGCCTGGTGCGAACCCGGAACGTGCTGTCGGTGCTGATGCAGTGCTTCTCCATCGCCGTGGTGATTTCCATCCTCTGGCTGCTGGTGGGC
Source organism: Pseudomonadales bacterium (assembly GCA_022819645.1). GTDB lineage: Bacteria > Pseudomonadota > Gammaproteobacteria > Pseudomonadales > Pseudohongiellaceae > UBA9145. Next base: position 6,044 of record JAJEGU010000002.1, read on the forward strand.
TACAGCATCGCCTTCGGTCCTTCGGAATCCGCCTGGTGGGGCGGGCTTGGCAAGGCCTTTTTTCGCGGCGTCGGGGTCGATTCGCTGGCGGGGGACATTCCCGAAACCGTGTTCGCCGCCTTCCAGATGACCTTTGCCATCATCACGCCAGCCTTGATCGTGGGCGCCTTTGTGGAGCGAATCCGCTTCGGTTCCATGCTGGTTTTTTCCCTGCTCTGGGCGCTGCTGGTGTATTTCCCCGTGGCGAACTGGGTCTGGGGCGGCGGTTGGCTGGGCCGGATGGGGCTGATCGATTTCGCCGGCGGCACCGTGGTGCATCTGACGGCGGGAGTCGCGGCGGTCATCCTCGCCCTGGAACTCGGCAAGCGTCAGGGCTTTCTCACCGCATCCGTGGTGCCCCACAATCTCACCATGAGTTTTACCGGCGCCGCCATGCTCTGGGTGGGCTGGTTCGGCTTCAATGCCGGCAGCGCCCTTGCGGCGGACGGCGCGGCGGGCATGGCGCTGTTTGTCACCCATACTTCGGCGGCGGCGGGTGCCTTGACCTGGATGGCGCTGGACCGGATCAAGTTCGGCAAGGCCAGCGGCCTCGGCGCCATCACCGGCATGGTGGCCGGACTGGCGACGATTACGCCCGCGGCGGGTTCGGTAGGCCCCATGGGCGGCCTGCTGCTCGGGCTCATCGGTGGCGTGATTTGCTATTTTGCGACGATCTACATGAAGCAGCGGCTCAAGATCGATGATTCGCTGGATGTTTTTCCCGTCCATGGCGTCGGTGGCATCACCGGTACCCTGCTCGCCGCGGTGCTGGTTTCCGGCGGCCTCGGCGTGTTCAGCGGAACCGGCATGCCCGATGGCATGAACATGGGTTCGCAGTTGATGGTGCAAGTCACCGGCGGCGTCGCCATCGGCCTGTACACCGGCGCGCTGACCTGGATCATCGTAAAAGGGGTCGCGTCCACCATGGGCCTGCGGGTGAACGCCGACGAGGAGCAAATGGGCCTGGACATCACCGAGCACGACGAAAAGGGCTACTCGATGTGAAGCCCTGACCCTGCCATGCAGCGCCCTTCCGGTGATACTCCGCGACTGCGCGCAGGGTGACGGGTAGCGTCATTCCGCGCGCAGTCGCAAAAAGTTCTCAATACGAATAAGTCAATTCCATGCCGTACAGTCGCGGCACGGTGGTGCCCGCGGTATGGCGGAAGAATTCCGCTTCCCCCTGGCGCAGTATCTGCAGATTGGCCACATCGTCGAAGATGTTATTGACGAATCCGCTCACCACCCAGTTGCCGGTATCGGAAGTCCATGTGGCCCGCAGGTCGGTGCGGCTGTAGGCTTCGGCCTTTTCCGCCTGGGACTGGAAAGGCGAGAAAAACACTTCATCGGTCCAGCTGAAGATACCGAACAACTCCAGTTGCGAGCCGCCGGAGAGTGGGACCAGATAGCTGCCCCAGGCGGTGGCCTTTCCTTCCGGAACCTGCAGGAGCTGATTGCCCCCGATGTTCTGGGTCAGGTTTTCAAACTCGGGATAGAGGGAGCCCGGCACATCGTAGTTGCTGCTGTCGCTGATCAACAGGTCCCCGGAGTACTCGCTGGGCGTGAAACTGAAATTGCCGCCGAGGGTCAGACTGTCGTTCACCAGCCAGAGCGCTTCGGCTTCGGCGCCGATAACCCTGGCGCCGGGAGCTTCCAGCACCGAAGTGGAGGTTCCGCCGATGGTGGTTACTTCGGTGCCGACCGTGTGGATGTTGTCGTAGTCGTACAGATAGAAGGACCCGTTGATCCGCAGGGTATTGTCCAGAAAATCGGTCTTGTAGCCGATCTCGTAGGCAATCAGTTCTTCGGGATCATAGGTGGGCGTATTGCTGAAGAAAACCAGATTGTACCCGCCGGAGCGGTAACCCGAAGTGGCGGAAAAATAAATCAGCGCCGAATCGCTTACGTTCCAGTCGAGATTGATTCTCGCAGTGGTCTTGCGGTCGGTTCTCACGAAGGGGCGGTAGACGCTCAGGGCAAAGGGAATGCCGCCATTGGTCACCTTTTCCGTGGGAACGATCATGTTGCCGTCGGCATCCGCCACGAGGCCGCCATTGACGCGGTTGACCACGGCCAGGCCGCCGTACAACGCGAGAAAAGAGGTGGCGCCCGTTTCCGAATAGCGCCACAGGTTTTCTTCCGCCGTCACCTGGTCTTCGGCGTAACGCACGCCGAGGGTCAGGTCAAAAGTCTCATTGATGTTCCACACGCCCTGGGTATAGGCCGCGAAGGCTTCCCGCACGGTCTGGGTGGCATAGAGCAGATCCGAACCGGCGGTTGACGGGCCGTTGAGTACGTTCAGGGCGGGGTTGCTGCCGTCGTCACCGTACCAGGCGGAGGTTTGCAGGTTGTTGCCGCCGTTATTGCGCTGACAGGATTCCGCGGGGCTTGCCACGTTGCAGGATTCCCTGGCGCTGAACAGATTGACCATTGGCCTGCCCTGGAAGGCCAGGGTGGATGCGTTGATGCCGGCAAGGCCCGGAGCGCCAATGGCGGCCGCGGCCGGCGCGCTCAGGACCGTGTTGTCCTCATAGGGGACGCGCATTCGTGAATCGGCCAGGGTGGAATGAAAATCGCCGCGCTGGTCGATGGTGGCGTCATAGACGAAATAGCCCGAGGTTAGCGATACCGAATCACTGACGTCATAGAAAGCCTGAATCTCGTGAGAAGTGTAATCGGCTTCGTGGTTCACGTAGAACTGGCGGTCATGGAACAGGCTTGCGGTATTGTCATCGTCGGTATTGCGCTTGTAGGTGAGTTCGTTGAAGCCGAACAGGTATTTCAATTCCAGCCGGTCGCTCACATCCCAGGAGGCGCTGAACTGCGTGCCCTGCTGCTCAAAGACTTCCCGGTTCAGGCCATTGGTCGCCGCACAGAGGTCGCCCCCGCTGATTTCCCCCGGGAAAACGCAGGCGTTGTATCTCGCCGCGGTGGCGGGGGAAGTCATGTTGAATCCGTCCAGGGAGGCCGCGGCATTGAGAAATCCGTTGAAATCTCCAGGGTCGATTCCCGGGCGGTTGCTCTGGGCCTGGTCGAGACTGCCCGTGGTGGGATTGACAAAAGTCAGGATAGGCCGGCTCTGGTCGTACCAATTGTTGTTGTCGTAATTGGCCATGTCGGTGTTGCCGGTATCGATAAAGCGATAGCCGGGCACCAGGGAGTCGGTCACGCGACTGGGAGAGTTTTCTTCGTTCAGCACTACCAGGCCTCCGCCATTGGCGCCGCCGAAGGAACGATCAATGGTCATGAAGTTCTGCCGAACGTTCACCTCCACGGTATCGCTTGGCGTCCACCGGAACTGGCCGGCCACGTTTTCCGTGCCCAGGCCATCGATGGGATCATGGCCTCCGATATCCTCCACGATGCCGTCGCGGTCGCGGAGGCTGAAATTCACCCGGGCGGACAGGGTGTCTTCAATCAGCGGCGTGTTGAACATGCCATACAGTTCATTGGTGCCGAAATTTCCGAGAATCGATTTGACGGAATAATCCAGCTCGTCCCCGGGCGGGTTGTAAAGCACGTTGATGGCGCCGCCCACGGCGTTGCGACCATACAGCGTACCCTGGGGCCCGCGCAGAATCTCGATTCGCTCCACATCCCAGAAGGTGGCGGCGGTGGCCGTCAGCAAGTCCTCGGAATAGATGCCGTTCATGTAGGTGGCGACGCCCGGGTCACCGCCGAGTGCGCGAAAATTCCGGCCCACGCCCCGGATCGTCGAATCGTAGGGCTGGATCGTGGTCGCCGGAACGAAGTTCTGCAAATCTTCCTGATTGCGAATGCCGAAGTCATCAAGCGATTCGGCGGTCAGCGCGGTAATGGAAATGGACGTGTCCTGAATCGAAGCTTCCCTGCGCTCCGCGGTCACAGTCACTTCTTCGATTCGTCTGACACCATCATCTTCCTGGGCGAATGCACCCGACGGCGCCCAGGTCACGTAAAACAGCGCTGCCGCGCCAATGAGCGATCCAATCCTTCTTGCTTGATTACCCATTTTCTATTTCCTCAGTTTTTGCAAAGTTGCCGTCAATTGATCCAGGACCAACCGTTTGTTTGAGCATAAAGGCATAAATGGAACACAGTCAAAGAGTTTTTCACTCCTGACCGCATTGTCTCCCTGGATGGAAACTATCTGCTATCCAGCAACTGGTAGATGCGGTTAATGGCCCTGGGGTCGGCGCCCGGGCCCTGGATCTGGGGAAAATTGGCGGCGTGATGGGTCATGTCGATGATGGCGGCGGCTTCCTCGGCGGAAATTCCGCTTTCCCGCATCCCCGCCACGGTGTCCCAGAGGTCGCGGAGATAGGCCTGAAAGTTGTCGATGGGCTCGCGGGAGCGCATGACAGGGCCGTGCCCCGGCAGCCAGACGTCGAAATCGAGTGACTTCAGCCCATCCAGCGCGGCGGGCCATTCGTCCACGTGGCCATCGCCCATGTAGGCCAGGCCAGGCAGCATCATGTCGCCGGTGAATACGACTCTTTCTCCGGGCAGGAAGATCAACACGTCGCCGCCGGTATGGGCGCGGCCGAAGTGATGCAGTTGGATCTCGCGGCTGCCTTCCGCGACGGCCTGGAACAGGGTCATCTTGCGGTCCAAGGTGATATTGGGCGGCGTGGGCACGACTTCGCCGATGGCGTTCATGTAATCGCTTTGCACCCGGTGCCGTTCTTCGAGTTCGGCCCGGCGGCGCGGATCGTTTTCGTTGGCGGCCTGTTCCTCGAGCCGGGCGACGAGAGTCGGCACCGGATCGGAGAAACTGCGAAAAGTGTTCTCTTCCAGTACATTGCCAATCTCGCCGTTGAGCTTGGCCCGGGTAAACTCATGACCGATGATTTCCACGCCTTCGGGAAATGCCTGATTGCCATGGGCGTGATCAAAGTGGTAGTGGCTGTTGACGAGATAGCGCACGGGTTTTTCGGTGATCGCGGAAATCGAATCGATGAGCGCCCGGGCTGCGGCGGGGGTGACGTGGGAATCCACCACGAGGGTGTCGAATTCGCCCACGAGCACCATGGCGTTGCTCATGGTGTGGACGGCGCCCGTTCCAGAAACGTGCCAGACGCCTTCGGCGACTTCCTCGAAGCGATGGGTATCCGACTCCACCACCTGCTCCTGAGCGGCGATTTGTCCGGCCGCGAGTCCCGCAATCAGCAGGCCCAGGCTGCGTAATACTGTCCACATCGTTTTCATCTGTACCCCTCGATTGGCTCAAACTTGAATTTCTGTCGGAAACATTAGCTTAGCTGCTGGCAACTGTAAACCGAACATTTGTGGCTTCGATCCGCCGCTGACGGGGTGGGTGTGTGCAGCGGACGCCGTAAACACATCCATGTGGGCTTCGGGCTCGACATCCTGTCTCGCACGCCCGCTGCACGCACCCACCCCGCCAGCGGCTAACGCAGTGCTTGAATTGTGGATTGTTTATTTCCGGATGTAGGGGGCGGCAGTGGCTTGTTCTCTTAGCAGGTATTTCTGGACTTTGCCGGTGGAGGTTTTCCTGATTGGGCCCCAGACGACCTTCTTCGGCATCTTGAAGCCGGCCAGTTCGGAGCGGCAGTAGGCTGTGAATTCCTGCTCAGTCATTTGTTCGCCGTCTTTCAGGCAGACGAAGGCGCAGGGGACTTCGCCCCATTTTTCGTCGGGCGAGGCTACCACGGCGGCTTCAAGGATTTTCGGGTGGCGGAACATTACGGATTCGAGTTCGAGGGAGGAGATGTTTTCGCCGCCGGAGATGATGATGTCCTTGGAGCGGTCCTTGATCTGGCAGTAGCCGTCCTCGTGCCAGACGGCCAGGTCGCCGGAATGGAACCAGCCGCCGTTGAAGGAAGCTTCGGTGGTGCGCGGGTTTTTCAGGTAGCCCTTCATTACGAGGTTTCCGCGCATGAAGATTTCGCCCATGGATTTGCCGTCCTTCGGTACGGGCTGCAGGGTTTCCGGGTCGGCCACCATGAGTTCGTCCTGCAAGGGCGCGCGTACGCCCTGGCGCGCGAGCATTTCGGCGCGGCTGTCCACGTCGAGTTCGGCCCATTCGTCCTGGGCCTCGCAGACCACGCAGGGGCCGTAGGTTTCGGTCAGGCCGTAGGCGTGGACTACTTCGAAGCCTATGTTCTCCATGCCGGCGATTACGGCGGCCGGCGGCGCGGCGCCGGCGGTCATGGCGCTGACCTTGTGCGCGATGCCCTGGCGCAATTCCTCGCGGGCGTTGATCAGGGTGTTGAGTACCACGGGGGCGCCGCAGAAGTGGGTGACCTTGTGGCGCTTGATGGCGTTGAACATCGCCTCGTCGCGCACGTGGCGCAGGCAGACATTGACGCCGGCGACGACCGCCAGGCTCCAGGGAAAGCACCAGCCGTTGCAATGGAACATGGGCAGCGTCCACAGGTACACGGGATGCGCGGTCATTTTCCAGCACAGCACGTTGGAGACGGCGTTCAGGTAGGCGCCGCGATGATGGAATACGACGCCCTTGGGGTCGCCGGTGGTGCCCGAGGTGTAGTTGAGCGTGATGGCCTGCCATTCGTCCTCGATCTGGAAGCAGCGGTAGTCCGGGTCTCCGGCGGCGATGAAGGCTTCGTAATCCTGCTCGCCGAGCAATTCGCCGCCTTCGTAGTACGGATCGTCGATATCGATCACCAGAATCTCGTGTTCGACGAGTTCCAGCGCCGCCTTGATCGTGGCGCTGTGTTCGCGGTCGGTGAACAGCACTTTGGTTTCGGCGTGGCCGAGGATGAAAGCGATGGCTTTCGGGTCGAGACGGGTATTGAGTGCGTTGAGCACGGCACCGATCATGGGCACGCCGAAATGGGCCTCGAAGGTTTCCGGCGTATTGGCGCCCATGAAGGAAACCGTGTCCCCCTTGCCGATGCCGATTCGGCCCAGGCTTGAGGCGAGCAGGCAGCAGCGCGCATAGGTCTGCGCCCAGGTGTAGGTCGTGTCGCCGTGAATGATCGAGGTCCGATCCGGATATACGCTGGCGCAGCGCTCGATGAAACTCAAGGGGGTCAGATGCGCAAAATTGGCCGCATTCCGGTCGAGGGATTGTTCGTAGATGTTTTCGCGATTCATGTAGAGATTTTCCCGACTTCGTTCCAGTTCACAGGAAATCCATATCCCCGGCGGTGAGCCACCAGGCGCCGGCGGGGAGTTTCGCGTCCGGGCCGGGGTTCCAGGCATTGAAGGGTATCTCAATACCCAAATTCTTCACAATGCGGCCCTGCCAGCCCAGCCGCCGGACCCAGGCCGCGGTCAGCCACATCACCAGCGCGCCCGGCTCCGGGCGGGCGGCAATCCAGTCCCTGGCGACGCCGGCGGCCTGGTCCATGCTTGCCAGTGGGGTCACCAGATCCATCAGCAGCCATTGTTCCTCATGGCGTTTCAGCGCGGCGATGGCCCGGGCCTTGCCGTCCTGCCGCAGCAGCAGCGGAAAATAGTTCGCTCCATGGGGATGGCTGGCGTAGCGCCAGGCAAGATAGGCGCCATGGCGCTTGCCGATGACGCCGTCGCGGAAGTCACGGCGCATGGCCCCCCAAAGCTCGTTTGCGGCTTTTTCGTGTGCTGGCTGTTCCGGGGCCAGCGGCTCGATTTGCCAGTTGACGGGCGGCGCTTCGGACTCGGGAATCGCCAGTTCCACATAGTCGTCCACCTTGCCGTACAGGCCGAGCCGCATGGCGGTTTTCATCACGGGCTTGTTGGGGAAGCCAAAGCCGAGCGCGTGATTGACGGTATAGCCGATTTCCCGCTCGAACAGCGTTGCCGTGAGATGAAAATACAGGCTGTTGCGGCCATACTCGCGCCGCACCGCCGGTTTGACCATGACGTCGCAGCCCTGGAAGGCGAGTTGATCCTGTCCGAAGTAATCGATCTCCCGCGCCACACCGCCGTAGTGGGCGATGACCGGACCTCCAGGCGCCTGTCGGGCTACGATAGCCGTGCCCCTGCCCGCCCCGTACTTCCAGCGCCACAGGGCGGGGTCGAACTCCCTGTGGAAGCTTTCCCGGAATATCCCCGCAACCTCTTCCGGCTCGAAAGAGGAAATATCGCCGAGTTCCAGTTCGCTCCAGGGGCCGCCGGAAGAAGCATCGAGATCGAAAACAAAGCACTCGAATCGCCTGTGTCCGGAATCAAACTCCGCCGCCAGCGCATCCAGTTCCCGGATCAGGTCGCCCATGGCGCCGGCGGACGCTGTCTGTCGCCGGGGTCCCAGTCCCCGCAACAGGGACTGCAGCCAGGCCGCCGGAGGAAAGCGGAAATTTGCTGAATCCCGCGCAAGCAATTGCCGCGCGCCGGCAATCGACTGCCGCGCCTTGTCGGTCCAGTCCGCCTGATCGATCAACTGGAATCCCAGCCTGCCCGACAATTGCAACAGGGAAAATTCCGTGGGCAGGCCCGATTTCAGAATCGTCTCCACATCCCGCAGGAATTCACCGGCGACAATCAATCGGCCGCCATCCCGCAGCAGGCTCCGGGCCCGGCACAGGCGGCCCATCTGTTCGCGGTAGTGACAGGTTCCACCGCTGACGATGCAGTCCCAGGGAGCTGAGCCGACCGCCGGACTATCTTCATCCAGCCCGCGCAATACTCGCCAGCCCGGTTCGAGCCACCGCGCCAGATTCGCCTCAAGCTCCGAAACGGCTGCATCCGCTGCCGGCAGATATTCCGGCCCAGGCAAATCCCCGGCGGCGAAAGCGCCGGATTCCGCAGATTGCAATAGGTTCCTGAGCAGTTCCCGGGAGCCGCCGGAAAGTCCGAAAGTCATGAGAAGCGGAGTATGCGGTCAAAGGCTCCGCAATATAGCCCGCAAAGCAGAATTTTCACAGACCCGGCCCAACTAGGAGCAGGGCCATCCTATAGTCGCATAGGTCGTTGACGTTCGCTTCTGATTGGATGGACTGCGTTCGGACTGCGGATCGATTTCCGATGGGCGGAGCGGTATCGGATCTGTGGATGGTTCCCAGCGCGGGTCTGGTTACGCCG
>JAJEGU010000004.1 GCA_022819645.1 Pseudomonadales bacterium
TCCGTGCCCCGCGTCGCGGCGCCACCGAAGGTGAGTGGCGCGGTCAGGGTTTCGCCGTTCACGAGGCCCCGGCCCAGGGCGATGGTGAACTCCTTCGCCTGACCTTCCTCGATGTCGCCCGCGGCGCCGGACAGCGTCACCGTGGTGGGGTCGTCGTCGGTCACCCGTACTCCGACACTCCCGGCGCTGGCGATGGTGTAGTTGGGGTCCGTGGAGTTGGCCGCATGGCTGATGGCCGCGTCCCGGCCGCCGCCCGGATTGTCGACGCTGTCGGCCACACCGCTCACCGTGACCGTCCGCGCCTGGTTCCAGTTCGCCGCGGTGAAGGTCAGCCTGTTCTGGTCGCCGGGGACGCCGGCATTGGTGTCTACCTTCACCACCGCACCGGCGGCAACCGTTACCGTCACATTGTGCGTCGGTTCAGTATCCAGCGCCACAGTGTAGGTCGCGCTGCCGTCTTCCGGCAGGCGCAACTGATCCGGGGCGATGGCAAGCCCGGCCGGCTTGACCGCCCTGCCCTTGAGTCGCAGCTTCAGGACGGAGACAATCGCGTTGTCCTGCCAGGATTGGTCATTCTCATCACCGCCATCATCCAGCCTGAAGCGGTGTTTGTTGTCGATGCTCCAACCAGACAGAGAGCTGGAATCCTCATCGTTCGACGTCGTGATGCGCCAGCCCCCGATAACAGTTCCGCTGAGCGAAGCAATATCAATGACAACAAAATAATCGGTATTCGCCTCAAGCAGGATGCCGTCACTCGTCGGCGCCGTGAACTCCAGGACCCGGTCGGTGTCAAATGAGGTGAATGAGGGATTTTGCAGAGTTCCGACAATGGTTCCCGGGGTGCCATTGGCGTTGCGCCGAATGCTTACCGTATATCCATAGGCGGTATCAAAAACCGCGAATTCGATTTCGACGCTGCTCACCCTGTAACCCGGAGCGTTGCTGCCGGTCGTGAACTTCTGGGCGTTGTCGATCAGATTGGCGCCGAAAGCAAAAGGACTGAAGCCAAACCCCGCAGTGCTGTCCGGCTGGCCGATGTTGCTGACCAGCACCCTTTCCTGGGCTGCGGCCTGAACCGGCAAGCCAAACGCAACCGGCAATGCCAGCACCATCGCCGCGAGCAGCTTCCAGACGCATTTCCACATGCCATGCTTTCCGGGCCCGAAGCCCCACCCCGCGGCGCCATGCCAGACCTCATGCATGCAGACCGGGCCGCCATGATGTGAAAGCGATGCGCGAAACAGACTCATGCAATAGCCTTAATCGGAAGTTCCGCTTAATGGCAGGAAATATGCGCCCCGGGAGCCTGCGCCACAGGAATTCGCGGCTGCAAATCCGCTCTCGCGGCGCAGGCTCCCGGCAGGGAGGTATCGAATGATTTTCGTCGGATCAAAGAGGCCAGCCTTGATTATCCGATAGTAACGCAGGATGGCGGCCACAACGGCGATGAATCCTGGCATCGCAAGAATCAGGCGGGGTTCCCGCTTCCCCCTGTCGGTCACCCCGTACACCCTGCTCAGGATACGCCAGCCCAGGCCTGCGGTAAAGACCGGCAGCGTGATATCAGCAATTCTCATTTTCGCTTTCGCGAATTCCTGCGGCACAGGCTCCCAGGGCTGTGTGGATGTCCCGATTTTGCATCTGCGTTATGCTTGGCGCTTCGGGTTTGGGGGATGGCCATGACATCGCGACGGGAATTGCTGAAGGCGCTGGGGGGCTTGCCGCTGCTTGGAGGCTGTGCCGCGGGAAGGATAACTTCGCCGGCGAATTTTACCCCATCGGGCTTGCCCCTGCGCAGGGTCAAGGTGTCGGATGAACGGGTGATTCGCACCATTGCCGGGCTGCGGCCATTCCGGCGCAATGGTTTCCGTGTTTCCCGGGAGCAGCGTGGCGCCAAGTCACTGATCCACAATTACGGCCACGGCGGCGGCGGCATCACGCTTTCCTGGGGAACATCAAGCCTGGCGGTGGAGTTCGCCGGCGCCGGCAATGGCCGCGATTGCGCGGTGATCGGCGCGGGAGTGATGGGCCTGACCACGGCGCGGGTCGCCCAGGACCGTGGCTGGAACGTCAGGATCTACAGCAGGGAACTGCCCCCCGACACCACATCCAATGTCGCCGGAGGTCAATGGTCGCCGACTTCGGTGTACGAAGAGGAATTGGTCACGCCGGCTTTCCGCAGCCAGTTCGAGCGCGCCATGGATATCGCCTATCGCCACTTCCAGAATCTCGTGGGGCCGCGCTACGGCGTGCGCTGGATCAGCAATTACAATCTTTCCGGGGACTCCGTGGAAGACAACTTCCAGCACAGTTACCCGGATTTTTATCCACAACTGCGCGAACTCGGCCGCCACGAACACCCCTTTCCCGCCGATCATGTGCGCCATTACGACACCATGCTCGTGGAGCCGGCGGTCTTTCTTCCCGCGGTGATGCAGGATTTCTTCTCCGCGGGTGGCGAGATCAGGCGGCGGGAATTCGCCTCGGCGGAAGAAATTTTCACACTGGAGGAAGACTGCATCTTCAATTGCGCCGGCCTCGGCTCGCGGGCGCTGTTCGGCGATGAAATGCTGATTCCCGTGAAGGGCCAACTCAGCTTCCTGCTGCCCCAGGAGGAAGTCGATTACAACATCCTGAGCAATGGAGGCCTGTACATGTTTCCGCGCAGCGACGGCATCCTGCTCGGCGGCACCTACGAGCCCGGGGAATGGAGCCTCGAACCCGACCCGGAAGCCACCCGCCGCATCATCGCCGGCCACCGCGCCTTTTTCGAAGCCATGGACGACCCCTGGGAGCCTGGGCCGCATGAATGGCCCGCCTGAAAACGTTAGACATTTCAGCCGGTTCCCATTACTCTTTTCCGTTGACCAAACAACCCAGCGAGAATCGACATGACACGCAGAATCGCCAGGTATCTCTCTCTCGCCGCCCTGCCCGCTTTCGCTATTGGCGCGGCGGCTCAGGACGCGCCCACTTTCTATCAGGACGCATTGCCCGTTTTCCAGAAGAACTGTGTCGCCTGCCATCAGCCGGACGGCCCCAGCGTAGGCGGCATTTATGCGCCGATGTCGCTGATGGATTACGAGGCGGCGAAGTTGTGGGCGCCGCTGATCAGGAACGCGCTGGAAACCGGCTACATGCCGCCCTGGGGCGCCCATGAGCGCCATCGGGGCGAATTCAAGGGCGAGCGTTATATCGACAAGGCGGAGAAGGACCTGCTGATCGCCTGGGTTGACGGCGGCGCGATCGAGGGCGATTCCGCCAAGGCCGCAAACGCCGAAGGACTGGTCGCTTCGAGTATCGGCACCACCCTGCCCGAGTCCGGCTGGTGGATCGGCGACCCTGATCTGGTGGTCGCCTTCGACGAGCCTGTCTATGTGCCCGACGAGGTCGAGGACTGGCAGCCCACGGTGCAGATGAACTACGAAGAAGGCGCGCATCAGGAGCCGCGCTGGATTTCCATGGCCGAACTGCGGCCCGGCGGACCCTGGGTGCACCACATCGTTTCCAGCCACATGGGCGTCGGCGTTCCCGGCCGGGGTCCCTTCACCTATCCCGAGGGCTGGGGCGTATTGCTGCCGGAAGACCCCTTCATCACCGTGAACATGCACTACCACAAGGACCCGGTGCCGGGCTCCGAGGTTTATGACGACACCCAGGCGGCGTTCAAGTTCTACGAAGACGGCGACGTGATCGACCACGTGGTCGAAACCAACCTGCTGCCGCATCGCGACTGGACGATCCCCGCCGGCCACGACAACTACGAAGTGAACAACACCTTCGAGGTCGAGGAAGACATCTACCTGCTTTCCATGGGTCCGCACATGCACTATCGCGGCAAGGCCATGCGCTACGAGCTGGAGTATCCCGACGGCGAGATGGAAACCCTGCTCTGGGTGCCGAACTATGACTTCAACTGGCAGTTCCTCTACGAATACGAGGAGCCCAGGTTCATCCAGGCCGGCTCCACCTTGCACATGTCCTGGTGGTTCAACAACTCCGAAAGCAACCGGTACAACCCCGATCCGACGGCGGACGTGGTTTACGGGCCGGCAACCACCGATGAAATGGCCAACGCGCGCATCTATTACGCGCCCGTCAAGCAGCGCGGCATCGTTGTCGGCCGCGACCTGCCCCAGGACGTGCTGGAAACCGCCAGGGCCACCGAGCAGCGCCGCCGGGAGCAGACCGAATTGCTGGATCCTGCCTCGGACGATTTTTCGTGGCTGACGGAAGACAGCCAATAGCGGAATTCGTGCATGCGCATGGAGATTCTGCGACTTCGCGCAGAATGACATGGTGGGGGGGGGGGGGGCGACGAATGACGCGGTGGGGGCCGCGGAATGACGTGCTGGGGGCCGAGGAGAGTCTGCGCCGAGCGGCTTGGCCCTCTGTCATTCCGCGCGGAGCGAAGCGCAGTCGCGGAATCTCCCTGATTCTTGCCGTCGAGAGACGGAGGAGGCAGCGATGAATACCAATCTCTGGAAACTGGCAGCGGCGGCTTGCCTGGCAAGCATCGCCAGCGGCGCCCTGTTCGCGCAATCGGACGACGGCTGGGTCAACGGCCGCACCACCGACGGCCAGCCCGACCTGCAAGGCGTCTGGACCAACGACACGATCACGCCGATAGAGCGGCCGGCATCGTTGGCCGACCGCGATTTCCTCACGCCCGAGGAAATCGAGGCCATGGAAACCGGCATAGCCCAGCGCAGGACCGAGGCCGACAACAATATCGTGGTGCGGGCCGGCGGCAATGTCGGCGGCTATAACCAGATCTGGCTCGACTCGGGCGACACGGTGCTTTCCACCGGCCAGACCTCGATGATCGTCGACCCGCCCAACGGCCGCGCGCCGATTCTCGAAAGCGCTCTGGCAGAGCGCGATTTCTATTTCGCCAACGTCGAAAACCATTACATGTATCACACTGTCTGGGACCGCTGCATCACCCGCGGCGTACCCGGCTCGATGCTGCCGGCGGGCTACAACAACGCCTATCGCATCATTCAGACGCCCGACACGATCACCATCGTCTACGAGATGATCCACGACGTGCGCGTCATCCCGCTGAGCAAAACGGAGCACATCGACCCCAGGGTGCGGCTATGGATGGGCGACTCGGTGGCGCATTGGGAAGGCGAAACCCTGGTGATCGAAACGACCAACTTCAACGATCGCGGCATGATCGCCAACAGCAGCGCCGGAGGCCGCCTCAAGGGAGTGCCGGCTTCGGACCAGTTGCACGTGATCGAGCGTTTCACGCGCGTGTCCGAGGGCACCATCATCTGGGAAGCCACCATGACCGACCCGGAAGCCTTTTCCACGCCGGTGACGATCTCGATGCCGCTGACGCTGGAAAACGACTACCAGATGTACGAATACGCCTGCCACGAGGGCAATTACGCGATCCCCAACATCCTCAGCGCCGGACGCGCCCGCGAACGCATGCAGGCCAGCAACGACTGACTCACCCCACTGCGATCAACTCCGGATGCTTGATCCGTGAGCGAACTTCTTCTACCGGGTGCCGGCAGACGCCCGCCTGGTGGATGAGTTTGCTTTCGCAGTCGTCGCAGCGCACGCATTCCTTGAAATCGATCTTCGGGCCGTGAATGGCGCCGGTGGGGCAGGAATGCTCGCAGACCTTGCAATAGACGCATTGCCTTACGCGCTTGATGCGGAAGGGCGAAATCATCGAGACCGCGCCGAGGGCGGCGCCAAGCGGGCAGGCGTAGCGGCAATAGAAGCGGCTGATGAAGACCGAGCCTGCCAGGAAGCCGAACAGGATGACCCAGAGCCAGACGGACTGGCTGAAATAGAAAATCGTGCCGAAAGGCTCGAAGTACTGGAACAGACTCAGATCGGCCGCGGCCACGGCCATCAGCAGCAGGAAGGCGAGCACGCCATACTTGACATAGATCGCGGCGTTGTGGACCGCCCGCGGCAGCTCCTTCTGGAAATGCCGCGGCAGGAAGCGGCTGATGAAGTCCTGCAAGGCGCCGAAGGGGCATAGCGAGGAACAGAACACCCTGCCCCAGAACAGCGTCGTCGCCACGGTGAACACGACGATGATCAGAGTCGGCAGGTCGGTGAGGAACATCGACGGCCCCTGCTTGATGACGTTGGTGATGTGCGAAACCGACAGGAAGCCGCCGTCGATCCAGCCCAGATAGACCAGCGTGAAGGCGAGCGTGGTCCAGCGCAGGGTCGAGTTCTTGGTGGCGAAGCTGATGCTCACCATGGCGAGCAGAAAGAGCAATGCGCCGGTCTGCATCGGCGGTGCGGTCTCGATCAGATAGGCGATCCGGCTCGTGTCCGTCGTCAGGGCGATGTCGTCCGCGTCGAATTCGCTGAACTCCGGCGGCAGTTCCGTCCCCTGGGCCAGGGCCAGCGGCAGCGGAGGCGCCTGGTATTCGAGGCTTGCCACGTAGCCGAACTGGGCCAACTGGTCGCTGAGGTCGTAGTGCACGGTGAAAGGCCGGGAAATGTCGATGCTGTCGTCGAGCACCATGGCGCCGGCGAAGCGCACCTCGCCCGCGATCTTGCCGTTATCGGCGCTGCCGACGTAGACGAAGCGCCGCCGTTCGAGCCGCATGAATTCGCCGTCCTGTTCCACCGCCAGCCGCTCCTGCCGGAACGGCATGCTCGAATCGCCGTCAATGCCCACGAGCACAAGATTGCCCTCGTTCACTCGCGCGCTGGCTTCGCGCTCGGCGCGGGAGTAGTCGTCGGCGCCGACGAGCAGTTCGCCGAGCCCGTCGTGCGCCATGAAGACCACTTCCAGGTGCAATGTGGTGCCGTCGGCGATTTCGACATCGAGTTCGCGCACCAGTCCGTCGGCCTTGAAGTCGTCCCAGCTTTTGCCTTCGAGGAACTGGAGCGCGCGGCCGTCGGCGTTGGTGGAGCGTACGTAATCGGCGTCGGGCAAATGTTCCAGCGCGACCCGGCGCGCGGCATTGCGGATGCCTCTCGCGACGGCCCAGGCGGTAATCGTCGCGCGGGAAATGCCGTCGATATCGCGGCCGACGCGGAAACCCTCGGCGATGTCCATGCCCGCGAACTGTTGCGGAAAACCTTCGGTGTGAATGAAGTCGCCGCGTATGGCCTTGTAGGACTCCGTATAGTGAACGATTTCCAGGCCGGTGACCGTACCCTCGGTATCCATGCCGACAAGCATGTCGATGGGCGCGCTATAGCCGATTTCCTCGGGCGGCAGATCCGGCGTGAAAAACACATAGCCGGCGAGTTGCGATTCCTGCCCGGTAAAGCCGGCGTAGATCGGCAGTTCGCTTTCCGCCGGCGCGAAATTCTCGGCATCCGGCAAGACCCGGCGCATGAGTTCCGGGTCGATATCGGCAATGCTGTCGACCTGGGCCAGGACCGGCCCGCACAGAGCCACGAGCAGCAGCCCGAGCCAGACCCCGGCCGGCAATACGGAATGGCCGCGGAAAGCAAACCGTCCACGACCACCGCGCCGGCTCATTTGCGGAATTCGCCCCACGGGGAAGAAGCGAGTTCCCTCATGCCCTGGCCACCAGAATGCCGGTTTCCTTCTCCGACTTGCCGATGACCACCGCGCCGCAGGAGTCGGAAAAGATGTTGATCGAGGTGCGGAACATGTCGAGGACGCGGTCGGTGACGAGCAGCAGGCCGATGGCTTCGATGGGCAGGCCGATGGCGGTGAGAATGACGGCAATCGCCACCAGGCTCGCGGCGGGTATGCCGGCGACGCCGATGGAGGTGAGCAGGGCGATCAGCACCACGGTGAACTGGGTGCCGAAGGTCATGTCGATGCCGTAGGCCTGGGCGATGAAGATCGCCGCGACACATTCGTAGAGCGCGGTGCCGTCCATGTTGATGGTCGCCCCCAGCGGCAGGCAGAAGCTCGTCACCCGCTCGGAAACGCCGGAGTTCTCATGGGTGCATTTCATGCTCAGCGGCAGGGTCGCCGAGGACGAAGCCGAGGAGAACGCCGTCAGAATCGCCGGCGCCATGGCATGGAAATGGGCCACCGGGCTGACCTTGGCGAAGTACTTGAGAATGATGGGCAAGGTCACGAATACGTGGAAGGACAGCGCCAGCACCACGGTGATGAAGAATCGCAGCAGCGGCTCGAAGGCTTCAAAGCCGGTTGAGGCGATGGTTTCCGCCACCAGCCCGAATACGCCATAAGGCGCGAAACTCATGATCCACATGGTGATCTTCATCATGGTTTCGGAAACGCCGGTCCAGAAGTTGAGCAGGGTTTCCGCCGGGCCCGCGGGAATCCGCGACATGAAAAAGCCGAACACCAGGCTGAAGAAGATCAGCCCGAGCATTTCGCCTTCCGCCGCCGCGGCGACGATATTGGTGGGCACCATGCGCAGGAAGATATTGACGATGTCGCCGCCGCCGCGTCCTTCCACGCTCGCCACGGCGGAGGCGAGTTCGCCGCTGTCCACGGTCAGGTTGAGCGCATCCCCGGCGGGATTGCCGTTGACGATGCCCGGCGCCAGCAGATTGACGAAGAACAGCCCCACCAGAATCGCCAGGGTGCTCGTGGTGGCGTAATAGAGGATGGTCTTGCCGCCGAGACGGCCGAGGTCGGAGCCGCTGCCGAGCTTGGCGATGGCCACGATGATCGAGGACATGATCAGGGGCACGATGATCATGCGCAGGGCATTGAGGAACAGGCTGCCGAGAAAATCGTAGATCCCGTAGAAGGTGATCCCGAACAGGCCCATTTCGGTGCCGGTGATCGAGCCCATGATTACCGCCAGCGCGATGGCGATCAGAATCTTCCAGTGCAGTTTCATTGGTCCCGCTCCCAGTTCGGTTCAACTTATCGGCAACTCCCGCGATGATACTTGAGACCCTGCCCCCTGCACAGTGCCAATAAGCCGATGTGCGCCGCATTGGCATTTTGCGCTTCTTCCTGCGCGAAGTTGCGGAATCATCTTGAGGAGCCTCTGCATGAGGTTCTGCGACTCCGCTTCGCTACGCGCAGAATGACGGAAAACAGGCACAGTTTTGACTTGCCCGGCGCTGGGTGTTAATTCTGCTGCATGGTTCTGGTCCGGATCGAATTGCCATGCTCAGGATGCTGTTTGCCCTACCGCTTTTGGTCGCCGGTCCGGTTACCGCCCAGACCGGACCGCTGACGCCCGTTACTGACGCCATGCTGGCAGATCCGCCGCCGGGCTCATGGCTTAACTGGCGCGGGGGCCAGGATAGCTGGGGCTACAGCGAGCTCGATCAGATCGATACCGGCAATGTGCATGAACTGCGACTGGCCTGGTCCTGGTCTTTCGACGATACCGGCGCGGGACAGGCCGCTCCGCTTGTTCATGACGGCGTGATGTTCCTGCCGGGGCCGCGGGGACTGATCCAGGCGCTCGATGCGGTTAC
Source organism: Pseudomonadales bacterium (assembly GCA_022819645.1). Classification (GTDB taxonomy): domain Bacteria; phylum Pseudomonadota; class Gammaproteobacteria; order Pseudomonadales; family Pseudohongiellaceae; genus UBA9145. The sequence goes on from JAJEGU010000004.1 coordinate 9,388, forward strand.
GGGCGATCTGTTGTGGGAATATCGGCCCGGCATCACTCCCGCGCTGGAAGGTTCCGGAGCGGTTGCGCTCGGCCCTGACCAACTTGGCGACGCGGTGTTGCCCGCGACCGCCTGGGCCGGAGTCGGCCGCGGCGTGCAGAAGAACATCGCGATCTATGGCGATCGGATTTTCGCCGCGACCGAGAACGCCAGCGTACTCGCGGTGGATAGCCGGACGGGGCTGCTGGCATGGGAATCTCCCGTGTCCGACCCGGCCATGGGCTACAACTACGTTGCCGGCCCGATCATCGCCGACGGCGTGGTCGTCACCGGCTCCAGCGGCTGTGAACGCTTCAAGGAAGGCGCCTGCTACGTCACCGGCCACGATCCCGATACGGGAGAGGAACTCTGGCGCACCAGCACCGTCGCCCTGCCCGGCGAGCCCGGCGGCGATTCCTGGGGCGACCTGCCGCTGGAATTTCGCGCCGGCGGCGATAGCTGGATTTCAGGCAGTTTCGATCCCGCGACCGGCCTGGTCTATATCGGCACCGCCCAGGCAAAGCCCTGGGCGCGCGTGGTGCGCGACACCGACGGCGACGCGCTCTATACCAACAGTACCCTGGCGCTCGACCCGCATAGCGGCGAAATCGTCTGGTACTACCAGCATCTGCCGGGCGAAACCCATGACATGGACGAAGTCTTCGAAGCGGTGCTGATCGATGTGGACGGACGCCAGTCGCTGTTCAAGATGGGCAAGCTCGGCATTCTCTGGCAACTCGACCGGGCGACGGGCGAGTACATCGCCGGCACCGACATCGGCTACCAGACCATCGTCGATCTCGATCCCGTGACCGGCAGCGTGCGTTACCGCGACGGCATGATTCCGCGCATCGGCCAGGAAATCGACATGTGCCCGAGCACCTCGGGCTTCAAGAGCTGGCGCGCCATGTCCTATTCGCCCCAGACCCGTGCGCTGTACATCCCGATCACCCTGAATTGCGAATTGGCGACTTTCGGCCCCGTCGAATTCGAGATCGGCGGCGGCGGCACGGGCCCCGTGCGCCGGATCAACTATCTGCATCCGGATGCCGAGGGCAATCTCGGTGAATTGCTCGTACTCGGCGTGCCCGACGGTGAAGTGCGCTGGCGCTATCGCTCGCGGGCGCCGGTCAATACCGCCGCGCTGGCGACAGCGGGCGGCCTGATTTTCGTCGGCGACTACGACCGTCGTATGTTCGCTTTCGACGCCGAGAACGGCGAAATTCTCTGGCAGACCCGGGTAAACACTTCGGCCCAAGGTTTTCCAATCACTTACATGGTCGACGGCCGCCAATACATCGCCTTGCCCGCCGGCGTCGGCGGCGCAAGCTGGTCGAACATGCTGCCGCGGGAACTCGCGCCTGAATTGCGCCGGCCCGCGCGCGGCAACGCGATTCACGTTTTCGCCCTGCCGGAGAACTGAGTTCGTGAGATTCCGATCGGCAGCGACGTGCCTGGCCGTGCTGACAGCGGTCTCGACAGCCCCGGCAGCAACTACGGCCGCCGGTCTCGGCGACGGCCTGTACAGCGCCGAACAGGCTGCCCGCGGCGCGGAAGCCTATCGCGCCACCTGTTCCTCCTGTCACGCGCTCGACCTGCGCGGCAACAGCAATTCTCCCGGCCTGCGCGGAATCGGATTCCTGTTTGTCTGGGAGGGCCGCAGCCTGGGTGAGTTGTACACCTCGATCCGCACCACCATGCCGCAGGAAAGCCCCAATTCGCTGACGCAAGGCCAATACCTCGACATCCTCGCCTACATCCTCGAGCAGAACGGATATCCCGCGGGCGGCGCCGATCTTGCCAATGCCTCGGGCGAATTGGACACCGTCGTGATCAGCGCGCCATGAGAGGGCCGGCCATGAACCCGTTACGATACTTTTACCCGAATTTGCCGCGGGTTTTCGCGCTTGCGTGCGGCCTGCTGCTATTCGCGCAAGCGCTTGGGCAGGACGCCGGCGAGCGGCCACGGGCGCGGGAAGCCGGCGTCACCGTCGGCGTGTTCGAGCCCGGCCCATTGAACGCCATTACCGATGTGGACGGCGTGCGCGTCGGCCACAGTACGGTGATCCGCGGCGACGACATCCGCACCGGCGTCACGGCGATCGTCCCCGCGCCGGGCAATCTCTATACCCACCCGATTCCCGCCTGGATTCACGTCGGCAACGGCTACGGCAAGCTGATCGGCGAGACCCAGGTGCGCGAGTTCGGCGAAATCGAGACCCCGATCCTGCTCGTCTGCACCTTGTGCGTGTGGAGCGCCGCCAATGCGCTCAAGGAATGGAACTACGAACAGCCGGGCATGGGCGAACACACCCTGAATCCCATCGTCGGCGAGACCAATGACAGCCGCGTGAACGACATGTGGGCCGACCCGGTCGGGCGCGACGAAGTTTTCGAGGCGCTCGACAACGCCGCCTCGGGTCCGGTCGCCGAGGGTTCGGTCGGCGCCGGAACCGGCACCCAGGCCTTCGGCTGGAAAGGCGGCATCGGCACGAGTTCGCGCGTATTGCCCGCCGATCTCGGCGGCTACACCATCGGCGTGCTCGTACAGACCAACTATGGCGGCATACTCGAAATCAATGGCGCCCCCGTGGGCCGGGAACTCGGCAATTATTCCTTCCGCGCCTCGCTCGAAGGCGAAGACCAGGACCGCGAAGACGGCTCGATCATGATGGTGGTGGCGACCGACGCCCCGCTCGACAGCCGCGGCCTGCAACGGCTGTCGATGCGCGCCATGATGGGCCTTGCGCGTACCGGCTCGTTCGCGAGCAACGGCTCGGGCGACTACGTGATTGCTTTTTCGGCCAATCCGAGTGTGCGCCGGCCGCGTAGCAGCGATGCGCCGGTGCCGACCGAAGTGCTGGTGAACGAGGCGATGTCGCCGTTGTTCGCGGCGACCGCCGAAGCCACCGAAGAGGCGATCTACAACGCCATCTTCAAGGCGACCACGGTCAGCAGCGCCCGCGGGGAGTTGCGTGCGATTCCCCTCGACGAAGTACTCGAAATCCTGCGCGAGTATCGCGCCATAACCGAACCACTGTAGGGGCGACGCGTGCGTCGCCCGTGGCAACCGCCGGCGGGATGCACAATCAAGGGCACAGTTTATGAATGAAAAAACAATTCATGGGACACCCATCACAAATCGTGGGACATCCGTTGTGGCGACGTTGGGATTGTGCTTCCTGCTTGCGGCCTGCCGGCCCGCACCGGACGACGGCGCCACGGCCAACTGGCCGCATCACGGAGCCGATCATTCCTCCAGCAAGTACGCGCCGCACGGCCAGATCGACCGCGGCAATTTCTCCGAACTCGAAATCGCCTGGTCCTGGGGCTCGGCCGACTCGCGCATCGACGAGGAATTGCGCTATTTCACCGGCGATTACCGCGCCACACCGATTTTCGTGGACGGTGTGCTCTACACCGCGACCAATCGCGCCCAGGAGCCTGCGCTGTAGGAATTCGCGAAAGCGAAAATTCGCTATCGTCGCGCCCCTGGCCGGTCGATTGAGGCGAATATTGGTGGATATTCAACGAAATCGAGCGGCCAGGTGACGCGGATGAGAGCGGATTTGCAGCCGTGAATTCCTACAGCGCCTGCACGGCGCACCGATGAGCTACGAACACGAAGGCCGGCAATACATCGCCGTAGCCGGCGGCGGCCGCGACGGCGACTTCGGCGAACTCGTGGTGTTCGCTTTGCCGGATTAAGGGCCGTTCGCCGGGAATAAATTACAAAAACGACTGATACTCATCCATAAGAGTTGCAACCTGAAGCAATCCCTGCGCCTCGGCCTTGCGTATGAGCGCTTCGACATCAAGGCCTGGATTTTTGAATCGTTCCCGCATCCGCTTCAAAGTTTGTATGGCCTCAATCGGGTCAAGTGAGATTGTGTCGGCGATGAAGTCGTCCGCGGAAATTGCATTGATTTCGTGCGGCGCGAGTACATCCGCGGGAAAATCTGAGAGGTTGTCGGTAATTATGACGGAAGCTGAAATGGCAATAGCTGCTGCCAAAACATGATTATCGTCGGGGTCCGGCAACGCCAGCGTTTTCTCGATTGCTTCGAAGCCAGTGACGACAGCTTCGGGAAATGCGGCCTCTATTGCTTCCCGCTGATATGAGCCGTCGGTTTCTCCGTTAGTTATTGTCGAAATAGCTTTCTGGGTTTCATCCAGTATGCGAACGCTCCAACGCGGCCGGAACAGACCCGCGTCGGCTAGACTGAGCAGCAAATTGCGACGTAGCGCTCCGCCAAGAACACAAGCATCGATAAGCGCAGTGAACCGGTCGGCATATCTGCTTCCCCTCATATCAGTCCTTGTTCCGCGTCGGTGCGGGCAAGTTTCTCAAGGGCGGAGGAACGAGTCGCATCGCGCTTGTCCCTGTAGGAGAACAGATCATTGGCCCGAATGCGACGGTGCCTGCCAGTCCTGGTAAACGGGATTTCGCCATTCTCGATCAGCTTTACGAGATAGGGCCGGGACACATTCAGCAGGTCGGCGGCTTGCTGCGTCGTCAGTTCCGCCTCCACGGGAATCATGCGGAAACCGCGACCGCTCGACACGAGTCGCAGCACTTCAAGCAGGGACGCCGCCAAGGCTGGCGTAAGCGTTACGGTTTCGACCTTGCCATCATCCAGGGCAAGGGACAATCCTGCGCCTCCAACATCGTTGATCTGGGAAGCGACAATCTTTCTCAATTGCTCCGCGTTCTCGATCTCAACCTCGTCGGGCAATCGATCAAAGAAAGCATCTCTGCTTGGCGCGTTCATCTTCTTTCCCCGTACTTAATTTCTTGTCATACGGCTAGAGTACCGATTATTCGAAATATTCGCAATACTCGAAATATACGAACCCCTGCCGCGATCTTGGTCGAAACCAAATCAGACAACTCGCCAGTAATCCTCAACGAGACTTACGCGGTGGCTAGCCGCACCTATTCACGAAGGTCAATTGTAGAGGTCAAAGGCATGCGGAACGAACAGATTTTGCTGGAAATGCGGTGAGTCCGGACTGGGACACTCTTTTTTTTTGCTTGTTCGCCGACATTTTGGCAAGTAGCACCGC
>JAJEGU010000070.1 GCA_022819645.1 Pseudomonadales bacterium
GTGGCAGGTGGAGTAGCCAATCGAAAGAAAGACCGGCTTGCGTTCCTCCCGCGCGCTGGCAAAGGCCTCCTCGCCCCAGGGATACCAGTTCACCGGATTGTGGGCGTGCTGCAGCAGATAGGGCGAATCTTCCAGAATCAACCGATTGATGAAAACCGCGCGGCCGGACTCCCCAAGATGCTCCGTCCGTTTGTCGTAACTCCCTTCCTTCACACTCTCGGCGTCCCGCAACCGCCGCTCAAGTTCGCCTGGTCGCCCGGTATCCACCATCAAGACATCCGTTGGAAAAGATACCGCCCATGTTGCCACGTTCACGGGGTGGGTGTCCCATGAGTGCCTTCAAGTGGTGGGTGTCTCCAACCGTGACCGAAGCCGCTGACGTAATGTTCCGTTTGTGACATTCCCGGGATTGCTGTACTTTCGTGGAGTAGCAAGAATCAACGAGGGAACCACAATGCCCCCGCGAGCCTCTGCCTCCCGGCGGATTTTTCTCAAGAGTTCCGCCGCGCTGGCCGGCGCTTCCCTGTTCTCTGGCTGCGAGACGGCGGCGCCTCCCAATCTCGCCAACCACAGCCAGTTTCCCACACTTCATCCCGAACACAACGAGCGCACCCGGGGCTGGCTGCGCTTCCTGTGGCAGAAAGCCACCACAGCCGACGACTGGAGCTACGGCGGCGAGGAGCCGCATCCCTGGTGGGACCAGTACACCAGTCCGCCACTGCTCAGCTATCCGCGCTTCGACCTGTCGAACTCCAGCTACGCATTGCTGCTGATGGCGGACCAGACCCCCGCCTGGCGCGAGGTCTATACCCGCATTCTCGATGAACTCGCCACCCGCCACACCACATTCTGGGCCGCCATCGACTGGAACACCTTCATCGGCCCAAGCCCCGACCGGCGAAACTATCCCGATTCCCTGCTGCGGCAATGGCCCGAGCGTGTGCGCGGCAATTACGACGCGCCGGGCTGGACCGCCAATGGCGTGGAACCCTGGGGGCTCGACCCGGACCCCATCGGCGCCACCGGCAACCTGTTCTTCCGCGGCTGGCTCAATCTCCTGCTGAGCATCTACAAATACGTTTCCGGTGATGACAAGTGGGAGCAGCCCTGGCTGGTGGCGGGCTATGAGAATGAACATTTCGAGTGGACCCAGCCCAGGATCGTCGACTATCTGCGCCAGCAATACACCGACCAGCCCGAAGGCCCGCACTGCGAAAACACCAAGATCTGGCCCTTCTGCAATTCCGCCGCGGGCCTGGGCCTGTATCTTTCGGACCGCATCGGCGGCCAGGCCTCTCACGGCGTCTTCGAGAACTGGGTGGAGTTCTGCCGCGACAATTACATGGGCATCAATGATCGCAACCAGATCGAATGGATGACCCTGTATTACGACCCCCTGGAAGAATTCAAGGTGAATGCGCCCGGTACGGCGGGCGCCGGCGCCGGGGTCGCCATGCATCTGCTGCCGCAATCGCCCGAACTCGCCACGCAAATCTATGATGCCGCGGCGGAATCCCTGGGCTGGCGCGACCCGCGCAGGGAAATTGCCGCCAATAGCGCAGGTCTGATCATGGCCAGGGCGCTGGGGGACAATACCGTCATCGAGCGGCTGACCGCGGCTGCGGAGCGGCAGTTCGAGCCGCGCTGGTTCGGCGACCGGATGGACCGCTTCGGCTGGTGGTTCAATCTGGACGAGCCCTGGCCAAGGGGCCAGCAAAGCGCCCAGATGATGATCAACGAAATCGGCGAAGGCGACTGGATTACGGCCTTCCAGGCGAATCATCTCGACAAGTACGACGCGCCCACGGTGGAGGACGTGGACTTCCCGAATCTCGGCGTATCCCAGGCCTGGAACGACAAGGACAGCGGCGTGCTTTTCGTATCCACCTATGCCGCCGACTCGTCCCGCCGCGGCGAGGCGACGAGCTACCGCATCAGCAACCTGCCAGACGCCTCCTCGGCGGTGGTGCTGCAGGATGGCGAAACACTGGCGGTGGAAACGCTCGACGCCGGCAGCATCCGCATCACCAGCGATATCGATCATCACCGCCTGCAAATCTACACCGGCTGGTTCGGCCAGCAGACCGCGCGGCGGCCCGATGCTGCGCCCGCGGCGGTCGCGGGGTCCAGCCTGGTGCGCAAGAGCGCCGGGGAAAATGCGAAGACTGCCGAGGCGGTGATGCTGAGCGGGGCGGGAAAATGCCCTTGTTGCATGGGCGCCGCCTGATTGCGTTTGTTGGCTTTGGCATGGCAGAATCGCCCTCCCTGAACCTGTCCCGAGAATGGAGGATGCCCCGATGTTGAAACGCGCTGTCCTGATGTTGCTCCCCGCAAGCCTGCTTGCCGTTGGCCTGTCCGCGGGGGCCCAGTCTTTCTCCCTGGAAGAACTGATCGCCGGCGACCACCGCAGCGAAGCCAATATCGCTCGCAACGAATTCCGCAATCCATTGGAAACACTGGAGTTTTTCGGCCTGATGCCCGACATGACCGTAATTGAGATTCACCCGGCCGGAGGCTGGTACACCGAAGTCATCGCACCTTACTTGCGAGATCAGGGCCGATTCTACGCCGCCCATTTTTCCCCGAATTCCACAGCGGGCTTCCGGGTCCGGAGCCTGGCCGGCTTTGAGGAAAAAATGGTCGCCAATCCGGACTTGTACAGCCATGTGACCATTCGTCATCTGCTGCCCCCACACGAGATGGCGATTGCGCCGCCGGAAAGCGCCGACCTGGCAATGACTTTCCGCAATGTGCACAACTGGATCATGGCCGGGCAGGAACATGAGTTCTTCCAGGCCTTCTATGCGGCGCTGAAGCCCGGCGGCGTACTTGGCGTCGTGGAGCACCGAGCCCTGCCTGACGCCGGCATGGAAGTCATGGAAACCTCCGGTTACGTCACGGAAGCCTACGTCAAGGAAGTCGCGGCGGCGGCGGGATTCGAGTTCGTCGAGTCTTCCGAAGTCAATGCCAACCCGAATGACCCCACAGTGCATCCCGAAGGCGTCTGGACACTACCTCCCTCCTATCGCCTCGGCGACGTGGACCGGGAGAAGTACGCCGCCATCGGCGAAAGTGACCGCATGACGCTGAAGTTCGTCAAGCCGGCAAACTGAGGCCGCGCGGGAATCGATACGCGCCCGGGGAAGTTCCGGGCGCGTTTTCGTGTCTGGCGGATAGTATTGAGAATTCACGCCCGGGCAAGCTGCGGGTGTGACTTCACCGTAGTCAGGAAACAGGAAAGTGAAACTCGAATACCATTTCGACTTTGTCAGCCCGAATTGCTATTACGCGCACAAGGTCATTCCCGCCATCGAGCAGCGCACCGGGGAGAAGTTCGACTATGTGCCGATTCTGCTCGGCGGCGTTTTCAAGCTGACCGGCAACCGCTCGCCAATGGAACAGTTCGCCGGCGTCCGCAACAAATCCGAATACCAGGCCATCGAAACCAGGCGTTTCGTGCGCAGGCACGGTATTGCCGATTTCCGCATGAATCCGCATTTCCCGGTCCATACCCTGCACCTGATGCGGGGCGCGGTCTTTGCCGGGAAGCAGGGCTATTTCGAGCGCTATGTGGATGCGGTTTTCGCCTGCATGTGGGAACAGGAGCGCAATATGGCGGACCCGGAGGTGATCGCCGGGGCGCTGGCTGATGCGGGACTTCCCGCCGGCGAAATCATGGCGGGAACCCAGGACCCGGCCATCAAGCAGATGCTGATCGACAATACCGGCTCCTCGGTGGAGCGGGGCTGTTTCGGGGCGCCCACGTTCTTCGTCAATGAAGAAATCTTTTTCGGCAAGGACCGGCTGCGGGAAGTGGAAGACGAGATTCGATCATCAAGCGCTTGACGAGGCTGACCCACTGCGGCCCCCATCTCCCACCTGCTACGCATCAGTCAACAACTTGCGCAGAGGTTCGAACAAAGCGGCGTTGGCAATAAAGATATCCTCATTGTGAAACTCCGGGTGGGCGCCCGGCGGCAAATCGGAGAAATGGCCATAGCTGGCCCCGGCTTCCCTGGCGATCAGGCCGGCGGCGGCGAAATCCCACAGACTGAGGGTTTCATAAAAACCGTCAAGCCGGCCGCAGGCCACCCAGCAGATGTCCAGCGCCGCTGAACCCAGGCGGCGAATATCGGCGCAGTTGTGCAAGACCGCATCGAACCTGCGAATCAATGGTTCGAGGCCATTTTTCTCATAGGGAAATCCGGTTGCGATCAGCGCCCGTCGCAGTTCGGTTTCGCCGCTCACTCTGATGGGTTCGCCATTCAGGTATGCGCCCTGGCCTCGCAGAGCGCTGAACATTTCGTCAGTGAAAGGATTGTAGACTGCCCCCAGTTCCATCCGGCCCTGATTTGCCAAAGCTATGGAAACTGCGGACTGGCGGTGGCCGTGGGCGAAATTGACGGTGCCGTCGATGGGGTCGATAATCCAGACCGGCTGCGGTGACTGGTGCACATTGGCCAGGTCGGGCGAGGATTCTTCGGACAGGATCCGGTGCGCCGGGAAGGCTTGGCTGATTCGCTCGCAGATCAGCAAGTCGGCCTTGAGGTCGGCCTCGGTGACGAGTTCCCTGCCCTGCTTGAATTTCCGATTCAGGTCGGCCCGTTGCTGTTCTTCAACAATCAGGACACCCGCTTCCCTGGCCACGCTCCGGGCAAAATCCAAAAGTTTTTTCATCGTCCTGCCATCTTGCCGCCATTCTGCGCGAAGTCGCAGGATCTCATGCCGTGGCCCCACTGGGAAATTCCGCGACTTCGCGCAGAATGACAGACGGGCTGCCATGCGCTAACTTGGGGCGGCATTATAACCACGCTCCCTGGAGCCTGAATGAATCAGAACAGGACCATGCTCCACGGCTGGGGCCGCTATCCCCGGGTGGAAGTCCGGTTGTCGACGCCAGCCAATGTGGAAGAGTTGCGCTTCCTGCTGAGGAACAATACAGCCGGCTCCTGCATTGTCCGCGGCAGCGGTTTGAGCTATGGCGACAGCTCGTTGGCGGCTGATGTCATCGGCGGCAGCGGGTTGCGGCAAACCTGGAAGCTGGATGAGGAGACTGGCCTGTTGCGCGCGGCCGCCGGTTTCAGCCTGCGTGAAATCCTCAGCGAAATCGTTGCCAAAGGCTGGTTCCTGCCGGTACTGCCGGGAACCTCCCTGGTGAGCCTCGGCGGGGCGATAGCAGCGGATGTGCACGGCAAGAACCACCACCGCGACGGCAGTTTCTGTGAGCGCCTGGGCGAATTGCAACTCATGCTCGCCAGCGGCGAGATAGTGACTTGCGGCCCGACCGAGCGGCCCGAACTGTTCCGGGCAAGCTGCGGCGGCATGGGCCTGACCGGAATCATTCTCGAAGCCGAACTGCAACTGACCCGGATTTCCAGCGCATCCATGCTGAGCGTCTCGCTTCCCGCGGCGAATCTCGGACAATGTTTCGACTTGCTTGAGGAACACGGCGGCGCCCAGTACTCGGTGGCCTGGCTGGATTGCCTCGCCAGAGGCACACGCATGGGCCGCGGCGCGGTTTTTCTTGCCGAGCACGCAACAGGCGGCGAAATGCATTATCGCAGCCGCAATACAGTGGGTGTCCCATTCGCAATGCCGGGAATGCTGCTCAACCGCCACAGTCTGGCCTGGTTCAATTCCATCTATTTCCATTGGCAACGACTCCGCGCAGGCAACAAACTCCAGGGGCACGATGCCTTTTTCTTCCCACTCGACAGCATCCTCGGCTGGAATCTGCTGTACGGTCGGACAGGCTTCCTGCAGTACCAGTTCGTGCTGCCCGGCGATGCCGCCAGGGAAGGTATCCGGTTGGTTCTGGAACGCGTGGTCGATGCGGGCAAGGGTTCGTTTCTGTCGGTGCTGAAAAAAATGGGGCCGGCCAATGGCAATCTGCTTTCCTTCCCGCTCAGCGGCTATACTCTCGCGCTGGACTTCAAACACGAAGCCTCTTTGTTCCCGCTGCTCGATGAACTCGACGCCGTGGTGCTTGACCATGGCGGGCGGATTTATCTGGCCAAGGACGCCCGAATGAGTGAGGCCGTTTTCAGAAAAGGCTACCCGGGCTGGGAACGCTTCCTTGAAATCAAACGGCGGGTTGACCCGGAATTCCGATTCCGCTCGGCCCAGTCCGACCGCATCGGCCTCACGGGAGCCGCACAGTGAATATCCTGATCTTCGGCGCCACATCGGCAATCGCGGCCGCGACCGCGATGCGCTATGCCAGTGTCGGCAACCGCTTTGTACTCGTTGCGCGCAATGAAGCCAGGCTGGCGGCGTTGTGCCGGCGGCTGATGGAATCCGGCGCAGACTCGGCGCAGCCCATACTGGCTGATCTTGCGGTACTGACAGACTCAAGCAACCCGGCAAAGCATGATGAATGGGTCGAGCAGGCCTGCACCCACTTGCAGAGCATCGACCTGGTGCTGATCTGCCACGGCACATTGCCGGACCAGGAAAGCTGCGAAACGGATTTCGAAGCGACGCTTGAGGCGCTGGACAGCAATGGCCTGAGCGCCATAGCCCTGTTGACAGCATTGGCGCCAAAAATGATGGCCCAGGGCCGGGGCACGATTGCGGTGATTACTTCGGTGGCCGGAGACCGCGGACGCCGCTCCAACTATGTGTACGGTTCCGCCAAGGCAATGGTTTCCGCGTATCTGCAGGGACTACGCGGTAAACTCTACAGTGCCGGTGTCCACCTGATCGACATCCGCCCCGGACTCGTCGATTCCCCCATGACCGCGCATCTCAAGAAAGGTCTCCTGTTCGCCGCCCCGGACCGCGTCGCCGCCAGCATCGTCCACGCCGTGGCCCGCAAAAGCCACACCACCTATGCCCCCGCCTGGTGGAGGTCCATCCTGTGGATCGTAAAATTGATCCCTGACAGCATTTTCAAACGGCTGAAGTTTTGAGTCATGCCTGAACGGCCCAAACTCCTGTGTATTCTCTGAAAAATTCCCGTCCAGTCGCAGAGCATGGCTCTGCGCCGTTCCGGCCGCGCAAGAAGCTGCGCTTCGAAAACGCTTGCCTCCACCCCTGGAATTTTTCATTGTCGCAAAACAAAAGCGTGGTTTTTGTTTTGCTCCCGAAACCCTGACTTGATCAGAGCTTCCCTATTCCTGCTTGAATCTACGGATGTCCCGGCGTTGTTTTTTGGTGGGGCGGCTGGCGGGGGGCCAGTGGGCGGGTTGTGACTTGCGGCGGGCGGCCCGCTCTTCACGCTGGCGGATGCTCTCTTCGGTTTCGCGGTAGAGCAATTGCGCTTCGGACGCAGGGCGACGGTCGTTGCGGACGCCTTCGACGATGACCGTGCGCTCATGGTCGCCCTGTTGCAGGCGGATGGTCATGCCTGGCTCAACATGCTTGCCGGGTTTGGCGCGAAAGCCTTCGCAGCGCACCTTGCCGCCTTCGATGGCCTGGCGGGCAATGGCCCGGGTCCTGTAAAAGCGCGCGGCCCAGAGCCATTTGTCGAGGCGCACCCGGGTTTCTGCCCGGCTTGTGGTGCGGTTCATGGCGCGGGCTCCGGCTCGTTCTGGCTGCGGACCTTGACCTTGCCCCCGAGCCCGGGGAGCAAGTCGGCAAAATCCCCCACCATGGGGAATTCGTCGTGGGTCAGGGCGGGCCGGCGGCTGTCGGGTTTGCGGATGCCATAAACATGGGCGACGCCTTCCTGCCGTGCCCGGCGCAATACGGGAAGGGAATCGTCGAAGAGGATTGCGCGGGATGGATCCAAGGGTTCGAGTTGCCGCAACTTTTCCCAGAAGCCGTGTCCTTCCTTCGCAAGATGCAACTGGTGGCTGCTGATGCAGCGGTGGAAATAGGCAGCGATATCGGCGTTGTTCATCTTGATTTCGAGGCTCGCCGGGTGGGCATTGGTGATAAGGAGCATGCGCTTGCCGGTGTCCCACAGGGCGCGCAACAATCTTTCCACATTGGGGCGCAGGCTGATCTTGCCGGTGATGGTTCGCTTGAGCGCGGCGATTTCCAGGTCAAGCTCCCGGGCCCAGAAATCGAGACAATACCAGTCAAGGGTGCCGTATACTTCGTCGGTTTTCTGCTGTACCAGGGCCAGGGCGTCCTCGCGGCTGAGGCCATGGCGGGCGCTGTAGGCCCGCGGCACGAGTTCGCGCCAGAAGTAGTTGTCAAAATGCAGGTCAAGCAAAGTACCATCCATGTCGAACAGGATGGTGTCTATGTGCCTCCAGGGAGGAATGGGCGCCGACATGAAAAGTCCTAGGTATTCTCTGAAAAACTCCATCCGTGGAGTTTTTCATTATCGCAAAACAAAAGCGTGGTTTTGTTTTGCCCCCGAATTCAATGGCTTACGCCATCGAATTCGGCGGCACTTCCATGTGCCGCAGGGAAGCTCTGACTTGATCAGAGCTTCCCTAGGAGCCTGCGCCGC
>JAJEGU010000053.1 GCA_022819645.1 Pseudomonadales bacterium
GCCACTGATCCGCGGCGAGGACTACCCGCCCTACCGGGAAGGCATGCCGCAATACGCCCGCCTCCAGCGAACCCTGGTCAAGAAGAAGCTGGCCGATTGGGCCGGATGAGCAAATACCGCTCGAACGGCACCATCCCGCCCAGTCAAGGGTGGAGTACCCGGGTCAGCGATTCTCCGTCTGGCGCTGCCCGCTGTCATTCTGCGCGAAGCGAAATCGCAGAATGACCGATAATCCCGCCTATGCCTCGGTAAGCCGGGCAACGGTTCGGGTTGCAGCCAGGGTGGCCACGCCCGAATACAGCAATATGGACAGGTTGTCGATAATCCCGTCCAGATATGCGCCGATCACCGCCAGATTGCCCAGCGCGTCAGAGTAACCTGTCATTCCAACAGCCACCGCCAGCGCGCAATACATGGTCGGATTTTCCGCGTCCACGCCCAGCCATCCCCAGGCCAGACCCAACAGCACCAGCGCCATGGGCAGCAGGTTGCCCGGAACCACTCCGGGAGCCACGCCTTCCACGATTGCGCACAGCGCACCCAGTCCCACTACGATTTTCTTGCCCATCTTGTTATACCTCCGATAGTTCGGATTATGAGTGTGGGATGCAAAATCCCGTACCAGCGCTCCTCACTTCCGGTTGTTGTTTGCTCCCACGGCTCTTCCGTATTAGCACCAATATTCGAATGGTGCAATCAAAATCGAAACTTTTCACGTTTCTGTCAGGGAGCGAGTCTTTCGATCGTCCAATCGCCGGATGGGCCGCGGGAATAGCGGAAGCGGTCGTGGAGCCGGTCGGGGCGGCCCTGCCAGAATTCAAATTCCCGGGCCGCAACACGGTAGCCGCCCCAATCTTCGGGCAATGGCACGGGGATATCCCGGTATTTCTTATCCAATTCCTGGAATGCGGCCAGCAATTGCCCGCGGGATTCGAGAGCACGGCTCTGCCTTGAAGCCAGGGCCGCCAACTGGCTCGGGCGCGGCCGGGTCGAGAAATACGCCGCCGACTCTTCCCTGTTGATCGGCCCGGCGCTGCCGCGGATCTTGATCTGGCGATTGATGGCATGCCAGGGAAACAACAGGCTGACGGCGGGATTGCCGGCGAGTTCCAGCGCCTTGCGCGACTCGTAATTGGTGTAGAAAACAAAGCCGGACGCATCGAAATGCTTGAGCAGGACGATGCGCTGGCTCGGCTGGCCGTCCGCGGCGACGGTGGCCGCGGCCATGGCGGTGGGATCGGGGATTTGCAGCTCCAGCGCCTGCCGCATCCATTCACCGAACTGCTGCATCGGGTCCGCCGCAAGCTCGGCGCGATGCAGGCCGCCGGAAAGGTATTCCCGTCGCAGGGATTCGAGGTTCATTTGCCCGGGACTGCGCTCAGCGCACGAAATCACCGAAATTCCACAACTGCTGCCGCGCGGTGCCGGTTTCGTAGTAGAAGGTGCCGTGGCCGTGTTTTTCGCTGGCGAAGAAGCCGCCGACAAACTTCTGGCCATTGGACCAGCGGTAGGCGCCTTCGCCGTGATAATGGTCGTCGACAAAATCGCCGGTGTAGTTCTCGGTATTATCCTTGAACCAGAACTCGGTGTGCTCGTTCTCGCGCCATTCCGGGAGATTGAAGACATAAGTGCCCCGGCCGTGACGCTTGTTCTCCTTCCACTGGCCGATATACAGGTTGCCCCGGCCATTCCAGTGCTTGCCGCGGCCTTCGCGTATGCCGCGATACCAGTCACCGGAATAGACTTCCTCGGCAAGGAAGGACACGGGAATCTCCAGCCTGCCCTGGCCATGAAACTCGCCGTCCAGAAAGCCGCCGACATAGCTGCCCTTGCCCCAGGGCGTATCGAATTCCATGGCGCCGTCGCCTTCGATGCAGCCCCCGCGCAGGCAACGTTCCGCGGTCACCGACTGCAGGGACTGGCCGGACAATGCCGGCGCCAGCATTAGCAAACACGCTGCGAAGGCCAGTTGTGGCGGCAGGGAAAGCACTCGGCGGGTCATGGACAGGTTCACCCTTGGCTGGAAACGCTGCCATTAAACCACGCGGCGCAACACGGTCAAGGGGCTGGTGTTGACCACCTTGCGGGTGGAATTGACCCCGAGCGCGGCAATGATTGCGGTACCCAGCGCGGGCCCCGCCAGCCAGACCCAGTAGTGCAGTTGAAAATCCTGCTCGAAAACCCGCTCCTGCAAATAGAACAGGCCGCCCTCGGCGCCCAGGGTGGCGATGACGCCGGCCATCGCGCCGATAAAGGAAAACTCGATCAGCAGGGAAGTCAGGATCAGTTTGCGCCCCGCGCCCAGGGTCCGCAGGATGGCGTTCTCGTGAAAGCGCTCGTCGAGGCTGGCGCTGACGCAGGCAAGCAGCACCAGGGCGCCCGCCACCAGCACCAGGGCGAATATCAGCTCGATGGCGGAAGTCACCTGGCTGATGATGGTCTGGATCTGTTCGATCAACGCATCGACTTCCACCACCACGATGGTGGGAAATTGCCGGATCAGATCGTTTAGCAGCAATTTCTGCCCGGATTCCAGCCGCACGGTGGAAAGGAAGGTGGCGCCGAGATGGTCGATGGTGCCGGGGGAGAAGATAATGAAGAAATTGGGCTGCATGTTGTCCCAGCGCACCGAGCGGAAATTGGCGATTTCTGCGCTGACGAACTGCTGGTTGATCTCGAACTCCAGGATGTCGCCGATTTCCAGATCGAGCCAGTCGGCGTATTCCTCGTCGATGGACACGAATCCGGGCCGGGACGCATCGCCCCACCATTCCCCCAGGGTTACCCGATTGTCCGGCGGCAATTCGTTGCTCCAGGTGACTTGCCGGCGGCTGAGACGGCCCCGAATCCGACGGCCTTCGCCATCGGCGCTTTCGCCCGAACCGGTTGCGGCGTCGGCGGAATCCGCCGGTTCCAGTTGATTGTTCTCCAGCAGGCTGCCGCCGCCTTCCCCGTCTGCCGCTTCCTCGGCGGGTTCGGGTTCGGCGCCATTCACTGTTCTCACCCGGGCGCTCACCAGGGGATAAAAGGCATTGGCGTCCACTTCGTTTTCGGCGAAAAAGGCTTCGATATCTTCCACCTGGGCGCCGGTGACATTCATCATGAAGAGATTGGGCGTGTCCTCGGGGAGCTGCGCCTGCCAGTCGGCGATCAGGTCGGTGCGGAGCAGGCCGAGAATCAGCAGAGACATGATGGTTACCGCGAACACCATGACCTGCAGCACATTCTGCCGGCGGCGGCGGCGCACGGCGGTCATGGCCAGTTTCCAGGCATTGCCGGCCTTCATCCCCGCCGAACCGCTGGACGCCAGAAACAGCAGCGACACCAGGGACAGCAGCAAGCCGGTGCCGGCAACGCCAAGCACGAGCAGTGAGGTCAGCACCAGATCCTGGCTGTACCAGAGAATGAGAAAAATGCTGCCGGCGATGCCGAAGGCATAGGGAATCCGGTCGCTGAAACGGGTTTGGGTCAAATCCTTGCGCAGCACCCGCAATGGCGGCGTCTCGCGCAATGCGAGCAGGGGCGGCAGGGCGAAGGCGAGCAGGCAGATGAAGGCGGTCAAGGCGCCCACGAGGTAGGGCAGGGCGCCCGGCGGCGGCAGGTCCACCTGCAGGCTCGCCCGCAAGGCGCGCAGAATGCCTTCGTGGACGAGATAGCCAAGGCCTGAGCCAAGCAGCACCGCCATGGCCGCGAGCTGCAACTGGATCAGCAGGTAGATCGAACCGATCCGGCGCGAAGTGCAACCCAGGGTTTTCAGGATCGCCACATAGTCATAATGGCGCTCGCTGTAGCGGCGGGCGCCGAGGGCGATAGCCAGCCCCGCTAGCAGAACCGCGAACAGCGAGCCAAGCAGCAGGTAGCCTTCGGCCCGGTCCAGGGCTTCGGCGACTTCCTCGCTTTCCTCGCGCACATCGCGGATGTAGTAATTGCCGTCAAAACTGTCGCGCACCCATTGCTCGAACTCATCAAGCCGGTCGAAATCGTCATGGGAATACAGCGAACGGTAACTGACCCGGCTGCCGAGCTGGATCACATTGGTGGCCGCCACATCGTCCATATGCAGCATGAGCCGAGGCCCGGCGTTGTCGACGATGCCGCCCTGCCCCCGATCCGGCTCGGCGATGATGACGGCGCCGAGGGTCAGTTCGGTTTCGCCGACGAATACCCGGTCGCCCACCGCCAGGCCCAGCGCCGGCAGAACCCGGGATTCGAGCCATACTTCCCCCGGTGGCGGACCATGGCCCACCGGCGCGCCCCGGGTGAACGGCTGCATGGTGGTGATGACTTCGCCGCGCAGGGGATAGGCGTCGCTCACCGCCTTGGCGGCGACGAGCATGTTGCCCGTGTCCGAAAAGGCCATGGAAGTGAAGGACAGGGTGCTCGCCGTGCGGAACCCCCGGCGGACCGCTTCCGCGTTGATTTCCGCGGGCGGCGGCTCGGAGCTGTGCAGCACCCGGTCGGCCGCCAGCATATTGGCGGATTCCAGCAGCAGGGCGCGCTCCAGCCGGTCGGTGAACAGCGCAATGCCGGTTACCGAAGTCACCGCAAGCACCAGGGCGAAAAAAAGCAGCCGCAATTCGCCTCCGCGCCAGTCGCGCCACATCAGCTGCCAGGCAACGGTGAACAGGCTGTGGAGGCTCGATGCTTCAGGCATGGGCGGCTTCCACGCTGCTTTCCTCGCCGGCGATGCGCCCCGCAGCGAGCTTGATCATGCGGTCACATTGATGCGCCAGGCGTTCATCGTGGGTAACGAGCACCAGGGTGGTGTCGAACTCCCGATTCAACTCGAACAGGATATCGATCACCTTGCCGCCGGTGGCGGTGTCGAGATTGCCGGTGGGTTCGTCGGCGAACAGGATGGGCGCATTGGTGGCGAAGGCCCGGGCGATGGCGACCCGCTGCTGCTCACCGCCGGATAGCTGATTGGGATAATGATGCCAGCGGTCGGCGAGGCCCACCCGGCCAAGCAAATCCCGGGCCTTTTCGCCAGCGCCGGAATCGCCCTTGAGTTCAATGGGCAGCATCACGTTTTCGAGCGCGGTCAGGCTTGGCAGCAACTGGAAAGTCTGGAAAACAAACCCCACCGCCTGGGCCCGCAGCAAGGCGCGCTGCTCCTCGCCCATGGCGGAGAGTTTACGGCCGTGCAGCCAGATCTCGCCGGAGGTGGCCGTATCGAGGCCCGCCATCAGGCCAAGCAGGGTGGACTTGCCGGAACCCGACGCCCCCACGATCGCGACCCGCTCGCCGTTTTCGATATGCAGGTCGATATCCTCCAGGATGGTCAACTCGCCTTCGCTGGTCGGCACGCGCTTGGTGAGCCCTGAAGTCCGGATCATGGAGATGCTGCTGGTTTGCCACCTTGGGGGGAGAGTCATTATAGTGCATTGCCTGACCCTGTTCCGGCTCCAGCGAGTCGCCATCAGCCCAGTGTTCCAGATTCTTGCCAGATCGATCATTTTCGCCGCGCTGCTCGCGCTCCAGGCGGCGCCGGCCATGGCCCAGCAGCGCAATCTGCTGGTGTGGGGGGACAGCCTCAGCGCCGCCTATGGCATTCGCGAGGAACAGGGCTGGGTGGAGCTGTTGTCAGGGCGCATGGCGCGGGAGTTTCCCGCCTGGCGCGTGATCAATGGCAGCGTCAGCGGGGAAACCACCACCGGCGGGCGCGAACGCCTGCCGGCGATGCTCGCCGAATACCGGCCCGAACTGGTGATTCTCGAACTTGGCGGCAACGACGGCCTGCGCGGAATTCCGGTGGAGTCCATTCGCGAAAATCTCGCCGCCATGATTCGCCTGATCGGGGCCGGGGGCGGCCGGGTGCTGCTCGCGGGCATCCAGATTCCACCCAATTACGGCCCCCGCTACACCCAACCATTCCAGCAGAACTACTTCAGCCTCGCCGAGGAACATGAACTGCCCCTGCTGCCCTTCCTCATCGAAGGCATCCCCGAGAACCCTGAGCTGATGCAGGACGACGGCATCCACCCCGTGGCCGAGGCCCAGCCCATCATTCTGGAAAACGTCTGGACCGTGCTCGAGCCCATGCTGCTCGAAATGGGGCCCTAATCACTCCCCCGCAATCGCAGCAGAAGCAGGGCCGAGGCGAGATTGCAGATACCCATGGCGATCAGCGCGAGATCGTAATTGCCGGCGATGTCGTAATACAGCGCCACCAGCACCGGCCCCACGGCGGACAGGCCAAAGGAAAACGGCAGGGCCATGCTGCGCACCGAACCCAGATAACGCCGGCCAAAAAAGGAAGCCCAGATTACCTCCTGCAAGGGCAGCATGCCGCCCCAGCCAAACCCCATGAGCAGGAAGCCGGCATAGACCAGCCAATCCATCCCCGCGGCGATGGTGAACACGATGAATATCACCGAAAAACCGGTGGTGATGGCGCCCAGCGCCGCCAGCAGCCGGGGCTGGAACCGATCGATGAGCAGGCCCCAGAAAGGCTTGCTGAAAAACGCCGGCACCGAGGCCAGGGGTACCATGCTCGCGGCGACGATGCGCGAGTATCCGGCGTCGGTCATCAGCGGAATCGTCTGCAGCAGCATCACGGTGATCGATATCTGGAACAGGCCAAAAGCCACCACGAGCACATAGAATTCGCTGGTGCGCATGGCCTGGCTTCGCGTCATGGAGCGCGCGAAATCCGAGCGCGCCGCGGCGCCATGGCCCTGATCGATTTCGCGCTGGGTCCTGCCATCGGGGAAAAGGCCGTGATCCTCGGGCCGGCGCCGCATCAACGCCGCCATGGGCAGGGCGCTGCAAAGCGTGATCAGGGCAAGAATCCGCCAGGACGCGCGCCAGCCGAACTCATCCACCAGCAGGGTCGCCACCGGCGGCATCAGAATGCCGGCCCCGGAAATGCCCATGGCGGCAATAGAAACCGCCCAGCCGCGCCGTTCCACAAACCATTTGCCCAGGGTCACATTGATGACAAGGTTGCCGATCATCGCCCCGCCCACGGTGAGAATCACGCCATTGAGCAGCAGCCACTGGGGCAGGGATTGAATCAGGCTGAGGCTGAACAGCGCCGCCGCCATGAGCAGCGAACCCGCGAAAACAAAAGGCCGCCCGCCCCAACGGTCGATCCATGCCCCGATCAGAAAGCCGGTGAAGGCCACCACCATCTGTCCCAGCGAGCGCGAGGCGCTGAACTCGGCGCGGGTCCAGCCGAACTCGTCATTCATCGGCACCATGAACGCGCCGGCAACATAGTTCGACATGCCAATCGCCATGAACTGCGTCACCAGCCCCGCGGCAACAATCCAGTAGCCGTAATACATCCGCCGATCCGTCACGCGCCCGCCCTGCAGCAAGGAAGCGGGAATTCTAGTGCATCGGGCTTTCCGCCCCAAACGCTCGACGGCGGGTGCCTGGCATGACAAGAGGACGAAAGACCATTGGAGCGCATGTATTCAGGCGTTCTAATTTTTTGCTAATGATGATTAAATCAAATCGCGAAATTTTTCAAAATTTCATTCCAGGATCGGCGGTGGACGGGGTCGCCCCGAGTATCGAGTTCCCGGCCAATTTCGCGCAGAAACTTTGGACGCCAGCTTTCATCGAGCAGGACGAGCCCGTGGGTTGCGAAGTCCACGATATCGACGTGATAGATGTTCAACCCTGTAGCCCACGCGGATTGGATGGATGTTTCAATTGATTCTCGGTCATGTTGCCGGATTCGCGGCGCTGCGAACAGCAAGTTGGATAACGAGTCTCCTGACTGTCTTGATTTTCTTATAGATGCATCAGTGTCGGTCAAGGTCAGTTCCCGGTCTTTCACTTCAATGGCGAGAAGGATTTTCCCATCTTCGGCATGACACATGATGTCGCCGGGAGCGCCCGAGGCGGCGTCCGCTTCGTTTATGCCCTGCGATTCGACGCGGGAGAACAGTGAAAAACCTTCGCCAAAAATTCGCATCAGGGCAGTTGCCACCACAAGCGGGCGTAGACCTCCGCTGGAGTCGGCGAGGAATTCCCACAGGATTTCGCGCAAGTCGGGGAGGCTTATTCGGAGGAGGATTTCATATTTGAACGACTGCGCGGCCAGTCGCCTCGCCACCGCCCGCAGGCACCCACGCATGGCTTGTTCAAGTTTTTGCGGATTGGATTTTTCCAGCGAGTCGAAGAAATCGAACAGCAACTTCCAGTCCTTCTTGTCTCGCACATTTGGCATTTCCCTTTCGAGGCGTGCTCGGCGCAAGGGCTTGCTGGCGTATGGTTCCGCGCTTGTTCCAAGCACATTCTGGTTTTCCGATACCCAGGGGACGATCACGGCATCGCAAAAGCTTCGCGCATTCCAGGCGCCGGCTGTTGACGACCCGCTTTGCAGGTACATGAGGCTGCGTTCGGGATCTGCAATTTTTCCGAGCAATTGAGTGATCAGAGCATAACGAATCGACGATACGCCTGAATTCACCAACTCGTCTATTTGCCCGTCCGGGATGGTCGCGGGACTGGCTGCATTTTCGGCGAGCGCTTGCTCCCAGGCGGCGTCAAGCCATGCTCGAGATTCGGAATTATTCACTTCGTCGAGTGTGTCAAAGCTGGACCCGTCCTCAGAAATTCAACCAGGCGCATTCCTGTCGGGGCTTGCGCACGGAATGGCAAATGCGTTCCGGAGCGTCGACGCGCCGCCAGCCGGCATAAAGATCATCGTACAGTTCGGTGCGATAACCGGACAGAACCGCCCTGCCTCTGATCGAACGCAACGCCCGCGATAACTCTTCGTGCTGCGCGTCAGTCATTTCATAGCCGTATGCGGCGGTGTCGCCACGGGAAGAATGGACGTAGGGAGGGTCGAGATAAAACACGGTTTCTTCCGTATCGTATCTTTGCACGACTTCGACCGCAGGAGCATTTTCGATCTGGACTCGTTGCAAGCGCAAGATAATTTCCCGTAAACCCTCCACGGAGCCAAGCCATCGCGATACCGCGCCTGACATGCCCGCGCGGGAGGTTAACACACAATGCGCCCAACGGCCTTCGCTGCTCTTCTGCGCCAGCCCGGTTCGCGTTTGTCTCGCGCGAACGTAAAACCTCCGGGCGCGCTCCAGGGACGAAAGGTTCTGAGCTGGCTCACAGGCGTGGAACAACTCTTCCCGGGAAAATGGGGTTAGCGATATTGCCTTTAGCAACTCGTCGCCCTGGTCCCGCAGCGTGGTAAAAAAATTCACCAATTCGGAATCGATGTCGTTGTAGGTCTCCACCGGGTAAGGACCCACATTCAGGAGAACCGCGGCGGAACCGCCGAATACGTCACAAAAATGCGTGGCGTCCGCGGGAATCAGGGGGGTGAGAAACTCAAGGTGGGAGTACTTTCCGCCGTACCAGCCGAAAGCAATCATTCGTTTCGAGCGGCGGGAAGCGACGCGGCGCCCCGTCCCGGTGGCGTTGGCTGGTGGAGGTGGAACCAATTTGAATGCTTCGGTCAATTTGCGCGCCTCGGTCTGTTGTTTCTCTCTTAACTTAGTCGCAAAACCCCGGAAAGCAAAGAATTCGGGCAAATTTTCCAATTCCTGTCTGCCCCGCGTCTATACGCAGCTGTCCAGGTTCCCATTCACAACGCCGAAGATCAAGTCTTTTTCGAGTTGACCACAATATACGGGAAATATTTAGTGACCAAACTACTACATCTGGCGGTATCCAGTCAAAGGAGATTGATTGAAAGCGGTATTGCGGCACACGTGGCGGAGGAACGGTCCGCCGCCTGTCGGGAGCGGCGTGCGCCCTGCCGCCACAATGCCTCCGGGTTATTCCGGGATTCTGAGCAGCCCCCCGGAAAATCCGATTTCATTGTCTCCGGGCTGCGCGAGGATTTCACCGCATAGCCGTCCGCGCACCGCGAGGCCGTTCTCGCCGGTTTCGTCCGGCAGGGAGCGGCGCAGCACCTGGCTCGGAGGAAGTTCGGCGCCGCCGAAGACGCGCTCCCGCATCAGGTCCAGCGCCTGAAAGAACGACGGCAGCAGTGGGTTGTATCGTTGGGAGATTCCCGTTACGCCGAGGAGCGATTCGAAATGCTGGCCGCTGTCGTGCTCGTAATATCGTAATTGCCGCGTGTCGAAACCCGACGCCATTGCTGCGGCGACATAAGCCCGGGAACTGTGCTGCACGCTGATGAGGGAGTCGCATCTGCCGTGAAGAACGATCGTCGGTTTGCCCCGCCCTCGCGCGCTTGCGAGAACCTCTTCGGAGCCCCGGCGCACGCGACCGCCGTTCCGCCCCTCGCCCATGGCCATCCGCCGCAGGTCGAGCGCGTCCTCCAGACTCGGATGAATATCGCGGTTCGCGTAGATCGTGTACGCACCGCCCCCGGGCGAAAGGCCGCCGCTCAACGCGCCGAACAAACGCTTCTGTTCGGGTGAGGGGTCCGCAAGTCCCTCCAGGGTCAACCCAAGCGCATCGGTCCTGGCAAAGGCCGTACAGGCGCCTAGCGGGTCGGCTTCGACCGGAAGCCGGCCGAGGGCGCTGACGAAAGTGTGGCTGACGGCCGGCCAGATGTGCATGACCGCCATCATGGGAAGGAGCGCTTCGGAGTCTTCGCCGAAGCCCAGCGCCCTGATCCTTCGCAACGCGTCGCTGGCCCGCGCCGCCGTATTGCCACCCTCGACGAGGCCCGCTTTTGCCAGCCCGTCCGCCCATGCGGCCTGACGCGCTTCGGCCATCGCCGTCACTTCGGCAAAAGGCATGTCGGTGAGCTCCGGCGCCCCGAGCGCCGCGGGCAGCAGAAGATTCATCTCTGTGGCGTAATCCACAAGACGCCTGCCGGGCGATGCGCTCGGTCCGGCGCCGAACCGGACCTTTCCGCCGTGGCCTTCCCGCGGCGTGATATTGGGCTCCACCGCGACGATCCCGTCGAGGACGCCGCCCTTGTCGTTCTCCGCCGCGCGCAGCACGGCGCCGCCGCCGTTCGACAAGCCGGCGGCAATCACCTTGATCCTGCCCAGCGCCGATGGCGGCTGACCGCTTCCCTCGCGCCGCCGTAAGGTATCGAGCCCGAATCGCGCGGCCGCCAGCACGGCTTCGGGCCATAATGCTTCCACATTGTCCCCGGAATGGGCGTGTTTCAGGGCGATGGCTTGCGGGTTTGCCTTGCGGAACTTTCGCAGCGCCGCGGTGGACCGCAGGCGGAACACCGTTGGCGTATCGCTCGCAGGCGCGGGTTCGAGGTCCGTGCCGTAGCAGGTGTCGTCGGCCAGGATCTGCATACCGCCGGTTCCCTTGTCGGTGAGAACCAGCGCGCAGCCCCGCGATAGCGCCCAGGAACCGATATCGCCGATGGCGCCGGAAACGCCGCGCGAACCCGGCGAAGGCGCCACCACCATGACCGGGCGGCCCCAGTCGAAATGGTCGGGTACGAGCAAGTTCGCGCTGATCGGCTGGGAGGCGCCCGGAATGCGAACAAGCGCGGCGTAATCCCGTCCCGGTACCCTCAGACCGTCCGCATCGCCAGCGATGAGGTTCTCGAAAACGCCCCCCGGGGTAATGTCCACTACTTCGCGGAAATTCTTGTGAGCCGACGCCGCCCGGGCGCTTGCGCCAGCCGGCAATTCCGGATTGCGCAAGCCCTCGAGGCCGAGCCCGGCGGTGAGCAGGTCGTCGTCCGGCCCGACGCGCGTGACGGAGCCGACCTCCACGACGGTCTGGCCGGCGTTGCTGGACAGATTCGAGGCCATGTCTAGGAGCCTGCGCCGTAGGAATTCACGGCTGCAAATGCGCTCTCATCCACGCCCCCGACCGCTCGATTTCGTTGCATATCCACCAATATTCGCCTCAATCGATCAGCCAGGGGCGCGGCGATAGCGAATTTTCGCTTTCGCGAATTCCTACGGCGCAGGCTCCTAGTAGCGGTAGATCAGCCTGAAATCGTAGATGCGTGGCGCGCCGTAGAAGGCGGTCTCGACACCCGGAAAGGCGGAAATGTTGAAGCCCTGGACGCGGATGGTTTCGTCGCCGATGTTGCGGATTCCGGCGCGCGCCTCCCAGCGTCCGTCCCGAGTCTTCACCGCCACGAAGGCATTGGACAGCCAGTAGGTGTCCTGCCGCAGATTGGGTGAATCCGTCACTTCGTTGGCATAACTGTCGCGATAGGAGATATCGCCGTGCAAAGTGGCTGTCAGGGAGGCGCTGAGGTCGAAATCGTAAGTGGCGGCGAGGCTTCCGCTGACTTCGGGCGTGTTGACCAGATCCCTGTCGCTCACATCGGTGACGACGCCGCCAACCTGAATGTCGAACTCATCGTATTGCGCATCCATCAGGCCGAGGGAGGCCGATAGCGTCAGACGATCGGTAGGCACGGCGAGGATTTCGAGTTCGAGTCCCTGGATCGTCGCCGCCGCGGCGTTGGTGAACAGGTCCACGAAAACGCCGGTCTGCGGGTCGGCGCCGAAGGAAGTCACCTGGATGTCGGTGTAATCGTTGTAGAAGTACGCCGCGTTGGCCACGAGCCGCCCATCGTTCCAGCTTGTTTTCAGACCGGTTTCATAACTCCAGACGAATTCGGGCTTGAACGGCTGGAAGCCGAAATCGCTGTTGGCGCGGCCGGAGAACCCGCCGCTCTTGAAGCCGCGCGAAGCCGAACCGTAAAGCAGGACATCGCTGCTTACGTCGTAGGAGACCGAAACTCGCGGCGTGAATGCCTCGAAATCCTCCTCGCCCCTGATCACGACGCCAGGCGTGCCAACGCCCGAAAGGAAGGGCGGCTGGCTCTGGATGACCGATACGGTCGGGTCGAAGAAGTTTTCGAAGCGCCGGGAGGATTCCTTGTTTTCGATCGTGTACCGTGCGCCTGCGCTGACGCTCAACCGATCGCTCAGCTCGTATGTGAAATCGCCGAAGACCGCGGAAGAATCGGTGATCTGGTCGGTGTCGGCGAGCGATGCGATGGAAAGACCGAACGCGGTGACCGGGAACCCGAAAATCGAAGCCGACAGGTTGTCCACGCCGCTGAAGGTCAGGTCGTCGTCGTGAAAATAGTAGAATCCACCGGTAAAACCGAGCGGACCACCGGCATCGTAGGTACCGCGAAATTCCTGGCTTAGCTGTGACTGATCCTGGTAGAGGTAAACGTCCAGCAATTTGAGTGGCGTGCCGTCGGTATCCAGATTCAGTTCGAACTCGAAGTTGCGCCGGGAAGTGATGGACTCGAGCACCCAGTCGTCGTTCGCCTGCCAGCTTATCCTGGCGGTCAGGCCGAGCGCGTCGATATTGGACAAACCGCCGGCATTGACGTCTACCTGATATGGGTCCGGCGAGGCCGAAAACGTCTCCAGCGCTGTGGGAGCGCCGTAGGGGTCGGGGATGCCGGCGACGGATGTCGTCCGCGATGGATTGCGCGCCGTGTCCGGTCGTTCGCGGCGCAGGTCAAGCGTAAGGTCGATTTCCACATCGTCGTTCGGCGTGAAGTACAGACCGAAGCGCCCGGCCAGGTTGTCGACGTCGCCGTCGGTCCCGCCGGTGAAGAGATTGCCGTTGAACCCGTCGCGCCGGGAGAAAGCGAATGCTCCCTTGGCGTACACGAGACCTTCCGAGATCGGCCCGCTTAGCCGGCCCTTGGCGACTACGGAATCGAAGTCGCCAAAACCGACTTCGCTATAGGCTTCAACTTCGTCGGTCGGCCGCCTGGAGACGAATTTTACCGCGCCGCCGATCGTATTGCGGCCGTAGAGCGTTCCCTGGGGGCCGCGCAACACCTCGACGCGTTCCACGTCGAACAATTCGAGAAACGCCGCCTGGGACCGCGCGATAAATACATCGTCCACATAGACGCCGACGCCAGCGTCGGCGAAGGCGAGACTGTCGTTCTGTCCGACGCCGCGCAGGTAGACGACGGCGTTGGAGGCGTCTCCCTCGTCGAAATAGAAATTCGGCGTTGCGTACTGAAGACCAGACAAGTCATCGGCCTGGAGACTGGAAATCCGTTCTTCGCCGAAAGCCGATACGGCCACGGGCACGTCCTGAAGGTTCTCCGCGCGCCGTCTGGCCGTGACGACAATCTCTTCGACGGTTGCCGATTCCTGGGCGTGAATCGCGCCGGCGGGCGCTATCGCCAGCCCGAAAATCGCCAGTGATTTGACGGAAATACCGAGTGAATTTCTCATGGCTTTACACCTCCCGGGTCAAATTTCAGGCTGTTTCTCAACAAATGATGATAATTTTCAACACTTGTTGAATTCATCAGTTGTTGAATCTATATTCGAGTTATGTAAATGTCAACGGCAAAATGGCAAACTGAAGCAATATGTCAATGGTGGACTCGGGAGACAGGCCGATGCCTGACTACACTCCCCCGGCGCCGAAAAGCGAAAGGATTCTGAACGCCGCCGAAGAACTATTTGCCTTGCACGGTTTCGATGGCGTGACCCTGCGCGGGATCGCCACCGCCGCCGGCGTGGATGTCGCCCTTCTTAACTATCATTTCGGCGTCAAGAAAAAGTTGTTCGAAGTCGTGTTCATGCGCCGCGCCGAGATTCTCAACGAAGCGCGGCTGAACGCCCTGCTCGAGGCGGAGGCGAGTAGCGGCGGCCGGCCGTCGCTGGAACAGATCGTCAGCGCGTTTCTGCGTCCGATACAACGATTTCAGTTGACGGGAGACGAGGGCTGGCGGAATTACCTGGCGCTGGTCGGCTGGGTCAATTCCAGCTCGGTATGGGGCGAGGAAATGATGCACAAGTCCTTCGACCCCCTGGTGGCGCGCTTTATCGAGGCGCTGAAAAAGAACATGCCCGATGCCGACCCGCAACGGATCTACTGGGCGTATCAGTTTTTTTCCGGCGCGTTGACGCTGACCCTCGCCCAGACCGGCAGGATCGGCAGGCTTTCGGATGGCTTGTGCCGGGAGAGCGACGTGGAAACCGTCTACGATCTTATGATTCCCTTCGTGGTGGCCGGTTTCAGGAAGCTCTGCATGGAGCATCCGGAAGGCGGTGCCTGAGAACGGCTTGTTGCGCCTGGGGGGATGCATTATGCTTGCCTGCTCGCGGCTGGCGGCAATGTCATACTGTTCGACCGCAACGAGGAATTGCTGCGCGAGGCCGGAGCGGAACTCGGCGAGCGGGCGGTCTGGCAAGTGGGCGAAGTTACCGACGAAGACTCGATAGCTGCCGCCATAGCCGCGACTCGCGAGAGTAGGGCCAGGGATGGGGCCAGGATGCCCATCACGACCCATGAGCTGCAACCGCACCGGAGTGGGTGTCCCATGGCCGCAGCATCATGGCCGTCCAGTGCAGTCGGACTCCAGTCGCCGTCCCATGGCCAATGGCCGCCCGTTCAGTCTCACGACTTTCCGCCAGCACAAATCCCCAGGTACCACGAAATCACCTGCTCAACGCCATGCTCCAGGCATTCCACGACCAGGGCGTGGCCGATGGAGACTTCGAGGATGTCGCCGATTTCGAGGAAGTTGGCGAGATTTTCGAGGTTCAGGTCGTGGCCGGCGTTGACGCCGATGCCCAGTTCCGCCGCCCGGGACGCCGTCTCGCGGTAGCGCTCCAGCACTGCCGCCTGCTCCGAACCGCCGAAGGCCCGGGCGTAGTCTTCGGTGTAGAGTTCGATGCGGTCGCAGCCTGCTTCGGGGGCGTACTCCACCATGGCGGTGGACGGGTCGAGGAACAGGCTGCTGCGGATGCCGGCTTCGCGCAGTCTTGTGGTGACGTCCCGCAGCAATTCCCGGTTTGCCGGGATGTCCCAGCCGTGGTCCGAGGTGATTTGTTCGGGCGCATCGGGGACCAGGGTGCATTGGCCGGGCTTTACCGCCTCGATCAGGGCAAGGAATTCCGCCGAGGGATAGCCTTCGATATTGAATTCCACCCCGGGAAAGTCTTCCAGCATCTCGCGCAGTTCATGCACATCGCCGCGGCGGATGTGGCGCTCGTCCGGGCGCGGGTGGACGGTGACGCCCCGCACGCCAAGTTCCACCACCCGGCGGGCGAAGCTTGTCACGCTCGGGTAGTCGCGGCCGCGGGAATTGCGCAGCAGGGCGATCTTGTTGACGTTGACGCTGAGCCGGGTCATGGCGCTGCCGTGTTGTCGCCGGGGTTTCCGCGAGAATGACCGGAGCGCCGGGGAAGGGCTCAATCCAGCGAGTCGAGAATCTCGAGCACATCCTCATGGTGGGTTTTGGTTTTGACCTTGTCCATGACGTGGGCGATGCCGCCGTCCCGGCCGATGATGAAAGTGATCCGGTGCACGCCCATGTACTCCCGCCCCATGAATTTTTTCAACCCCCACACGCCATAGGCTTCGGCCACGGCGTGGTCTTCATCGGCCAGCAGGGTGAAGTTGAGCGATTCCTTTTCCTCGAATTTCTTCAATCGCTTGATCGGGTCCGGGCTGACGCCGATGGCCACGGCGCCGCGGGCGGCGAGATCGGCGCTCTTGTCGCGAAGGCCCTGGGCCTGCACCGTGCAACCCGGCGTCATCGCCTTGGGGTAGAAGTAGAGCACCACCCGGGATTTCCCGGCGAAATCCGCCAGATTGACGGTGTTTCCCTGCTGGTCCGCGAGGCTGAACGGCGGCGCCTTGTCGCCCTGTTGCAATGTGGTCATCTGCTGTCTCTTGCTGAATGAACGGGCTCGCATTATACCGGCAAGCGGTTATGATTCACGCCCATGAACCCTGCTCACCGCTCCATTGTCGTGCTGACCGGCGCGGGCATCTCCGCCGAGTCGGGCATCCGCACTTTCCGCGCGGCGGAAGGGCTGTGGGAAGAGCACCGGGTGGAAGACGTGGCCTCGCCCGAAGGATTCGCCCGGGACCCGCACCTGGTTCAGGATTTCTACAACCAGCGGCGGCGGCAATTGCGGCAACCGCGGATCAAGCCCAACGCGGCGCATCTTGCACTCGCCGAATTCGAGCGGGATTTCGCCGGTGAATTCCTGCTGGTAACCCAGAATATCGACAATCTCCACGAGCGCGCGGGCAGCCGCAGCTTGCTGCACATGCACGGCGAAATGCTCAAGATCCGCTGCGAGTATTCCGGCCGGGTATTCGCCAACAGCGAGGATGTATTCCCGGAAACCGAGTGCTCCTGTTGCGGCCGTCGGGGCGGGCTGAGGCCGGATGTGGTCTGGTTCGGCGAGATGCCATTCCACATGGACGAGATTTTCGCCTCGCTGGCGGCCTGCGACCTGTTTGTGGCGATAGGCACCTCGGGCAATGTCTATCCGGCCGCGGGATTCCATCAGGCGGCAAGCAGCGCGGGGGCGGAAACCGTGGAGTTGAACCTTGAGCCCACGGGTGGCAATTTCCACCGGGGCTTGTATGGCCCGGCGACGGAGAAAGTCCCGGAATTTTTCCAGGTGAAGTAGAGGGAAGCTCTGATGATTCAGAGCTTCAGGGAATACAGAGGCAGATTCATGAAATGGCTGAAACGCATTGGTGTTGGCATC
This sequence comes from Pseudomonadales bacterium, assembly GCA_022819645.1. GTDB lineage: Bacteria > Pseudomonadota > Gammaproteobacteria > Pseudomonadales > Pseudohongiellaceae > UBA9145. The sequence goes on from JAJEGU010000053.1 coordinate 17,394, forward strand.
GCCGTCCTTGTGGTCGTGCTGGCAGTGGCCGGAGGCGCGGTGTATCTGGCCACCGGCCCGGAAATGCCCGCGGAAGGCTCGGCCAGCAGGGCCTGGCTGGATGAACGCGTGTATTCCGTCGAGCAGCTTGATCTCGTGCTCGTGGATGAATCCCGGCCCACCAGCGGGAACCGGGGCGTTGCCGGCAAGCCCGAGCGCACTTTTCCGCTCAGCGTCTGGTATCCCCGGGAAGCGAGCGGGCCGTTGCCGTTGATCATTCACAGCCACGGTATTCTGTCGAACCGCGGCGAACTCGCCTATGTCGCCTCCCATCTTGCCAGCCTCGGCTACATCGTGGCGGCGCCCGATTATCCGCTGACTTCGGGCGGCACCGAAGGCGGCGCCAATGCCCTTGATGTGGTGAATCAGCCGGGGGATATCAGTTTCCTGATCGATTCCATCCTCGGCTGGTCCGGAACCGGGCGCCCCTTCGCGACCGAACCCGACCCGGAGCGAATCGGCCTGAGCGGATATTCCCTTGGCGGCCTGACCAGCTATCTGGCCACCTATCATCCGGAGTGGCGAGATCCCCGCATTCGCGCCACGGCGGCAATCGCCGGGCCATCCACCGGCTTCACCCGGCGATTCTTCGCCAACAGCGATGCGCGATTGCTGTCCATTGCCGGCACCGCCGACGCCCTGATCGAGTACTCCGGCAATGGCGCAAGCATGACGCAACGCGCCCCCGGCAGCGCCCTGCTCGTGATCGAGGGAGGCTCGCATCTTGGTTTTACCGGGCTGGCCGATCCTGCTTTCCGCTTCATGGACAATCCCGACGGCATCGCCTGCAATGCGGTGCTCGGAGTGCTCGATGACCAGTCCAGCGTCGATTACAAGCTGTTTGGGGACGACAGCCACGGCATCGATCTGGCCTCGGGAAGCCCGGAAATCTGCGGCAACATGCCGCCGCCGGACGCCATCCACCCCGGTCGTCAATTGATGATCAATGAAATCGCGATCACCGCCTTCTTCGAATCGGTTTTCGCCGAAGACCCGGAGCGGCGCCGACAAGCCCGGGAAGTGCTCAGCACCCATTTGCCCGCGGATTTCCCCGAGGCTTCCTTCGTGCAGTGAGGGCCGCCTCTCTGCAAACGCGAGGTGGACCATACATGTCATTCTGCGACTGCGCTTCGCTCCGTGCAGAATGACAAGGGGGGAGAGGGCGGCGCCTGATTCAAAATCTGCTGCGGCAATTTTCGAACTGAGTGCAAAATTGCCGGGTTTCTATGAAAAACAGCAGCTTACAGCCGGAATTTCAGAGTTTCAGGGAGTTGGCAGGAGTTTTCGTCGCAGAGTTGCAATTGCAGGCGCATGGCGGCGGAAGCGGCAAGTTCATCGGTGTGGCGGGCCTGGACGGATGCTTCCGCCGCAGGTTCAAGCGCGATTCGCAACTGCGCCTCGCCTTGCAGGATTTCCACTTCCATTCCATCGGGGGTGGTCAGGCTTCCGCGCTCTCCGGCACATTGCATTTTCCCCAGCCGCCAATTGCTTTCGCTTTCATCGAGAGAGACCGACAGCGGCTTGAAAGCGCCCCCGGCCTGCCCCGGGGCGGTAATGTGCCACCCTTGCGCGATTCTGATGCGCAATTCCAGCGCCTGACCTTCCCCGCTTTCCGATCTGCGCGCCAGCACGATCGCCCGGCCCTGACCCACGCTCAAGACCGGCCCGCAAGCGCCCGACTCCCAAGTGTTGATGGCCCGCAGCAGGGATGGGTGTCCCACGGGATTTTCATTGATGGCGGCGGCAAGTTCCGCGATACAGGCGGAAATGCGTTCCGCGGAAAACTCGCCGGCATCATCGTCCGATAACAGCGCGGTACGGTGATGCAGGGCGACAAGGCACTCCAGGGCAGTGGCCACCGGGGATATTTGGGCGCCGTCGCTGGCATTGCGCGAGCGCAGGAGTTGCGGGCCCGGGGTCGCCTCGGAAGCGAGGTGGAAGCCGCTGCTTTGCGGGTCGAGAAACCGCGCCAGCGCTTCACGCATGAGTATCGCCGCCTGCCGCAAATACTCCGCCTTGCCGGTTACATCGGATAGCTGCAGCAGGGCCAGCGCGAAATTCGCATAATCTTCCAGTTGGCCGTCGATGGAAACCGAACCTTGCAGCCAGATGCGCCGCAATCCGCGCCCGGCGGAGTAACCGGCTTGCCACAGATGCCTCGCCCCCCGCTCGGCGGCGTCGAGCCAGTCCGGACGGTCCAGCGCCCAGGCCGCCTGGCAGAGCGCGGCGATCATGGCGCCGGTCCAGCCGGCAATGAGCTTGTCGTCGCGCAGGGGCGGCTCGCGTTTGGACCGCAACTTGCGCAGGCGCAGCAGAATCGCGTCCAGCGCGACGCCGGTCCCCCCTTCCGGAAACGGCGCCGAAAGATGCAGGATGTTGTCGCCCTCGAAGTTGCCGCTCGCGCTCACGCCGTAATGCCTGATGAGCAGCGCAAGTTCGTCCTCGTCGAACAGTTCTTCGAGTTCGGCCATGCTCCAGACGAAGAAAGCGCCTTCGCGGCCTTCGCTGTCG
>JAJEGU010000062.1 GCA_022819645.1 Pseudomonadales bacterium
GTCCCGGAGTGTCTGCGGTTCCATCAAAGCGGGCAGGGTCGCTGTCATGGAAAGCGCGGTCAGGCACTTGGGGAAACCACGCGCCCGGATTCTGCGGCCATTCCTCAATCCGGAAGTGACGCTGGTGCCGGTGCCGCGAAGTGCGCCTCTCACCGAAAACGCGCTTTGGCCGTCAAAGGTGATCGCTGACATCTTGGCTGCCCATGGATTCGGCGCTGAAGTTTGCGCCCTGATCGAACGAACCATCGCCGTGCGGAAATCATCGACTTCGCGCACTGGTGAACGTCCCCTGATCCCGGAACACATGGCGTCCATGCGTATACGGGCAGACATGCTGGCCCCTGTCCAGATCACTCTTGTCGACGACGTTCTGACCAGGGGCTCGACGACCGTGGCTTGCGCCAACCTCCTGCAAGAACGCTTTCCAGACGCGACCATCAGGATTTTCGCGATGATGAGGACACAGGGCTTCGTTGATGACATCGAAAAGATCATCGACCCGTCCGCTGGCACCGTCACCGGTTACGATTCCGGCAAGCCCTACCGTGACCCCTGAATGTTGCCAGCGTTACCTCGGTTCGATGTTTTGCAGACTTCGCGGCGTAATCGGGATTGGGAATCGATTCGTTTTGTGTTAGCTTCCTGTTGAATGGCATCAATTTTTCGCAGTATATGAATTGATGCCATAGGATTGAACATTGGAATAATTGGCTGCGGACTGATTTACAGACACCAAGTAAATATCAATCAGGACAACTTCGATTATGGTTGTTGAACCAGGAACGGCAGCCGTGGCAGTAGCGGCTTGGGCTGGCAATAAGCTTCTGGGACCGACCGTAGACGCGCTCGGTGATGATCTCAAGAAGCTTTATCAGGCTGGGCGCGATAGGTTAATCAGTCGAGCCACAGAGAAGGTAAAAGATATAAATGATGGCAAACGTGCCAACTTGCGCGTCGCTCGGGACATTCTGTGGAATGGCGCATTTTCAGAAAGCACTGTCTGCGTAGAGTATTACGCTGGCCTTCTGGCTGCTTCACGCAGCATGGATGGGCTTGACGAAGAGACGGCTCCCTTTGTGGATGTCGTGAAGTCTCTCGCTTCCAGGCAGCTCAAGCTGCACTACAACATTTACCGCTCCATAGAACGAATCCGGGAAGAGAATCACGCTAGAGGCAACAAAAGTATCGACGTTGCCCTCATTGAAGTGGAGGAGGTGTTGGTTGCCGGGATTGATCCTCACAAGTCTGCCCTGGACTTGCAAGTACTGAAGAGAAACGGACTCATTTCTGAATTCAACACCGATAGCACCAGAATCAACCAAGAAGGACAAGAATTCTTGTTGTTTTATTGCAAGGTTTGGCCGACGACGTTTGGAACGATGCTATACGCTGCGGCACACAATCAATTGGAATGGTGGCAGGCATTCGGTTCAAGGCATTTCGGTGAAATTAGAGACGTTGAACCACCGGAATTCTATGGGAGTTCGTTGAAGGAACTTCTCGACCGATTACCTGGAGATGATCTTGACAGACGCTAGTATTTCCCCTGCCCATACTTAAATGTCGCCGGTTACCGCTACTCTTGATGCCTCCAAGCAACATGACCGAACTATATCCATCTATACGCCCGACTCTCGGAAACTATCAATTGATTTTACGTTGCACGAACATCACAATTCGATGGATAGATCATTCATCCATCAAGGTCGGAACTACATGTATACTCGCTATACGAGAGGCACTTTATGCGTGATCCTAACGCCATTGGGACTATCAATAAAGATGCCTCCTCATTCCCGGATAAGTATTGAATCCGGATAGAAAAGCGGAGCAACCCAATTGGTGAAAATGGCAAAATACCTGGTTTCTAAACCCTCACTTCACGGGTGCGCCGTATGACCAAGATAATCCCAAATTCACCGAAAGTTGCTGTTGGGCACGGCCCGAAGCCTTGGGGTTAGCCCGCCTCGCGTATCTTTTTGAAGGGGTATTCGCTAAGGGAAGGTAGAGCCACTCCGGTTCCGGGAAGTCTGTCTTGAGACCCGTTCTCCCAGCCTCCCTCCACCCCTTCCATGCATTGCTCCACAAAGAGGCCGTTGAGCTTTCTTCCTGTGTCATTCGGGATACCGGAGGGTGTCCGGTTCATTCATTTCCAATAACAGGAGCTGTCATGCCACACAATAGCTGGTCCTTGCTGGAAAGGCCGCGGGAAAAACTGTTTGAGGTGGGGGCCAAGAATCTCAGCGATGCCGAACTGGTATCACTGTTGCTGTGCAGGGGCGTGAACGGCAAGTCGGCGCTCGACCTGGCGCGGGATCTGCTACGCCGCTTCGACGGCCTCGTCGGCTTGCTGTCGACCGATTTCAGGCAGGTCGCACGCATGGCGGGTATCGGTCCGGCCAAGGCCGCGAGTCTGGCGGCGATGCGCGAACTCGGTCACCGCCAGTTGTATGCCGAAGTACAGAACCGAGACGTGCTGGGCAGTTCCGAGGCGACCAGGGAATATCTGCGCGCCCGTTTCCGCTATTGCAAGAGCGAGATCTTCAGTTGCATCTTCCTGACCAACCAGCATCACATCCTTCGGCTCGACGAACTGTTTCAGGGCACGATCGACGGTGCCGCGGTCTATCCCCGGGAAGTCGTCGAACGCTGCCTGACCTATAACGCCGCCGCGGTGATCCTGGCCCACAACCACCCGTCGGGCATCGCCGAACCAAGCCAGGCCGACATCGCCATCACGCGCAAATTGCGCGTCGCCCTCGAAACCATCGACGTCCGCGTCCTCGACCACCTTATCGTCGGCAGTTCTCAGGTCGTCTCGCTGGCCGAGCGCGGATTAATGTAATCAACAGCCGGAGGAGGCAATCATGTCCGATAAACTGAAAATCACCACCAAAATTCTGCAACTGCTCGCCCGGTATGCGGAGGCTCCGACCAGCGACGGCGTCGATCTCGACACCGACATCGCCGGTCTCGAACTTGACTCGCTCGCGCTGTTCGAGGTTGTCTTTGAAATCGAGGAGTGCTTTGCGGTGGAACTCGACGAAGCCGAGTTGAACAGGATCGCCACAGTTCGCGATCTGGTTTCATCGGTACTATCCGCGGTGGAGCGATCCCGATCCTGTGGCTGATCGGTTCTTTGTGAGATTTCGGATTTGCCGTTGGATATACTGTATGCATAGATCCAAGGGATGAATTCGATGCCTGCCAACTTTTCCCTGAATATGTGTTGCACAAATTGTTGCCCCTCGGGATTGGATATCCTAAAAATATCTTAATTAACAGTTATTTAGGGAAATTTATCATTCAGCCCCTGGGCACCAAACCCGCCTGCGCGCAACCTGCTATAAACTCTTTTAAGAACAATCACTTGCAGGAATTTTCTTGACCTAGGAGCCTGCGCCGCAGGAATTCACGGCTGCAAATCCGCTCTCATCCACGCCCCTGGCCGCTCGATTTCGTTGAATATCCACCAATATTCGCCTCAATCGACCGGCCAGGGGGCGCGGCGATAGCGAATTTTCGCTTTCGCGAATTCCTACGGCGCAGGCTCCTGGCGCCAACTTTCCCCCTCTAACGGCTACACCCCGCGCCGGGGTGAGTTGGCGGAAACGCCCACATTGCTGGTTAAACTGCTACCATCCCGGCTGAAGTTCAACCAGTCCCTTGTAATTGATGCTGCCCTGCCCTGAGCACAAGCTGATTCCCTATGCGGCTTCGCCTTTGCCGGCGGGGCCCTGGCTGGTGTTTGCGCCGCATGGGGATGACGAGACTTTCGGGCTTGGGGGTTGCCTGCTCAAGGCCGTGGATGAGGGGATTGAAACCCATGTGATCGTCGTTACCGATGGCGCCCTGGGTGGGGATGAGGACGGCCTCGTTGCGCGTCGCCGGGGGGAAGTGGAGCGGGCGAGTGGATTGCTGGGCCTGGCCGGGCTGCGATTCTGGAGTGAGCCGGACCGGGGCCTGCGGGTTGATGGGGAGCGCCGGATACGGTTTGCGGCGGCGATCCGGGATTTGCGGCCTGCGGCGGTGTTTTTCCCCGGCCCGCTGGAAGTCCATCCGGACCATCGCGCCACTGGCATGCTGGCCTGGTCCGCCCTGCAATCATTGGGTGCGGGGGAGGAAATCCCCGCGGCGATTTCCTACGAGATCACCGCGCTCAACCCGATCAATCTGCTGATCGACATCACTGCCCAGATGGAGCGCAAGCACGAGGCGATGGCGGTTTACATCAGCCAGAACAGCCAGAACAGTTATCCGGATTATGTCACTTCGCTGAACCGCAGCCGCTCGTTTTCGCTGCCGGGGGATGTGATTTACGCCGAAGGGCTGTATCGCTACAGCGAGGAGCAGTTGCGCCTGCCGCTGTCCGAGGTGCTGCGGCGCATTATGGACGGCTATTTCGAGTCTGCCGCCGAGGAACAATGACCTGCTCCGGCGCGCAGGACAGCGCCCTTTCTCGTCATTCTGCGCGCAATGACGGGGAACGCGGGCAGGCTTCAGTGCAGCGAGCCCCAGGCTTTTTCCGGATGGGGGGCCTTGACCTGTTCGATCCAGTCCGGCCACACCGCGAGATTCCACTCGGCCCGCTTCCACAAGGTATGAAGAATCGCGACCCATTGCCAGGCTTCGTCGAGTTGCAGTGAAAGCTGGGCGTGTTCGCTGTTGCGCGGCTTGAATACCAGGGTGATGCGGGTGGCGGCGATGCGGATGTCGGCTTCGAAGAGCAACTCGGCCTCTGCGGCCTGCTCGCCGCCCTCCGGATTCCCGGGTTCGGAACCGGTTTCGCCCGCAGCTTCTTCCGCCACGGCCGGCGGATCATCCCCGACGCCAAGGGCTTGGGATGGCAACCGGGCCGGCGTCGGCCGGGTCACCATGGGCCCCAGCATTTCCCTGGCGGCCTGCCTTTCGAGTTCTTCCCGGTGGGTCGCCAGCCAGTCCAGCAGGAAGTTGAGCAGGCGCAGCAACAGCCGCTGGGTAACCCAGTAGGAAACCGCGCCGCCCTTGTCGGTGGTCCCGCTCAGGCGGAAGCGATCCTCGGTGGCCACATATTCCGAAGTAATGCGTTGCAGGGTCAGCACGGTGCGGAGTTTCGTCAATGACTTTGGTCAGGGCTGGGCTTGCGGTCGTTCGAGCCATTCCCCGACTTCCAGCAGGTCTTCCGCTTCCAGGGTGCCCGCTTCGCGCTGCAGCACGAGCATGGCCTTGATCTGGTCGTAGCGCGCCCGCTGCAAATCGCGCTGGGCGCGGAACCGGTCCCGCAGGGCGATGAAGACATCCACCGTGGTGACCGTGCCGAGTTCCAGACCCTGCTGCATCGCCTCCGCCGAAAGCTCGGTGGATTCCACCAGACTTTCCGCCGCCTCGATCAGGGTATCGCCGGATACCGACTGCAAATAGGCGGAACGCACGATCTCCCGGGCTTCGAGTTCCGCCCGGCGAAGGTCGTGTTCGGCGATGCGGTGCTGGCTGCGGGCCTCGCGCACCTGGGCCGTTCGCGTACCGCCGGAATAGATCGGAATCGTGACATCCAGGCCAAGATAGGTGATGTCGGACTGATCGATGGGGGCGTTGTCGAAACCCACGTTGGTGTTCTGCCGCAGGGCAATCAGCGAAACCTGGGGCAGATAGGCGCCCATGCGTTCGGAAATGCGTTCATTGGCGACCCGCTCGGCAAACTGGCGCGCGCGAATCTGCTGATTGTTGGTCAGGGCGGTTTCGACCCAGAACTCCACATCGCCTTCGAGGTCGGGCACTTCGACTTCATCGCGCAGGGTGTACAGCCGCCCGGGCTCCAGCCCGGAAATTGCCCGCAGGGATTCGTGGGCGAGGGCGAGATCGCTTTCCAACCGCAATTGCTGGGCCTCGACGCTGGCGAGGTTGGCCTGGGCCTGGTACAGGTCGGTGATCTGGGCGAGTTGCAGGTCGAACATGCTCTGCACCTGGGCAAGCTGGTTCGATACCGCTTCGAGTTCCGCGGCAATGGAATCGAGCGCGTCCTGGGCCTGGAGCACGTTGAAGTAGCGCTCCGCCACATCGGTGAGCAGAAAGGCGAGCTCGTAGTAGTACTCGGCTTCCGCCTGGTCCTCGGTGAGCCCGGCCTGCTTGCGGGTGGAAAAAGCCTGCCAGTTGAACAGCGACTGGGACAGCCGCACATAATTCCGTTCACCGTCGAACACCTGCAGCCGGTCCACCTGGAAGAAAGGGTCGAGGCTGCTGCGGCGGTTCTCGGTGAAGCTGCTGGCGGCATTGAGCTGGGGCAGCAGATTGCCCAGGGCCATGCGTTTGCGGGCCGCCACCACATTGAGATTCTCCTCGGCGATTCGCAGCCGGGGGCTGTAGTCGATGGCGGCCTCAAAGAAATCCTCAAGCGTTTCGCCAGGGGCGGGTACGCTGTTTTCGGCTGCCTGGGCCACGGCAAGCGCCGGGGCGGCGAGCAATACGGCCAAAAACAGGCGGGTGCGCAGGTTTCGGAACAGGGTGGGTGTCTGCATAGGGATCAGTCTTCTCTGAAGCTGCGCGCCATGGCGTTGGAAAAGGGCTTGAACAGGTATTGCAGGAAAGTGCGCGCACCGGTGGTGATGAACACTTCCGCCGGCATGCCGGGCATGAGCACGAGGTCGCCGAGGTCTTCCATACCTTCCGGAGTGACCATGATTTCGGCAACGTAGTAGGACATGCCGGTGTTCTGGTCCTGAAAGCTGTCGGCGGAGAGATTGCTCACCTGACCGAATATGGTGGGCACCGAACTGCCGAAGGTGGAGAAGCGGATGGTTGCGTCCTGGTTCAGGGCGACCCGGTCGATGTCGATGGGGGATACCTGGGCTTCGATGACCAGCTCGTCGTCTTCGGGGACGATGTCGACAATGACCATGCCGGGGCTGATGACGCCGCCCACGGTATGGATCTGCATGCCGGTGACGTAGCCGCCGTCGGGGGCCCGGATTTCGGTGCGGGCCACCACGTCTTCGAGGGCGATGATGCGTTCTTCCAGATCATTGAGATTGGTGCGGGTTTCCGCGTGTTCCGCGGCGACTTCGTTCTGGAAGTCTTTTTCCACCTGAATGATCTGCAGGCGGGTTTCGCCGACCTGCATCTCGGTGGAGGCGATATTCGCCGCGAGTTCCGCCGCCTCGCCGCTGAAAGTGGCGAAGTTGCGCTCAAGTTCCCGGTAGCGGATGCGGTCGGAAAAGCCCTGGTCGAGCAGGGTGCGGGTGTCGGCGAGTTCCTGCTCGTAGGATTCGGCGAGCAGCAGCCTGCTTTCGCGCATGGCCCGCATCCCCACCACGCGGTTTTCAAGCTGGCCGATGCGCTGCCGGAGCACTTCGATATTGCCTTCCTGGGCGGCCTTGCGGGTTTCGAAGATTTCGGCCTGGGCGGACATTTCTTCCCGGGTCGCCGGATCGTTGCCATCGAGTTCGGCGGGCCAGGAAATGCTGTCGGCGCCGTCGCGCTGGGCGTTCAGGCGCGCTTCCCGGACGATATTGGCGGTGCGTTGGGCCCGGGCCACGTCAAGCTGGGCCTGGGGCTGGGTGCGGTCAAGCCGGATCAGGGTCTGGCCCGCTTCCACAAGATCGCCATTGCCGACCAGAATTTCCGCGATGATGCCCCCTTCCAGATGCTGCACGCTCTTGTTCTGGGATTCCACGGTGACCACGCCGGGGGCAAAGGCGGCGCCGTCGATGGGCGCCAGCGCGGCCCAGCTTCCGAACACGCCGAACACCAGGGCGAAGATCGTCAGACCCACGCGAACCGGCGTCCTGATGCTTGAGCTTGCCTTGGGGCGCTGGGCCGGCAGCAGTTCCACGGTATTCATTTGCGATGTACCTCGCCGTTCATTTCCGCCTCAGCTCGCCGCGGATTGCGGCAGCTTGGCCGCCGGTTTCATGAGGCTCGCCAGCACCTGGGTGCGCGGGCCGTAACTGACCGTGGCTCCTTCCTTGAGCACCAGCATCTTGTCCATGCTTTGCAGCACCATGGTGCGGTGGCTGATGACGATTACCGTGCAGCCCCGCCGCTTGATCCGGTCGATGGCTTCCACGAGTTCGCGTTCGCCCTGGTCGTCCAGATTGGAGTTGGGCTCGTCCAGCACGATGAGGCGGGGATTGCGGTACACCGCCCGGGCCAGGCCGATGCGCTGGCGCTGGCCGCCGGAAAGCACCCCGCCGGCGCCGCCGATCAGGGTGTTGTAGCCATTGGGCAGGGTCAGGATGAGTTCGTGGACACCGGCGAGTTGGGCGGCGTCGACGATGGCGTCCGAATCCTGCCCGCCGAAGCGGCAGATATTGTCGGCGATGCTGCCGTCGAAGAGTTCGATGTCCTGGGGCAGATAGCCCAGATGCGGGCCTAGCTCCTCCCGGTCCCAGGTGAAGATTTCGGCGCCGTCGAGCCGCACCGCGCCCCGGGCCGAGGGCCACACGCCGAGAATCGCCCTTGCCAGACTCGACTTGCCGGAAGCGCTCGGGCCGACAATGCCAAGGGCTTCGCCGGGCTCGAGTTCAAAATTCGCATTGCGCACGACAAAAGTCTGGGAAGCCGGCGGCAGCACGAAAAGCCCTTCCACCGACAGCCGCCCCGTGGGCGCGGGCAATGACATGGGCTGCTTGCGGGGCGGCAGTTGCTCCAGCAGTTCGCCGAGCCGGCGGTATTGCGCCCGGGCCACGCTGAAACCGCGCCAGGTGTTGACCAGCAGATCGATGGGCGCCAGCGCCCGGCCGAGCAGCAGCGAGCCGGCTATCATCATTCCCGGGGAGATTTGCTGTTGCAGCGCAAGCAGGGCACCAAGGCCGAGGGTCAGGGACTGCATGATGATGCGCAGCGACTTGGAAATGCTGGTGAAGGCCCCCGCCTGGCGGCTGGCGGCGCTTTGCAGTTCCATGACCTGCTCCGAGCCGTCTTCCTGCCGCGCCCGGACTTCCTTGCCCATGCCCATGGCGGCAATGACTTCGGCATTGCGCAGGGTGCCGGTCAACTGATTGTTTACCGCGCTGTTGAGGGAGTTGGCGTCCTGCAGCTTGGGGCTGGTGGTCTTTTCATTCGCCAGGGCGAGCAGCAGCATGATGATGATGGCGATGACGCCCACCAGGGCGAAATAAGGGTGGAACAGGTACATCACGAAGATATAGATGGGTACCCAGGGCGCGTCGAAAAAGGCGAACAGGCTGCTGCCGGTGAGAAACTGGCGCAACTGGGACAGATCGTTCATGGGCTGGGCGCTGGTGGTCATGCCGCCCGACAGCAGCGCCCGGTTGAAAGTCGCTTCCGCCACCCGCTGCCGCAGCCGCTGTTCGAGGCGGTTGCTCGCGCCGATCATCACCATGGAGCGTACCCATTCAAAGCCGCCCATGGAAAGCAGCAGGCAGACCATCAGCAGGGTCAGCATGCCCAGGGTCGGCACGCTGCCGCTCGCCACCACCCGGTCATAGACCTGCAGCATGTAGATGATGGGGGTAAGCATCAGCAGGTTGACGGCGGCGCTGAACAGCGCGGCGAAGCCGAAATAGTGGCGGATGTCGCGCAGCGCTTCCGCCAGCTCGGGAAACTTGCTATTGGATTTGTTGCGATTCATTGGTGTCGCTCACTGGGGCGTGTGGCTCTCTGGCACCCTGGGGTGGCGCAGGGTCAGCGCCCGGGGTTTGCGTTAGGGAAGCTCTGATCAAGTCAGGGCTTCCCTGCGGCACATGGAAGTGCCGCCGAATTCGATGGCGCAAGCCATTGAATTCGGGAGCAAAACAAAACCACGCTTTTGTTTTGCGGTAATGAAAAACTCCACGGATGGAGTTTTTCAGAGAATACTTAGATGCGGGCGGAATCGCACAATTCAACTGTTGACAACTCGTGATTTGACCACAATTCCCCGTCCCGTGCATGTGTCCGGCGTCACAGTTCCTCCTCGCCCCTGGCGAAACGGCGCAAGGAATTCAGGTCGATGATCACCAGCCGCCCCGGCCCGTCGCGGCGGACAATGCGGCGCGATTGCAGGGCCTGAAACGCCCGGGTGACCCGCTCCCGGCTGATATTGAGCATGATGGCGATTTCCTGATGGGTGGGGGGGTTGACGATTTCGCCGCTTTCCCCCTGCCGCTGCCCACCCTTGATCAGCAGATACAACTGGCCGCAAACCCGCTGGTCGATATTGCTCAGGCCGAGCAGGGTGCGCTGCTCGGTCATCTGCCGGACCCGCTCAGCGAGCTTGCGGCCGACGATGTTGCTCACGGAACTGCTGTTGAGCATTACCTCGCGCAGCGGATTGCGGGCGAGAAAGACCACGGTGGCGGCGGCGGTGGCAATGACGAACTCGGGCTGCGGGTTATCGTCGAACAGCGCAAGTTCGCCACAGAAATCTCCAGGCTCGATGAAATAAAGCCCGACTTCGCGGCCATCAATGGTATGCCCCACGCCTTGCAGCCGCCCCTCGAACAGAAAACAGACCCGATCTTCCCGGACCCCGGCCCGCACCACCACTTCCCGGCGCGCATGGCGCACGAGGCTTGCATGGGGAGCGAGCCCCTCAAGCACCTGGCGCGGCAGCGGCTTCAGCAGGGTGAACCTGCTTAGCAATTCGGGAGTAACCTGCATACAATGGGTCCCTGGACAGCGCAGGTTTCCAGTATCGCAATTGCTTGTGACTCTGGTCACGTCAATTTATCGACGTTTGCGCTAGATTCATGAGTCACGAGAACGCCCGGGCGCCTCGTACTGGCCAGGAACGACGAAGATCGCAGCAATTCCTGGCCAGTTCAAAGACGAAGGCATACTGTTTGATGATTGAAGACTGAACCCATGAAAGTCGGCATCCGCAGCAAAACTTTTACCCTCCTGTTTCTGTTTTTCGGCTGGCAATGGCAGGCGCTGGCGCTCGACCCCGCGCTGGCCACCGGCAATGGCGCACCGCAACCGGCTGCCGGAAAGGTGAGCATGGTGCTTGGCGGCGCCTGGCTCGACGCCCCTGGAGGCGAACGCCGGCGCATCGAAATGGGCATGCCCGTGGACTCGGGCGATTTCGTCCAGACCGAACCCAATGGCCATGTGCATATCCGCTTTATTGACAATGCCCTGGTCAGCGTGCGGCCCGACAGCCGGCTGGAAATCGTTCGCTATGAGTACAACCGCGACAATCCCGGTCGGTCCACGGTCAAGTTCAGTCTCGAAGAAGGCGTCACCCGCTCGATTTCCGGCGATGCGGCAAGTTCCGCCCGGCAGCGCTTTCGCCTGAACACGCCCATCGCCGCGATTGGCGTTCGCGGCACCGATTTCGTCGTCAGCGCAACCCGGGATTCGGTGCGCGCCCTGGTCAACGAAGGCGCTATCGTCCTCGCTCCCTATTCCGAAGAGTGCACCGTGGAAGCTTTTGGCCCCTGCGCCGCCAATGCAGTGGAACTCAGCGGCACCGCGGAACAGATGCTCGGATTCGATCTCGGCTCCCAGGCGCCCAGGGTACTGCCGGCAGTGCATGAAACCGACCCGGACACCCTCCGCGACAATGTGGACGACGCCGTGGAGTCCGCCGCGGAAAACGAAGAGGAAATCACCGCGGCCACCGAGGTTTACCTGGAAGGCACGGCCAATGATCGCGTCAATGCCGGCATCGCCAATCTGAACTCTTCCATGCCCACTGGCAACGATACGACTCCCGAACCCGATTTCACCCCGGAAGTCCCCTTCGGCGAAGACGAAACCCGGCAGCGGCAGATGGCCTGGGGGCGCTGGGGCAATGGACAGGGCGCCCTGGAGCGCATAACCTATGCCTATGAAATCGCCCGGGAAGGCCGCGAGGTCAGCGTGGGCAACCTCGAATACGCGCTGTTCCGGCCCGACCTGGAAAGTCGCGATGTCAATGACGGCCTCGGTGAAATCGAATTCGACCTTGCCGCCGCCCAGGCCTTTTACAAGAAACAGGGCGAGACCGTCGCCATGCGGGTCAGCGACGGCAATCTTGCCATCAATTTCGACCGCAACCTGTTCAGCACCGGCCTGACGCTCAATCACGATTCCACCGGCGAGGTGCTGTTCAGCGCCGAAGGCCGGGTGTATGACGGCGGATTCTTCCGCATGAGGGACAGCAGCCAGCGCCTGAGCGGCGCGGTCACCCTTGACGGCAAGGAGGCCGGGTACTTCTTCGAGCAGCAACTCAATGAAGGGGAAATCACCGGCCTGACCCTGTGGGACAGCCGTTGATGAAGAATACGATGCGAAACCGGAATCCCGTAGCGGCGCTGCTGCGCCTGCCGCCGGCCTGGTCACGGCTGGCCATGCTCACGCTGGCGGCATTGCTTGCACTCGGGTTGTTCGCCGCATTGCGCCCCGCCATGCTGACGCTGGAAGAGCGTCTCGGCGCCCTCGGCTGGACGATGTTTGCCGACGCTACCGAAGAACAGCGCATTATCCTGGTCACTATCGACGAAACCAGCCTAGCCGAAGTCGGCCCCTGGCCCTGGCCCCGGGAAACCATGGCGCGGCTGGTGACGGCGATTGACGAGGCCGGCGCGCAATTGCAATTGCACGATATCGTCTACTCCGAACCGCGCCCCGGCGACGGCGCGCTCAGCGCGGCGCTTGCCGCCAGCAGCGGCGCCGTGCTCGCCCAGGTGCCCGTGCTGCAATCCGAGCAACCCGTGCAGGCCGGGGTAATCAGCCATCCACTCGCCGGCCTGCAATGCGCTGCGGGACTGCCCCAAACCGGACGGTATCTCGCTGCCAATAGCGCCTTCGCCAGTATTCCCAAGGGGCATATCACTCCGGTTATTTCCAGCGACGGCTCGGTGGGCAGGACGCCAGCGGCGATTTGCGTCGATGGCGAAGGCTATCCGGCAATGGCGCTTTCCGGCTGGCTGACCGCGGTGCGGGCAGACAACTGGTCAGCCACCATGGTGGATGGCGGCGGTCTGTTCGGCCCCGCCCGGTATCTGCGGCTGGTGGCCTATCCCGATCTGGAAATCCCCGTGGACAGCGGAGGCAATCTGCGGATTTCCTATGCCCGGGACCCATCGGCCTTTCGCGCGGTTCCCGCGGTGGACATTCTCAACGGCGATTTCGACCCGGCCTGGTTCGATAATGTCTGGGTGCTTGTCGGCGGCACCGCCTTCAGCATGGGCGATGTGGTGCCCACGCCCTATGCCGGCGTGGCCCCCGGTGTGGAACTCCAGGCCCGCATCCTCGGCAGCCTGCTCGATGGCGAGATTCCCTATACGCCAGCTTCCGCCGGCCTGTTGCTCGGTCTGCTGAGCCTTGCCGCGGCCTGCGCCCTGTATCTGCTTGCCAGCGACCGCAGCCGCTGGTCCGCAATCGGCCTGCCGGTCGCCGGCGTATTGCTGCCCATCCTCATGCTGACCCTGCATATCCAGTTGTTGCAGGGCCAGGGCGTCTGGCTGGGATGGCTGTTCCCGGCGCTGTACAGCCCGCTGGCGACGGGCATGCTGTTGCTGCTTGAATATGGCCGGGTGCGCGCCGAGCGCGGTCGTGTCTTCGGTAATCTCAACAGCTATCTGCCCAATGAAATCGCCCGGGAGATCGCTTACAGCCTGCCGAGTTCAAGCATCAACGCCCGCCGCACGGAAATGACCCTGCTCTGCGCCGACCTGCGCAACTTCTCGGCCTTTGGCGAATCTCGCCCACCCGAGGAGTCCGCCGCGGTGCTGCACTATTTCTTCACCCGGGCCACCCGAATCATCGAGGAATTCGGCGGGCGGGTGCACGAATTCAAGGGCGACGGCCTGATCGCGGTCTGGGACAGCCAGGACGCCATCGCCGCCCGCAATGCCCTGCAGGCGGCGCGCAAGATGCAGGCCATCGAAATCGCCGACATGCTGCCGGAGGACTCGCCCCAGGGCCTCGAACCCCTGGCTCTCGGCATCGGTATCGAACAGGGCTCGGTGCTGATTGGCTCGGTAGGGCCCGCACACCGCCGCGGCCATGTGCTTCTTGGGGATACGGTAACCATTGTCCTGCGGATACAGGAACTGACCGCGGACCTGGCCCATCCGGTGCTCGTCGGCGGCGTTGCGGCGAGAAAACTCAAGGACGAGAAACTCGAATCCCAGGGCCATTTCCTGCTCGATGGCCTGCACAATCCCCAGCAATTGTTCGCCTTGCCAAGCACCGGTCGGCGAACCGAAGACCGCGGCCTGAAACTGATCCACGGCGGTCGTTCCTGAATTTCCGGCAGTTCTCCATCTGGCGCTTCCTCCTGTTCCACTCCTCACCTCGCCGAGCCCGCCCGCCTGTCGTTCCGGGCGCAGTTGCACAATCTCAGGCAGTGGCCCCGCAAGGAGGTCCCGGGTATTTGCCCGCTTGCCCTGGATTCAAGATAATCCATTCTTTCCACCTTCGGGATTCAGCATTCTTGTTCCTCAACGATCTTCATTTTGTGTCCGGACATCCCATGTTGCATGGAAGTCCATGATGACTCGTCTACAGGCAACGCTGGCGTTTACCCTGGCGTTCTGCCTGCCCCTGCCATCCGCTGCCCAGGACTGTCCCGACCTGAACCCCTGGATTGCCGGGCAGGATTCCCGCTCACAAGTCGAATGGCTGGAAGTCGCCGGTGAACTCGATGCTTTCCTGCCGGTTTGCCTGGAATCCGCCGAATACTTCGCCCTGATCGGCGCCGCCTGGCTCAATGGCGGATTGCTGCCGGAAGCCGCCGAGGCCCTTGAGCGCGCGCTTTTGCTCGACCCGGACAATGGCGCCGCCCAGATCGACTACGCCGAAGCCCTGTACCAGCAGGGGCAGTTGTTCGCCGCCATCGAACTCAACGAGCAGATTCTCGCCAGGGGCGACCTGCCGGCGAACCTGCGCCCGGCTCTGGAAAGCCGCCGGCGGCAATGGCGAAGGGTTACCCGGGATACCAGTTTTCGGGGCGACTTCCTGCTTGGCTACGACAGCAATCTCAATGGCGCACCGGACCCGGGGCAGGTCACCCTGACCATTGCCGGAGAGAACGTCCTGCTGGCGCTTGGCGACGAATTCCAGACCATGAGCGGGCCGTACACCAATATCGGTTTCGCCGCGCGGCATCGCCTGCTCGAACCCGACCGCCAGCACAGTTTCAGCGGCGAGGTGCAAGGCCGCGTCAGTAATGACCGCAACACCGACCTGCTGCAGTTCGACGGTCGCTACAACTTTGTCCGGCCGCGTCGGGCCGGGAGCTGGCAAGTCGATTCCGGCTTCCGCAGCCTGGCCTTTGGGGGCTCGGCATTGTTCACGTCAGCCGACGCCAGGGTGCGCTACAGTATCTCCCCGGTGTTCACCTGCCGCCCCTTCTTCGACGCCGCCACGCAGTACCAGTTGTTCCACGACCAGAGCTGGCTGAACGCCTTTGACTCCCGCCTCGGCAGCGGTTTCGCCTGCCCCCTCGGCAATGAAGAGCGCAGCTTTGGCAATCTCGGTTTTGAGGCGGCGCTGCTCGACAGCCAGGCGATAAAGTCCGACCGCCCGGGAGGCGACCGTCGTGGCTGGCAATTCGCCGCCAACTGGCAGTATCCGCTGCCCCAGGGCCTGTTCCGCGCCGTACTCAACCATACCCGCCTCGAAGACCGGGAAAGCTACAGCCCCTTGCTTGATGGCGGTGCGCCGCGCTGGCTCAACCGCAGCTACGCGCTGCTGCAATACCGCCGCGGCGCCACCATCAACGGCGCCCCCGCCGAAGTGTTGATCAACCTCTATCACCAGCAGCAGGACAGCAATATCGGCCTCTTCGACACCAGTGACACCACCTTCGAGGTCGGCTTCAGTTTCGGGTTTTGAACGGCTGCGTCCCGTCATTCTGCGCACAGCGAAGCGGAGTCGCAGAATCTTTCCGGGAACAAACACACTCGTGCAAAACTCAAGCCCATAAAATCGGAAATCTAGCCCTCAATTTTCTCGCTGCGCGGCCTCCGGTCGAGATCCGAACGAAGTCCGGTTATGCCGACCAGTTTTTTCTTCGTCTTTTTGTTCGTACCTGCGCCGGGAAGCAGCAAATCGAAATGCAGCCCCCGCAGCGGCGCGGGCCGATAGTCCGGTACGAGATCGAACCGCGCCTTTACCGAGTGATGCAGCAGCGGCGGGTGCGTAGCGGCGGGAAGCGCGTCGTTGTTCTCGCGGACGCATACGTTTCGCACCGCCCTGTCATAGAGCTTGCCGAGTCCTTCGGGACTCGTCCGCGAAACGCAGGTGACGTTCGGATGCATCAGGACGTCGTCCGCATCGAGAAAACCCAGCACGTCGCCTTGCCCGTTCAGCAGATTTCGAACCTCGCCCGGGCTGCGCGGGTCGGCGAACTGGATATTTCGGCCCAGAGTCGCCTTGCACTGTTCGATCATGTATTGCAGCGCGACGTCGCTGAGGCCGTCGCTCCAGTATCCGCCGCCGACGTCGCTGTGCGCGCCGGGAAACCAGATCTCCGTGATGCGTTCGGGGTCGCCGGAGTCGCGGTTGATCTGCGTCGGTTCGAAGGCGACGCGGTCCTCGTCGAGCGAAAGGATGTGCACCGCGCGTTTAACGCGCCGGTCCACCGTGCCGTTCTCGAGCACCACGTCGCTGACGATCTTTTCGCCTTTCCGGTGGATGCCGTCCATCGCGGCGACCGTGTCGAACACGCCGAGAAAGGCCAGCTCCAATCCCTCGCGCTCCTGCAGTATGAGACTCGCGAACTTTCTCGCCAGCGCCGCGCCCCGGCTGAATCCGAACACGACGATGCGGTCTTCCGGCTTCGGCTCCGCCTCCGTCAGATCCGCCCTGGCCTCGTTCAGAATCCTCCTGGCGTCGCCCCATTTCGGCGCCAGCGCGCTGTTCACCAGCTCCGCCATCGTGGTTACCATCCAGCCGACGAGCGGTATGTCCTCTCCGTTTTCCCGCGTCCCTATGCCGTTGTAATACCAGGTTTGCTGCGGCGCGCCGAGCGGAGTCCGGGTTTCCGTCAGGTCCCCCCGCAGCCCTCCACCCATGAGGATATGCAACTTGAGCACGTTGCTGATGCTTTCGTCATGCTCGAACTTCCCGGCATCGCGGGGCTCGTTGCCCGTGCCGTCGAAGCTGAAGACCAGTGTGCGGCCGATAGGGGTTTTCATTGCCTGTCTCCCTGCTAGGAGCCTGCGCCGTAGGAATTCGCGAAAGCGAAAATTCGCTATCGCCGCGCCCCGGGCCGGTCGATTGAGGCGAATATTGATGGATATTCAACGAAATCGACCGGCCAGGGGCGTGGATGAGAGCGGATTTGCAGCCGTGAATTCCTGTGGCGCAGGCTCCTAGAGAAGCGGATTGATCGTCTTGATGCCGTCGAAGCGGTTGAAATCGCGGTCGGTGCTTGCGACAGCGGCGCCGTGCTCCAATGCCAGCGCAGCCAGATGCGCATCCATGATCATGGCGCCCCTGGCCTGCCCCTGATCGCAGAGTGCCGCCAGATGCGTCCAGGTTCGAGGCCCGGGCGCCAGTATCTGAACGTTCGGCGCTTCGAGCCAGGATTCCACGATGCCGCAAGCCTCCGCTGGAGAAAGCGGCTCGGCAAATACGCGGCTATCCGTGCCGATGCGCACGAAAGCGAGCAAGGTGACCAGCGCCAGCCGTACGGGCCTGCCGGAAGAAATCTCGCTTTGCAGCCATGCCCGGGCAAGCGCGTGGCTCGGACTGTCCTGATTGTACGCGTACAGCAGCAGGTTGGCGTCCACGAGAATCATCAGGGTTGCACGGGCCCGTCGAGCAGGTCGAGCAGTCCGCCGATGTTGTCGAGTTCGATTCCGGAGCGAAGTCCCATGGGCCGGGGCCGAACGCGAAACGGCCTGGCAAGCTCGTCTTCCGTCGGTTGCTCAAGACCGCGCCGCAGGTTTTCGTTGAGCGTCTCCTTGAAGCTCGCCCCCGACCGCGCCATGCGGTCTTTCAGCTTCGCCACGACATCGTCTTCCAGCGTAATTGTCGTTCTCATGTGATTGACCCTGCGTGTTCAACACTGATACACAATGATGCTAGCAAATTGATGTTCCAAGCATCAACTCTCGAAAGCGCCAGATCCTTCAGCAAGGCAAGTGACATCTCCATAATTTCCTTTCTCCTTTGCAATTTGGCTCGATGGCATGCCGGACCGCCGCCACCTCGCGAAAAGTATACGCACAGGTTTTCGGGAAGGCCCAGAAAACCGAGAAAATAGTTAGCGGGCTTCCCCGGAGCGCCCTTTGGCGGTCATGTCGGGAACAGGCGCGTAATGGCTAACGTCAGTCCGGCGGGGCCGCCGGGTCATCCACTCGCCTCGAAACTTTTTCGCCCTGATTCCTGGCATTTCCCCCAAACTTTCCTATGCTTTGCCCCCGAAGCACGAGATATGGGCCTTGCGCCCGAAATTTGAGCAGCTAATGGAGGAAATCATGCAGCCGGCGTTTGACACACTGAGCGCATTTCGTAAACTGGAACAAGCGCGGGTCCC
>JAJEGU010000003.1 GCA_022819645.1 Pseudomonadales bacterium
GCGGATCAGTGGCGCGAAATAGCGCCGGGCGGCTTCGGTGATATGGAAGCCGTCTTCGCTGATGTACTCCCCGGGCATCTTCTTTTCCACATTGGCCACATCCGCCAGCGGGGCTTCGCCGATGCTCCAGGAGTACTCCGGTCCCGAGCCGCGCACAATGGCGGGCATGACCGCGTTCTTGCCCGCCATGGCGAATTCCACCGCCGCCTTGCCCACAGCGTAGGCCTGCTCCACGTCAGTCGCCGAGGCGATGTGGCGGGCGGCGCGCTGCAGGTAGTCGGCCACCGCCCAGTGGTACTTGTAGCCAAGCTCCCTCTTGACCAGTTCCGCGATCAGCGGCGCCACGCCGCCAAGCTGGGCATGGCCGAAGGCGTCGGCGCCGCCGGCTTCGGACAGGAACTTGCCATCGGGGCCCCTGACTCCTTCGGAAACCACAATGGCGCAGTAGCCGTGTTCTTCCACGCAGCCCCTGACCTTGTCCAGAAAGCGGTCGCGGTCGAATATGACTTCCGGAAAGAGAATGACATGGGGCGGGTCGCCAGCGGCTTCGCTCGCCAGACCCGCGGCGCCGGCGATCCAGCCGGCATGGCGGCCCATGACTTCCATGACGAAAACCCTGGTGGAGGATTCGCACATGGAGGCCACATCGAGGCCGGCTTCGCGAATCGACACGGCGACGTATTTCGCCACCGAGCCGAAGCCCGGGCAGTTGTCGGTAACGGGCAGATCGTTATCCACGGTCTTGGGCACGCCGATGCAGGTGATGGGAAAGCCCCGCTCGATGCTCAGTTGCGCGATCTTGTTGGCGGTATCCTGGGAATCGCCGCCGCCGTTGTAGAGAAAGTAGCGGATATCGTGGGCCTGGAACACTTCAAGCAGCCGGTCGTACTCCCTGGTGTTCTCGCGGTAGGATTTCAGCTTGTAGCGGCAGGAACCGAACGCCCCTGCCGGGGTATGCCGCAGGGCGGCAATGGCTTCCGCCGATTCCAGGCCGGTATCGATCAACTCCTCGTTCAGCGCCCCGATGATCCCATTGCGCCCGGCCAACACCGTGCCGATCCGCTCCGGAAACTTGCGCGCGGTTTCAATCACCCCGCAGGCGCTGGCATTGATCACGGCGGTAACCCCGCCAGACTGGGCATAAAACAGATTGGCCTTGCTCATGAGAATTCCGCAGCTCACCAGGACGGGCGGCAATATGTGCCATCAATCCCCACAGGTCAAGCGCCTCCGGGCCAGGCAAGCCGCTTTGGTCGAAAGCCCGGTCAATCCATTCTTCCGAAAATTGCAAAACCTGCGCTGGAAACGTTGCAAAACCTGCGGTGGAAGACAGGCTGGGCGGCCAGGATCTGATCGTCGGTTGCCTGTGGGGGCGGGTGGTGCAAGAATGCCGCTGTTCTGGAGCGGGTGGCCTGATGCGAATCATCATTGGCATGTCGGGGGCGAGCGGTGTGATTTACGGCGTTCGGCTATTGCAGGTATTGCGCGAGGATGCGGCGATTGAAACGCATCTGGTGGCGACGGATGCGGCCCGGCTCAATCTTTCCCTGGAAACCGATTACAGCTTTGACGAAGTCAAGGCCCTGGCCGACCACCACCACTCCAGCAAGGACATCTCCGCGAGCATCGCCAGCGGCTCGTTCCGCACCGACGGCATGATCGTCGCGCCTTGCTCCATCCGCACGCTTTCCGCCATCGCCCACTGTCACTCCGGGTCGCTCATCAGCCGCGCCGCCGATGTCACCCTCAAGGAATGCCGTCGCCTCGTCCTCGTGCCGCGGGAAACTCCGCTGCACGCGGGACATTGCGAAACCCTGCTCAAGGCCGCCCGAATCGGCGCCATTCTCGCCCCGCCCATGCCGGCCCACTATATCCGCCCCCAATCGGTGGAAGACCTCGTGGACCATCACGTGGGCCGCATCCTCGACCTGTTCGGCTTGGAAACCAGCCTCGTCCACCGCTGGGAAAAGTCGAGCCAGGAGGCTGCGCCGTAGGAATTCGCGAAAGCGAAAATTCGCTATCGCCGCGCCCCTGGCTGATCGATTGAGGCGAATATTGGTGGATATGCAACGAAATCGAGCGGCCAGGGGCGTGGATGAGAGCGGATTTGCAGCCGTGAATTCCTGTGGCGCAGCCTCCCAAGAGCCCGGATTGCCATAATCTGCCGGGACTGTGCGGCCTTACTCGCGCTTGAGATACCAGTCGATGGTGCTTGCGAGGCCAGTGGGGAAATCGGTTTTGGGGCGGTAGCCGAGTTCCCGGGCGATCTTGCCGGCGTCGATGGCGTAGCGGGTGTCGTGGCCCGGGCGGTCGGTGACGAAAGCGATCAGGCTGCTTGCCGGGATGCCTTTGGCGGGAGGGGCGTCGGGATAGCGTTCCGCCAGCGCCGGATCTGTCGCGAAGCGGCGGTCGAGGATGGCGCAGAGTTCGTGGATCAGGTCGATATTGGCGTATTCGTTGTCGCCGCCGACGTTGTAGGTTTCCCCGGGCCGTCCCTTTTGCATACACAGCTCGATGGCGCGGCAATGGTCTTCCACATGGAGCCAGTCGCGGATTTGGCGGCCGTCGCCGTAGACGGGCAAGGGCTGGCCCTTGAGGATATTGGCCAGAAACAGGGGGATGAGCTTTTCCGGAAACTGGTAGGGGCCGTAATTGTTCGAGCAATTGCTCGTGATCACCGGCAGGCCGAAGGTGCGATGGTAGGCGCGCGCGAGATGGTCGGCGGCGGCCTTGCTTGCGGCGTAGGGTGAATTCGGGGCGAAGGGGGTGTCTTCGTGGAACGGCGGGTCGTCCGGGCCGAGTGAGCCGTAGACTTCGTCGGTGGAAACATGCTGGAACAAGCGGTTTTCCCGGGGTTTGTCCCGTTCCAGCCAGACCGCGGCAGCGGCCTTGAGCAGGCTGTGGGTACCGACGATATTGGTTTCGATGAAGGCGTCCGGCCCGGTGATCGAGCGGTCCACATGGCTTTCGGCGGCGAAATGGACGATGGTGTCGATGGAATGTCCGCGCAGCAATTGCTCCACGAGTCGCTGGTCGCAGATATTGCCGTGGACGAAGTGAAAATCCGGCTGGCCTTCCAATGCGGCGAGATTGGCGCGGATGCCGGCGTAGGTCAGCGCGTCGAGAACGACGACAAGATCCCCAGGGTGCTTGCGCCGCCAGTAGTGCACGAAATTGGTGCCGATGAAGCCGGCGCCGCCGGTGACCAGCAAGGCGCTCATGGCCGGGCGGACCGGACGCCTGCCGCTTCCAGCCGGGCAGCGCTGTGGCGGCGAGGGGGTGGGAAGTTCCCGCACGCAATCATCTTGCAGCTTCCTGTCTGGCGATAGCCCGAATGACCCCGTTCAACGCCTCGCGCCAGTCGCCTTCGGGCAGGTCGAATTCCCTCAGGGCCCGGCCACGGTCCATCGCGCTGTATGCCGGGCGGCGGGCGGCGGTGGGATAATCCGCAGTGGCAAGGGGCCTGACGCGAATCTCTTTTCGCAACAAGCCCGCGGCCAGCCCCTGCCGCTGGATTTCCCGGGCGAAGCCATACCAACTGGTTTCTCCGCCATCGTTCCAATGATACAGGCCGGCGCCAGCCTGCCGGGAAAGCATACGCCACATCAGCCCGGCGAGAGAATGCGCGGAAGTCGGGCAGCCGGTCTGGTCGCTGACCACGGCGACCTCGTCCCGTTCGGCCAGCAGCCCCAGCATGGTTTTCACGAAATTGTGGCCGAATTCGGAGTACAGCCAGGAAGTGCGCAGGATGACGCTCTGCCCCGTGGGCAGTTTTGCGACTTCCCGCTCGCCGGCTAGCTTGCTTGCGCCATACGCGCCGAGTGGCGCGGTTGCATCCCCCGGCGCATAGGGCCTTGGCGATTTTCCGTCGAAAACGAAATCCGTGGAAACGTGAATCAGCCGCGCTTGCCGCCCGCCGCACCAGCGGGCAAGATTCGCCGCGCCGGTGGCGTTGCTGCGCCGGGCCCGGGCAGGCTCTCTTTCGGCCCGCTCCACCGCTGTCCAGGCGGCGGTATTGATGATGCAATCCGGGGAGATTTCATCCAGTACGGCTTTTACCTGCGCCCCATCGCCGATATCGAGTTCGTCGCGGGACAGATACACGGCTTGCCAACCCGAAGGAGCGTCCGACAGTTCCAGGCATTGGGCCAACTGGCTTGCTGCGCCGGTGACGAGGACGGTTCGGGTCATGGCCATGGCTTCATTTTCCGGCGGAGCGCCTGGGTCAGCGGCGAGGAAAACCGCCTCAATGCGGCAGTGGCGCCTCGGCAAGCCGGGGCGCCTTGCGGTCGCGTTCGGAAAGAACCGGCTCGACAGACTGCGTCGGCCATTCGATACCGATTGCCGGGTCGTTCCAGCACAGGCTGTGGTCGTCTTCCGGATGATAGTATTCGGTGCACTTGTAGCACAGGTCGGCGCTTTCGCTGAGTACATAGAAGCCGTGGGCAAAACCCGGCGGAATCCATAACTGGCGGCGGTTGTCCTCGCTCAGCGGCGCGCCGAACCAGTGGCCGAAAGTGGCGGACTGATGGCGCAGGTCCACCGCTACATCGAACACCTCGCCCCGCACCACCCGCACGAGCTTGCCCTGGGGATACCGCAACTGATAATGCATCCCCCGCAGGGTTCCGAGCACCGAGCGGCTGTGGTTGTCCTGTACGAAGTGGTGGGGAATGCCGTGTTCGGTGAAGAAGGACTCGCGCCAGGTTTCCATGAAGAAACCCCGGTCATCGCCGTGAACCGTGGGTTCCAGCAGGAGCAGCCCGGGAATCGGCGTGCCGGTGCTTTTCATCAGGACTCGTTCAGCAAGGCCAGCAGATACTGGCCGTAGCCGCTGTTGATATGGTCTTCGGCGAGGCGCTCGAACTGGGCGTCGTCGATGAATCCCCGGCGCCAGGCGATTTCCTCCGGGCAGCCGATTTTCAGGCCCTGGCGATCTTCGAGCACGCGGATGAAGTTGGCCGCGTCCAGCAGCGACTGGGTGGTGCCGGTATCGAGCCAGGCCGTGCCGCGGTCGAACAACTCCACCTGCAATTCTCCCCGTTGCAGATAGATCCGGTTGACATCGGTGATTTCCAGCTCGCCCCGGGCGGACGGGCGGATGGATTTCGCCACATCCACCACCTGATTGTCGTACATGTAGAGCCCGGTCACGGCGTAATGGGACTTGGGTCTGGCCGGTTTTTCCTCCAGGTCCACGGCGCGGTTGTCGTCATCGAGCACCACCACGCCGTAGCGTTCCGGATCCTGCACATAATAGGCGAAAATGCTGGCGCCATTGTCCTGGGCCACGGCATTGGTCAGGGTGTCTTCGATCCGGTTGCCGTAGAAGATGTTGTCGCCAAGAATCAGGCAGACGCGACTGTCGCCGATGAATTCCTCGCCGATGAGAAATGCCTGGGCGAGGCCTTCCGGGCGCGGCTGTTCGGCATAGCGGATGGAGACGCCCCAGCCGCTGCCGTCGCCGAGCAGGCGGTGGAAGCCGGCATGGTCCCTGGGCGTGGTGATGACGAGGATGTCGCGAATGCCCGATTGCAGCAGGGTCGACAGCGGATAGTAGATCATCGGTTTGTCGTAAATCGGCAGCAACTGTTTGCTGATGGTGGTGGTGATGGGGTACAGCCTGCTGCCCGCGCCGCCCGCCAGAATGATGCCCTTGGTCATTGTCACTCCCTTGTGGCGGCTTGGTGTCCGGTCAGTTCCTGGATGATTTCCGGCAAATTCGCGTACAGGTCGCCAGCGGGTTGGAAATCCAGCGCCTGGTAAATGTCCCGGGACGGCCAGATTCGCTCGCTCGTCATGTTGCGCCAGGTTTGCAGGCCCGATTCGGCGGATTTCCAGCCGGCAAGGCGACCGAATTGCAATAGCGCGGCCGCGGCGAAGAATACCACAGCGGGGGTGCGCCAGCGGGGCGGATTTCGGCCCAGGGCCTTGTAGATGGCCTGCTCGATGGCATGGGCGCGATAGTCCCGCGAATCGGTCAGCAGCCAGCATCGTCCCGCCGCTTCCGGTCTTTGCCGGGAAAGCATCGCGGCGCGGCAAACATCATCGACTCCGGCCAGCGAGAAGCGGCTATCCAGCCGGGGCAGGGGCGGCAGCCGCCGGGCATGGATGAGATGGATGAGGCGAGCGATTCCGCCTTTCATGCCAGCCCCGTAGACCGGAGCGGGGCGCAGGATCGTGGTTTGCATGCCATCCCTGTCATTTGCTTCGAGTACCAGCCGCTCGGCAAGCCATTTGCTGCGGGCATAGTCTCCCGGTCGCGAGTGCGAATTCTGCCCGTCAAGTTCCGCAGCCAGCGCGCTGCTGACAAATATCAGGCTTTGCGCGCCGGCATTGCGGGCGGCTTCCAGCAGATTGCGCGTTCCTTCCACGTTGACCCGCATGGCGCCTGGGTCGCGCCGGTTCGCGGTGCGGGCGATTCCCGCCAGATGAAATACGGCCTGTACCCCGGCACAGGCTTTCTCCAGCACCTTGCGGTTGAGTATATCCCCGGGAAAGTGGGTGTCCCATGTGGGAGGCGAGTGGGTGTCCGGTGTGGGGAGGGATCGGGAAAACGCCCGCACGGCATAGCCCGCCGCTTGTAAATGGCGGCACAGATGGCGGCCGATAAAGCCGCTGGCGCCGGTAACGAGCGCCTCCGGTTGGCGGCTCACAGCCACTTCCAGCCATGCCGGTGGAAGAAACGCCAGGCGGAGCGGCAGAACAGGAGGATATGCCGCAAGCCCTTTCCGGCCGCGCCACCGCCCCCATGGCGAATTCGCATGGCCGGCAGATGCGCGAGGCGGCCCACTCGCCCAAGCCGCAGGGACAGGTCGAAGTCTTCAAAGTAGAGAAAGAAGCCCTCGTCGAAACCGCCGATTTCACCAAGGGCATCGCTGCGGCACAGCATGCAGCAGCCACTGGCGATGGGAATTCCGCTGCTTGGCCGGTCGCCGGGCAAGTCGCGCATCTCGTATTCCGCCAGGCTGCGGGCAAAGGGCGCCCGCAGGAACGCCGGCGCAAAGCCGCGCAGAAACAGCAGCAGCAGTGAGGGGTAGCGCTTGCACAGGTATTGCGGCTCGCCGTTCCTGCTTGCCGCAGGGCTGACAAGCACGGCCTGCGGATTTTCATTCAGATAAGCGAGGCCCACCGCCAGGGCGTCCGGGTCGAACTCCACATCGGGATTGAGCAGCAGGCAGTATTCGGGGCGGGTTTCAGAACCGTCTTCGCAGCCGTCTCGGGAATGGAATTGGCGTATGGCCAGATTATGGGCTGCGCCATAGCCGATGTTGCCATGACCATGCAGCAGCCGCAATTCGCAGCCGCTCGGTAGCGAGGATGCGGCAAGCTCCCGCATGCCCCCGGGCGAAAACTGTTCCTGGTTGGGCTCTCCATCCACACTGTTGTCGATGATCGAGATGCTTACCTGTTCCAGCGGCAGTTTCGCCCGAGCCCGCTCACAAGCGAAGGCCAGGGATTCGAGCAGGCCCAGTAGCTGCCTGCGGGGAGTGTGGAAACTGACAATCGAAACCCCTAGTGCGAAGCCTGACATTCAGCACACTAGGAGGCTGCGCCGTAGGAATTCACGGCTGCAAATCCGCTCCCGTCCACGCCCCTGGCCGCTCGATTTCGTTGCATATTCACCAATATTCGCCTCAATCGACCGGCCAGGGGCGCGGCGATAGCGAATTCTCGCTTTCGCGAATTCCTACGGCGCAGCCTCCTAGGGCCTAGTCAATCTCGACGAGGCGATCCCCGAAGGGGGTGGAAACCACGCGCATGCCGGGAGGCACCTGGGCCGGGTCAATGCGGCGCGGGCGGAATCGCGGCGCGGAGGGAACGTCCTGGCCGAGGGCTTCGGCCCGCAGGCGGGCGAATGGGTTGTTCGGGTCCCGCGCCAAATCTTCCGCCGCCTCCTTGGCCTCGGCCTCGAGATCCGGGTCCTGTTCCATCAACTCCTCTTCCTGATCGAGAGCGACGAGAAATTGCTCGGGCAAAGGTGCCGGACGCAGGGAAAGCCAGGCGACATTGGCGCCTGCCTCGCAGCTTACTCCGGAGTCGGCGGCTTCCACGCAATTGCTGCCATCGGGATACTGGATCGAAACCCGGCCCTTTTCGCTGGAAATGATGTGGAACTGCCCGTAGCCCGGGATCGAAGTCTCGCCATCCGCTTCCAGGGGCACGGCAAGGGTTTCGCCGCTGCGATGATTGAGCACCACCCGGCGCTGGTCGCCGATGCGCGATGCGCCCACGAGGGTGAATTCAGGTTCGGTGGGGGAAATGGCGGGCGCATCATCGCCGGCACCGGCGGGATTGCCGCGCTGGCTGTTGGCGGAAACCGTGCGCTCCACGTCTTCGAACAACTCAAGCTCCTGGGCGCCGGACGGGGTGCTCAAGGCGAGCAATACAGCGAGGCTGGGCCAAAGATCCCATAAGGTGACCGGGCTTGCTGTGCGAGCCTCAGCCCGATTTCGCCGCGCCTTTCTCAATAGTCCTGTCATTGGAAAATACCTGCGCCGTTCCTGGAAACTCGTGCGACTGCTGCAAACTTATACGATTAGGGAAGCTCTGATCAAGTCAGAGAATACTTAGTCGCGCCAAACCTGTTTTCGGTTCGCTCATTGTATACCAAGGGAGGCATACACCGGTCCCGATTTCTCCAGAAACACTGTGGCGCGCTTGCTCAACTCCGCCAGGTTTTCCTCGTCGCTTTCCAGGGTCTTGCCGTCGTGCACGAGACGTTGGTTGCGGGATGACAGGGCCTGCCAGGCAAAGCGCGCAAGCTGCTCGTCATTGGCGGCCTTGTTCTCCAGGCCGAGCATGAACAACTGGTTGATACGGCTGACGGAGACGCCTCCCCCGGTCACCGGGCTGGCGAGAAACTGAATCTCGTCCACGTCCCGGCTGCGCTGCTTGATATGCCGGTTGATGCGGTCGCATTGCCGCTTGAGCCGGGCAGGGGGATTCGCCTGCGCCTGCGCCACCTGGTGGTCGCCCATGAGCACCATCAGCGCCTGCAGCAGACTTCCCGCAGTGCGTTGCTCCGATTGCAGCCTGCGGATGATTTCGCCGACGGAATGGGTCTTGTTGTCCGCCAGCAGGTCAAGCAGGGGCCGATAGATCTCCTCATTGAGGGTGGCCTCGCCGATGGGGCCTTTCACCGTGAGCGAGCAGTCCTCCACATGACGCGCAAGCACCACGTGAAAATCATTGAAGCTCTCCATCTGCTCGGTGCCGGTAAGGCGGCGCGGACCCTTGATCCAGTAATCGCGCCGAAAAAGCTGGTTGGACATGAAATCGATCATCTGCTGGCGCAGCATCGGGTCGGGAATCCCGTTGACGAATTCACTCTGCTCCGCGGTCATCGTCATGGTGGAAACGTGTTCCAGGAAATTCGCCGAACAGGCAAAACTGAGCTTGGCGTGATCGAGCGCGTGGCTCACGTCGAGAAAGGACATGGGGTGCCAGTCACGATTGAAGAATTCGTGGGCGAGATAGTTGCGGTTCTGGGTCAGGGCGCCTTCGAGCCGAGTGATCGCGCCCGGGGTTGTCTTGGCGAATACCGGCTCGGTGTCCACCAGCTTTTTGGCAAACTCCAGCGCTTCGTCAATGCGCGCGGAGATTCCCTTGCCCGTGGGTGAAATCCGGTCGAGATACTCCATCATCAGATTGCGCAAGGGGATAAAGCCCGACCAGCCGGGCTGCACGTTGTAGCTGATGTAAAGCACGCCGCCGACCTTGAGCTTCTCTTTGGCGAATTCTACGATCTCCCGCCGATTCTCCTCGGAAACCCAGCTCCATACGCCATGCAAGGCGATGTAGTCGAATTGTGGCAGGTCCTTGCGCTGACGGAACTCGGCGAAAGTTTCGTCGGTTAACTGGGCCGGGGCGCCGGAATGCTGCGCCATTTGCCGGGCGACAGCGGCGTGTGAGGGATTGAAGTCATTGCCATGCCATTCGGCTTCGCCGGCGGCGGCATGGAAGTTCAGACTCACGCCCTGGCCGAAGCCGAGCTCACAGGCGTTCTTGATTTCGGGCCAGGCGAAACCGCTGCAAAGCAAGGCCATTTTCGCCCGCAATGGATTGAGTTCCGGGAAATACCCCCACGCATAGCCGATTTCGGTCACATAACCCGAAGTCCAGTTGCCCGCCATCATCCGTCCCGCCAGTGAAAAAGTGGACGGGATGTTACCCCACACCAGCCCTTACTCAAAGAAGAAACGTTTCAACTCCACGACCAGGGACCAGTGGCTGGTGTTGCTGAAACTGTTGGTGTTGGTTTGGCTGGGCGGGGCGTGTTCCAGGTAGCTGTCCACTGCGCTGAATTCGTCCACATGGCGCCAGGCGAGTTTCAGGCCGAGTTTGAGATTGTTGGCCAGGTCAAAATCGGCGCCGGCGAAAAGCTGCGCGGTGTAGACGGTGTCGCCGAGGTCGGCGAGTTGCAGGCTGTCGAATTCGCCTGGAGGTCTGCCCTGGCAGGCTTCGCTGATGCAGGCGTAGCGTTCCTCGAAGTAGAGTTCGGTGAGTTCGGCCCTGGCCGCGCCTATGCCGGCGCCGAGATAGGGAGTCCAGCCGCCCGCCCCGGGGAAATCCCGATACATATTGAATGCCAGTGAGTGAATCAGCAGATCCCCGGCGCTTGCCCGGGTGCTGATGCGGTAGTCGTTCTGCTCGATGAAACGAACCGGATTGCCATTGAGGAACTCGATGCCGGTGAAGCGCTGGACGATTCCATTGTCGAGTCTGGCAAGGGCAATCTCCGCCCGCCAGCGATTCCAGGCCCGGCCCGCGGCAAGTTCCAGCGCCATGCCCGAATCGGACTCCAGATCATAGAACCAGCGGAAACCTGAATGTGCGCCGTCGCAAACGAAAGCCGGATAGCACAGCGTGTCGTCATTGAAACCGGCCTGATTGAAAGCCCCGGCCTCATTCATACCGAGTCCCGCGCCAAAATACCAGTCCCCCTGCTGGGCCTGGGCCTGGGAAAACAGCACGACTCCCAGCAAGCCGGTGAAAATTCGCGGCTGAATCCCGGTTTTCATACTGCTCCTTTCAATCAACACCCGATCACGGGGATCTTTTCACAATCGCCTGGGCGGGGCAAACTGCGGCCTGTCATTCTGCGACTCCGCGCAGAGTGACAGGCGGAAAGAGGCTCCGCGTGGAAATGGGGAAGCGGCGCCAAAACAGAGTATTGCTGTCGCGCCGTGATTCGCCTCGCGGTTGTGCTGGCGCGGAACTTTGCTAGCATTGGCTGGCCTTGAGGCGAATCGGGAGTCACCGCTCATGCCCACCAGGAGTCCAGAGAAATCCGCATCCGTTGACCTTGGCCGCAGACGGCTGCTTGCTGCGGCGCCAGGCTTGTTCATCGTGCCGCGCCATGTGCTCGGCGGCGTGGGGCAGACGGCGCCGAGCGACCGGCTCAATATCGCCGCTGTCGGCGCGGGGGGCAAGGGCAGGTCGGATATCGAGAGCGTTTCCCACGAAAATATCTACGCGGTCTGCGATATCGACGACGAGCGGCTTGGCGCCACTCTGGCCCAGGAATTCGCCGCGCCTTTCCGGGACCGGGTGAAGACCTACCGCGATTACCGCGTCATGCTCGATGAAAACCCGGAGATCGATGCGCTGCTGATCAGTACGCCGGACCACATGCACGCTCCCATTGCCGCTCATGCCATGGACCTCGGCAAGCATCTCTACGTGCAAAAGCCGCTATGTCATACCGTGGCCGAGGCGCGCTTTCTCGCCCGCCGGGCCCGGGAAACCAATGTGGTTACCCAGATGGGCAATCAGGGTCATGCCGGGGAGGGCGCCAGGCTGATCAATGAATGGGTCGCTTCCGGCGAACTCGGCGCGATTCGCGAAGTCCATTGCTGGACCAATCGCCCGGTGTGGCCCCAGGGCATTGCGCGGCCGGAAGCCGATGCTCCGGCGCCCGCCACCATGGACTGGGATCTCTGGCTCGGCGCCGCGCCCATGCGGCCCTGGGTGGAGCGCGCCTATCATCCCTTCAACTGGCGCGGCTGGATTGATTTCGGCACCGGCGTGGTGGGCGACATGGGCGCCCATATCATCGACCATCCCTATTGGGCGCTTGATCTTGGCCTGCCCGAGCGCATCGGCGCGAGTTCCACCCGCTGGGGCCGGGAATTCGAGAGCTTCCCCCTGGCTTCCAAGATCCACTTCGAGTTTCCCGCCAGCGCGTCGCGCCCGGCGGTCAGGATGATCTGGTACGATGGCGGGCTGCTGCCGGAGCGCCCGCCGCAAATCGAAAATGGCAGGCAGCTTGGCGACAACGACGGCGGCGTACTGATCGTGGGCGAAAACAGGACCCTGATGCACGGCGTCTATGGCCGCAATCCGGTGCTGATTCCCGAATCGCTGCATCTGGCCACCGAGCCGCCGCCCCGGACCTTGCCGCGCTCGAATGGCATCTATCAGGAGTGGATCGACGCCATCAAGGATCGTTCCAAAGTCACCACTTCCGATTTCGCCTATGCGGGCCGTCTCACCGAGACCATGCTGCTCGGCAATATCGCCGTGCGCCAGGCTGCCAACCACAAGGTGCTCGAATACGACGGCGAGGCAATGCGCTTCAGCAATGACGATGCCGCCAATGTCTGGCTGGACAAGGAGTACCGCCCGGGGTTCGGCCTGTCGTGAACGGGAACCGGTTTCATGAGCGTAGAAGAGCCCTGTGAGCGCCGCCGACCCATATGACGCCATCGTCGTCGGCTCCGGAGCCGGCGGCGGCATGGCAACCTGGGCCCTGGCCCGGGCCGGACTCCGCGTGGCGCTGGTGGAAGCAGGCCCCTGGTATGATCCGGCCGATGAAGCCCAGCGTACCCAGTTCCGCTATCCCTGGGAATCGCCGCGGCGGGGCGCCAGCACAAGGCTGCGGCCATTCGGCGATTTCAATGCCTGTATCGGCGGCTGGGAACTCGACGGCGAACCCTTTACCACCGCCGATGACACCGACTTCATGTGGTGGCGGGCGCGGATGCTCGGCGGCCGCACCAATCACTGGGGCCGCATATCCCTGCGTTTCGGGCCGCTGGATTTCAAACGCCGCGATATCGACGGGCTTGGCGACAACTGGCCCATCGGCTACGAGGACCTGAAACCCTGGTACGACAAGGTGGACAAACTGGTCGGCGTGTTCGGCACCAATGAGGGCCTGCCCAATGACCCGGACGGCTTCTTCCTGCCGCCCCCCAAACCGCGCCTGCACGAGCTGTACTACATCCGCGGCGCGCGCCGGGCAGGGATTCCGGTGTACCCCTCGCGGCTGTCCATATTGACCAAACGCATTAACAAGGAGCGCGGCGTCTGCGTGTATTGCCGCCAGTGCAGCCGCGCCTGCGGCCTCCACGCCGACTTTTCCTCAAGCACGGTACTCATCTATCCCGCGGTGGCCACGGGTCGGGTCGATGTCCATAGCAACACCATGGTGCGCAAGGTGGATACCGGCGCCGACGGCCGCGCCACCGGCGTCTCCTGTATCGACCGGGAAAACCGGCGGGAACTGCGCCTCAATGGCCGCACGGTGGTGCTTGCGGCTTCCGCCTGCAGCAGCGCCCGCATCCTGCTCAATTCCATCAGCGCGCGGCACGCCTCGGGGCTCGGCAACAGCAGCGGCTATGTGGGCCGCTATCTGCACGATTCCACCGGCGCCAGCCGCGCCGCCTTCCTGCCCGAACTCATGGACCGCGACATCTACAACGAAGACGGTGTGGGCGGGATGCATGTCTACACGCCCTGGTGGCTGGAAGACACCCAACTCGATTTTGCCCGGGGCTATCATCTGGAAATCGGCGGCGGCATGAACATGCCGTCCTATGGTTTCGGCTTCGCCGCCAACCAGTACAAGCGCTTTCTCGGCGAGCGAGTCGGCGGCTATGGCAATGGCCTGCGCGATGATATCAGGCGCTTCTATGGCTCGCGCCTGAGCATCGCCTGCCGCGGCGAAAGCGTTCCCCAATACGACAACTACTGCGAGCTCGACCCCAATGTGGTCGATGAGTGGGGCATTCCCGCGCTCCGCTTCCACTATCGCTGGACAGAACAGGAGATCAACCAGGCCCGGCACATGCAGGACACCATGGAGGAACTGCTGGAAGCCGCCGGCGGCGTCCTGCTCGGCGGCAAGCCAGGCCCGGAGCGCGAGTATGGCCTGACCCGCCCCGGCGAGATCATCCACGAAGTCGGCACCACGCGAATGGGAGATGATCCGGCCACTTCGGTCACCAACCGCTTCGGGCAATTGCATGACGCCGACAATGTCTTTGTGGCCGACGCCGGCACTTTCGTGTCCCAGGCGGACAAGAATCCCACCTGGACCATTCTCGCCCTGGCCTGGCGCACCAGCGAGCACATCGTCGAACAGATGCGGCAGCGGAACCTGTGAGCCACATGAACAAGACCAGCCGCCGGGAAACCCTCAAATCGCTGCTGCTCGCGCCTCTGGCCGCGGGCGTCGCTTCCGCCACCGGCTGCGCCACGGGCGGAGTGGTGAACTGGAACGAACTGCCCCGGGAGTATTCCTACGGCAGAACCGGGGCCGAGCGGCAACGCGACCGGAAACTGTTCGCCGAAACGTATTTCAGCGAGCATGAACTCGTCACCATCGCCGTGCTATGCGACATCATTCTGCCTTCGGATCATGCCAATGGCGGCGCGCTGGACGCCGGCCTGCCGGAATTCGTCGAATTCATCGTCAAGGACCGGGGAAACCTGAAACTCCCGGTGCGCGGCGGCATCGCCTGGCTCGACAGTTACGCCATCGGCGAGTTCGGCGCGGATTTCGTCAACATCGGCGAAGCGCAACGGCTCGCCATTTGCGACCGCATCGCCTGGCCCGACGCGGAGGACCCGGCGCTGCGGCCCGGCATTCGCTTCTTTTCCCTGATGCGGGACCTGACCCTGACCGGGTACTATACGACCGAACAGGGATTCCGGGACCTGGGCTACCAGGGGAATGTGGCCAATGTCTGGGACGGCGTCCCGGAGCAGACGCTGCAGCGCCACGGCCTGCGGTACGAGCCGGAATGGCTGGAAAAATGTGTTGACCAGTCCCGCCGCGACATCATCGCGAGCTGGGACGACGACATGAACCTGACAAGTTGATTACTTCGGACCATGATGAAAAAAATCCTGCTTGCCATAGTGATTCTCTCCGCGATAATGGTGCTGGCCCAAAGCGGCGGCGACCGTCGGCAGGCGGGGCCGGAGCCGCTCCTCGTCGGCACGGGGGAGAATGCCGTGCCGCCTTCGGACGCCATCATACTGTTCGATGGCAGCGAGCTCGATAACTGGGTGCGCGTGACAGACGGTGAACCCGCCCGCTGGGAAATCGCCGATGGCGTGACAACCGTCCGCCCCGGCGACGGCACGATCCGCACCCGGGAGTCTTTCGGCAGCATGCAGTTGCATCTGGAATGGCGCCCCACCGATGTGATCAGCGGCAGCGGCCAGGGCCGGGGCAACAGCGGGGTATTCCTGCATTCGCTGTTCGAGGTGCAGATTCTCGATAGCTGGGAAAATCCCACCTATGTCAATGGCCAGGCCGGGTCGGTGTATCTGCAGTATCCGCCCCTGGTCAACGCCGCCCGCCAGCCGGGGCAATGGCAGAGCTATGACATCATTTTCACCGCGCCGGAATTCAACGGCGATGAACTCGTCTCGCCGGCCTGGCTCACGGTGTTCCAGAACGGCGTACTGGTGCAGAACCATGTCCGGCTCGATGGCGCCACCTTCACCCCGGAGCCGGTGTACGAAGCCCAATGCGAACCCTATGGTCTCGACGGCTCCGGCCGCAGGCAGGACTGCACCGGCAAAATGCCGCTAACCCTGCAGGACCACGGGCAGGTTGTGTCCTTTCGGAATATCTGGCTGCGGGAACTCTAGGAGCCTGCGCCACAGGAATTCACGGCTGCAAATCCGCTCTCATCCACGCCCCTGGCCGGTCGATTTCGTTGCATATTCACCAATATTCGCCTCAATCGACCGGCCAGGGGCGCGGCGATAGCGAATTTTCGCTTTCGCGAATTCCTGCGGCACAGGGAAGTGCCGCCGAATTCGATGGGTGAAGGCAAGCGTTTTCGAAGCGCAGCTTCGAGCGCGGCCGCAACGGTACGGAGCTATGCTCCGTGACTGGAGTAAGCCATTGAATTCGGGAGCAAAACAAAACCACGCTTTTGTTTTGCGATAATGAAAAACTCCACGGATGGAGTTTTTCAGAGAATAGGAACACCCATGTCGATCATTTCGCGACTCCGGCGATGCGCCACGTCCGGGCTTCCGCGCGCTGGTTGCGCCCTGTGGTTTCTGCTGATTGCGGCAGCCGCCGGGGCTGCGGTTCCGCCACTGGATGAACTCGACGCCTACCCGGAGCCCGAGGATCTGGGTGGCCTGCATTTTTATCTGGTTACCGTGGACGTGGGCAACCAACTGTGGGACAACTTCGGCCATACCGCCCTGCGCGTGCGTGACGAGGCCGCCGGCGCCGACCTGCTGTTCAACTGGGGCGGCTTCGACACCAGCGGCGGGATGTTCCGTTTTGGCCTGAATTTCTTTCTCGGCGAGATGAACTACCGCCTGTTCACTGTGCCCACGGCCCAGGCCTACGCCCGGTACCGGACGGAGGAAAGAACCGTCTGGGAAGACCGCATCAATCTCAACAACGCCGAAAAATCCCGGCTCTACCAGCGGCTGATGTGGAATCTGGAGCCGGAAAACCTCGGCTACGCCTATGACTACTTCGACGACAACTGCACCACGCGCCTGCGCGACTATCTCGACGAGGCCCTGGAAGGCAGGTTGAGCGAGCATTTCACCGGCATGACCGAAACCACGTACCGGCAGGTGGTCTGGTCGCACTACGAATCGCTGTCGCCCGTCGCCATGCTGCTCGACATCGGCATGAACAGCAACATCGACCGGGCCATGAGCGAATGGGAGGCTATGTTCCTGCCGCTTTCGCTGCGACGGCAGTTGCAGGCGATGCACAGCGATGTGGCCGCAGCCGGGGAGCGCCTGGGGCTGCTCACCGAACCCCGGGTGGCGTCCGCGTTCCCGCCACCGGCGAAACAATGGAACGCCTACCTGGTTCTCATGCTGATCATGGCGTCGCTGCTGCTCTGGCTGTTGCTCACCACCCGCAAGCCCCGCTTCAGCCGCCACATGATCTCCAGCCACAGCCGGCAGCGCGCCTCGCTGCCCCCGGCAAGTTACCGGGTGCTCGGCGGGCTGAGCCTGACCTGTTCGCTGTTCAGCGGCCTGCTGGGCTGCCTGATGTTGGGGAGCTGGTTCTGGTCCGGTCACGAGGACCTGCACCACAACGTCAACCTGCTGTTGTTCTGGCCCACGGACTTGTTGGGCATCGTCTACGCCCTGCGTCTGCTGCTGTTGAAATCGCCCTGGCCAGTGGACCGCTACAGCGCGCCCTACGTGAACTACTACCTGCTGGCGCATTTGCTCGGCATGGCGGTCTACGCCACGGTCCATTTCACCGGCCTGAGCAACCAGGACCAGACCAACGTGGTCACCTGGCTGCTCGCCCCCGTGGCGCTGTTCACCATCCTCGTCTGGCTACGCGGCTTCCGCCGCCTGGAAAACGCCATTGTGATGTAGCGCCATCTTCGTATCCCCCCGGTACCAGCGCGTATACGCCCGCTGCCGGACCAGAGTCACAAGCGCATGCCGGCAACTGGCTTGGCGGCGACGGTCGGCCAGGGGCGCGACGATAGCGAATTTTCGCTTTCGCGAATTCCTGCGGCGCAGGCTCCTACGGCGCAGGCTCCTGGATGTCTCGATAAGGCAGCAGCGAGCGCGCCGCCCGCTGGTAGGCTTCGATATGGTCCCGCTCCCGGGCCACGAACTGGCCCACGGCGCGGTGGAATTCCGGGTTGGCGAGCCAGTGGGCCGAACTTGTGGTCACCGGCTCGAATCCCCGCTGGATCTTGTGTTCGCCCTGGGCGCCCGAGTCGAAGCGTTGCAGGCCGTTGGCGATGGCGTAATCGAGCCCCTGGTAGTAGCAAGTCTCAAAATGCAGGTGTTCGCGCTCCTCCCGGCAGCCCCAGTAGCGCCCGAACAGGGTCTCGTCATTGCGGAAGAACAGCGCGGCGGCGATATCTTGCCCGCCATGGGACGCATTGATCAGCAAGAGTTGCTCGGGCATGGAGGCGGCGATGCGGTGAAAGAACTCCAGGCTGAGATAGCCCTGCATTCCCCTTTGCAGATAGGTGTTCTGATAGAACAGGTAAAAGTCCGCCCATTGCGCTTCGCTGATTTCCGGCCCTTCGGTGACGCGAAAGCCGATGTCCTGCTCGCCCACGCGGCGGCGCTCCTTGCGCAGGGTCTTGCGTTTGCGCGAAACCAGGCCCGCGAGAAAGTCATCGAAGCTGTGGTAATCGCGATTGCGCCACTGGAACTGGGCGCCCCGGCGGATATGCAGATTCTGCTGGCGTAACAGCCGGGCCTCTTCCCCGGTGGGAAACAGCACATGCCAGGAAGATGCGCCATCGCGCTCGGCGCGGCGCCGGATCTGCTCCACCACCAGCGGCAAATGGCTGCCGGCCACGCCGAACAGGCGCTGGCCGGTGGATGGCGTGAAGGGCGCACTGGTGACGAATTTGGGGTAGTAGGGAAGGCCGTGCTGCTGGTAGGCGTTGGCCCAGGACCAGTCGAACACATATTCGCCCCAGCTATGGGTCTTGCTGTACAGCGGCACAATGCCGCGGCAGGCGCCGCCCTGATGCAGGACAAGATGCCGCGGCAGCCAGCCGCTGTCAGGGCCTGTGCAGCCCGTGCTTTCCAGCGCGTGGAGGAACTCGTAGCGCATGAAGGGATTGCGGGTTCCGGTGAGCGCATTCCAGTCCCGCTGCCCGATTTCGGCGATGGAATCGACAAACCTTGCTTTCACTGGATGGATTTCCGGCGCCGGTTCATTTTTCGGCAGCGCCCGGGCCTGGGAGCCTGCGCCGCAGGAATTCACGGCTGCAAATTCGCTCTCATCCACGCCCCTGGCCCCTCGATTTCGTTGAATATTCACCAATATTCGCCTCAACCGATCAGCCAGGGGCGCGGCGATAGCGTATTTTCGCTTTCGCGAATTCCTGCGGCGCAGGCTCCGAGCCTCCGGTCATGATGTCGTTTCCCTGGAACGAATGCGGCGGAATGCGGCTTGCAGTAGCATTGTACCGATTCTCAGCGTCCGGCCCAGTGTGCTACCCCATGGAATCTCCCAACCTGATCCGGCGCATTGCCGATTCCCGGCGGCAACTGCGCAAATCCGAAGCCAAGGTCGCCAACTATGTGCTTGCCCACGTCAATGAAGTGATCGGCATGCGGGTGGTGGACCTTGCCGAGCAGGTCGGAGTGAGCGACCCGACGGTCATTCGCTTCTGCCGCGCGGTGGGCTGCAAGGGCTTTCAGGCTTTCAAGCTTCAGCTCGCCCAGCAGGCGGGGCTTGGCGATGTCTACACCCAGTTCGCAGTGGACGACAAGGACACGGTGCGGGATATCCGCAACAAGGTTTTCGACAGCACCGTGGGTTCGCTGCTCGGGGTGCGGGACGAGCTTGACCCGGCGGCGCTCGAGCGGGCCATTGACGCGATCATCCGCGCCCGGCGGGTGGAATTCTATGGCTTCGGCGCTTCCGGCTCGGTGGCGGCGGATGCCCAGCACAAGTTCTTCCGCCTGCAACTCGTCACCGCAGCCTATACCGACCCGCACATCCAGCATATGTCGGCGATTTCCCTCGATTCCCGGGATGTGGTGATTGCGATATCCCAGTCAGGCCAGACCCGGGCCCTGCTCGACAGCGTCCGGCTCGCCATGGAAGCCGGCGCCACGGTGATCGGTCTCGCGCCGAACAACACTCCCTTGAGCGATATCTGCAGCATCCCCATCCACGTCAACGTGCGCGAGGAGTACCAGGATTTCGCCCCGGTTTCTTCGCGCATCGCCCATCTGGCCGTCATCGATGCCCTGGGCGCCGGCGTCGCGGTGCACCGCAAGCCCCTGCTCAACGATCACCTCAAGCGCCTCGAAAGAAGCCAGCGCGCCCTGCGCACGGGAACGCGCAGGGGTAGCCAGTAGCTTGCGATTGCTCAGAATTGTACGCGGAGCTGCAGGAATCCCTGGTTGCTCGGCCTGCTTCGGGTAGCGTCATACAGGGAACCGGCGGCTTGCGAAAGATTCGGTGAAGATACAGGGGAAGGGGGAAGAGCGGCCCGTATGGTGCGGGAGAAGACTGGCCTCAGCCAGAATCAGTTCGCGACCCTGATCGGAGTGAGCAAACGCACCCTGGAAAACTGGGAACAGGGCCGCAGGCAACCAACCGGTCCGGCCCGCGCCTTGCTGAGAATCCTGGATGCGGACCCGGCGCATGCCGTGCGGGCCTTGCAGCTTCAGGCCCCTACTCCACCGTAACCGATTTGGCCAGGTTGCGGGGGTGGTCTATGTCGGTGCCCTTGATTACGGCGACGTGGTAGGCGAGCAGTTGCAGGGGGATGGTGAAGAGGATGGGGTCGAGGACTTCGGGGCAGCCGGGGAGTTTGATGACCTTGTGGTTGCGGTCGTTTTCGAGGCCGATGCTTTCGTCGGCGAATACGTAGAGCTTGCCGCCCCTGGCGCTGACCTCGGAGAGGTTGGAGCGCAGTTTGTCTAGCAGGTCGTTGTTGGGGGCGACGACGATGACGGGCATGTCGCTGTCCACGAGGGCGAGGGGGCCGTGCTTGAGCTCGCCGGCGGGATAGGCTTCGGCGTGGATGTAGGAAATTTCCTTGAGCTTGAGGGCGCCTTCCTTGGCCACCGGATATTGTATGCCACGACCGAGGTAGAGGCTGTGGTGCTTGTCCGAAAACTGCCTGGACAGCTTGCGGATCTGCCGGTCGAGGCCGAGGGTCTTTTCCACCAGCGCGGGAAGGCGGTTCATGTCGCGCACGAGCCGGGCCTCGTCCTCACTGCTCAAGCCATTCCGCCGGCCGAGTACGATGGCGAGGACAAGCAGCAGGGTCAACTGGGTGGTGAAGGCCTTGGTGGAAGCGACGCCGATTTCCTGGCCCGCCATGGTAAGCACGCAGAAATCGGATTCACGCACCAGCGAGCTGGTGGCCACATTGCAGATGGCCAGGGTGGCGGTATGCTCAAGACCATTGGCGTAGCGCAGGGCCGCCAGGGTGTCCGCGGTTTCGCCGGACTGGGATACCGCAACGAACAGCGTACCCGGCTGGACGATGATGTCGCGGTAGCGGTAATCGCTGGCGATATCGATCTGACAGGGCATCCTCGCGATGGATTCGAGCCAGTACTTGGCGACGAGTCCGGCATGAAAGCTGGTGCCGCAGGCCACGATCTGCACTTGCCGCACCTGGTCGAAAATCTCCCCGGCGTCGACGCCAAAAGCCTCTTCCAGCGCCCGCTCCCCGCTGACTCGGCCCGACAGGGTGTCGCGAATCGCCCGGGGTTGCTCGAAAATCTCTTTCTGCATGAAATGCTGGTAACTGCCCTTGTCCATGTCCGAAACCTTGCCTGACAAGGTGGCGATTTCCCGCTCAATTTCCCGGCCCTGGTTGACGATCCGGATCGAGTCGCTGGTCAGTTCCGCGAGGTCGCCGTCCTCGAGATAGAGGAAGCGGTCGGTCACCTGGCCAAGAGCCGGGGTGTCGGAGGCAACGAAGTTTTCGCCGATACCGGCGCCCACTACCAGTGACATGCCGTTGCGGGCGGCTACGATCCGGTCCGGCTGCCGCCGGTCGATGACGCACAGGCCATAGGCGCCCCGGAGTTTCCCGAGCGCACGGGAAACCGCATCGAGCAGGCTCGCGCCCTCGTCCCCGGACAGCTCCTGGTGGATCAGATGGGCGATGACTTCGGTATCGGTATCCGTCGTAAACTCATAGCCTTTGCTGCGCAGTTGCCGGCGCAGCTCCTCGTGATTTTCGATGATGCCATTGTGAACCAGCGACAGGCGTCCGCCGGATTCATGGGGGTGGGCATTGGCGCGGGTGATCTTGCCGTGGGTCGCCCAGCGGGTATGGGCAATGCCGAGCCTCCCCGAGGCGCCTTCATCGCTTGCCGCCGCGGCCAGCCTGGCCACCTTGCCCACGGTCTTGATGGTGACAATTTCCCCATCGGGGCCATCGATCAGCGACATGCCGGCGGAATCGTAGCCGCGGTATTCGAGCCGCTTCAGCCCTTCCAGCAGGATATCGGCCACATTCCGCCGGGCGATGGCGCCGACTATGCCGCACATGGCGCAATCACCGCTTGCCCGGGCGTCTCCAGCGCGAGATATTGCGCTGGCGCGAGCGGCCCACGGCGAGATGGCCAGCGGGAACCTCGCTGTTGACGGTTGAACCTGCGGCAACGTAGCTATTGTCGTGCAGGCGCAACGGCGCAACGAGCACGCTGTTGGAGCCGACGAAGACGTTATTGCCGATCATGGTGCGGTGTTTCCGCTCGCCATCGTAGTTGCAGACGATGACCCCGGCGCCGATGTTGGCGTTCTCGCCGATTTCCACGTCTCCCAGATAGCATAGGTGATTGGCTTTTGTGCCATTGCCGAGGCGGGCCTTCTTGGTTTCGACGAAATTGCCGATTTTCACGCCGTCGCCGAGTTCGGTTCCCGGCCGCAGGCGCGCCATGGGGCCGATGCTGCAATCGGCGCCGATCACCGCATCTTCGA
Source organism: Pseudomonadales bacterium (assembly GCA_022819645.1). Classification (GTDB taxonomy): domain Bacteria; phylum Pseudomonadota; class Gammaproteobacteria; order Pseudomonadales; family Pseudohongiellaceae; genus UBA9145. The sequence goes on from JAJEGU010000003.1 coordinate 22,676, forward strand.
CGCAGGTGCCGGCAAGCAGCCTGGCGCCGGCGCCGATCTCCGCGTTCTTGACCACGCAGTTGGGGCCGATGCTTACCCCATCCCCGAGGCTGACCTTGCCCTCGAAGATCACGTTGACATCGATTTCCACGTCCTTGCCCGCCACGACCTCACCGCGCACGTCGACCCGGGCCGGATCAAGCAGCCGCACACCGACCGCCAGCAACTGTTCCGCCTTGCCCATCTGGTACCGCCTTTCAAGCGACGCGAGTTGCGCCGGGTCGTTCACTCCCCGCACTTCCCCGCTGTCTTCAATGGTCACCGCGCGCAGGGGCATGCCTTCGGCCCGGGCCATGGCGACCACATCGGTCAGATAGTATTCGCCCTGGGCATTGTCCCGGTCGAGCCGGCCCAACCAGCTGCGCAATCGCGCGACGGGTAGCAGCATTATGCCACTGTTGACTTCGCTGATGCGCCGTTCGGCTTCGCTGGCGTCGCGCTCTTCCACAATGGCTTCAATGGCGCCGTCGGGACCGCGCAGGACGCGGCCGAGGCCCTGGGGATTGGGCGTTTCCAGCGTCAGCAAGACCAGCGAACCGGTGTCGGCAATCGCCAGCATCCGCTTCAGGGTGGCGCGGCGCACCAGGGGCACATCGCCGTAGAGCACAAGCACCAGATCCGCGGAAATCCCCGGCATGGCCTGCTGTACCGCATGGCCGGTGCCGAGTTGCCGCTCCTGCGGCACCCAGTTCACCGCCGGAAACCCGGAAAAGTGAAAACTGCGCCTGACCTGCCCGGCGCCGTGGCCAATCACGGCGTGGATGCCGCGGTGGTCGAGGCTTGCCGCGGTTTCGAATACGTGGGAAAGCAGGGGCCGGCCGCCGAGGGGGTGCAGCGCCTTGGGAAGGTCGCTGCGCATCCGGCTTCCCTTGCCTGCCGCCAGAATGATGATTTCAAGCTTCATTCCGGCGTTTGCCCCCTGTTGGCGCGCGGCTCAGGAACGTTCTTTTCGCAACTGTCGCAGGGCCCGAAGCTGGGCGGCGGCCTCGGCAAGCTGGACGGCGGCGGTGGAATACTCGAACTCGGCGCCCTGGTTGGCAATGGCCCGTTCGGCGTCCTCAAGTGCCTTGCGGGCCGCCGCTTCATCCACATCGTGGGCCCGGGCGGCGGTGTCGGCAAGCAGGGTGACATTTTTCGGCTGCACTTCGAGAAAGCCGCCGGAAACATAGAACACCTCTTCCGAGCCGTCGGGCAGGTCGAGCCGCACCGGCCCCGGCAGCAAATCGGTCAGCAGCGGCGCGTGCCCCGGCGCAATGCCGAGCTCGCCCATATTGCCTGCCGCCACCATGAAGACCACCTCGCCGGAGAAAATACTCTTCTCCGCGCTGACGATGTCGCATTGAATGGTCCTGGCCATGATCGCTTCCCGCCCGCTTACGCCTTGCGCTCGGCCTTGAGCCGTTCTTCCTTCTCCACCGCTTCCTCAATGGAGCCCACCATGCTGAAGGCCTGCTCGGACAGGTGGTCATACTTGCCATCGAGAATGTCCCGGAAGCCGGCGATGGTGTCCTTCAGCGGCACGTACTTGCCCGGCGCGTTGGTGAAAACTTCCGCCACGGTAAACGGTTGCGAGAGGAATTGCGAGATACGCCTGGCCCGGGAGACGGTTTGCTTGTCTTCATCGGAAAGCTCGTCCATGCCGAGAATCGCGATGATGTCCTTGAGTTCCTTGTAGCGCTGCAGCACCGATTGCACGCCGCTGGCCACATCGTAGTGCTCCTGGCCGATGACCAGCGGGTCGAGCTGGCGCGAGGAGGAATCGAGCGGGTCCACCGCGGGATAGATGCCGAGTGCGGCGATATCCCGGGACAGGACCACTTTGGCGTCAAGGTGGGCGAAAGTCGTTGCCGGGGACGGGTCGGTCAGGTCGTCCGCAGGTACATAAATCGCCTGTACCGAAGTAATGGAGCCGGCCCGGGTGGAAGTGATCCGCTCCTGCAGGGCGCCCATTTCCTCGGCGAGGGTCGGTTGGTAGCCCACCGCCGAAGGCATGCGCCCGAGCAGGGCGGAGACTTCGGTGCCCGCCAGGGTATAGCGGTAGATATTGTCAATGAAGAGCAGCACGTCGCGGCCTTCGTCGCGGAATTTTTCCGCCATGGTCAGCCCGCTCAGGGCCACCCGCAGACGGTTGCCGGGAGGCTCGTTCATCTGGCCGTAGACCATGGAAACCTTGGATTCGCCTTCGAGATCGATAACCCCGGACTCCTGCATCTCGTGGTAGAAATCGTTGCCTTCCCGGGTTCGCTCGCCGACGCCGGCGAAAACCGACAGGCCGCTGTGTTCGGTGGCGATGTTGTTGATCAGCTCGAGCATGTTCACGGTCTTGCCGACGCCGGCGCCGCCGAACAGCCCCACCTTGCTGCCCTTGGCGAAAGGACAGACCAGGTCGATCACCTTGATGCCGGTTTCCAGCAGTTCATTGGTGACCGAAAGTTCTTCGTAAGTGGGCGCATCGGCGTGGATCGGCATGCGCTCCTTTTCGCCGATGGGGCCGCGCTCGTCGATGGGGCGGCCGAGCACGTCCATGATGCGGCCGAGGGTTTCCTCGCCCACGGGCACGGTTACCGGCCCGCCGGTATCCTGCACGTCAAGGCCCCGCCGCAGACCCTCGGTGCTGCCCAGGGCAATCGTGCGCACTACGCCGTCGCCGAGTTGCTGCTGCACTTCCAGGGTGATGTCGCTGTCATCGATGGTCAGCGCATCGTACACCCGGGGAACGCTCTCCCGTTCGAACTCCACGTCGATGACCGCGCCGATGATTTGTACAATTCGACCGCTACTCATTTGCTGAACCCTTCCTCAAATTCTGTTGTTTCTTCATGCGCGAGGCCTGCCCCGCACTTGTCCCGCATACTTTCCTTGCTAGACCGCCGCCGCGCCGGCGGCGATTTCCGACAACTCCTGGGTAATCGCCGCCTGACGCTCCTTGTTGTAATCAAGCTCGAGCTCGTCGATCAGATCGCCGGCGTTGTCCGAGGCGCTCTTCATGGCGATCATCCGCGCCGCCTGCTCGCAGGCGATATTCTCCACCACCGCCTGGTACACCTGGGACTCGATGTAGCGCAGCAGCAGCCCGTCGAGCAGTTCCCTGGCGTCGGGCTCATAGAGATAATCCCAATGGTGCCCGAGATAGTCGTCCTCCGACGGTAGCAGGGGCAATAGCTGCGCCACCACCGGGCGGTGCACCATGGTGTTGACGAATTCGTTGCTGATGATGAACAGCCGGTCGATCTCGCCATTGTCGAACTTGTCGAGGGCGATCTTGACCGCGCCGATCACATCGGCCACCTCGGGCTGGTCCCCAAGCTGGCGCACCGCGGCCACCACGTTGCCGCCGTACTTGTTGAAGAATGTCGCCGCCCGGGCGCCAATGGTGCAGACATCGATCCCGATATTCCGCTCGTGCCATTCCCGCATCGAAGCAATGGTGGACTTGAAGGCATTGATATTGAGCCCGCCGCAAAGGCCGCGGTCGGTGGAAACAATGATGTAGGCGACCCGGCGCACTTCCCGGTTTTCGAAATAGCCGTGACGGTATTCCGAGGACGAGGTCGCGATATGCCCGATCATTTCCCGGATATGGGTGGCGTAGGGTTTGCCGAGGCGCATGCGTTCCTGGGCCTTCCGCATCTTGCTCGCGGAAACCATTTCCATCGCCTTGGTGATCTTCTGCGTGTTCCTGATGCTCGAGATCTTGTTGCGTATTTCCTTGCCTCGGGCCATTGCCTGAAATGCCTCTTGTGATTGTCGCCCGCGCCCGCGCCCGCGCCCGCGACTACCAGGTCTGGGTGGCCTTGAACCGCTCGATGGCCGACTTGAAACCGCCTTCGATTTCCGCATCGAAATCGCCGGTGGCGTTGATCCGGGAGAGCAGCTCCCCGTGTTCGCTGTTCATCCAGGAAAGCAGGGCGCTTTCGAAATCAAGCACCTTGTTCAGTGGCACATCGCGCAGATAGCCCTCATTGGCGGCATAAAGCGAAACCGCCATTTCCGCAATGGAAAGGGGCGCATACTGCTTTTGCTTCATGAGTTCGGTGACCCGCTGGCCGTGTTCGAGCCGCGCGCGGGTGTCGTCGTCGAGGTCGGAAGCGAAAGCCGCGAAGGCCGCGAGTTCCCGGTACTGGGCAAGAGAGATGCGGATGCCGCCGCCCAGCTTCTTGATGATCTTTGTCTGGGCCGCGCCGCCCACCCGGGAGACTGAAATGCCCGGGTTCATGGCGGGCCGGATGCCGGAGTTGAACAGGTCGGTTTCGAGGAAGATCTGGCCGTCGGTAATCGAGATCACATTGGTGGGAACGAAGGCGGAGATGTCCCCGGCCTGGGTCTCGATAATCGGCAGGGCGGTGAGCGAGCCGGTGGCGCCGGTCACTTCGCCCCCGGTGAACTTTTCCACATACTCGGCATTGACCCGGGAGGCCCGTTCCAGCAGCCGGGAATGGAGGTAGAACACGTCACCGGGATAGGCTTCCCGTCCCGGAGGCCGGCGCAGCAGCAGGGAAATCTGGCGATAGGCCCAGGCCTGCTTGGTGAGGTCGTCGTAGATGATCAGGGCGTCCTGGCCACGGTCGCGATAATACTCGCCCATGGTGCAGCCGGAGTAGGGCGCTATGAATTGCATGGCCGCCGGGTCCGAAGCGCTGGCGGAAACCACCACGGTGTACTCCATGGCGCCGTGTTCCTCGAGCTTTTGCACCACATTGGCGATGGAAGAGGCTTTCTGTCCCACCGCCACATAGACGCATTTCAGGTCCTTGCCCTTCTGGTTGATGATGGTGTCGATGGCGATGGCGGTCTTGCCCACTTCCCGGTCGCCGATGATGAGTTCCCGCTGGCCGCGGCCAATGGGGGTCATCGAGTCGATGGACTTCAGGCCGGTCTGCACCGGCTGACCCACGGATTGCCGGGCGATTACCCCGGGGGCGACTTTCTCGATGGCGTCGGTAAGGCTGGCGCCGATGGGGCCCTTGCCATCCACCGGTCGGCCGAGGGCGTCCACCACCCTGCCTTCGAGTTCCGGCCCCACGGGCACTTCGAGAATGCGTCCGGTGCAGCGGCAGCTCTGGCCTTCCTTGAGGTCGAGATAGTCGCCGAGCACCACGGCGCCGACGGAGTCGCGCTCGAGATTGAGCGCCATGCCATAGATGCCGCCTTCGAATTCGATCATCTCGCCGTACATGACCTCGGTCAGGCCATGAATGCGGATGATGCCGTCCATGACGCTGACGATCGTGCCTTCGTTGCGGGCCTGTACCGAAGTATCCAGGCTCTCGATTCGCTGCTGGATGATTTCACTGATTTCCGCGGGATTCAGTTGTTGCATGTGGGTTTCCTGGTTACTGATCTCTTCAACTGATGTGTTTTCAGGTGTGCATGGTTTCGGCGAGCTTGTCGAGCTTGCCCCGGATGGAATTGTCGATGACCTGGTCGCCGGCCCGGATGATGGCGCCTCCGATCAAGGCGGGACCGACGCTGGCGCGCAGCCTGATTTCGCGTTCCAGCCGGCTCTTGAGGGCCTGCTCCAGCGCGGTCGAAACCTCTTCGCTGACCGGAAAGGCGGTGACGAATTCCACGTCCACCGATCTTTCCTGGCTGGCCTTGAGTTGGTCGAACAGGCTGCGGATTTGCGGCAGCAGCGTCAGGCGCTTGTTCTCCGCGAGCAGGCTTACCAGATTCCGGGCCTGTTCGCTGATCTCCTCGCCACAAAGGCCGCTGAACAGCGCGGCGGTTTCCCGCCAGGAGCGGCCGGGGTCGGTCAGGGCGGCGTGCACCGCGGCCTGGCCGCTTACCGCCGCCGCCACGCCAAGCATGCGCGACCATTCCGCGAGCGCACCGGAGCCGAGGGCAACCTGAAATGCCGCCCGAGCGTAGGGCCTCGCCAGAGTAATGGGATCCGCCATGCCTGGGCCTTACAACTCCGCCGCCAGTTGTCTGAGCATGTCTTCATTGGCCGCCTGATCCACCGCGCGGCCGAGGATTTTCTCGGCGCCGGCCACGGCAATGAGCGAAACCTGGGCGCGCAACTCTTCCTTGGCGCGATTGGCCTCCTGTTCGATTTCCGCCTGGGCCGCCAGCATGATGCGCTCGGCCTCCATCTGGGCCTGCTGTCTGGCTTCATCGATGATTTGTGCCGACCGCCGGTTCGCCTGCTCGATGATGCCGGCGGCGGAAGCCTTGGCCTCGTCGAGTTGCTCGGCGGACTGCCGGGCGGCGGATTCGAGCTTCTGCTCGGCCCGGGCGGCCGCTTCGAGCCCTTCGGCGATGGTGCGCTTGCGCTCTTCAAGCACATTCGCGAACAAGGGCCAGACGTAGCGGTGGCAGAACCAGCAAAAGACCGCGAAAGCGATCGACTGCCCGATAATGGTCAGGTTTATGTCCACTTCAGCCTCCTGCGGGCAGGGTGGTTCAGCCGGCCAGGGCCGCCAGATAGGGGTTGGCGAAAGTGAACCACATGCCGATGCCGATGCCGATCATGGTGACCGCGTCGATCAGGCCCGCCACCAGGAACATGCGGCCCTGCAACTGCGGCGCGAGTTCGGGCTGGCGGGCGGAGCCTTCCAGGAACTTGCCGCCGAGGATGCCAAAGCCGATCGCGGTGCCAAGGGCGCCCATGCCAAGCACGAGCAGCACGCCAAGCACGGTGAAAGCCAATATCATTTCCATCTTTTTCCTCCGGGAGTTGTTTCGGTTGTCTCGGTTTTGTCGAACTCAGTGAGCCGGCTCATGGGCTGCATTGAGATAGACAATGGTCAGCATCATGAAGACGAAGGCCTGCAGCGGCACCACCAGAATATGGAATACCGCCCAGACAAAGTGCGCCGGTAGCTGCCATAGTCCCAGCAGGCCCGCTATCAGCAAAAACAGCAATTCCCCCGCATACAGGTTGCCGAACAGCCGTAGCCCGAGAGAAATCGGCTTGGCCAGCATGGTGGGAATTTCGATCATGAGGTTGAAGGGCACCATCCACTTGCCAAAGGGATGAAAGGCGAGTTCGCCAAGGAAGCCGCCCAGGCCCTTGTGCTTGATCGAATACCAGATGATCAGCACGAATATGCTGAGCGACATGCCCATGGTGATGTTGGGGTCGGTGGTGGGCACGATCTTGAAGGGCATGTGGTCGAAACCGAAGACGTGTTCGCCCACCCAGGCGGCTATGCCGGTAATCCAGTCCACGGGCACCAGATCCATGGCGTTCATCAGCAGGACCCAGACGAATATCGTCAGGGCCATGGGGCCGATCAGGCTGTTCTTGTGGGTAAAACCTTCGCTGACCCGGTTGTCGACGAACTCGAAAATGCTCTCGACAAAGTTCTGGATCGCTCCGGGATTGCTCGCCGAGGCGCGCAGCCCGACCCGGCGAAACCAGAGCAGAAAGGCGGCGCCAAGGGCGATCGACCAGCCCATGGTGTCCACATGGATCGCCATGAAGCCCATTTCCGAGGCTTCTTCGGGGGAATGGGCAAAACCCCAATGACCGTCCGGGTGACGGCCAAAAGTCAGATAGGACAGGTGATGGACTATGTATTCCTGAACCGTCTGTGATTCAGCGCCTGCCGCTGCCATAATGCCACTTCGTTCCGTAATTCAGCCAAATTCTCAGCGCGATTCGCGGGCTGGATCGCGAGTCATCCAGCCAACTGCCGATATGCCAATGAGATGAGCAAACAGAAATCCTGAAAACAGCGCCACCACGTTCAGGCCTTCCAGAAAATTGAAGCTCAACGCGAACAGCAAGACAGCGATCACAATCTTGCCGATCTCTCCCTTCAGGAAACTCCTGACAACCTTATCCGCATTGTCGGCGCCCTGGTAGCGGAAAGCCTGCACCGCAAAATAACTGTTCGACAAGGCACTGATGAGGCCTCCCACAAGCACACTGCGAGCGATGGCCGGGTTTGTCGTCCACAGGAATGTGGCGGCAAGCAGGGCCGGGGCAATCAGTTGCGCCAGGATGACCTTGTACGGCCGCACGTGAAGAACACAGTCAGGCAGCTACCGCCAGGGCAGGCGCATTATAGGGAGATTGGGATGGCTAATCAACACACCGACCTGAGCCGCCCTGAGGCGCCGGGGGACTGCATTTTGTCTGGTTTGTGCATGCCATACATGGCAAGTCGTTCGTCCAGCCACCGAGCACAGCCCGGTGTCGCTCGGGACCGCGCACGAAGCTGCGCTTCGTAAACTCTTGCCCTCGCTCCTCAAAGAGCTACGCTCTTTGTCGGCTGCGCCGACCGGGTGACAGCCTTTTTCAGGTTGTGCCTGCCATCCATGGCGCGACCCTTTTGGCTTCGCCGAGCCCCGGCCTTGCCTTCCATGGCAAGTCGTTCGGCCCTCAAAAAGCTTTTTGTCGGCTGCGCCGACCGGGCCTCACCCTACCTGATGCCGAGTTCTTTTTCGAGTTCTAGCAGGCGGGCGCCCGCAAGCGTTCCCGGCATGGAATAATTGCCTTCGTGGCAGGCGTATTCGTAGAGTTGGTCGCCGGTGGCGTAAAAGCTCAGTTCCGCAGTCCAGGGTTGCAGGTAGATATTGTCGTCCTCCACGGTGAACCGGTAGAAGATTTCATCTTCGGAATAGCGGCTGAAGCGTTCAATCACGCGGCCCTCCCGGGTGATCGGCACCGAACTCTGACTGAGCTGCAGGGGATGGATATTGACGGTTTCCACCACGAGTTCGCCATTTTCATACCAGCCTACGGAATCCCCGAACCAGGGTTCGTGAATTGGCGGGCGACGGTTCATGCGAGCCTCTTCCGGCGAATCGTAGACCGGAATGATGCGGGCGTCATGCACCATTTCCACCAGGATCATCACGTAATCATCGGTTTGCACAAACTGATAGATGTTGTTGTACAGGGCACCCATCATGCCCGGGCCCGCCTTGTTGCCGAAACCGAGCAGACAGCGCTCGGCGTTGGGGATAGCTTCGGGTCCCCGGGTGTCGCCGATGCCGGTGGCGTAGCGCGAGCCGAAATTGCGCCGCTCGAAGTCGTATCGCGGGTCTTCCCGTCGCGGCACCCGACCGCTGGCGGGGTCCACCACATAGGAGGTACGGAACTCACCCTTGACCAGGGCAAGATTGGACCCGGGCTCCACCCAGAAATTATTGTAGGCGCGAACGCCGAAATCATCGCCGCCCTGCTCGGGCAGGTTGTTGACCCCATCGCCTTCGTCCAGGCCCCCTTCAATCCCGGCTATAGGCGTTCTGGCGGCGATGACCAGCGCCTCTTCCGGCGAAACCACAAGCGAATCAACGCCTTCCGGACGGTTGAGATTGGTGAGCGAGGCATTGGTCCAGATGCCTTCGAGGTCCGGGCGTTGCATATCCTGTGCGGTTGCCGGCAAGACCAGCAAGGCGCCTAGCACACTGGCCGCACAACGAATCCATGGGCCTCGGAAAGAAACGCCCGCGAGTGAATCAGGAAAATGTGTCATGGCAGTCACCTGCTAATCCGATTGCGCCTATCTTAGCAATATGATCGGCAACATGGGGGCAACATGGGACACCCATGAATTCTCCTTCCCGCAAGTTCAGGAAACGGAATCCGTTTATTGCTATGTTTCGGCCATGTGGATTCGCAAGCTCATTTCCAACAAATTGATCGGGACCGGCGCCGGCGCCGTGCTCGCCGGCATGGCTTTTGGCCAGGAGACTCGGGTCGAGGAGATTCTGATCGAGGGCGTCCAGCGCCGCGACAGCTATCTGGAAGACGAGAACAGCATCGGCAAGCTCACGGAATCCCTGCTCGACACTCCCCAATCCGTCACCACGCTTTCGTCCCAGATGATGCAGGACCGCAACGTCATGAGCCTGGACGAGGCCTTGCGCAACGTGCCGGGCATCACGCTCGGGGCCGGAGAATTCAGTTGGCAGGGCAACAATCCGTCCGTACGTGGATTTTCATCGCGCAACGACATGTTTCTCGACGGTATGCGCGATACGGGAAACTATGCGCGGGATCCGTTCAACCTGGAAGCGGTACAGGTGCTGCTGGGGCCTTCTTCGGTTGTTTTCGGCCGTGGCTCGACCGGAGGCGTGATCAATCAGAGCAGCAAGAAACCGCTTCAGGACGAACTGCGAAGCTTGCATGTCAACATGGGCAATGCCGGAATTCGCCGGATCACGGCGGATCTGAATCAACCGCTCGATGCGGCGGAAAACTCGGCTTTTCGCGTCAACGTACTCGCCCACCGTGCGGACGCGCCTGGCAGGGACGTCACCGAGTCCCGACGTTACGGTCTGGCGCCGAGTCTCAGCCTCGAGCTTGGAAGCGCCACGAGTCTGACGCTCAGCTACTTGCATCTGGACAGCGAGAGCATTCCCGATTATGGATTTCCCTGGATCGAGGGCCGACCCCCGATGGTGGACAGGGAGAACTTCTATGGGTTTGCATCGGACTTTCTGGACACGCGGGCGGACGTGGCCTCGGCGGTGCTGGATCGCCGGATCAGTTCTGCCGTCTCCCTCAACGCGCAGGTACGTTACGCCGGCTACGAAAGAAGGAGCAGAATCACCGAGCCCCAGGTGGACGCCTTCGTATCGCTCGGTGACGATCCGGACAACGTCATCGTACACAGGATGATTTTCAGCGGAGAAAGCAGGGAAGAGATGTTGCAGGGGCAACTCAACTTGCAGGCGGATTTCGGCACCGGCGCCATGAACCATTCGCTTGTCGCCGGCATGGAAATCTCCGGCGAGACTTCCAATCCCGCTTTCGGCTTCGCGTCGCAAACGCCGTTCTTCGATTACGGGCTGGCGGTCCCGGCAACGCGCCTGGGCGATCCCGGCGGATTCTTCGACGGACCCACAGCCCGCAGGTTACAGGCGGAAACAATGAGCGACACGCTGGCCGTTTATGCGCTGGACACCCTTCGGTTCAATGAGCGATGGAGTCTAAGCGCGGGTATCCGTTGGGATCGATTTGACACCGATTATTCCGAACGACGGTTCGATGTGAATGGCGCGCTAACCGGCAATGCCGATTTTCCGGCCAGCGATATCGAAACCAGCTATCGCGCGGCGCTGATCTACAAGCCGGCCGCGGCGGGCACCGTGTATCTGGGCTGGGGCACCTCGTTCAATCCTTCGGCGGAGTCGGTTTCCTTCATCAGCAGCGGCCGGGGGTTGACCACGAGCAATGTGAGCCTGGAGCCCGAAGAAAACGAAAGCCTCGAACTGGGCCTGAAATGGAGTCTGCTCGACGGGCGGATGGCGGCGGACGCCGCGCTTTTCCGCATCGACAAGACCAATGCCCGTGTGCCCGATCCTCTCAATCCCGGATTCAATACGCTGGCAGGCGAACAGCGGATCAAGGGTTTTTCCTTCAGTCTGACTGGAAATATCAGCGAAAGCCTGGAATTGATGACCGGTTACACCCGGCTGAATGACGAACAACTGAACAGGCTGACCGGGGCAACCGGCAGAATCGACAATGTCGCCCCCGATACCTTCTCGATCTGGATGAACTGGATCGCGAGCGTCCGCTTCGATCTGGGAGCCGGCGCCCGCTACGTCGATGAGCGCGTGGTCGGCAACAGCAAGTGGGTGGGCGATTACTGGGCCTTTGACGCGATGGCGGAATACGCGTATTCCGATAATCTCCGATTCAAGTTGAACCTGACGAATCTCACGGATGAAGTGTACTTCGACCAGCTCCATCCCTGGCATGTCATACCCGGTCAGGGACTGACCGCGGTATTTGCGATCAATTTCGACTACTGACCGAAGCAGGCAGTCTGCAAACCCGATGCTGATTCAACTCAAACAGGTTCTCGATCCGGCAGCAGTGGAAGAATTCCGCGGCGATCTCGAACAGGCGGACTGGTCCGACGGACGCGGCAGCGCCGGCTACCTGTCGCAGACGGTCAAGCGCAATCGCCAGCTTCCGGACGATCACCCGCTGGCGCGGAAACTCGGCGAGAAGATAATCAGGATTCTCGACGGCAATCAGCAATTCACCGCCGCGGCCTTGCCCGCCAGGATCGTGCCCCCGTTGTTCAATTGTTACGAGGAAGACAACAGCTACGGCCGCCATGTGGACGGCGCGATCCGGCCGGTATTCGGGACGCCGCATCGGGTTCGCACCGATATTTCAGCGACGCTGTTTCTCTCCGACCCGGACAGCTACAAGGGAGGAGAACTGGTCATGGAAGATACCTATGGCCCGGTCGAAGTGAAGTTGCAGGCGGGAGACATGGTTTTGTACCCCGGCTCCAGCGTACATGCCGTCAGGCCGGTTACGTCAGGCCGGCGTCTGGCCGCGTTTTTCTGGATTCAGAGCATGGTCCGCGGCGACCGCCAGCGATCGATCCTGTACGAACTGGACAAGGCGATACAGAAAATCGCCACGGAATCTCCCGAACAGGCAGCGCTCGTAGATCTGGCCGGCGTCTACCACAACCTGCTCAGGCAGTGGGCGGAACCCTGAGCGCATTTCGCCGCGATCGCGGCTGATTTCCAGCCGCGGGACTTGTGACATTGCAATAATTGGCTATTTTAGCTAAAGTTATTCGCTTGCTGTTGTCGGGAATGCAATACATGAAAGTCACGCAGGCTACAGACGCCAAGAACCGCTTTGGCGAACTGCTCGAAGAAGCCGCCGGCCAGCCGGTCCTGATCCAGAAAAACGGCCGCGACGTCGCGGTGGTGATGTCGAAGGCGGAATACGACAGGCGTTTCGCGATTGCCTCGAAGAAGGAGTTGATCCGGCAGTACCACGAAGAAAGTATCGAACGCTTCGGCTCTCTCTATGAAGAACTGGCCAAATAGCGCCGCTGATGGCTGAACGTTACTTTCTCGACATGGAAGACGTGCTGGAGTTGCACAGGGTGCAATTGGCGCGATTCGGCGGCGCGGCCGGCATCCGGGATGCCGGATTGATCGAAGCGGCCCTTGCCAGACCACAATCCGGGTACTACGGCGACTTGCTCGAAGAAGCGGCCGCGCTATGGGAAAGCCTTGCCATGAACCATGGCTTTGTCGACGGCAACAAGCGCGTCGGTTTCGCCGCGGTCTATGTGTTCCTTCGCGTTAACGGGATTACGATCAAGGCTGATGCGGATGTCATGTTGCGCTTCATTCTCGATGCGCTGGAAAGCGGCACATTTCAAAAAGAAGTTCTCGAATCCTGGCTGCGTGAAAACACCGGTTAATGCCGAATCACGGCACACGGGCTTCACCGCTACCCAATGCGGGTGTCCCGACTCAGAGTTCGTTCAGAAACTCCAGCAGCAGGCGGCTGGTTTCTTCCGCCTGCTCCTGTTGCACCCAATGCCCGGCGCCCGCGACCAGGTGTACGGCGCGCATGTCGGTGCAGACTGTTTCCTGCATACGTTCGAAACTGCCGGGATTCTGATAGGTGCCCCAGTCGCTCGCGCCGCTGATGAACATGCTGGGCTGGTCTATGGTCTTGCCGGCGTAAAGCTGGGTTTCCGCGGCGCCGATGCCGGTCGCGCCCATGCGGTAGCTGTTGAGTCCGCCCTGGAATCCCGTGCGGCCGAATTCCGTGGCGTATACCGCCAGTTCCGCTTCGGTCAGCCAATCGTTGGCCGCCGCCAGTTCCGGCGTGGGCATATGATGCGCCACGGTTTCCGCCATGCCCTCGGCCAGATCCATGATGTAATAGGTCGGCATCTTCGCCCATTCCTCGGCAGTTCTGGCGGCCAGCCGGTACGGCCGGTTCTGCTCCCAGTCCGCGCTCTTGTGGTGATAATAGGCGCGAATGAAATCGCTCAGACCCTGCTCCGCATGCCACATGTTCTCGTTTGCTTCCCGGGTGGTGTAATAGCGCTGGTAGTGCTTCCGGGGCCGGGGCAGGTTCGCCAGGTTTTCATGGATGCCAGGGCCTTCCGGAGGCGCCGGAGGCGGATTGTCGATGGTGTCGAACGGAATCGTCGGTACGCCGCCGAAAGGCGCGCTCATCATGACGACGGCGCGGAAAATGTCGGGCCGGGTCATTGCGCACCAGCCCGCCAGGGGCGAGCCGAAATCGTGGCCGATGACGCAGGCCACGTGTTCATAGCCATAGGCGTAGATCAAACCGATGACGTCCCGCACCTTGTTGAGCATGCGGAAGGGCGCGAGGTCGGTATCGTAATCGCTGCTCCAGCCGGTGGTGCGGCCGTACCCCCGCAGATCGGGCACGATCACGTGATAGCCGGCGTCGGCCAACGGCTTCATCACCTTGCGCCAACTGTAGGCCAGTTCCGGGAAGCCGTGCAGCATGACCAGCGCCGGCCGGTCCGGCGTCTCGAAGCCGGCCTCCAGCACATGCATGCGCAGATCGTTGACGCCTTCGACGAAGCGCGACCGTACGCCTTCGGGCAGCCAGGAGTCGGGATAGGATCCGATGCCGGGATTGATGGTATCGGGGATTTCGACCTGCGCGGCAAGCCGCCCGGACAATGCAAGCGAAGGCGCGGCGATGGCCAGCGCCTGGAGAAATCGACGGCGGGAATGCTGATTCATATATGCCTCGCAGTGCAGACTTTATATCAGACAGGCAGGCGTTCCAACCACGAAAACGAGGGAAGTCGCAACGCCTTGTTACAGGCGGTGGGCAGGATTCGCTTTCGCGTTATACTGCCTGCCTTCTAGGAGCCTGCGCCGTAGGAATTCGCGAAAGCGAAAATTCGCTATCGCCACGCCCCTGGCCGGTCGATTGAGGCGAATATTGGTAGATATTCAACGAAATCGAGCGGCCAGGGGCGCGGATGAGAGCGGATTTGCAGCCGTGAATTCCTACGGCGCAGGCTCCTAGGCGGACTGACTGCAGCGGATCGACGCAATCCCGGGTCCGGCAATCTATTCTGACAACAGGTTCGATCAATATGGCCGTTCGAATCAAGGCAATTATCTACTTTCTCGCAATGTTTGCCGCGGCTTATGGAATCGCCGCCGAACGGCAGACCGAGCCATACGCGGTAAACCTCGAAGAACTCGAATGGGGGCCGCCGGGCGAAGGCAACGGTCCGCCCCTCGGCACCCGCACGGCCCGCCAGGGCGTGGACCCGGTTACCGGCGGCGTAACGTACTACGCCATGTTTCCCGCCGGAGGCCATTTCGACCTGCATTGGCACACTCATGACGAATTCGTCGTGGTCGTGAGCGGGTCGGTCGTGCTTGAACTCGGCGACGAGACGCATGAATTGCACGCGGGCGCCTATGTCGTGATTCCCGGCGGCATGAATCATTCCTGGGACGTTCCGGATTCCGGAGATGTCGTCATCCTGGTACGGCGGGCCGGACCCGCGGACTTCAACTACATCGCGCAATAACGATTCGCTCCGCCACGCAATTGTTTCAAATCGTAGTGAAACCTTCGCTTTTCTTGCGCGGGCATGTTTGATTGCTTATTCTTGCCTGCTGCTTTGGCCCTGCCAATACTTTGACAAAATCCGGAGAATCCTGGATGAAGAGAGCAATGCGTTTGATTTCGACTTTCGCCGCAGGCGCCTGGACCCTGGCCATGATTCCGGCGGCCCTGGGCCAGACGGGGACCGACGTCTACGCGGGAGACTGGCCGACTCATCATGGCAACGAGCTCGCCCAGCGCTATTCGCCGCTCGACCAGATCAACGCGGACAACGTCGGTTCGTTGCAAATCGCCTGGCGCTATTCGACCGCAAGTATCGGCCCCCAGTCCGAGTTCAACGCTACGTTCACGCCGCTTGAAGTCGACGGCGTCATGTACACCACCATGGGCTCCACGCGCAACGTCGCGGCCCTCGACGCCAGCAACGGTCAATTGCTCTGGCTGTGGCGGCCGCAGGAAGGCGAGCGGTTCGACGCCGCCCCGCGCAAGGGTTCGGGCCGGGGCGTTTCCTACTACCGCTTCGGCGACGAGCGGCGCATTCTAACCGTCACGCCGGGCTTCTTCCTCGTTTCGCTCGATGCCGAAACCGGCTTGCCCGACCCGGATTTCGGCGACAACGGCTGGGTCGACATGTTTGAGGGCCTGCGTCTCGGCGAGGGCCGCGAGGACATCGACATCGGCTCGTCCATGCCGCCTTTCGTCATGAACGACGTGATCGTGGTCGGTCCGGCGCATCGCGTTTCCATGCGGCCGCCTTCGAAATACAACGTCAAGGGCGACGTGCGCGGCTTTCACGCGCAGACCGGCGAATTGCTGTGGACTTTCCACGTCATTCCCGAGCCCGGTGAAATCGGCATCGAAACCTGGTTCGACGACGGCGCCCGAATTTCCGGCAACGGAGGTGTCTGGGCGACCATGTCCGGAGACCCGGAACTGGGGCATGTCTATCTGCCCACCGAGTCGGCGACCGGCGACCGTTTCGGCGGCGACCGCCCGGGCGACAATCTGTTCACCAACAGCGTGGTCGCGCTCGATATCCAGACCGGCGAGCGCCAATGGCATTATCAGTTGATTCACCACGACATCTGGGACTGGGACAACCCTTCCGCGGCGGTGCTGGCCGACTTGCCCAACGGCCGCAAGATTGTCGCCCAGGTGACCAAACAGTCGTTCGTCTACACCTTCGACCGGGAGACGGGCGAGCCGATCTGGCCCATCGAGGAACTTCCCGTTCCCGCCGGCGACGTGCCGCGTGAATGGTATTCGCCGACCCAGCCTTTCCCGACCCGTCCCCCCGCCGTCGACCGGCAGGGCTTCACCGAAGACGATCTGATCGATTTCACGCCCGAGCTTCGCGCCGAGGCCCTGGTGGCGATCGAGGATTTCCGCCTCAGCCCGAACCTGTATTCGCCGCCTTCCCAGGCGGAAGCCGCCGACGGCACGAGAGGCACCCTGAGCCTGCCTTCAGCCACCGGCGGTCCCAATTGGGAAGCCAGCGTACTCGACCCCGAAACCGGATACCTGTATGTACCTTCCCGCACCGTGCTCTCGGTATTATCGGTGGAGAAGGATCCGAATTCCGATGTCGATTTCAGCATGGCCTTCGGCGTGCGCGTGCCGCGGGTCCAGGGTCTGCCGATCGTACAACCGCCTTACGGCCGGATTACGGCGCTCGACATGAATTCCGGCGATATGCTCTGGCAGATCGCCAACGCCGACACGCCGGCAAACATCGCCAACAATCCGGCGCTGGAAGGCGTCGACCTGCCGCGCACCGGCGTCGAGACCAAGTCGGGTCTGCTGGTGACCAAAACCCTGCTGTTTGCCGGTGAAGGCGTCGGCGGCGGCAACATGTTTCGCGCCCACGACAAGGCTACCGGCGAAATCCTGTTCGAAATGGAACTGCCGGCGACCCAGACCGGGGTGCCGATGACTTATGAGCACGACGGCAAGCAATATATCGCCATGGTCGTCAGCGGCGGCGGCACGCCCGCCGAAATCGTGGCCTACGCATTGCCGTGAAACTGTTTCGCGAGAAATTCCATCCATGGAATTTCTCTTTTACGCAAAACAAAACGTGGTTTTGTTTTGCTCACGGATTCAATGGCTTCCGCCATCGAATCCGGCGGCACATCCGTGTGCCGCATAAGTGCCCGGATTTAGAGGAGAGAGTGGGATGAAAAAGTTTTTTGTCGCGGCGCTGTCGCCGCTGTTGTTGCTGATCGGCCTGCCCGCGCTGGCCCAGACCTGGGTGATCGACCAGGAGCAATCAAAGGTAATCTTCCACTACTCCTACACCGGCGACCCCTACCAGGGCGAGTTCAGGAATGTCGATGCGGTATTCAACATCGACCCCATGAACCCGGGCTCCTGTGAATTCACCGTGACGATTCCCATCGGCGATCTCTGGCTGGATTCTCCCGAGGCGATCGACTATCTGCTCGACATCGAACTGTTCGACGTCGATCAGTTCCCCACCGCCACTTTCGTCGCCGAGGAATGCCGCCTGACGTCTATGGATTCATTCACTTCCAACGGCAACCTGACGATCCGCAACGTGACCCGGCCCATGAGCTTTCCCTTCACCCTGAGTATGGAAAACAACGACGGCCAGATCGGCTTCCGTCTGAAAAGCAACGTGACGATCATGCGGCTTGAATACGGCGTCGGCCAGGGCTACTGGGCCAGCACCGCCGAGATCCCCAACGACATCGGCATCGAAGTCGATGTGTTCGCCGTGCGCCAGTGAATCTGGCCGAACGGGATCCTTGCCAACGAAAACAGACAGGTTGATTATGATTTCCTCTTTGCCCCAAGTTCTCGGCCGCTGCCTGGCGGCAATCGCCGGCACGGTTCTTCTCACTGCCTGCGATCGAGTCATGACGCCGGATTTCGAAACCGAAATTGCCGAGATCCGCTCGGGACAGTTCACCCTGGACCCCAACCACGCGACGCTTTTGTGGAAGCTGAACCATCTGGGATTTTCCACGCTCACCGGCCGGTTCAACGATTTTGACGCAACGCTGGATTTCGATCCCGAGAACATCGAGAACTCCAGTGTCGAGGTAATCATCGAAACCGCGGGCCTGGACATGAACCTGCCGGAATTCGAGGAAGAACTGCGTGGCGAGAACTATTTCGATGTCGCGCAGTTTCCCCAGGCCATCTACCGCACAACCTCGCTTGCCGAGACTATCGACGAAGACACTTACATTTTCGACGGCGAACTGACGCTGCGGGGAGTCACGGCGCCGGTTGCCATCGAAGTGAGTTTCAATGGCGGCGGCCGCGTTACTTTCCCGCCGCCTCCCGTCTATACGATAGGCTTTTCCGCCAGCGCCAGCTTCCAGCGCTCAACCTTCGGCATCGACCGCTTCGTCAGCTTTGGCGTCGGCGACGAAATCGAGCTGGAAATCCACGTGGAGTTCCAGGAATCCGGCGAGGAATCCTGATTCCGCTTTCACAGTCATTCTGCGCGCAGCGAAGCGGAGTCGCAGAATCTCAGGCAATCCCGGGACGCCGCAAGGGGCGTCACTGGCTCGCCATCAGGCCCAGCACGTCGCAGACCCGCTTCGAATAGCCCCATTCGTTGTCGTACCAGCTCAGGGCCTTGAGGAAACGGCCGCCGCCGACCTGGGTGAAACTGGCGTCGAAGATCGAGGAATGCGGGTTGCCGATGATGTCCGATGACACCACGGGCTCTTCGGTGTATTCGAGCACGTCCTGCATGCGCTTCGTTTTCGCTGCCGAACTCAAGGTCTCGTTGACCTGCTCGACAGTGACTTCCCGTTCGAGTTCCACGAACAGGTCCACCACCGAGCCATCGGGCACGGGAACGCGTGAGGCGATGCCGTCGAGACGGCCTTTCAGTTCGGGCAGTACTTCGCCCACGGCCTTGGCGGCGCCGGTGGACGTGGGAATGATGTTCTCCGCCGCGGCCCGCGAACGCCGCCAGTCGGAATGGGGCACGTCGGCCAGGCTCTGATCGTTGGTATAGGCGTGAACCGTATTGATGATGCCTTCGCGAATGCCGAAGGCGTCGTGCAGGACCTTGGCGACGGGCGCCAGGCAATTGGTCGTGCAACTGGCGTTCGAAACGATGCGATGCCCGGGTTCGAGGCCTTCCTCGTTGACGCCCATGACGACGGTGTAGTCGATCTCGTCTTTCGCCGGCACGGTCAGCAGCGCCCGCTGCGCGCCCGCTTCGAGATGCATCGAGACCTGGGCCTTGCTGCGGAAAACGCCGGTCGACTCGACCACGGCATCGACCTCGAGTTCTTTCCAGGGCAATTGCGCCGGGTCCCTTTCCTGCAACATCCTGGCCCGGGTCCTGGGCGTGACCATCTCGGAGTTCTCTATGCTGACCTTGCCGGGGAAGCGGCCCATGACGGTGTCGTAGTTCAGCAGATAACGCAGGGCGTCGTTGTCGAACAGGTCGTTGATGGCGACGATTTCGATTTCCGGCAGCGATTCGGCGATTCTGAAGACCGCTCTGCCGATGCGGCCGAATCCGTTGATTGCAACTCTCATTACGCGGCCTCCCGATCGATTCTTTCATCCAGTTCCGAATACGCCTGGATCACGTCTAGTATTCTGCGGGCGTGGCCGAGGGATTCGTGCCAGGCCAGTATCTTCAACATGCGCGAGCCTGCCGGCATGCAGCCTTTCAAATCGACGAGCAGGGATTTGTCGCAGCCGCGCACATCGGACGAAACGATGGGGTCGGCGGTGGTTTCGATCAGTTCCGGCTGCGCCCGCGCGGCATCGACGAACAAATTGCGTACGGAATCGATGTCCGCCTCGCGGTCTTTCAGCGAGACCGTAATGTCGAGCATGGAACCGGTCTGAACGGGAACGTTCAAGGCATAGGCGGTCATTCGGCCTTGCAGTTCCGGCATCAGTTCCTGAATCCAGCGCAGGGCCGGCGCATCGTTCGGAATGATGTTCCTGGCGCCCGAACGGCTGCGGCGATAATCCGCTCCGGCGTAATCCTGCAGACTCTGGTCGCTGGTATAGGCATGCACCGAAGTCATCGAAGCGTGTTCGATCGGATATCGATCCGACAGTATCTTCAAGGCGAGCGCGGTCGCGGTCGTCGAAGCGGAACCCGCTGAAACGATGCGGTCCTCGCGTTCGATCTCCTCGTGATTGACCCCGAACAGGATCACGCGATCGATCTCGTCGACGGGCAACATCGACGTGACGACTCTGCCGGCCCCACTGTCGAGGTGCGGCGCAAGATCGTCCCGGGAGCGGAAGCGTCCCGTGGCGTCGACGACAAAATCCACCTCGAACACATCCCAGGGAATCTCGCCCGGGCGCTCGGCCGGAAGCAGCCGGGTGCGCTTGCCGCCACTCATCAGGTAGTTGTTTTCCAGCCGGATTTCGCCGCGCCGGCTCATTTCCCTGTCGAGCAGGTGCCGGAGAATTTCCGGCCGGCCGATATCGGAAACGGCAACGATTTCGATATCCGCGTCTTCGAGCGCAAGCCGGTAAATTTGCCGCCCGACCTGGCCAAGCCCCATCATGCCGATGCGGACGCCACCCATGAACACCTCCCGCGTGTTCCCTTGAAAGCCGGGGATTGTATAACAACTGAAGACAAGGGTGAGCTCTGATCAAGTCAGAGTTTCCCTGCGGCACATGGAAGCGATAATGAAAAACTCCACGGATGGAGTTTTTCAGAGAATACCAAGGCACGGCGCTGTCATTGAAGAAATCCCAAGAAATCCTGGGACACCCAGGCAAACCGGGTCTTCCAGCAAGTTCACTGAGCGGCACGTTCATTCATGCCGGATTGTGCATAATCCCGGTTGACACAGTTTTCTGGAGAATCGGGAAATGGCCTATCTGTACCTTGCGGGCGCCATCGTCTTTGAAGTCACCGGCACCATGTTGCTGCCCGTGTCGCAGAATTTCACCCGCCTGCTGCCGAGCGCCCTGCTGTCGCTGGCGTATCTGCTGTCCTTCTATCTGCTCACCTTCGCCATCCGGGAGATTCCCGTCGCCATCGTCTATGCAAGCTGGGCGGGGCTTGGCGTATTCCTCGTGGCGCTGCTGAGCCTGATCTTCTACCAGCAGGCCCTGCCATGGCAGGCGCTCCTCGGCCTGGTCCTGATCGTCAGCGGCGTAGTGCTCGTCAACGCCTATTCCGGGGCTCATGCCACCTGAATCAAGAATCTCATCCTGGCCTCCCGGCGAGATCCCGCAAGTGAGCGCAGAATGAGTTGGTGTCGGGGACCACGCGAATGCAATGACGGTTACTGTGTTACGCTGCACTCAATTTGTCATGAACCGGCACTGACATGAGCCATGCAACATGTACCTTCCGGGTAGGCTGGTGTGCTGTCCCACAAGTTCACCGGCAACGCGGAGAAGTACACTCCCGATTTGCCGCTCGCAGGGACAAAATGCTCGACAAAGTAAACGAATCCGATTGAAGCAGTCTTTATGAGTCCCCTGTTTCGGATTTCGCCCTGAAGGAGAGAGGGTTGCGGGTATATCATTCGAATCGACTCGAGACTTTGGCGGGAGAGCTGGCCGGGCTGATTGCCTCCAACCCGTCCGAACCACTGGCAGTCGAGCGGATCGTGGTGCCCCACCAGACCATGGGGCGCTGGCTGCAGCTTGAGATCGCCCGGGAACTGGGCGTTGCCGCTAATCTCTCCCTGGAATTGCCGGCGGCCTTCGCCTGGTCGATCCTGCGTTCCGCCCTTCCCGCCCTGTCGGAGGAACAGGGCTTCTCCCCGAACACCTTGCGCTGGCATCTGTTCGAATCCCTGCCGGAGTTTTCCCGGGCCGGCGATGCGGCTGCCCTGGGCGAGTTTCTCGCCGACGAAGACGAACTGAAACGCTTCGAATTCGCGGACAAGCTCGCCGGAATCTTCGACCGCTGCGTCAACTTCCGCGGCGACTGGATCAGAAGCTGGGAGCGGGGCGAATCCGCCCACTGGCAGGCCCGGCTGTGGCAGATGCTGGCGCGCAAAGTTCCCGAACGGCATTGGGTGCACGCCCTTGATGGGTTCGAGCGGGAATTGGCGGCAGGCCATGCACCGCAGGACTGGCCGCGGCGCGCCTTCGTGTTCGGCGTCTCCGCGCTTTCCCCCGCCTACCTGCAATGGCTCCAGAAGCTCGCCGGGCACATCGAGCTGCATGTTTTCCTGCTCAATCCCAGCTCGGAATACTGGAGCGATCTGCGCCCGGAGCGGGAAATCCGGTTTCGGGCCGAAGCATCGAATCCAGCCGAGCAGCATTACGAGGAGGGCAATCCCCTGCTCGCCGCCTGGGGGCTTGCCGGTCGCGATATTTTTGAAAACCTCATCGCCCAGCAAGCCGAAGATCAGCCCCTGTTTGCCCCCGCCGCCGCCCATAGCCGGCTTGCCGCGGTGCAGGGCGACATCCAGGAAGTCCGCAGCGTCGCCGAAGCGGCCGCCGCGGCGCCAATCCCTCCCGACGATTCGCTGCAAATCCACTGCTGTCATTCCGCCATGCGCGAGGCTGAAGTACTGCACGACCGCCTTCTCGACCTGCTGGAGACCCACCCTGATATAGAACCGGCGGACATATTGATCCTCACACCGAACCTGGCGCGATACGGGCCGGCCATCGAGGCCGTATTCGAGGCCGAGGGACGCATCCCGGTCAGGCTGTCGCGCATCCAGGCGGTGGACTCGCCCACGGTGCGGGCCTTTTTCGATCTGCTTTCGCTGCCCGGTACCCGCTATGGCGTGGAGTCCGTGCTTGCCCCGCTGGACGCGCCTTCGGTGCGGGCGCGGTTTGCCATTGCCGAAGAAGATCTGCCGGCGATTCGCGACTGGGCAAAGCAGGCGGGAATCCGGCGCAACCTCGCCAGCGAGGGCGCCACGGCGCCGGTCTTGCCCGGCAACACCTGGCGCGACGGCTTCAACCGGCTGTTGCTGGGATATGCCGCGGGCGACACTGATGACCTCTCCTTGGGGATTGCTCCCTGCTCGATTCGCAAGGAAGGCGGCTTTGAAGCTTCGGAGGACGACTACGCCATTCTGGGCAGGTTCATCTCCTACTGCAATGCCGCCTTCGCGCTGAGCGAAGATTTAGACAAACCCGGCGATGCGGAACACTGGAAGACGGCCTTGCGCGCGGTGCAGAACCGGTTTTTCGACAATGGCTCCCGGGACGACGCCTACCGGGGATTCGAGCAAAAGCGCAAGGCGGCGGAGGAATTCGGGGAAGTCGTCATGCTGCTGGAGAACTTCGCCGCCGAAGCAGGCCGCATCGAGTGCAAGTTCTCCTTCGAGGTGGCGCGGAAAGCGCTGCGGGAAGCCGCCGCGAGCCCATCCCTTGGCCCGGCCCGGCTTGCCGACAGCGCCACCATCGCCGCCCTGGCGCCAGGGCAGATTCTGCCGGCGAAAATCATTTGCGCCGCAGGCATGAACAACGCGGGTTTTCCGCGCAAACCGCCACGCCATACTTTCGACCTCGTCGAGCGCGACGAGCGCCGCCCGGGCGACCGGGATCTGCGGCACGACGACCGCTTCGCCTTTCTCGAAGCCCTGCTTGCGGCGCGCAGGGCCTTTGTCGTCACCTATACCGGGCGCAATCAGCGCGATGACGCCGAAATCCCGCCTTCGGTGGTGGTGGATGAACTGCACGACTATCTCGCTGCAAGATTCCCCGCATCAGGGACTGGCGAGACCGAATCCACCGCGGCGGCCCGGGACGGCTTCCGCTTCGACCATCCATTACAGCCCTTCAGCGCACGATACTTCAACGGGGATCAGGGCTTGTTCAGCTATTCGACCACGATGCTCGACGCGGCGCGGTTGTTGCGCAGCGAGGACACGGAGAAGCCGGAGCGGTTTTCCAGCCCCATTCCGGAGCCAGACGTGTTGCGCCGCAAGATCAGCCTCGAAGAACTGGGAAAGTTTTTCGCCAATCCGGCCCGGGGCTTTCTGCGGGAGCGCTTTTCGGTCTACCTCAATGAGGAGGAGGAAGCCGCTGAAGAAGTCGAACCCCTGCGCCTTGATGCGTATCAGCGCTGGGCCCTGCGCGACGAAATACTGACCCGGACCGATGCCGACCGTGAGCGGAAAGTCGCCACCTCCAAGGTCAAGTCAAGGCTGCTGGCGAACGGCAAGCTGCCTTATGGCGGCTTCGGCGCCCTGAACTGTGACCGGGCCTTCGGCGAAGTCGAGCAACTGCGCAAGGCGCTGGCGCCCCA
The DNA here is from genome assembly GCA_022819645.1 of Pseudomonadales bacterium. Taxonomy (GTDB): domain Bacteria; phylum Pseudomonadota; class Gammaproteobacteria; order Pseudomonadales; family Pseudohongiellaceae; genus UBA9145. The sequence goes on from JAJEGU010000003.1 coordinate 47,221, forward strand.
CCAGGAAACCCTGGCCGCCGAGCCGGTGTATATCGATGTGGATACCGGCGATTTCCGGCTCACCGGGGCCATCCCCAATGTAGGCCCCACGCGCATGATCTGGTGGCGCAATGGCAGGCAACGCCCCATTGACCTGATCCATATCCGGCTGCGGCAACTCGCCTGGATAGCCGCCGGGCATAGCCCATTGCCCATTATCGGTATCTGGATCGACGGGGAAAAGGGGTTTTTGGCGCCTGATGTGGAAAGTGAAACCATAAAACATTGGCTCAAGGTATGGTGGGACGGGTTGGCGAAACCGCTGCGTTTCTACCCCAAGGCTACAGTGGCCTACGCCCGGGAGAAGGGCAAGCGCGACGGCAATGAGGAAGCGGCGATGATCAAGGCGCGCGAAGCCTGGCGGGACGATGCCAGGGGCAATGCGCCGGCGGAATGCGACGACTCGCATTTCGGCCTCGTCTGGGACCTCGGGGAAGACGAGGACCCCTTTGACGATGAATTCCGCAGCCTGGCAGACCTGCTGCTGTTGCCGATGTTCATGAGCAAGCCGATATGAGCCAGGATCAATCCGGGACGCCATTGGCAACCCCGCTTGCGGGCGGGCGCACACTGATCGAAGCCAGCGCCGGCTCGGGCAAGACCCGGGCGATCACCACCCTGGTCGCCCGGCTCGTGGTGGAGCAGGAGCTTGCGCTTGACAGCATCCTGGTGGTCACCTTCACCAAGCCCGCCACGGCGGAGTTGCGCAAGCGGATCCGCAAGACCTTCAAGGCGATCCAGGACGCGAACGGCGAGGCGGCAGCGGCGGATGACGATCAGGCAGCGGAGCTTCTCGAAAAATGGGAAGCTGGCGAAACCCTGGACGCAAAGCGAATCAGGGCGCGCATCGACCTTGCCCTGCTCGACATCGACCGGGCCAATATCCTCACCATCCACAGCTTCTGCCAGCGCGCGCTCACCGAATTCGCCTTTGAAACCGGCTTCCCTTTCGATTTCGAGGTCAGCGGCGACGGCACCGGCATTGTGGAGGGCGTGGTTCGGGATTTCTGGCAAAACCAGTTTCGCAACAGCTCGCGCATCCTCGCCAGCTTTCTGCAAAAAAAGAAATTCCTGCCCGAAGAGCTTGCGAAGTGGTATGGCGGCCTGCGCGCCAAGTTGTTTCATGAAATCCGGGGTGTCCCCGATAAGGTAATGACTCCGGCGGAGGCGGAACAGGCCTGCCAGGCGATTCTCGATTCCGTGGTGGAAACCTGGCGGGCCGAGAGCGAGAAATTCAGCAAAATCGTACTTCACAGCGATGCTTTCCACCGCGGCAGGTACCGTCAGGACTCGGTCAACAAGAATTTGGAGATTTTCAGGCAAGTCGCCGGGGAAGGGGAATTACCCATGGATATCGACGGCTTCGCGGAATCGGTGCGTTACCTGGGCGCCAGCTTTGCCGGGGAAAGGTGCAAGAAAGGACGGGAACTGCCGGAAAACCCCCTGTTCGAGGCATTCGATCAGCTAGCGCTCGCCTGCAGCGTGCTGCTGATACATTTCGAAACCGGCCTCAGGTACGTTCGCAAGCAGCTTCTGACGCATGCCGATGGCGAAATCCGCCGCCTGATTCGTGAAGAACGACGTCTCGGCTACGACGACCTGCTCATCGAGATGCGCGATGCGCTGGACCGCGAGTCCACCGGGCGGCGACTCGCCGACAGTATCCGCCACCGCTTTCCCGTCGCCCTGATCGATGAATTTCAGGATACCGACCCAACCCAGGCGCGAATCTTCAGCAGTATCTACGGGAAGCGGAAAAATCCCGACTCCGTTGACGGCAATCCAGCGCCGGAGAGTCACAGCGCCCTGTACATCGTCGGCGATCCCAAGCAGTCGATTTACGAATTCCGCGGCGCCGACATCTTCGCCTACCTCAGCGCCCAGCAGGGCAGCGATTCCGATTTGCAGCTCGACAGCAACTGGCGTTCGACCCCCGGCCTTGTGGAAGCCTGCAACGCCATATTCGACGTGCCCCTGGCGTTCACGATTCCGGAGATTGGCTTTACGCCGGTCAACGCGGGGCGAGACGACGCCACCCGGCTTGAAATCGACGGCGAGCAGCCGCCGCCATTCGCCCTGTGGTTGGCCGAAGATCAACCGAACAACGATGCTGCCACCGATGTCGTGACCAACCGGACCGCCGCTGAAATCGTCCGCCTGCTTGACCTCGCCCAGGCCGGCAGGGCCAGGCTTGGCGACGCGCCGCTAAAGGCTTCCGACATCGCGGTACTGGTTGCCACCCGGGCCCAGGGCCGCGAAATCGCCAGGGCGCTACGCCTGCAAGGCGGCCGGTGCGTGGAAATAGACGATTCCAGCGTGTTTGAAACCCGGGAAGCTGAACAGCTTTATCGCCTGCTGCTCGCCCTGGCGCATCATGGCCGCCAGGACTACCGCCGCTCCGCCCTGGTGGGCGACCTGTTCGGGCTCGACAACGATCAAATGCTCGCCTTGATCGATGACGACCACTACTGGAGCGACTGGGCCGCCCGTTTCGGGGAATGGCGCGAGTATTGGCAATCCAGCGGCGTCGGCGCCATGCTGCGCAAGATCATCGGCGCCGAGGGAGGCGCGGGCAAACTGCTGCGCAACGCCGCCGGCCCGCGCAGGTTGACCAATCTGTACCATCTGGCGGAATTGCTGCAGGAAGCCGAAACCGCGAACCGGTTCTCACCAGCCGGGGTTCTCGCCTGGCTCAAGCGCATCCTCACCGGCTCCGCCGACGAAGCCGCGGCGGTCGACGACGCCTTCACCCTGCGTCTCGACAGCGACGAAGACCTGGTGCGGATCATGACCATCCACAAGAGCAAGGGGCTGGAATTTCCCATCGTCTACCTGCCTTTTGCCTGGCAGGGCAGGAAAATCCGCGGCGGCTCCGACGATCCGCTCAGCTACCACATCCGCGACGGAAAGCGGTTTCCCGCCATACTCGATCTGGCGCCGGACGATGGCAGCCGGGACCTGCGCGAACTCGAGGAATTCGGCGAGTCCATGCGGCGGCTGTATGTGGCGCTGACCCGCGCCCGGGAGCGCTGTGTGGTCGCCTGGACTCGCGTCATGAGCAAGGGTGACAAGGAACTGCCGCCCCTGGCCTGGCTGCTGCACCGGGACGAGGAGCACGACAAATTGCTCGCCGCCGGGGATGGGGACCAGGATATGGGCCGAAGCGACTGTCACCCGCAACGAGAGCACGACAGATTGCTCACCAGCGGAGATGGAGACCCCAAATCCGCCGCGGCGGCGGTACCCGATGCCGTGGCGAAAGTACACGCCTTCCTGAAGACCGAATACCGGGAAAAAAACCGCGCCGAATTCGATGCCGATGTGCACAGGCTGGCGAACAAGTGTCCGCAAGGCATCGAAGTACTGGCCATCGAGCGGGATTCGCTGCCCGAGGTTGACCAGCCCGAAGCCGCCGCCGAAGCTGGACTACAAAGCCGCGAATTCCACCGTCCGCTGCGCCGCATCCGCCAGATGACCAGTTTCAGCGCCCTGGCGGCGGCCCAGGCCGAGGCGCCGGAGGCGGCGCGCCGGTATCTGGAAGCCGGCGCCCCCGACCATGACCAGACCGCCTCCTCCACCGCCGGGGCCGAAGGACAGGCGGCGGAAGCGCTGGACGCCTTCCACTTTCCCCGTGGCATCCGGGTGGGCGCCTGCCTGCACCGGATTTTTGAAATCCGCGACGAGGAACCCGAGCGCGATCTCGAAGAAATCTGCAAGGAGCAACTCCAGCGCGCGGATATCCCCACCAAATGGACCCCCGTTGCCCGCGTCATGGTGGAAAACACCCTCCAGACCCCACTGCGGGAACCCGCCCAGCCGGGTTTCCGCCTGATCGACATCCGCCGGCGCCTGGTGGAACTCGAGTTCTTCTTCCCGGTGAATGGCCTGCGCAGCCGCGCCCTGGTGGAACTGCTGGGGCGTTTCGACTATCCGGAATTGCTGCGCGAAGGCCTCGACCCCCAGACCATCGACGGCTATCTGCGGGGCTTTATCGATCTCGCATTCGAACACGAGGGGCGCTGGTACATCGCCGATTACAAGTCCAACTGGCTTGGCGGCCATGCCGATTACTACCACCGGGAAAACCTGGCCGAATCCATGAGCGAACACAGCTATCCCCTGCAATACCTGATCTATCTGCTGGCCTTGCACCGCTACCTGGGAACGCGCCTGCCGGATTACGATTACGAGCGCCATATCGGCGGGGTTTTCTACCTGTTCCTGCGCGGCATGAGCCCGGCCACCGGAATGTCCCGGGGAGTCTGGTTCGACCGGCCCGAAAAAGTCTGCATCGAGGCCCTTGACGAATTCATGGAGGGGGCCGGGACATGAGCGCATTCCCTGATGTGGACGCCTTGCTGGAGCACAGGCATATCGAGGATATTGACCGGCACTTCGCGGCATTGATCGCCGAACGCGCCGGCGGCGCCGAGGAACACCTGGCCCTGGCCACGGCGATTCTAAGCCGGCATACCCGCAACGGGCACACCTGCATCGATCTGAAAGACATCGCCGGAAAGCACTGGCCGGACAAGCACGACGCCAGGGGCGGCAGGATCAAACTGCCCGGGTTTGAGGACTGGCTGGGCCGCCTCGCGGAAAACTCCGCCGTGGCCAGGGTGGATGGCGCCGCAAGCCAGCCCCTGGTGCTCGACGAGGCGGGCCGGCTCTACCTCAACCGCATGTGGCAGCGGGAAAAGCTGGCGGCGATACGCCTGCGGGAGCTGGCCGGGCGCGAAACTTCCGGCGCCGCGGACCTGGAAGCCGCCCTCGATGAATTGTTCGAGAAGGATGACCCGCGCCTGGTATTGCCGCGGCAGGCGGCCCATATTGCCGCAAGTCGTTATCTGTGCTGCATCTCCGGCGGCCCCGGCACGGGGAAGACCTATACCGTCGCCAAGATCATCATGGCGCTGATACGAACCGGCCAGGTGGAGGCAAGCGATATCGCCTTCGCCGCTCCCACCGGCAAGGCCGCCGCCCGCTTGCAGGAAGCCACCCGGGAATCGTTGCGCAAGATGCACGGAGGCGAATCCCTGCCGGAAGAGCTTGCCGTGGAAGTGAGCACGATTCACCGTTGGCTGATGAAAAGCGACGCCGAACGCGGGCTCGCCGACGTGCTCATCATCGACGAAGCCTCCATGGTGGACATCCACCTCATGAGCCGGGTGCTCAAGGCCCTGCCCGAGGCGGCGCGCCTGATCTTGCTCGGCGACTCGCACCAGCTTTCCTCGGTGGAGCCTGGGTCGGTCTTCGCCGACATTTGCGGCGCCGCCAGGGGGCCACATTCCCCCCTGCGCCATTGTGTGGTGAATCTGGAACACAACTGGCGGTTTGACGCGGAAAGCGGCATCGGCCGCCTTGCCGGAACGATCAAGGCGGGGGACGCCGAAGCCACGATCCACGCGCTTGAAGACCTGGACACGGATTCCATCCGCTTCGAAAACCTTTCGGGCAGCGCCGGCCTCGACGCCTTGGCGGAACGCTTTACCGAGGCGCATTACGCTCCCATGGTGAATCAATTCCAGTCCCTGGCCGACGCCGGGCGGCTTGCCTCGCTGGAACATCCGTTCCGGCATTTCATGGCGCTCTGCTCCCACCGCAGGGGCCCGTCGGGCTCGGAACGGTTCAATCTCCGGGTGGAACAAAACCTCTCCCGGCGCGGGCTCATTTCCGGCAAGGAGGAGTTTTACATCGGCCGCCCCATCATCGTGACCCGCAACGACCATCGCGGCCGCCTCGCCAACGGCGATACCGGAATCGTGGTGAACAGCGGCGAAGCCGGCGCCAAGGTCTGGTTCCCCGACCTGCGCGAGGCGGACGGCAGCGTCAGGCTCGTGACGCCGCAACGCCTGCCGCCCCACGAGAGCTTCCATGCGCTCACCGTGCATCGCTCCCAGGGTTCGGAATACGACGAGGTCGCGGTCATCCCCGGCCCCGCCGAATCGCCGGTCAACACCCGCGAATTGCTCTACACCGCGGTAACCCGCGCTCGCGAAAAGGTCGTGATCCACGGCGAGCGGGAAGCGATCAAGGCGGCCACCGAACGCGAAACCTCCCGCGGCACCGGCTTGAAAGACGCTCTTCTTTGAAGCGGCAATACTGTCTATCATGGCCCCATGTTCGACTTGAACCTGATCCCGCACCCTCTTGCCGGCACGCCGTTCGGCGACGCGCTCGACCTGGCCATCGTGATCGGCGCGCTGGCGCTGGGGCTGTCGCTGCTGACGCGCGAGTACGGCTGGGTGGATCGATTCTGGGCTCTGGCTCCGCCGATTTTCTGCCTGATCGTGGCCGCCGATGCCGAGTTCGAATCGGCGCGGCTCAATCTCATGACCGTCCTGATCACGCTCTGGAGCGCCCGGCTCACGCACAACTTCTGGCGCAAGGGCGGATTCAAGCTGGGCGGCGAAGACTATCGCTGGACGTATATGCGCGCCAGGGTGGGGGAATTGCGGTTCCAGTTGATGAATTGCACCTTCATCTCCTTCGGACAGATGCTGATCGTCTGGCTGTTCACCGCGCCGGTCCATCACGCCTGGCTCAACCGGGACGCCCCGCTGAACTGGGTCGACGCGCTCGCCACCGCGCTGTTTCTCCTGTTTTGGGTGGGCGAGGCCGCGGCCGATCAGCAGCAATGGAACTTCCACCAGGAAAAGAAGCGCAAGATCGAGGGCGGCGAGGAAGTCGCCGAGCCCTTCCTCGCCACCGGATTGTTCTCCTGGTGCCGCCACCCGAACTTCTTCTGCGAAATCAGCATGTGGTGGGTGGTCTACCTGTTCGCCGTCGCCGCCGCCGGTTCCCTGCTGCAATGGTCGATAGCGGGCGCCATCGTTCTCCATCTGCAGTTCCTCGGCTCAACCCGGCTCACCGAAACCATCACCCTGGAAAAATACCCGTCCTACCGGGAGTACCAGCAACGCGTTCCGGCCCTGATTCCGATCAAGTTCAAAAGCCCCGACTAATACAACACTTTGGCGAACACGAGATATGCGAGTAGCCCAATGAAATGAATTGTCACAGCTATTGGTTGATTTGATATTCTCCATTTAGAATTTTTTCCACTTGATCTATGCTGCAATTTATGTCACTTATAGTTGCAAAATAAAATTCGATATCATTAGGCCAGAATTTAAAAATATCACCAAATCTTATTCTTTTGGATCCTCGATCCCGTTCTCTAATATAGTCCATAAACCTTTGTCTAAGGGACGTAGCCTTTCCAAAATATACGATTGGCCCCAGAGGAGGAATGATAGTTCCTTTTATAGATATTGAGAAGGCATAAACACCTCGGGTGGTTGGTATTTTACTAGCGTTAGATCTAGTGAATTTAGCACCTTCCCATTTTAAGGGTTGCCCTGCGTCGGCATTTCTCCATGCCAAAGGCCATAAAATTGTCTTGATTGTGTGTTGCCGCCAAAAATCTTCAGGTTCTTTAGGTTCGGATACCCGGCGGGCTAAATCTATAACATCATTCATAGTATAGATACCACATATTGGAAAGTTATCAGCGCCCTAAACTTCAGTAGAAGCCATCTTTAAACTTGGATGCCAACTAAAATCAAATCAATTTTGTATTCATCATAAATCCAGCATATGAATCAATTCTTCTAATGTTTTCCCGTGGTGACTGGCAACACTCTTCAGGATGCTTGACAGGGTCTTCACACGAATTGGATTGTTCAGCGGAATAACTTCGTGGTGCTCGCCCCCTTCCTGGGTTGTGACCCGCACGTGGGAGCCGCGCTGTCTTTGTGCTGTGTAACCCAGACGACGTTCAAGCGTCCGCAGCAGTTTGGCGCCGCTGACGTCGCGGGGCAGCTTCATGCAGCCATGGTCTCATCGCGCACGAAATGCAATCGGATAACGTTGGGGCGTTCCATAGTTTCGTCGAAGTAGCAGTCGAACGCTTCCCTGACGTTACGGCGAATTTCGTCGAGGGAGTCGCCCTGGGTGTGTATCCCATACCCCAGCGCGCTCGCTGAGTATCCGCCATCGACTTCGTCTTCGGTGATCTCGAAAATGATCTCGGTTCCGGGCATTGGATTTTCTCCTCGACTCGGGACGCGGCCGCGTCTGTTAACTGGTTCAGCATTGCTGAACGAGTCGAATAATACCACTACGTCTATGGGATACGCATTCAACTGAAAGATTGTCGCGCTGCACCGCCGGGAGTTAACAGGTCCTAGTACAACAGGAACGCGATTACCAGAAATACCGCCAGGCCTGCCGTAAGCAGAGCGCTGTAGATTAGGGAAGCGGTCACGTAGACCAGGCCGCTGACGACGTAGCCGCTGCGGTAGAAATTCTTCAGGCTCAGGTACAGGTAGACGATGGCCCAGATGACGATAGCGAAATCGATCCAGTCGATGAAACCCTCGAGCACAGGCAGCAGGCTCCGGAAGAGACCGGTAAGCGCCAGCAGGTAGGCGGAAACGATCAGGAAAGAGTGGTTGTGCAAGGTGAGGATGAAATGTTCGATGTAGTAACGCCCCTTGAACACATACAGCGCCCATTGCACCAGGGCCAGCAGCGGCATCATCAGCAATACGAAGATCGTCACGTACTCAAGTGATTCGCTGAAGAAGTCGCGGAAAAACTCGCCCGGATTGTCGCGCAGGTCCGTGTAGTTGGCGACCAGTTGACCGATCACGCGATTCATCAGTTGCTCTCCGGCCGCCGCCGGCAAGAACGGCAATTCGACTTCCCGCAATGCTTCCACTATTTCCTGCGGGTCGACATCCAGTTGATCGTCTTCGTCGCTTGCTCCGAGCAATTCCTGAATGGGCCGATCCGAAGTCTGTTGCGTCGCGGGATCGCCGTCCGCAACGGGAGCCGCCGCGCCATTTCCGGCGACGGGCGGAGCGGCGAAGCGGCCGGCTATCGCGACCATCAGAAAGAAACTGATGCTCAGGACCAGGAACATGCGCAGGGGCGGGGTGTATCGGGAGCGGCGGCCGTTCAGGTACTCGTCGCTGAGATGGCCGGGGCGCGTGTAAAGCAGGAACAGCGAGCGATAGACCCGGCCGTCGAGGTCGAGAATCGCATGCAGCAGATGACTGAGAATGCGCCAGAACGGCCTGCGCACTTCGCGGTCTTCCTGGCCGCAATCGGAACAGTAATTGCCGAGCAGCGCCACTCCGCAATTGGCGCAACGGGCGACCTCGACTTTGACGTCGGCTTCGACCGGAGACTCGGTTGCGTTTTCGGTCAGTTCGCCCATGGCTGCCCATTGTGCCAGCAATCGGCGATGGATTCCGCTGTCGGGAACGAGTCTGGCGAGACCGGGTCCAGCGAAAGGCGCCGGCATCGCATCCTTGCGAGTACCGGCTGTTGATTGGGAATCTGGACGCGGGGCGTCCCTGCCCCGGCCAGAGTTCGAAGGATTCTGGTTTCCCCAATCGCCGCCTGCCGCGATCAGCCAGACGCAGGGAGCCGGCTATCGGGGTGAGCGAATGCCCGAGTACGCCGCGCACAAGTCGCGGTTTCCCGGCAATGAGGCAGTTGCGGATCTAGCCGGCAACCGGGGCTATTGCTGCCCTGGTTCCCCCCAAGGTCCGGCAATCACTTCAGTGGGACCGGCGCAAAGCGCCGGCAAGTCCGCGCCCCCGCACGGACGAGTCAACAATAAGGCATTCTGGGGCCTGCCGGCAATTGAAATTTTCCGCTTGAAACCGGTGGTTTCATCGGAAAAATGGTCTACTCGCCCAGGCTGAACACGTACAGGGCGTTGCCATTGGCGGGATGGCGCACGTCGGGGGAAACCACCCGGGGCACCGTCCGCGGGCTGACGCCCCGGGCGCCAAGGCCCGTGGTCACCGCCACGTATTGCTTGCCACCCACCGCATAGGTCACCGGATGGCCCTGCACCGAAGTGCCGAGGCGGGTTTCCCAGAGAATCTCGCCACTGCGGACATCGAAGGCGCGGAAGCGGCGGTCCAGATCGCCCACAAAGGCAAGACCGCCGGCGGTGGAGATCACGCCGGTGAGGAAAGCCGCCCGTTGCTCGTAGCTCCAGACTTCCTCCATGCTGTCCACATGGTAAGCGGCGAGCTTGCCCATATTGCCGTCGGAGCCGGGCATTTCGAACCAGCGCCGGTTCGCCGCCGTGCCCCCGGCGCCATGCACCAGGGGCACTTCCCGGGCGGCGATTTCGAGGCAGGACTGGCTCAGGGGAATCACCAGCGCCGCACTCGGCTCGTGATAGCTCATCGAATGCCAGTCCTTGCCGCCCGCCGTGCTCGGGCAGACTGAAATCCATTGGTCGAGTTGCGCGTTGCGGATGTCGTCGCGGTAGGTGACCGCGCCGGTCACCGGGTCGATATCGGTGAATACGTTCTGGAACACGGTTTCCTCGTAATCGACGAAGGCGCCGGTTTCGCGGTCGTGTTTCCAGAGGATGCCGTGCTTGCCAATCGAGAATACGAGCCGGTCCCCGCCCCGGTCGATCAGGATGCGCTCGAACACCTCGTCAAGATCCAGCGCCTCGGCGGGAACATGCTGGAAGAACCAGTCGAGTTCACCGGTATCCACGTCAATGGCCACGGTGGCATTGGTGAACAGCCCGGCGTCGTTGATCGACAGGCTGCGGGACGCCGGCATCCACGGCTTTTGCTGGGCGGTGCCCCAGAAGGTGAGCTTTGACTCCGGGTCATAGGTGCCGGTGATCCAGGTTTCGCCGCCGGCGCGGAACAGGTCGGCAATGTCTCCCCAGGTGTCGCCGCCTGGCTCGCCGGATTCCGCCACGGTGTTGAAGCGCCAGAGCGGGTCGCCGGTGTCCACGTCCCAGGCGCTGATATAGCAGTCTTCCTCGATATAGCGCGAGCAGCCCGCCAGGCCCTGGATCACCTTGCCGTCGGCCACGATGGGGCCGCTGGAATTCTGGAATCCCCGGCTGCTGTCCGCCACCTCGGCCTCCCAGACAGGTTCGCCGGTGCGGGCGTCGAGGGCGAGCAGGCGGGTGTCGGTGGTGGCGTGGATGATCTTGTCTTCGTAGATGGCGATATTGCGCATGTCGCCGCTGTCGAAGGGGCCGGCATGATGTTCCCAGATCAACTCGCCGGTCACCGCATCCAGCGCCTGGACGATATTGCCGCTGTTGATCAGGTAGATGACGCCGTCGTAGACCAGCGGCGATGGTTCCGAGTCGCCCTCGTGCATGCTCCAGACCCATTCAAGCTGGAGGCCGGAAACATTCTCGGTATTGATCTGGTCGAGCGGGCTGTAACTCCAGGCCTGGAAGTTGCGCCGCAACATGGGCCAGTCCCCCGGCGCCGGGTCGATCAGCATGGCGTCGCTGGCGGGGGTGAAATTCTCGACCGCACCCGCCCGCACCACGCCGGTGGGACGTTCCGGCTCCGCCTGCCGCATCAGCGGATTGCCTCCTTCGGCAAAGGCAAGCATGGCGTAATCCGCCCCGGAATCCAGGGCGGGGTTGGCGTCTGTGGCTCCCATGGAGCGCATGATGTGGGCGATGATATTGAAGTAGGCCTCGTCGCTGATGCCGGCATTGCCGCCGGGAGGCATGCTGCCCTTGAGGTAATTGAAGAAGTCCGCCGGCGTCTGCTGCCCGAAGCGCCCCATGAATCCGGGCCCGGAAAGCACCGGCCCGAGGGCGCTGCCCTGCATCTGCGCGCCGTGGCAGGCGGCGCACCAGGTCGCGTAGCTGGCTTCGCCGCCGGCGGCCTGATCCGCGAAAACGATCGGGGCTTCCTCCACGGTCGCCGACCGGTCGCAGGCGGCAAGCGCGGCCAGCGATGCCAGCGCGCCGAGAATGCGTGTCGTATTCATTTGTGCGTCTCGCAGTCGGAACTCTGGCCCGATTATGGAAAAGCGTTTTGACTAAGGCAACAGTGGTGATGGCTGCATTCGATTGGTTCGTGCATGCCATCCCTGGCGCGACATTGGTGGCGTCGCTAACCCCCAGCCTTGCCATCCATGGCAAGTCGTTCGGCCCTCAAGAAGCTGCGCTTCTTGTCGGCTGCGCCGACCGGGCCTCACCCATGCCTCGCACGCCCGCCAAACCCTGTCCGCCAGATGGAGACTTACGCCGTACGGATATTACGCGATTCGCGAAGCAGGACTTTGCCTGTCATCTCTTGGGGAATTGGTAGTTTAAGGAGGCTCAGCATGGTGGGGGCGATGTCGCAGAGGCTGCCTTCGGTGGTGAACTTGAGCTCGTTGGCGCCGACATAAACCAGCGGCACGGGGCCGGTGGTGTGGGAAGTCAGGGGCTGGCCGGTTTCGGGGTCGCGCATTTGCTCTACATTGCCGTGGTCGGCGGTGATAAGCAGGTCCGCTCCGGTCTCGAGCACGGCCTCGACGATTTCACCGAGACATTGATCGACGGCTTCGACTGCCTTGATCGAGGCTTCGAAACTGCCGGTATGGCCGACCATGTCGCCGTTGGCGTAATTGCAGACGATGGCGTCGAAATTGCCCGAGCGGATCGCCGCCGACAGCCGGTCGGTCAATTCGAAGGCCGACATTTCCGGTTTCAGGTCGTAGGTCTTGACCTTGGGAGAAGGGATCAGCTCGCGTTCTTCATTGGCGAACGGCTCTTCCCGGCCGCCGTTGAAAAAGAAGGTGACATGGGCGTACTTTTCGGTCTCGGCGATGCGCAGTTGCGAGCCGCCCCGGTCGGCGAGCCAGGCGCCGAAGACGTTTTTCAGTTGTTCCGGCGGATAGGCGCAATTCGCGGGGATGTCCGCGGCGTATTCGGTCAACATGACGAAGTCGGCAAGTTCTGGCCGGCGCTTGCGCGTGAAGCCATCGAAGTCGTCCTCGACGAAGGCGCGGGTAAGCTGGCGCGCGCGGTCGGCGCGAAAATTCATGAATACGACCGCGTCGCCGTCGCCAACGGCCGCATCCGTTTCGCCGATCAGGCTGGCCTGGACGAATTCGTCGTCTTCGCCGCGTTCGTAGGCGGCGAGCAAGGCCGATTCGGCATCCGGAAAGCGGAATGGCGCTACGCCTTCGGTCAGCATCGCCCAGGCGGGCTCGACGCGCTCCCAGCGCTGGTCCCGGTCCATGGCGTAAAAGCGTCCGCAGATCGAAGCCAGCTTGCCCTTGCCGCTCGCGGCAAGTTTCGCCTCGAATTGTTTCAGCGAAGCCAGGGCGCTGCGCGGCGGCGTGTCCCGCCCGTCGAGCAGGGCGTGCAGGTACAGCCTGCCGACGCCGCGCTCGAGCGCGAGATCGAGCATGGCCAAGATCTGGTCTTCATGACTGTGAATGCCGCCGGGCGAAAGCAGGCCGATCACGTGCAAGGCCGAGCCGTTCGACACGACTTTGCCGGCGGCTTCGGTCAAGGCGGGATTGCTGAAAAATTTGCCTTCCTCGATGTCGCGGTCGATGCGCGTAAGCGTCTGGTACACCACGCGCCCGGCGCCGATGTTCATGTGCCCGACTTCGGAATTGCCCATCTGGCCGGCCGGCAGCCCGACGGCTTCGCCCGAGGTGCGCAGCAAGGTATGCGGGCGCTCGCCCCAGAGTTCGTCCCACACCGGACTGTCGGCGGCATGGATGGCGTTGTAGTCGCTTTCCTCGCGATGGCCCCAGCCATCGAGAATCAGCAGTACTGCGGTCTTGCGGGGTTTCATGGGCTCGCGTTATCCAAAGCGGGGTCGCATGGGACGGGATGCGAATTATCCGCCATCTTGAGACGGATTTGCAGTAAACAATATCCCCGCACTTCGATTAACTCTTGCAGCCGGGAGCCTGCGCCGCAGGCTCCCGGGATTCCGCCCTGAGGCGTTCGTGGTTGCGCACTACTTCGTCCATGATGCGGCGGAACAGGTCGCGGACGAGGTTCGGGTCGAGCTGGTTGGCCTCGCTGAGGGCCGCAAGGGCATTGAGTTTTTCCTCTTCCCGGCGGGTGTCGAGGGCATTGAGTTCGCGGCTGGCCTTGAGCAGGCCGACGTCGTGAGTAAGCGCAAAGCGCTCGCGCAGCAACTCGACTATGCCCCGGTCGATGTCGTCTATGCGTTGGCGAATGGCGAGCAATTCGCCCGGAATGGTGTCGGAGTCACTCATCTGGCAGCCTGTGCCGCGGGAATTCGCGAAAGCGAAAATTGCGATATAGCCGCTCCCCGGGTTGCCGCTTGTCCGGACTCGGGTTTGAAACTACCATTTCGCGTCACTGACTGTTCCGGTTGCCTGCATGCCCGACCCAGAGGATTCGAATCACGGCGAACCCATCCTCCGTGTTGCCGTCCCGCGTCCCCTGCGGCGGCTGTTCGACTATCTGCCGCCGACAGGGCAAAAGGTTACCCGATTCCGCCCCGGCTGTCGCATCAAGGTTCCCTTCGGCTCCCGGGAGCTGACGGGCTTCGTGCTGGAAACCGCCAAACGCAGCGAAGTCGAGCGCGAAAAGCTGAAACCCGCAGTCGCGATTCTCGACCACGAACCCCTATTCCATCCGGCGCTGCTGGAGCTGCTGCGATGGGGCGCGGACTATTACCACCATCCCGTCGGCGAAGTGCTGGCAAGCGCGGTGCCGGCATCGCTGCGGCAGGGAGCGCCGCGGTATCCGGCTATCGACTACTGGACTGCAATCGCCACCCCCGAAGCACTTTCTCCCCGGGCCAGGCGCCAGCGCGAGTTGCTCGAATACATAATGCACCGGGAAAGCGTCAGCCGCCTTGAGGTCCGGGAAGCGGGTTTCAACTCGAACTTGCTACGGCAACTTGAGAACAGGAATCTGCTGCGGAAGCAAACCCGGAACGCAACGCCGGCCAAGGCATTCAAGGCCTTGCGGCCCGGCGACCTGCAGCGGCCCGCGCTAAATGCGGAGCAGAGCGCCGCGGTGGCAAGGTTTCAGGCCGCCGGAGACGGATTCCGCTGCGCCCTGCTCAATGGCATTACCGGCTCCGGCAAGACCGAAATCTATATGCGGCTGATGGAGGACGAGCTTGCCAATGGCCGCCAGTGCCTGGTGCTCGTGCCGGAAATTGGCCTCACACCCCAGACTGTGGAACGCTTCCGGCAGCGCTTTCCAGTGCCCCTTGCGGTATTTCATTCCGGGCTGAACGATGGCGAACGCCTCGCGGCCTGGCGTCAGGCGGCGGAAGGCAGCGCCGCCATTTTGATCGGCACCCGCTCGGCGATATTCGCGCCCCTGGCCCGCCCGGGCCTGATCGTGGTGGATGAGGAGCACGAT
Organism: Pseudomonadales bacterium; assembly: GCA_022819645.1. GTDB lineage: Bacteria > Pseudomonadota > Gammaproteobacteria > Pseudomonadales > Pseudohongiellaceae > UBA9145. The sequence continues at coordinate 62,420 of JAJEGU010000003.1, forward strand.
GCCTCCTTCAAGCAGCAGGAGGGCTTTCGTTATTCCGCCCGGGACCTTGCCGTCATGCGGGCCAGCATGGAAGGCGTCGGCATCGTGCTCGGCTCCGCCACGCCCAGCCTGGAAAGCTTCCACAATGCCGTTTCCGGTCGTTTCCTCGGGCTTGAACTGAAACGGCGCGCAGGCGGTTCCACGCCCGCGCGGCTGTTGCCGCTGGACATCGCCAACCAGCATTTGCCCGGAGGCTTGTCGGAAATGGCCCTGATGAAAATCGCCCGGCATCTCGAAGCGGGAAACCAGGTGCTGGTATTCATCAATCGCCGGGGTTTTGCGCCGATTCTGCACTGCCTGCTATGCGGCTGGATGGCGCAATGCGAAGATTGCAGCGCCTGCCTCACGGTGCATGCCAAACCACCCTGCCAGCGTTGCCACCACTGCGATTCCCGGCGAAAGATTCCCACGCGCTGCCCGGTCTGCCAGCAGGACGATCTTGCCACCATGGGCCTGGGCACCCAGCAAATCGAGGGTTTTTTGCGGAAAGAGTTCCCCGCGACGCCGGTATTGCGCATCGACCGGGACTCCACCCGGGGCAAGCACAGTTTCAGCAAGCTGCTTGATGATGTGGCCAGAGGCGAGCCTGCCCTGCTGATCGGCACCCAGATGCTCGCCAAGGGACATCATTTTCCCGGCATAACCCTTGCCGTCATCGTGGATGCCGATGGCGGGCTGTTTTCGCCGGATTTTCGCGGCCAGGAGCAGATGGCGCAACTGATTACCCAGGTTGCCGGCCGTGCGGGCCGCGACAGCGAGCGCCCCGGGGAAGTGCTCGTGCAGACCCGCCACGCCGAACACGAAACCCTGCGGCGCATCATTGATTCGAGCTACTCCGAATTTGCTTCCCATTTGCTTGTCGAGCGGCGGGCCGCAGGCATGCCGCCCTTCGCGCATCTTTGCCTGCTGCGCGCCGAATCGAAAGACCGTGAAGCGGCGCTGGCTTTCCTGCGCCGGGCGAGGCGCGGCATCGAAAGCCATTGCCGCGAAAAGCAAGTCCACCTGACCGGCCCCCTGCCGGCGCCCATGGAGAAGCGTCAGTCGCGGTTTCGCATGCATCTGTTGCTGCGCAGCCAAAGCCGTCCGGGGCTGCATGGAGTGCTTGCCCGGCTTGCGCGACAACTCGATGAAGCGCCCGCGCCCCGGGAACTGCGCTGGCACATCGACGTGGACCCCATCGACCTGCTTTGACGCCAGTGGCGCCTGAACCTTAGCTTTTACGCAGTTTGCCGACACTATAGAATGCGGGCCGGGTGAAATTCCCGGAAAATCCCCGAACCCTTGCTGAAGGCAGAAGATGGCGCGCAAACAAGACTCCTCATTTTCCTCCGGCCTGTTGTGGCTGACGCTGGCTGGCGGCGCCACGCTGCTGGCCTACTTCCTGCTCACGCCTTCCGGAAGCTCGCCTGCGGCGCCAGCCGAAACCGTTTCCGAATCCGGCGAGGCGGGCGGCTCCCTGCAATTCGAATTTTATGACCGGCTGCAACAGGACGCCGTGGAAACCAATGTGCAAGCCAATGAACCGGCGCAGCCCGGCGCTGCGGAAATCAGCCAGCTCATTGAACAACTGACGCCTGAAGAACCATCGCCTGCCCAGAACCAGTTGGAGATTGCGGCAGGAGCGCTGGAAGAGTTAGCCCAGACCATTGCCGTGGGCCTTGATACCCGGCCGCCCGAACCGGTTGCCGAACCGGAACCCCTGCCACCGGTGCCGGTGGCGCCGACTCAGCCGTCAGAAACCATTCTCGCCGTGCCGGAATCATCCAGGACACCAGGCGAATCGGTCGCGACCTCCGCGCCGAATCGCCCAGCGGAACCCGAACCAGAGCCTGCGCCCTTCAGGGAATCAATGCCCGCTTCCACAAGTCAGGCCGCCGCCGGCCCGGGAACGCAATTGCCAGCGGCAACAGGCGCCATTTCGGACGGCACGGTATTGCAAAGCGGCGCTTTCCAGCAGGAAGAACTCGCCCGCAGGGAGCTTGAGCGGCAACGCAGCCTTGGACTTGATGTGGAAATCGAGCAGCGCCCGGGGCAGGGCGGCGCCTTGTTCCTGATCCGGTCCAACCCTTTCCGCAACGACCAAGAGCTGGAAGAAGCCGAACTCGTTTTCCGCCTGCACAATATCGAGACAATGCGGCGCACGCTGCCTTGAGCCGCCTGCCGACCAGTCGCGATACGGCAATTGCGGTATTGATTTTTCCCTTGCCACCCCAACCTTGGGAAGACGGGCCAGGAGATTGTTTTGGACCAATACAAAGGCACAACCGTCGTATCCGTGCGCCGGGACGACTGCGTGGCCATCGGCAGCGATGGCCAGGTAAGTCTTGCCGACACCGTACTCAAGGGCAATGCCCGCAAGGTGCGCAAGCTGTACAAGAATTCGGTGCTCGCGGGTTTTGCCGGCGGCACCGCCGACGCCTTCACCCTGTTCGAGCGATTCGAAGCACAACTGGAGCAGCATCAGGGCAAATTGCTGCGGGCTTCAGTGGAACTCGCCAAGATGTGGCGCACCGAACGCTCCCTGCGGCGTCTCGAAGCCCTGCTGCTTGTGGCTGACCGCGAATCCTCCCTGCTCATCACCGGCAATGGCGATGTCATTGAGCCGGAAGACTCGATGCTCGCCATCGGTTCCGGCGGCAATTACGCCCTTGCGGCGGCCCGGGCGCTATACGGCCACACCGGGCTTGGCGCCAGGGAAATCGTAGAGCAAAGCCTTGGCATCGCCGCCGATATTTGCGTTTACACCAACCACAGCCTGTCCATTGAAGAACTTTCCATTGACTGACCGAGCCTGGCGAACAAGCGAATTGCGTCAGGGTCCGCCGGGAACGGTATCTGTATGTCCATGATGACGCCCAGAGAAATCACCTCGGAACTCGACAAGCATATCGTCGGCCAGAACGACGCCAAGCGCGCGGTGGCCATTGCCCTGCGCAACCGCTGGCGCCGCCTGCGGCTCGACGAAGACATGCGCGACGAAATCACCCCCAAGAATATCCTGATGATCGGCCCCACCGGCGTCGGCAAGACCGAAATAGCCCGCCGCCTCGCCCGGCTTGCCAAGGCGCCGTTCATCAAGGTGGAAGCCACCAAGTTCACCGAAGTCGGCTATGTGGGCCGCGATGTGGAATCGATCATCCGCGATCTGGCGGACGAGGCGGTGAAGATGCTGCGCGAGGCGGAAATCCAGAAAGTCGAGAATCTGGCCATGGACCGGGCCGAGGAGCGTATCCTCGATGTCTTGCTGCCCCGGGCCAGGGAGCAGGAAGGCGAGCAGCGCGATTCGGGAGCGCGCCAGCTTTATCGCAAGAAACTGCGCGAAGGTGAACTCGATGACCGCGAAATCGAACTGCAGCTTGCCGAAACCCAGGCGGGAGTCGAAATCATGGCGCCGCCGGGTCTTGAGGAAATGACCAGCCAGTTGAAGACCATGTTCTCCAACATGAACAGCGGTCGCAAGAAGCTGCGGCGCATGCCCGTCAGCGCGGCGCTGAAAGCCGTCTCCGAAGAAGAACAGGCAAAGCTGATCGACGAGGAGGAAATCCGTGCCCGGGCGGTGGAAGTCACCGAGCAGACCGGCATCGTCTTCCTTGATGAAATCGACAAGGTGACGACCCAGCACGAGTTGTCCGGCGCCAGCGTTTCCCGGGAAGGCGTGCAGCGCGACCTGCTTCCCCTGATCGAGGGCTCCACCGTCAAGACCAAGTACGGCATGATGCGCACCGATCACATCCTGTTCATCGCCTCGGGAGCATTCCACTTCTCCAAGCCTTCCGACCTGATTCCCGAACTCCAGGGCAGGCTGCCCATCCGGGTGGAGTTGCGGGCGCTGTCGGTGGAGGACTTCGAGCGCATTCTGGAAGAGCCCGACGCCTCGCTGACCGAACAGTACCAGGCCCTGCTCGCCAGCGACGGCCTGCGTCTCGAATTCGCCGGGGACGGCATCCGCAAGATCGCCGAAATCGCCTGGCGGGTGAACGAGCGCACCGAAAACATCGGCGCCCGGCGGCTGCACACGGTTATGGAGCGCCTGCTGGAGGAAGTGTCCTTCGGCGCGCCGGACATGGCCATCGCCAGCAACGGCAAGCTCGTCATCGACGCAGAATACGTGGAGAATCAGCTCGCCGACCTGGCCCAGGACGAAGACCTGGCGCGTTACATCCTGTAAGCGATGCACCCGGGCGGGCCCATGCCAGAGTCAACCCACATCCGCGGCAACCTTCCCGGTGCGGATCGATGAGCCGGATTCCCGCGGGAATCAGACTGCACCAGGCCTCCGGGGTGCTGGCGCTCGAATACCCCGACGGCGACGAATGCCGCCTCGAAGCGGAATTCCTGCGGGTCCATTCTCCCTCGGCGGAAGTCAGGGGCCATGGCCCCGGCCAGGAAGTGCTGCAGACGGGTAAGCGCAAGGTGCGTCTCACCGGCGTGGAAGCCGTGGGCAATTACGCCGTCAAGCTGAGTTTCGACGACGGCCACGACACGGGCATTTATAGCTGGGACTACCTCCATGAGTTATGCTCGCGCAAGGAGGAACTCTGGCGCGACTATCTCGACCGCCTGCGGGCGGCCCGGGCAAGCCGCGACCCGGCGGAGCCCGGCGTGCAGATACTGCGATTCAGGCAACCCGAATGAGCGAGGCAGGCAAGACCGCCAACTTCGGCTACCGCAAGGTGCCGTACGCCGAGCGGCAATCCCGGGTGAACCAGGTATTCCACTCGGTGGCCCGGCGCTACGACCTGATGAACGATCTCATGTCCCTGGGCAGCCATCGCCTGATCAAGCGCTTTACCCTGGAATCCAGCGCCGTGCGCCCTGGCCATGCAGTACTCGACCTTGCCGGAGGCACCGGCGACATGGCCATGCGCTTCTCGCCGCTGGTGGGCCCGGAAGGCAGGGTGGTGCTGGCGGACATCAACGCCGACATGCTGGGAATCGCCAGGGACCGCGTCATCGACCGCGGCCTGGCGAACAATATTGAACTCGTGCAGCTCAACGGCGAGGAACTCCCCTTCGCCGAAGCGAGTTTCGACTGCGTCAATATCGCCTTTGGCCTGCGCAATATCACCGACCAGCCCAAGGCGCTAGCCGCCATGGCGCGGGTGCTCAAGCCCGGCGGCAGACTGCTGGTGCTGGAGTTTTCCCGGGTCAGGAATCCCTGGCTGAGCCGGGCTTATGACGCCTGGTCGGCGCTTTGGCCGCCGGTGGGCAAACTCGTTACCGGTGACGCCGACAGCTACCGTTATCTGGTGGAATCGATCCGGGTGCATCCCGACCAGGAAACCCTGCTCGCCATGCTGGAAAGCGCGGGATTCGAGCAATGCCGCTGTGATGACATCATGAATGGCGTCTGCGCCCTGCATGTGGGACTGAAACCCGCACTTGCCGCGGGCTGAATTCCCCATGACACTCGCCCTGGCCGGTACCGCGCTGCTGCTTCCCGTGGAAAAGGCGCTCAATGGCCTGCTCGACCAGGATCCCCACGCCCGTGGCGCCCTGGCCCGCTTCCGCGGCAAGCAGTTGGCGGTGCAAACTCCCCGGGCGGGATTCCACCTGCGCTTTGAAGAGCAGTATGTCCGACTCAGCCCATGGCGCCCGGAGGCCCTCCCGCAACCTGTGGACGTCACCATCAAGGGTCCGGCAAGCGAGTTGCTAGCCTTGCTGACCGACCCGAAGCGGCCCATGGCCGGTCGCGGTATCCGCATGGAAGGGGACGCCGAATTGCTGCTTGAGTTGCAAGGCGCCCTGCGCTCGCTCGACATCCAGTGGCAGGACCTGCTGCAACCGATTCTCGGCGATGTGATCAGCAACAGTCTGGGCGACGCCGTGGCCGGCGCCCGCGACTGGACCCGCCAGGCCGGCGGCAATATCAGGCGCAATCTGGCGAATTACCTGCAATACGAAGCCGGCGTGATGCCCAGCCCCGAAGAACTCGCTGCCTTTGCCGACCGGGTGGATGCGTTGCGCCTGCGAATCGACCGCCTGCAGGCGCGTATCGAAAACCTGCCCGAAAGCGATCTTCTTCAAAAATCAGGCTGACCCCGCGGCGGGTTCAGATCCCCGCCCGCCTCACTCGGCCGGGGATTGTGCTGTCCAGAAGAAGACTTCCCAGTCGCGCAGAAGCTCTGCCCCCTCATACACCGGTTCATCCACCGACCTGCCCGACTTGGCGCCCCATTGCTCAAGCATGGGCAGTCGCGCCTCGCCCAGAATTTCAGTGGCGGTCATGGCAAAGGTCTCATCGCCGATTCGCAACCAGCCGTCCCCGCCCCGGTCCCGAACGCGCTGGGCCCAGTAGCCCCCGTCGGGTCGCGTGGCGGTAATCACGCCATCGGGAGTGCCGACAAAGGAGAGGTAGACCACCAGCGGCGGGAAGCCGGCCTGCTTCATCATCAATGGGCCGGGAATGTCGTTATGGGCGGTGAAGTCGGCCGGGGGCGGAGTAAGCTCCCCGCCGATGATGATACCCGGCGTTCGGCCAAGCCCCTGATTGGAAAGATATGGCGCGGTGAAAATCCAGCCCAGTAGTCCCGCAGTGATCACGATCAGGGCCGAGAGTCCGGCGATGCTGCGCTTGCTCATGGCAGAATCTCATTGTTCAAATGGAAAGGCTGGCCAGTATAGCTGATTTGTGTGCTATCTTTGCTGCCCCGCTCAAGACGGCCATTTGGGCGTTCATTGTGACTTACCTGCCGCGCCTGATCAGGGTGCTCAACGTCATTGCGCGCTATCGGCTCGATGAGTTTCTGCAGGGCCGGCGACGCCTGCTTCTGTTGCGGGGTCTGCTGCGGATGTACCGTCTTCCGCTCGCCTTCGCCAAAACGCCGCCCGGTAATCGCAATGCGCGGCTGCGGCTCGCCATGGAAGAACTTGGTCCGGTTCATGTCAAGTTCGGCCAGTTGCTCTCCACCCGCCGGGATTTTCTCGCCCCGGAACTCGCCGACGAACTGCGTCTGCTGCAGGATCGCGTACCGCCTTTCGAGCAGCCGCCCATCGGCGAACTGGCCGGCGAACTGCTCGGCATGCCCGTGGAGGAGGCATTTGCCGAGCTTGACCCCCGGCCTCTCGCCTCGGCCTCGGTGGCCCAGGTGCATGCCGCCGTGCTGCATGGCGGCGAGGCTGTCGTGGTCAAGGTGATCCGGCCCGGAATCGAGGCGACCATCGACGCCGACATCGAACTGCTCAAGGGCATGGCGGAATGGATCGACCGCGGCTTCTCCATCGGTCGCCGCCTGCGCCTCGTGGAAGTCGTGCGCGACTACGAAAAAACCATCAGGGATGAACTCAATCTGCTGCTGGAAGCCGCAAGCACCATGCGCCTGCGGGCCAATTTCGAAGACTCGCCCATGCTGTACGTGCCGAAGATTCACGCCGAATACAGCCGCCCCAGGCTGCTCGTGATGGAGCGTGTGCAAGGCATCCCGGTCACCGATGTGGCGGCGCTGCGGGAAGCGAAGATCAATCTGCGCAAACTGGCGGAAAACGGCGTTTCGGTGTTCTTCACCCAGGTGCTCGAACACAATTTCTTTCACGCCGACATGCACCCGGGCAATATCCTGGTGAGCCCGGAAGACCCGGAAAATCCGCGCTATATCGCGCTCGACTGCGCCATCATCGGCTCGCTCGGCCGGGCGGACCAGGACTATGTCGCCCGCAATCTGCTGGCGATCTTCCAGCGCGACTATCGCCGGGTCGCCGAATTGCATATCGCCTCGGGGTGGGTGTCCCGCAAGACCCGGGTCCACGATTTCGAGTCCGCCATCCGCAGCCTCTGCGAGCCGGTTTTCGAGCGCCCCCTGGGCGAAATCTCCTTTGCCGGCCTGCTGCTGCAATTGTTCATCACCGCCCGGCAATTCGACATGGAAGTGCAGCCATCCCTGGTGCTGCTGCAGAAAACCCTGCTGCACATCGAAGGGCTGGGGCGGCAGCTTTATCCCGAGCTGAACCTGTGGAAAACCGCCCTGCCGTATCTCGAAGCCTGGGAGAAAAAGCGCCTCAGCCCCCTCGCCTGGCTGGAACAGGTGCGGGGAAAGCTGCCCGACTGGGTCAGCGAGGCGCCATTGCTGCCCCAGCTTGCCTTCGATTCCGCCACCCGGGTGAACCAGCTTGTGGAAATCGGCGAAAGCCTGATTCGCCGCCAGGAAATCGCCACCCGCCAGCGAATGCGCAATCGGCGCCTGGCGCGGCGGGGTGGTATGCTCTGCCTGCTGCTGGCGGCCCTGGCCCTGCTATCCCCGGTGGCCGCAACGCTGCGGGAACTGCCCGGCCCAAGCCTCGTGCTGGCCCTTGTGGGCCTTGCCCTGTTACTTTTCACCCGATGAATGGAGGCTGTTACCTTGTCCTGGCTGGATGAAGTGAAATGGAACGAAAAGGGCCTGGCTCCCGTGGTAACCATGGAAGCCAACACCGGCGAATTGCTCATGCAGGCCTGGGCGAACCGCGAAGCCCTGGCGGCCACGGTGGCCGAGAAGCGGGCGGTGTACTGGTCGCGCTCCCGTTCGCGTATCTGGCGCAAGGGAGAAGAGTCGGGTCACATCCAGAAACTGGCAGGCATTCTGCTCGACTGCGACGGCGACACCATCTGTTACCAGGTGGAACAGACCGGCGGCGGCGCCTGTCACACCGGGCGCCGGACCTGCTTTTTCCGCAGGCTGGAAAACGACGCCTGGCGGCTGCTCGAACCGGACGACGATGAAAACCGGACACGGCGACTCCCATGAGCGGCAACAACACCCTGGCGCAACTCGAAGCGACCCTGGAAGCGCGCAAATCGGCCGCGCCGGAAGAATCCTATGTGGCGAGCCTGTACCAGAGCGGATTGAACAAGATCCTGGAAAAGGTGGGCGAGGAAGCCATCGAAGTCATTCTCGCCGCCAGGGATGCGGAGAACGGCGGCGCCGAGCAGCGCAGGGAGGTCGTGGCGGAAACCGCGGACCTCTGGTTTCACAGTATGGTCATGCTCTGCAGCCTCGGTCTGAGCCAGGGGGATGTGTTGGCCGAACTGAAAAAACGATTTAACATGTCGGGTCACGAAGAGAAATCTTCACGGGAGGCATAACATGGGTATCGGTGGAATAGGCATCTGGCAACTTCTGATCATCCTCTTGATTGTGGTAATGCTGTTTGGCACCAAGAAACTTCGCACGCTCGGCTCCGACCTCGGCGGCGCCCTGAAAGGATTCCGCAATGCCATGAAGGATGAGGACCCGGAAGGGAAAGGCAAGCAGGATGAAATCGAAGACCAGACCGCGCCCGCGGGGGTTGAACCCGTCGGCGCCGCATCCAAGGCCGCCAAGAGCGAGTAGCGCACCGGCGGATCACTCCGGCGCGGGGCTGGCGCATGCCCAGTATCCATTCAACTGAACTGCTGCTGATCCTGGTGGTCGCGCTGCTCGTGATCGGGCCCGAGCGGCTGCCGGCGGCCATTCGCACGGCAAGCCTCTGGGTCGGTCGTTTCCGGCGCAGTTTCTACAAGGTCAAATCCGAGATTGAACGCGAACTCAATGCCGACGAAGTCCGGCGGCAGTTGCACAATGAATCGGTGCTTGCCGATATCCGGGACGCCAAGTCCGATGTGCAGAAAGTCGCCGGTGAAGCGCGCAGTTCGGTGAACAAGATCGTCAATTCAAAGGATTTCGACCCCGGCGCCTCCCCCGCCACCGAAGAGCAACAACGAAATGCCGCGCTGGAAAGGGAGGCTGCAATGAGTGGAGCGGGGGCGGAGACGGAGATTGGGACCGAATCGGAAGCCGAAACCCAATCCGGCGCTGGCGCCGAAGCCGGTTCTGAAGAGCGCGAACCGCAAGCCTCCCCCGCCACCACTGAAACCACCGCCGAAACTGTCAAATGACCTCGGCTGAAGACGAGAAGGAACTGACCCTGATCGACCATCTGGTCGAATTGCGCGATCGGATCATGAAATCCCTGATCGCCGTGGTGGTGCTCTTTCTTGCCCTGTTCTACTTTGCCAATGACATCTACACCTATGTTGCCAGCCCGCTGATCTCCGCGTTGCCCGAAGGCACAAGCATGATCGCGGTGGACCCCACCTCGCCTTTTTTCGCGCCTTTCAAGCTGACTTTCTACGCGGCGGTGTTTCTTGCCGCGCCCTACATCCTCTACCAGATGTGGTCATTCATCGCGCCGGGCCTGTACAAGAATGAAAAGAAGCTCGCCATTCCGCTGTTCATTTCCAGTGTGGTGCTGTTCTACGCCGGCATCGCCTTCGCCCGCTATGTGCTGTTCGGCATCGTGTTCCGCTTTTTTATCTCGGTGGCCCCGGAAGGCATCCAGGTGGCGCCGGATATCAGCAGCTTCCTGAGTTTCGCCCTGACAATCTTCCTCGCCTTCGGTCTGGCCTTCGAGATTCCCATTGCGGTCTATCTCTGCATCTGGGCCGGCCTCGCCGAACCCGAAGCCCTGGCCGGCAAACGACCCTACGTGGTAGTGGGTTGTTTCGTCGTCGCCATGCTGCTCACGCCCCCGGATCCCTTCACCCAGTCCATGCTCGCCCTGCCCATGTGGGCTCTGTTCGAACTCGGCATCGTAGCCGGTAAAATGGCCCGCAGGCGACAACAGGAAGACGAGGCGAACGAGGCGCAGTCGGTGTAATCAATGAAAGGATAGCTTCTGCGGCCAGGCTCCTTGCTTCTGTGCTTACCGGTTGACATTTTCCAAAGGAAGAATAAACTTAGTTCGACTTAGCTAACCGAGTACTCAGATGAATGTCAACATGCACGAGGCGAAATCGCAACTCTCCCGTCTGGCTGAACTCGTTCACCAGGGCGAAGAGGTCGTGATTTGCAAGGCGGGTGAGCCATGGCTGCGGTTATTGCCGTATAACGAATGCCCGCAAGAGCGGAAACCCGGCCGATTGAAAGGGCAGATCTGGATGTCTGATGATTTCGAGGATGAGGACGAGGAACTTGCCGAAGCCGTGGAGAATTCGAAGATTTTCCCGGACGAGGGCTGACGATGAGTCGGCTGTTGCTGGACACCCATTCACTCCTTTGGTGGCTGAGCGATGTTCCCAAGTTGGCTGAGGGTGCACGGACCGCAATCGCCAATCCAGGAAACGATGTCTTTGTTAGCGCGGTCAGCGGATGGGAAATCTCCGCGAAGCGGGCCAAGGGGCGGATAACCGCACCAGAAAATCTGGCCGCACTGATCGAAGAGGAAGGATTCACCCATTTGCCGTTGTCCTTCCATCACGCCGAACAGGCGGGATGTCTCCCGCCACACCATCGCGACCCGATCGACCGGATGCTTGTCGCCCAGGCCCAGGTAGAGAAACTGATCATCGTGACCAGAGATGCGTCCATCCCGCTCTATGGCGTCCGAACGATGGCCGCGTAACTTGCGGTCGCAAGGAAACCGGGCAATCCCCCAATAGACACCCATCCTACCAGATCAGGAATCTCCAACACCTTTGGTCCGAGGATTTCGGGTATCTTTTTGCTACGCCGCCCGTGCCAGCACCGGCAAGGGCCTGCGCCCAAGCTTCTCCAGCGCCATGCCGCCCACCGAGGCCGAGCCGCTGTTCGCAAGAATGGTGGCAACCGCCGCGGCCCGCCATCCCGCCACCAGAAGCGGCGTCTTCGCCGCCAACATGCAAATTTCCTGGAAAACGACGGGCCGGTGAGTTTTATCCTGCGCGGATTCGCGACCCGCCAGATATGGAGGCATTATGCCGAAACTCGGTGTGAATGGGTTCTCCCGATTGCTTCTCATGGCTGCGGCTCCGTGAAGTTCCCGGCCGATCCGGTAGTTCCGGCCAAGCCTGGTCGCTCAAGGCTATGCTTCGCGAGGGTCGTCGTGATTGGTCAGCTTATGATATTGGCGGTGCAGCCAGACCTTGTACTTGTGGTGGTGGGCGAACTCCACAAATATGCGGGAAAAAACCAGCACCTGAAACAAGTGGAAGCTGATATCCGTCATTACAGCCGGACCTTTATTTCCCTGCCGAATCGAGTCAAAGCCGCTGATAACTGCTATGAACAAGAGGATAGACAGGGCTTTCCAGCCAAAGTAGCCACTATAGCGGCCCGTTTTCATATCCCACACAACTGCTGGCAGGAAATTGATCGATGTCATCACGATCAGTACGATCATGAGCGAATCTAGTAGAGTCAGTGGGTATTCCATAATGTTCTCTCCTGAAGAATCCGGTTGATCTCCTATTCAGATTTCCGGTCAGTTTGCAATAAATCCAAAAGATTGCCGGGGACGGCATCATCCGTCCCCGGCTTGAATGTGCGTTACATCTTCGACAGAGCAATTTTGTTGCTATAACAACCCTGTCACGATGAATACCACCTTGGCATCCGGCCTGTTGCCTGGTCGCTCAGCACCATGCTCCCAACGGAATACGCCCCGAACATCAGTCTGCTGGCGCCCGTGGCCACAGCCGCCACGCCGCCATACACGCCTGATGCAGCGCCAAGAAGCCCGCCGACAACCGCTCCTTGTATTCCGGCATCGCTGTAGCCGTTGATAGCTCCCCCGATAGCGCCTATCGCAATTGATACATGCAATACTCCGCCATCCACCTGCTCCATCTCTTCGTACGTAAGTTCTCTCATCGATCTTCTCCTGTAGCTGAGTTGAGTTAAGCCTTGCTTGCAGCTAAAGGTTAGTAAAGATTTTTCGGACCTGCGTAATTTCGAGCGAAAAAATTTTTGAGGCCCCGAAAATCCCGGATCTGGCGTCCCTTCGACTCTCGTCGGAGCGTAACGGAAGAGCAAATGAATATTCTTAGTATATCCATAAATTGAAGGAAAATTCCTATTTTCCCTGAACTTCCTGGTCTCCCGCCTCTGCTTCCTGGTGGGACGGCTCGGCCAGAGCCAGTGAGCGGGCCCGGATTTGCGCTCCACTGCGAGTTCCTCGCGCTGGCGGCACAGGAAAATGCCCCGCAGCACCATGGCGGAGGTTCAGTGGGACACCCATCTGGAGGGTGTCCCATTATCCCGCCGAATTTTCTCCCGCGAGACCCCGGGAGTGTCCGCGATGAAGTCGAGCAGGGCCGGAACGGCAAGCGACATGAAACGATTCTCGAAGTCCAGCCATGTCACCGCCATGGTTCGTGTCCGCTGTTCCGGCCCCAGGCACGCAACCTGTTCGAAATCATAGGCTGCCTGCAAAAGTGCGAAGGGCTGCATCTAAGAAAGCTCTGATTAAGTCAGAGCTTCGGGAGCAAAACAAAACCACGCTTTTGTTTTGCGATAATGAAAAACTCCACGGATGGAGTTTTTCAGAGAATACCTAAAGGTCCAGGCAGTCAGCGCAACTGGATGATGGAATCAAGAATCGATTACGAGAGGCCATATCGCGACCGGCGTGAAAATAGGGCACCCATCATGTGGGTGTCCCATGACTCCTCCATGACTCCCTCACCAGCACAATCGCCCGCTTCTGGATATCCAGCATTTTCATCCGCGCCAGGAGCCAGGATTTGCGGTGGTCGAAGTTTTTGCCGTTATAGTCGTCCTCGCCGCAGAGCAAGACGCGAGGAGCGTAGGAATTCACGGCTGCAAATCCGCTCTCATCCACGCCCCTGGCCGCTCGATTTCGTTGCATATCCACCAATATCCGCCTCAATCGATCAGCCAGGGGTGCGGCGATAGCGAATTTTCGCTTTCGCGAATTCCTACGGCGCAGCCTCCTAGATGGGTGTCCCGTGGAAGCCCGTCGTTGAGTGGATGTCCCATGGGTTTGGACCCTGTGCTTACAATTGCTGACTTGATGGGAATCAAGTACCAATAGCATCTGATTTAAACTGTAACCCATCTTTCAGTTCAGATATTTTGAACACAAAAGAAAAACCTTTATAAGCGTTATCTCTGAGAAATTTTTCAGGAATCAGTTTTTTTTCTTGCTCTTTCAATTCGTATGGATAAGCGACTATCAAGAAAGGTTTAGGATTATTGTATCCGATAACAAGTTTCGTACCTTTAGATATGACCCCTTCAATAGTTGCTGAATATCGTGCGTCAAAATCGACACCAATTAGTGTATTAATATCTCTTTTTGTGATATATATATCACCTTCTTGTGGTGATCTCACTGTCGGACCTAGCATAGACCATTCATACTCTCTAGCCGCTTCAATGTTTTCTTCAGTTAGTACGTTTGGTATTGCTATAATGTCATGCACAGTCCTAGATTCTCGAAGACGTTTTTTTACGCTTTTTCGGCTAAGTATCCAATCTTGGATTTTTCTTAGTTCTTCAAGTGTTCTTGATTTCCTCATTTGTTTTCTCTCAAAATTGCAAACCAATGTTATCCGATTTAAAAATTCCACAGTCTTCCCAAAAATTCAAATTTGCATCCACCACTTATCAAAAATCAAAGCTCCAAACCCTTCCTGTTGGTATCGCCGGAGTTGCCACTGTCCATTCATACCCTCCTCCAGGCAATTTCTCACCATTTTGACAATTAATTGGTTTAACTATTCCGGGTCCACGCACAACTTGGTTAAATGCCCCATCTTGTCTGCTGTATACAAATAAGACATATGCGTTTATAGGGAAATTACAAATTGCCAATTCGCTGCGAGCAGTTCGCCCATTAAAATAGTAGCTCTTTGTGAGATATCCGGTTCCTATACCTCGTCCAAGTATGCGGGTATCAGCAATCATCTTCGCGGCAGCACTTTGCGTGTAGTGAAAGAAATGATCAATTAGATCATGCTCAATTATATCTTGTGCTGCTGTAAAATCATACATTTGCAGGAAAATGTATACATATACTGGCCAGAATAGATCATTCCAGCCAAATTCGCCGGGTTGAGGCAGATCGGCAGTAGTGCAAACAACAAAACATCTCGTATCAATTAAGCTCTCAAATAGCCCCGGAATGCCATAGTATCCTTCAATTATCGAAATCCATTCGGAGTTCTGTGACAGCCCATTTTTCAGTATGGAGTCGATCTCAAGGCTGAATTTATAGGCATCTTGGTTAAAATTCGAGTAATCATACCTTCTCCTTTGATTATCTTCCGAAACAATGCTATCCGGCTCTTGGTTTGATTTTTCAAACCAGCCATTTTCCTCAGCTTTCAACTCAAAATAAGAACTGTTTGCCATAAATCCACCAAATTCTTGAAGAAATTGGACAAAGGGTTTGTCAAATTCCGTATATCCAAGCACATTTCCTCTTGGAATTTTGCTCCCATAGATAAGAACATTGGAACGACCAGTGACATGGTTTTCCAATCCACCGATATACAGATCCGGTACACCATCCATATTCATTTCTACAATTTCAAGATCGAATGACAAATGTTCCTCCAAGTTGAAACCGTCATCCATAGCTTCTTTAGAATCTATCCTCTGAACTATATTGTAGAAATGAGTTGGTTCATTGGACTGTTTCAGATAAAAGCCAGCGACTCCAGGAACAACAGAGTTGTCATAGATTCTTGCTATGTAGATGTCATCGGAATTTGGCTTTCCGTAAGCGACATACTGATCGTCGAATCCTAGCAGCTCCCGCCGTCTCAGATCTGTTCCATTGACACATTCGTCTACATTGGAGACACCATCATTGTCTGTGTCAGTATTACCTCCGTCAGTCGAGTCTTGTGGGTCAAATCCGAAGGCGGTCTCACAGCTGTCCGGCATTCCGTCACCATCAGAGTCCGGCGGCGGAGCGGATACCGTAATCGTTGCTGCTGGCCCGCAATCCGGTTTGCTCTCTGTGCCACTACAAGCGAAAACATTGAATTCCGAGGAACCGACAGGCAATTTTAATTGTTTGATCGACCGTGCGGAGAAAGATTTCGCGAGAGGACCATTGGTGCCGCGACCAAGGTACACCAAGTATCCCGTCGGAGTTGTACCGGACGAAGGGGCGTCCCATGTCAATGTCACGTTGCCGTCAATACTTGGGTTCGGAGCGGCTTTCAGGTTTTCAGGAGCGGCGGGAGCATTTTCGGCCGTCGAACTTGCCTTGGCGGTTACCGCTGCTGTTGTGCCGACCGCGGCGCCGATCGAGTTTTCGCAAATGACCGAGAATCGATAAATGCCATCGAAAAACGGCCCGAATCCCGACAGGGAGCCGCTGGTTTCCAACTGTCCGCGGTCAGTGAGTAAACAGACGGTTGCGCCAGTGCTGGTCCATGTCAGCGTTGCCTCTCCGACATGGGAGACAACCGTTGCGGGGCTGAAGCTCGCGGTGACCGTTGGCAAGGCCACGGCAGTCAGTTCAACAGTTTGACTGACGGTGCCTCCGGCGCCGGTGCAACTGATAGTCAGTTCGTGGTCCCCGGCGGAAAACGGTCCCTCTGTCCGATCCCCACTCGTTGGAAGGTCGGTGCTGCCGAACTTGCAGGAAGTCGCATTGGTGCTGGACCACGAAACTTCGACTGTTTCCCGATCCGCTACAACGGTGGCGCTGGACAAGCTCACCCGCACCACTGGTGCGGGCACAACAGTCAGAATAACCGAATCGCTTGCCGAGCCGCCTGTGCCGGAGCAATTCAAGGTGAAGGTATAGGTTCCCTGTGAATACGGTCCGAGAGAATCGCTGCCGGTAGTGGCGACCGGGTCTTCATTGAGCGAACAGGACGTTGCTCCGATGCTGCTCCAGGATAATGTGGATTTTCCGGTTTCGGCTGTGATCGTGGCGGGGCGCAGGTTTAGTGAAACCGTGGGTCGCGCGGCTGGTTCGGGTTCCACCACCAATGGTGCTGTGTCGCTGGCGGAACCGCCAGTCCCGGAGCAGGTTACGGTGATGTTGTAGGTTCCTGGTGTTGAATAGGGACCAACCCTGGCGGTACCACCAGTTGCGATGGTGGTTCCATCCCGGGAGCAGGAGGCCGCGTGCTCGCTTCCCCATTTCAGGGTGGATATTCCGGTGTTCGCCGTGATGGTTGTGGGGTCCAGGCTCACCGTGACCGTCGGCGGCGGCGCCGGTTCCTCGGCGGTGAGCGTGACGGTGTCGCTGGTCGTGCCGCCCGTGCCGGTGCAACTGACCGTGAATGCGTGGTTTCCGGCGGAAAAGGGTCCGAGATTCGAGACCGTGCCGTTGACTCCCCGCCGACTGCCGCCGTAGGAGCAATAGTCACTGTCGCTGCTGGTCCAGGAGAGATTCACGGTGTCCACGTCCGCGACAACCGGGTTTTGGGACAGTGTAGCGGAAACCGAAGGCGCGAGCGCGTTGACGGTCCAGTTCACCGTGCTCGTTTTGGAGCCGAGGCGGTTCTTGCAGGCGACGGTGGCGGATTTTGATCCGGCTTCGCTGTAGGAATAGGGGCCGAAATCCTTCGAACCCGACTTGGCGGCGGTTGCGCCGTCCAGGGTGCAGGAATCGGCGTGGGCGCCGGTCCAGGAAACCCGCGCCGTTTCCGAGCCGTTGGCCTTGACCGTCGTTGGCGAAACGCTGCTACTCAAGGTAACGGCGGTTATGGCTTCCCAGTTGATGGTGTGGGAAGTGGAACCGCCATCACCAGAACATGAAAAGGTCAGGCTGTGTTTTCCCGCCGGATAGGGTCCGAGTGTGGCTGTTCCGCTGGTCGGATACTTCGTGCCCGCGAACATGCACGACTTGGCGTTGGTCGCCGAGTAGGTGACGGTGAACTTGTCGACATTGGCTTCGAGCAGGGACTTTGAAAGCGTGGTGGTGATCACCGGTTTTGGAACACCATAGACCGTCACGGTAACGGAATCGGCGGCGTATCCGGCCTTGCCGTTGTTGTAACACTCGATCAGTATGCTTTTCGCGCCAGTGGTGGTCCACGGGCCAACGGTAATCTTGCCGGAGGTCGCCCGTGCGACACCGTCCACTGTGCAGTATCTGGCGTTGTCGGCTTCCCAGGTTATCGTGGCGGTGCCGGAGGTGATGGGAACCCGGGCGGGCGAGACCGAAGTGGTGAGGAAAACGGGTTCGGAACCTTCTCCCTCCGGGCTATTTGATCCGCCGTCTTCGTCGTCATCATTGCCGGGGTCACCCGGGTCGTCGGGGTCCTGTTGCTGCCCGGGCGGGTTGCCCTGTCCGCCCAAACCATCCTGGGCGATTGCGACCACGGGAATCAGCAACAGCACAAACAGAAGCAGGAAGGCGGCGGAATGGCAAAGGGGAGACAGGGCAAGGCTTGGGACGCGGGCATTGGGATACATCATGTGAAATTTTTCAAAACTACGGGTTTTATTTGCACATTATTTCTCTTCGGTAGATATTTTCGAATCTTTAGAGATTTCTTTTCAAACATTCAAATAAGGGCCTGTTCACACTATACGCTGTTGCCCTGTTGTGTCTGTCACGTCGCCAATCAAGGCGCGAGGAACGTAGTTTGGTGATTCCAAATGAACGAGTCGCAACGCCGGGTGGCGACGTGACAGGCACAACCCGAAGGGCCGGGTCTCTTTTTCCTCCCGTTCGTCCCCAAAAGTGGGTATATCTCTGGAGGAAGTCAGCGCAGGATAAAACTCACCGGGCCGTCGTTTTCCAGGGAGATTTGCATGTTGGCGGCGAATACGCCGCTTTTGGTGGCCGGGTGCCGGGCTGCGGCGGTTGCCACCATTCTTGCGAACAGCGGCTCGGCCCCGGCGGGCGGCATGGCGCTGGAGAAACCGGGCCGCAGGCCCTTGCCGGTGCTGGCGGCGAGGGTGAACTGGGATACCAGCAACAGGTCGCCGTTCACCGCCCGCAGGTCGAGATTCATCTTGCCCTTGGAGTCGGCGAACACCCGGTAGCGCAGCAGCCGGTCCACCATGCGGGACATTTCCGCATCGCCGTCCTCCCGCTCCAATCCCACCAGGGCCAGCAAGCCCTTGCCGATTTCCGCATGGGTGGTGCCGCCGATGGCGACCCGCGCCCAGTTGACGCGCTGGATGAGGACAATCATCGCGACAGGCCGGACAGTCTCAACTTACCGGCGACAGATCCCGGCCGATTTCGTCGGTAGCCTTGACGAGGCAGTCGGTAAGCGCCGGCTCGGTGGCGAAATGCCCGGCTTCGCGCACGATGCAAAGCTCCGAGCCGGGCCAGCGGTGGTGCAACTCGGTGGCGTTGTCCAGTGGGCAGACCATATCGTAGCGGCCGTGAATGATCTGGCCGGGGATGTCCGCCAGGGTCTCCATATTGTTGAGAATCTGGTTTTCCCTGATGAAACAATCGTTGACGAAATAATGCGCCTCAACCCGCGCCAGGGCCAGCGCCCGGTGGGGCGAGGTGAACTGGGACAGGCCCGCCGGGTCATGGCGCAAAGTGGCGCAGCTTGCCTCCCAGGTGGCCCAGGCCTTGGCGGCGGCCATTCGCGCCAGTTCGTCGGGACCGGTGAGGCGCTCGTAATAGGCGTCGAGCAGGCGATGGCGCTCACTTTCGGGGATGGGTTTGAGGAAATCGCCCCAGCCATCGGGGAAAATGCGGTTGGCGCCTTCGCGGAACAGCCAGTCCATATCGCGCTGGCGACACAGGAAAATGCCCCGCAGCACCATGGCGGTAACGCGACCGGGGTGGGTTTGGGCGTAGAGCAGGCTCAGGGTGGCGCCCCAGGAGCCGCCGAACAGCACCCATTGTTCGATGCCCAGGTGTTCGCGGATTTTTTCCATGTCGGCGATCAGGTCGCCGGTGGTGTTCTCGCGCAATTCGCCATGTGGCTTGGATCGCCCGCAGCCGCGCTGGTCGAAAGTGATGATGCGAAACAGCTCCGGGTCGAAGAAACGGCGGGAATTACGGTCGCAGGCCGCGCCGGGGCCGCCGTGGACGAATGCCACCGGAATGCCGTCCGGGTTGCCGGCTTCATCGAGATAGATCTCGTGCAGGTCGCAGACCTGGAGCTTGTGGCGCTGATAAGGCTTGATTTCGGGGAACAGGGTTTGCACGGACGGGACTCTTGCAAGGGCTCGGGCAATGTTAGGTCAATTCGGGCCGGAATCGCCAGTAATTGGGGAAAATGAGGCAACCGTCATTCTGCGACTACGCGCAGAATGACAGAACGAATAACCGCACAGAGGCGCCAGTAACAACTGTTGCCGCTTCAAGTGGACAGGCGCGGGTCCAGCACCGCGATATTGCGGTGGCCGGCATCCCGCAGATGGGCGGCGTGGAGGCGGCTGATCATGCCGCGTTCGCAGTAGAGCAGATAGCGCGAATCGGCTTCCAGCCGGGGAAACTCGCCGGCGAGGCGGTAAAAAGGAATGTGCAGCAGCGGCGCTCCGGCAGACTTCAGCGTCTCGGGAGCAAAGCCCTGTTCGGATTCGTGGCGGATATCGATTACGGTATCGCCGGGCTCGGGCCGCTCCAGTATGGTTATCTCTTCCGTGCCTTCGCCCTCATCCACGAAGATTTCGGTAATCACCTGTATCGAGGCATTGGCGACTGCGGCCTCAAGCACCGCCTGGTCGAACTTCGCCTCCTCACGTTCCACTCGTTCCAGGCGCGCCCTGGTCGTGGGCTTGTCGGAAATCACCGCGCAGTATTCGGGAATGTGACGCGAAAACTCCTCGGTGCCGATTTCCCGGGCGAGATCGATGATCCGCTGCTTGTCGGTGGTTGCCAGGGGGCGGATCACGAGGCGCCCGGCAACGCTGTCGATGACTGCGAGATTGGTCAGTGTCTGGCTGGAAACCTGGGCCACGCTCTCTCCGGTGACCAGCGCCTCCGCGCCGACTTCGGCTGCGATGCGATCGGCTGCCCGCAACATCATCCGTTTCAGCACCACGCCCATTTGTGGATTGTCGACTTTTTCGAGGATTTCCCGAACCACATCGGCAAACGGCACCGTGACGAATTTCACCCGGTGCGGGCTGTGGTACTTCAGCCAGAGATACAGCGCGAGTTCGCGTACCGCAAACCGGTGGGTGTCCCCGCCAAGATTGAAAAAGCAGTAGTGCGTCTGCAAGCCCCGGCGCATGACGAGATAACTCGAAACCGCTGAATCGAATCCCCCGGATATCAGCGACAGCACGGCGCCCTGCCCGCCCAGGGGAAAACCGCCGAGCCCGGTATGGCGCCCGAGCACCAGGTACAACTTTTCATGTCGGATTTCCAGCGACACGAGCACCTCGGGATTGCCGAGATCGACTCCCGCTGCCGCCGTGTCGCGCCTGAGACCGGTGCCGACAAAGGCCTCCACATCCACCGAACGAAAGGCATGGCGACCGCTGCGCTTGCAGCGCACCGCGAAGGTCTTGCCAGCAAGCGCCTCTCCATAATGCTCCAGGGCGATGGCCAGAATCCCGTCGAAATCGGGCAGTGGGTACTTCCTCGCCTCGAGAATTACCGAAATTCCCGGGATCAGCCGCAGCTTTTCCAGCACTTCCGGGCCGGCGGTAGCGGATTCGAGCTCGACCTCGATCAGGTCCCACTCGCCGCTGACCCGCAACTGTTCCGCCCATGGCTGCAGCACCGCCTTGATGTTCCTGCGCAACAGGCGCACAAGCCGGCGGCGCACGCTGCGGCTCTTGATGGTGATCTCGGGAAACAGTTTGACCAGAAACAGCATGGCGGCTATAAACTCATCACGCAGCACCGGAATAGTGCGCCGCGCCGAAAGCGGGCAATTCTGTCAGGCTGATGCAGGCAATGCACTGAATTGGTGCTATTATTCTGCGAAAAGCGCTTTTTTGGTGCAATTCTTTCGCGTGATTTGAGGATTTTGCACCCGATTCGGGCAATTCCATGCGCTCCAAAGCCATGGCATACATCTTGCTCACAAACAGGCAGCCCAGTCCCTGACGCCCACATGATAACCGAAGGGCCCGGAGTCTGGCGGCACAGCAATCCATAACCCAGGAGGCAGTTGGAAAATGAAATCGAAACTCGAATACATCTGGCTGGACGGCTACATGCCGACCCAGAACCTGCGCAGCAAGACAATGATCAGGGAAGACTTCGACGGGACGCTGGAAAGCTGCCCACAGTGGTCATTCGACGGCAGCTCGACACAGCAGGCCAGCGGCGATGATTCGGATTGCCTGTTGCAACCGGTCGCGATTTACGAAGATCCGGACCGGGCCAGCGGCTATCTCGTCATGTGTGAAGTGCTCAACGCCGATGAAAGCCCCCACCGCTCCAATGGCCGCTCCACCATTGACGATGACGACGACGACTTCTGGTTCGGCTTTGAACAGGAATACTTTCTGTGGGACCCTTCCACCAATGCCCCCCTCGGCTTTCCCGCCGGCGGCTATCCCGGACCACAGGGCCTGTATTACTGTTCCGTGGGCGCATTGAACTGCCACGGTCGGGAAATCGTCGACGAACATCTTGACCTGTCCCTGGCGGCAAATATCAATGTGGAAGGCATCAATGCCGAAGTCGCCGCCGGGCAATGGGAATTCCAGGTCTTCGCCAAGGGCGCCAAGCGCGCCGGCGACGAAACCTGGATCTGCCGCTATCTTCTGGAGCGCACCGCCGAGCGCCATGGCGTCTCCATCAACTGGGAACCCAAGCCGCTGGGCAAGGAACTCGACTGGAACGGCTCCGGCATGCACGCCAACTTCTCCAACAGCGTCATGCGCGACGCCGGCGACGAAGAAATCTTCACCAAGATCTGCGACAGCTTTGGCCGCAATATCGACCGGCACATTTCGGTGTATGGCGCCGGCAACGATCAGCGCCTGACGGGGTTGCACGAAACCCAGGCCATCGACGTGTTCTCCTACGGCATCTCCGACCGGGGCGCATCGATCCGGATTCCGGTGGCCACAGTCCAGGCTGGCTGGAAGGGGCGGCTGGAAGACCGCCGCACCGCTTCCAATGCCGACCCGTACAAGGTCGCCGCGGCGATCATCCGGTCCACCAAGGAAGCGCTGGCGGACTAAGTTTTCCGAATTCAATGGCTTGTGCCATCGAATTCGGCGGCACATCCTTGTGCCGCAGGGAAGCTCTGACATGATCAGAGCTTCCCCCAGGCTTGCGATGGGCCCAGCCGGTTCATCGTCCTGCGCGGGATGCAAACCTGTGGAGAGGCGAATCGACTACAGGCGGCTGCTCGACGGCCTGAACACGGCCGTACTGCTGCTTGACGCGGACCTGCGCATCCACCTTGTCAACCCCGCTGCGGAAGACCTGCTCGCCACCAGTTCCCGCAAGGCGGTCGGGCTCTTCCTCGGCGAGGTTTTCCGCAATGGAGCGGAGGATATCGAAGCCATGAGTCAGGCCCTGCGCGAACACAGCGGCTTCACCAAGCGGATGGTTTCCTGGCGCCTGCCCCAGGAAAAAACCGTGGACCTGGATTACACGATCACTCCCATCGACCTTGGCGGAGAAGCGCTCGCCCTGCTTGAAATGAATTCCCTGGAATACTCCCAGCGCATCAGCCGCGACCAGATGTTCAGCACCACCCAGGCCACCACCCGGGAACTCGTCCGCGGCCTGGCACACGAGATCAAGAATCCGCTCGGCGGCCTGCGCGGCGCGGCCCAGTTGCTCGCCCGGGAACTGCCCGACGCGGAGCTTGCCGACTACACCGGCATCATCATCGACGAAGCCGACCGCCTGCGCAATCTGGTGGACCGCCTCACCGGCTCCCGCAAGCCGCTGGAAACCCGCAGCGTCAATATCCACGAAGTCGTCGAGCGGGTGCGCAATCTCGTGGCGGCGGAGATTGACGGGCGCGGCATCAGGCTCATGCGCGACTACGACCCCAGCATCCCGAACCTGCATGCCGATCCGGAGCAGCTTATCCAGGCAACCCTGAACATCGTCCGCAACGCCATGCAGTCGCTTTCCAGCCCGGCGGTGAAACACGATCTCGGCGCCATCACCCTGCGCACCCGCACGGTGCGCAAGGTCACTTTCGGCCCCCGTTCGCGTCATCCGGCCATTTCCGTGGAAATCATCGACAATGGTCCGGGCATTCCCGAACATTTGCGCGAATCGATTTTTTTCCCCATGGTTACCGGTCGCCCGGAAGGCACCGGGCTTGGCCTGCCCATTGCCCACGCCATCGTCAGCGAACATCGCGGGCTGCTCGAATGTGAAAGCGAATCCGGGCATACCTGTTTCCGCCTGTTGCTGCCCTATCAGCGCGGCGCCGGCAACCCGGCGGCGCCGGAGCCCGGTCCATGAACGCCGACCGCCCCGCAGTGTGGATTCTCGACGATGATCGCTCGATCCGCTGGGTGCTTGAAAAGTCGCTGGGCAACGAGGGCCTTGCCACCGTGGCCTTCGCCAGCGGCGAGGATCTGCTCCAGCGCCTGCGCCACGAAACGCCCGATGCCATCATCAGCGATATCCGCATGCCGGGAATCAGCGGTCTGGAATTGCTGTCTTCGGTGAAATCCTCGCATCCGGATTTGCCGGTCGTCATCATGACCGCGCATTCCGACCTCGACAGCGCGGTCATGTCCTACAGCCGCGGCGCATTCGATTACCTGCCCAAGCCATTCGATATCGAAGACGCCATCGCGGTAACCCGCCGGGCCCTGGAACACGCCAGCGAGCGGGGGGAAACCGTCAGGGCGGGCAACGGACAGCCCGAGCCGGCCCGGGACATCATCGGCGAAGCGCCCGCCATGCAGGAAGTCTTCCGCGCCATCGGCCGGCTGTCTCATTCGAATATCTCGGTGCTGATCAATGGCGAGTCGGGCACCGGCAAGGAACTCGTGGCCCGGGCGCTGCACCAGCACAGCCCCCGGGCCGAGCAGCCTTTCGTGGCGCTCAATGTGGCTGCGATTCCCGCCGAGCTGATCGAATCGGAGCTGTTCGGCCACGAAAAGGGCGCCTTCACCGGGGCCGCCCAGCGGCGCACCGGACGTTTTGAACAGGCCGATGGCGGCACCCTGTTCCTCGATGAAATCGGCGACATGCCCCAGGCCACCCAGACGCGCCTGCTGCGGGTGCTTTCGGAAGGGGAGTTCTACCGCGTGGGAGGGCATCTGCCGGTGCGGGTGGACGTGCGCATCATCGCCGCCACGCACCAGAATCTGGAAAAGCAGGTGGAGCAGGGCCACTTCCGCGAAGACCTTTTTCACCGCCTCAACGTGATTCGCATTCACGTGCCCAAACTGAGCGAAAGGCGCGAAGACATCCCCCGGCTGGTGCGGCATTTCCTCGCCCGGGCGGCGGCGGAACTCGACGCGCCGGTGAAATCGCTTCGTCCGGAAACCGAGCAGTACCTGCAAGGGTTGAGTTGGCCGGGCAATGTGCGACAACTGGAGAACTTCTGCCGCTGGATCACGGTGATGGCTTCCGGTCGAGAGGTGTACATCACCGACCTGCCGCCGGAGTTCGCCGGGCAGCGCGACACCCCCGGCGCCGCCGACAACTGGACCGCGGCGCTCAAGTCATGGGCCGACGATCAACTCAAGCAGGGGAATATCGGCATTCTGGATGACGCCACGCCAGCCTTCGAGCGGGCGATGATCGATATCGCACTCAAGCACACCGCCGGTCGCAAGCAGGATGCGGCCCAGCTACTCGGCTGGGGCCGCAATACCCTGACGCGAAAAATCCACGAACTCAATTCACGGCAGTAGGCGGGGTTTGTGCAGCCTGCTGTTCCGCCTGCCTCCGCTTCTGCTCCGCATAGACTGCATCAAAATTGATGGGCGCCAGCATGAGCGGAGGAAAGCTGCCCTTGGTAACGATGGAATCGATGGATTCCCGGGCGTAGGGAAAGAGGATATTGGGGCACACCGTGGACAATACCTGCTCAAGCTGCCGGGCTTCCATATTGGCGCAGGCGAAAATGCCGGCCTGCTGGACTTCCACCAGAAACGCGGTGTTGTCCTCAAGCTTGGCGTCAACCGTCAGGGTGAGTACGACTTCGTAGGTGTTTTCCTGGAATTTCTCGGAGCGGCTCTTGACTTCAAAATTGATCTTGGGGCTCCACTGCCCGGTAAACACGCCGGGGCTGCGCGGCGACTCGAAGGAGAAGTCCTTGAGATAGATGCGCTGCAAGGCGAACTGCGGAGCATTCGGGTCTCCCCCCTGGGCTTGCTGCCCGGCCTGCTCCGGCGCGGTGCCGGCGCCATCCTGGTTCTGTCCGCTTTGCTCGTTCGTTTCGTTCTCAGCCATGATCGCTCCCAATTTGACGGCGGCGGGCCCGCGCCCATCCGGTCGTTATTTCTTGATCAACGGAAAGGACCGCGCGGTCCACTCTGAAATGCCGCCGGTCATCTTGACGACGTTTTCGTGGCCGGCTTCTTCCATACTCTTCACCGCCGCGCCGGATTGCTGGCCGAGCTTGCACACCACCAGTTTGGGTTTGTCCTTGTGCTTGTTCAACTCGGCCATGCGCTGCTTGAGCTTCGCCAGCGGAATGTTGACGGCCCCGGCGATATGACCCTGGTCAAACTCCTTCCTGTCCCTGATATCAACCACAATCGCGCCTTCGCGATTGATCATCGTCACCGCCTGCTGGGGGCCTACCGATGCGGCTGCGGCGCGGGCATGATAAACGATTATCGCCAGCAGCGTAACCACCCACATCCCGGCCAAAAGCAGGTGATTGCCTATGAATTCAACGAATTGCGCCATCAGAAAAGAACAGGTCCAAATCGGGGCGCCGCAAAACCACCCCGGAAAATCCGGCACGCAGTATACACGCCCCCCATGGTAGCGTGAAGCTGCGTCTGGCAAACAGCCACCGGCAAGAGATTCCGCGACTTCGCGCGGAATGACGGGGGAGGTTAGCGGAAGTGGAGCGGAATCGTCACCGTGATCGTCACGCCTTCCACATCCTGCCGGTTGTCGGCGCGGATGTGGCCGTTGTGGAAATCGGTGATGAGCCGGGCGATATGCAGGCCCATGCCGAGATGGGGCTGTTTCTGCTTCTGGTGCGGCCGCACGGAAACCATCGATTCGAAAATCCGGTCCGACATTTCTTCCGGCAGGTAAGGCCCGGCGTTGCCGATGCGTATCACTGCCTGATCGCGCACACTGCGACAATTGACGATGATGGGCGCCCCGGGATGGGAAAACTCCACCGCATTGGCGATGAGCTTGTCGAGCAATTGGGCGATGTATTCGGGAACGCCCTTGACCTGCACCGGCGGGCCGCTGATGCCGATGTCCAGGGAGAATTTCGATTCCGGATAGGCCAGCCGGTAGCCT
This sequence comes from Pseudomonadales bacterium, assembly GCA_022819645.1. Classification (GTDB taxonomy): domain Bacteria; phylum Pseudomonadota; class Gammaproteobacteria; order Pseudomonadales; family Pseudohongiellaceae; genus UBA9145. The sequence goes on from JAJEGU010000003.1 coordinate 89,465, forward strand.
TCTACGCAGCCCCTGACCACTTCGGCGAGGTCGATCACTTCCTTTTCCGAGGTTTGCAGCATCTGTTCGAGCCGGGTGGCCTCGCTCATGTTGGTGAGAATGAGATTGAGCCGGCTGATGCCTTCCTCGGCGCGCTTGATGTAGACCTGGGATTCCCGGGGATTGTCGGTGCTGCCCAGATTCTCGATGGAGGAGCGCACCACGGTCACCGGCGTGCGCAGTTCATGTGACAGCCGCGAGGACATGTTTTCCAGGTAGCTCGTGTATTGGCTGAGACGCTCCACGATATTCGAAAAACTGCGCGACAGGTCGCCGATTTCGTCGGAATTGGGAGACGGCACGATGGTGTTGCGAACCCGGCCGCTCTCGTCGATGATGCCTTCGGCCTGGTTGCGCAGGCCGCGCACGCGGTTGGAGATCTGCGAGGCGAAGAAGAACAGGCCGAGGGTCACCGCGAGCATTACCGCGATGATGGTATTGAACAATCCTTCCAAAGCCTGATTGCGGAAACTGCGCAGGCCGTTCATGTTCTGGTCGACGATCACCGCGCCGATGACCTCGTCGCCGGCGAAAATCGGATGGCTGGCTTCGAGGATCATGGTCTGGGTGTCCTCGAGCTCGCGGAAACTGGTAAAGGGCTCGCCATTGAGCGCGGCGGCGACATGGTCGCCTTCCCGGGCGACTTCCGAGTAGAGGTCGTCGATGAAGTTGGTGCTTGGCTGGGTCAGGATCAGGTTGTAGAGCGGTGTGAGCACATTGTTCTGGACGAACGCCCAATAGCGGTTGGCCGGCGGATTGTTGATATTGGAAAGTATCAGCCCGGTGGCGCTCTGGATGTCCCCCACGGTGAGCAATACCCGGCCGGAACGGTCAACCACCTGAATATGGGAATTGCTGCGGCCCATGCCGGCGACGATGCGATCAATCTCCGGCGTCGGCAGTTGCAGGGAACCTAGTTCGGCGCCTTCCAGCGACCTGTGGGTGGCGATGACCGTGGCGATGTTCCGGGTTGCCGGATCATCCACATCGAAAATGGCGAAGCCGAGCCGCTCGCCGAGCATGTCCATGGGGATCTGCAATTCGATCTCGTAGCCGCCTTCGACTTCATACCACTGGCCGCTGATGCGCTCCTCGTAGACCGGCTCGCTGTAATCGGCATTCACCCGGAAGGGATACAGGAACTCGGGCTCGTGCGGCGCAATGACGATGCGGTCCACGTCGCGACCGTCCGCGGTGAGCATGGAGATTTGCAAAAAGTCGCTGCGGATGACGCTGAGCGACTCCCGGGAGCGGTAAACGATGCTGTCGTCGCGCACCTTGAAATAGGCGTAGAGCGAGCCATTGTGCTCGCCCACCATGCTGCGGAAGGACAGCGATTCGTCGTTGGCGTAGACGCGCGCCGGGTTCAGCGGCGTGCGCAAATAGTCCGCCACGCTGTAGTCCAGCTCGTATTGCTGGTACACGCCCCAGTCCACCAGCGAACCGTCGTTGAGGGACAGCGGCGAATACACCGGATAGATGTACAGGTCGCCGGTCTGGGCGGCGCGGCCGAATGTGCCTTCGTCGAAAAGTTCGGGCCGGTCATTGAGCGCCGTGGCCAGGGCCCGGGCCTCGCCGAGCACGGTGAGTTCCTGGCCGCTGCGGAGGTATTCGTCCATGGCCAGAATGTACTGGTACACCAGCACCGGGATGAGCAGCAGCAGGCTGGAGAGGAATATCAGCCGGGAGCGGATGCTGAACAGGTTATTGAACAGCCTCATGGCGTCGGGATGGCCGCCGGGTCAGGCGGAGTTCCAGCGATAGCCGATTCCGTACACGGTCTCGATGCAGTTGAAGTCGGGATCGAAATTCGTGAACTTCTTGCGGATTCGCTTGATGTGGGATGTGATGGTGCTGCCGTCGACAAAAATCTTCGACTCCTGCATCAGGGACTGGCGGCTTTTCACATGGCCCGGGAACTTCGCCAGCGCGTGCACCATCCAGAATTCGGTGACGGTCAGGTCCACCGCCTGCCCCGACCATTGCACCGCGAGCCGCCCGATATCGAGGGTGAGCTTGTCGCGCTGGAGCAGGTTTTCCGGCGATGCGGGCTGGTCGAGAATGTCCTGCCGCCGGAACAGCGCGGCGATGCGGGCGGTGAGATGGGGCAGGCTGATGTCCTTGGTCAGGTAATCGTCGGCGCCCATGCGCAGGCCGCTCACAGTGTCGAAATCGTTGTCCCGTGCGGTGAGGAAAATGATGGGCAGGGTGTTCGACATCGACCGCAACTCCTGGCACAGGGTGAAGCCGCCATCGATCTCGTCCTCAAGGCCGATATCGATGATCGCCAGATTCGGCAGCCGCATGCCAAAAGCACCCATGGCGTCCTGGCGATTGGCGTAGGTCTGCACGTCGTAGCCCTGGCGGCGCAACACATCCGCATAGTTCTCGCGGATGGCCGCCTCGTCTTCGACTATTGCGATTCGTCTGCTCACGGTATCTGCCTGACTGCCGCCCATGCGCTGCCGGGTTGAGCCTCACTATAACGCACAGCCCCGCAGGGCCGAGAAACAATCCCGGCGACCGGAGCCATTGCCATCATTCTGCCATATTTAATCAGCACATGGGCCGAATCCATGCCTTGCGTGGCAAGAAAGCTGCTGTTAAATGGGAGCCGTTCGAATTGGCGCCGCCGGATTGGGAGATGCAAATGAAAGACATTCGACTCGTCATCGGGGACAAGAATTACTCTTCCTGGTCGCTTTGTCCCTGGCTTCTGCTGAAGATGTTCGACATCGAGTTCGAAGAGATTCAGATCGCCCTCTATCAGGACAACACGGCGGAGAAACTCGGCCCCTACTCCCCCTCGCTCAAGGTGCCGGTGCTATTGCACCGGGAAATCACCGTCTGGGACTCCCTGGCGATTTGCGAATACATCAACGAGGAGTTGGTCAAGGGCGGCGCCTGGCCATCCAATCCCCGCCGCCGGGCGAGCGCTCGCTCGGTCAGCAATGAAATCCACTCCGAATTCCCGGCGCTGAAGAAGCACTGGCCCATGAACTGCAAGGCCTCGATGAAACTGTCGCTTTCCGAGCAGCTATTCAATGAGGTGGCGCGCATCGACGCCATCTGGAACTGCTGCCGGCACAAGTTCGGCGAAAACGGCGACTACCTCTTCGGCCGCTTCTCCATCGCCGACTGCCTGTTCGCACCCACTGCGGTGATCTTCAACAGCTATCAGCCTGAGTTGAGCCAACCCGCCCGGGAGTATCTGGAAACCCTGCTCGACAATCCCTTTGTGCAGAAGTGGATGGCCCAGGGCCGCGGTGAAATCGAGCGCCTGCCGGTATCCTGGGCTCACGCAAGCTAGGAGCCTGCGGCGCAGGCTCCTGGCGCGGCTGCCATGGTGACCATGTGATGCGGGGCAAGGCCGGCGGCGATGTCATGAAAGGCCACGATCTTCAATTCCCTTGACCAATCCCCAGCGAATCCCAAAGCCCATCCACCCTCGACTTGACCTCATCGCTCATGCGAATCGGTCGCCCCCACTCCCGATTGGTTTCCCCGGGCCATTTGCTGGTCACATCCAGGCCCATTTTCGAGCCGAGGCCGGCAACCGGGGAGGCGAAGTCGAGGTAGTCGATGGGGGTATTTTCAATCAGCACCGTATCCCGGGCCGGATCCATCCGGGTGGAAATCGCCCAGATCACCTCTTCCCAACTGCGGATGTCGATATCCTCGTCCACCACGATGACATACTTGGTGTAGATGAACTGCCGCAGAAAAGACCACATGCCCATCATCACGCGCTTGGCGTGGCCGGGATACTGCTTGCGGATGCTTGCCACCGCCACCCGGTAGGAACAGGCCTCCGGCGGCAGCCAGAAGTCGATGATCTCGGGAAACTGCTTCTGCAACAGCGGCACGAAGACTTCATTCAACGCCACCCCGAGCATGGAAGGCTCGTCCGGCGGCTTGCCGGTATAGGTGCTGTGGTAGATCGGGTCGGGCCGGTGGGTAATGCGCTCGATGGTGAAAACCGGAAAAGTCTCCACTTCGTTGTAATAGCCGGTGTGGTCGCCGAAAGGGCCTTCTTCGGCGGTTTCATCGGGATGGATCACGCCTTCGAGCACAATCTCGGCGCTGGCGGGAACCTGCAGATCATTGCCCATGGATTTTACGACTTCGGTCTTGCCGCCCCGCAGCAGGCCAGCGAAGGCGTACTCGGAAAGCGTGTCGGGCACCGGAGTCACCGTGGCCAGAATCGTTGCCGGGTCGGCACCGAGGGCGATGGAAACCGGGAATGGCTCACCGGGATTGCGCGCCTTCCAATCACGAAAATCAAGCGCTCCGCCGCGATGCGGCAGCCAGCGCATGATGAGCTTGTCGCGCCCAAGCACCTGCATGCGGTAAATGCCGAGATTCTGCCGCTCCTTTTCCGGACCCCGGGTGATGACCAGCGGCCAGGTGACCAGGGGCGCCGCGTCTTCCGGCCAGCAGGTCTGCACCGGAAACATGCCGATATCCACCGTATCGCCTTCAAGCACGATTTCCTGGCAGGGCGCGGTTTTCTTCACCGTGGGGCTGATGTGCAGGGCCCGGCGGTAATTGGGCAGGTTTTCCCATAGGTCTTTCCAGTCCCTGGGCGGGGCCGGTTCGCGCAGAAAGGCAAGCAGCCTGCCCACTTCCCGCAGCCCCGCAAGGTCTTCCCGGCCCATGGCCAGGGCGATTCGCTGTGTCGTGCCGAACAGATTGGCAAGCAGGGGAACGCCTGAGCCCCTGGGATTTTCGAACAGCAGGGCCGGGCCGCCGGCGCGCAGGGCGCGATCACTGATTTCGGTGATTTCCAGCGCGGGGTCCACTTCGGCGGAGATGCGCTTCAACTCCCCCCGCTCCTCAAGCAGGGCAATGAATTCCCGCAGATCCCGAAATGCCATGGAGGGACTAGCTTCTTCTCATGGACTTGAAAAACTCCTCGTTGGTCTTGGTGTTTTTCAGCTTGTCGAGGATGAATTCGGTGGCCTGGACGTCTTCCATGGAAGAGAGCAGCTTGCGCAGAATCCACATGCGCTGCAGCTCTTCCTCGGTGGTGAGCAGGTCCTCCCGGCGGGTGCCGGAGCGGCGCACATTGATTGCGGGATAGACGCGCTTTTCGGCGATCTTGCGGTCGAGATGGAGTTCCATATTGCCGGTGCCCTTGAACTCCTCGTAGATCACTTCGTCCATCTTGGAGCCGGTTTCGATCAGTGCCGTGGCGATAATGGTGAGGCTGCCGCCCTCCTCGAGATTGCGCGCGGCGCCGAAAAAGCGCTTGGGCCGCTCGAGCGCGTGGGCGTCCACGCCGCCGGTCAACACCTTGCCGGAAGAAGGCACGATGGTGTTGTAAGCCCGGGCGAGCCGGGTCATGGAATCGAGCAGGATCACCACGTCTTCCTTGTGCTCCACAAGCCGCTTGGCTTTTTCGATCACCATGTCGGCGACCTGCACATGACGGGTGGGTGGTTCGTCGAATGTGCTCGCCACTACTTCTCCCCGCACCGAACGTTGCATCTCGGTAACTTCCTCGGGGCGCTCGTCGATAAGCAGCACGATGAGGCGGCATTCCGGATTGTTGCGGGTGATGGACTGGGCGATATTCTGCAATATCAGCGTTTTGCCCGCCTTGGGCGGGGAAACGATCAGGCCGCGCTGGCCCTTGCCAATGGGGGCGGTGAGGTCGATGATTCGCGCGCTGAGGTCTTCGGTGCTGCCGTTGCCCACTTCAAGGCCGAGCCTTTCCTGGGGAAACAGCGGGGTCAGGTTTTCGAAAAGGATCTTGTGCTTTGCGTTCTCCGGCACGCTGAAGTTGATTTCCGAAATCTTGAGCAGGGCAAAATAGCGTTCGCCGTCTTTCGGGGGTCGTATCTTGCCGGAGATGGTGTCGCCGGTGCGGAGGTTGAATCGCCTGATCTGGCTGGGGGATACGTAGATGTCGTCGGGGCCGGCGAGATAGGACGAGTCCGCCGAGCGAAGAAAGCCGAATCCGTCCTGCAATATCTCGAGTACCCCGTCGCCGTAGATGTCCTCGCCGTTCTTGGCATGGCGCTTGAGCAGGAAGAAGATGATGTCCTGCTTGCGCGTTCGCGCCACGTTGTCAAGGCCCATGGCGTGGGCCGTGTCCAGCAGTTCGGCTATGGGTTTCTGTTTCAGTTCTGTAAGGTTCATAAGGGGTGGTTACCGTTTGCTTTGCTGTTCCGCCGCGCTGTCCGGCGGACAGGCGGGGTGCGATTTGGGTGGATGGGCAGTGCCCAGGGAAAGTCTTGTTACCGCCGTTTACGGTTTTGCGAATGAGTCTGAGCCGGGCCTGACCGGGGCGATTACTGATCAGTGAAATTTTCGGCCAGGAGAATCCCTGCGCCAGTACCCGCAGTCGCGATTGACTGTCAGGCTCCGGGTAGGGAATATCATTATTCCCCGGATTTGCGCGCAGTGTAAAGCAAAGTTTTTTTGATAACAAGCCAATCGTTTGAGGTCGTTAGGGGTCATTCTGCGCGAAGTCGCAGAATCCCATGCAGTGGCCTCCCAGGGAGATTCTGCGACTTCGCTTCGCTTCGCGCAGAATGACGGGGAACCTGTCACTTCCGCGCAGAATGGCGGGAAACTTGCGCCCGCCTTGCGGCATGGCCATTCAATCGTCGGGCCAATTCAAATGGCGTCGTCGATGAAAGCGGACAGTTGCGATTTGGATATGGCGCCCACCTTGGTGGCAGCCACGGCGCCATTGTTGAACACGATCAGCGTGGGAATGCCGCGGATGCCGAAATTCGGCGCGGTGGCGGGGTTGGCGTCCACATCCATCTTGCAGACCTTGAGTCTGCCCTGGTACTCGTCGGCGATTTCTTCCAGCACCGGCGCAATCATCTTGCAGGGGCCGCACCATTCGGCCCAGAAGTCCACGAGAACGGGACCATCCGCCTGCAGCACATCGGCTTCGAAACTGTCGTCGGAAACGTGGACGATATTGTCGCTCATGGGAACTCCTTGCATTTTGTCGTCCGGTGCCAGCGAGCCCCGGAGTAGGAAAGCGGAATGAACAGGGGCGTATGATAAGGGCAGAACTCCAGGATTCAAGCCAGACCCTGGAGATTCCGCGCCCCTCCCCAGTTATTCTGCGACTGCGCTTCGCTTCGCGCGGAATGACATGCATGGTCCGCACCGGGCCTCACCCCAGCAGCCCCGCCGCCCGGGGAGCGAAATAGGTCAGGATGGCGTCGGCGCCGGCGCGTTTGATGGCGAGCAGGGATTCGAGCATGACGGCGTCGCCATCAAGCCAGCCATTTTGCGCCGCCGCCATGAGCATGGCGTATTCGCCGCTCACCTGGTAGACAAAGGTGGGAACGCCGAATTCGTCCTTCACCCGCCGCACCACATCGAGGTAGGGCATGCCGGGCTTGATCATCACCATGTCGGCGCCTTCGGCAAGGTCGAGGGCGACTTCCCGCAGGGCCTCGTCGCTGTTGGCCGGGTCCATCTGGTAGCTGTGCTTGTTGCCGCCGCCGAGTGAGCCGCTGGAGCCCACGGCGTCCCGGAACGGGCCGTAGTAAGAGGAGGCGTACTTGGCGGAATAGGCGAGTATGCGGGTATGGATGCAGCCTTCGGCCTCAAGGGCGGAGCGGATGGCGCCGATGCGGCCGTCCATCATGTCCGAGGGCGCCACCATGTCGGCGCCGGCCCGGGCCTGGGACAGGGCCTGCCGCACCAGCGCTTCCACGGTTTCATCGTTGAGCACATAGCCGCTGTCGTCGATGATGCCGTCCTGGCCATGGGTGGTGTATGGGTCCAGCGCCACATCGCAGATCACGCCAAGCTCGGGCAGGGCGGATTTCAGTTCCGCCACGGCGCGCTGCACCAGGCCATCGGGATTCCAGGCTTCGCGACCGTCGAGGGATTTGCCTTCGGCCTGGGGCGAGGGAAACAGCGCCAGGGCGGGAATGCCAAGGCTTGCGGCTTCCCTGGCTTCCCGCAACAGTTCGTCGATACTGACCCGGAAAACCCCGGGCATGGATTCCACCGGCTGCCGCTCGCCCCTGCCTTCCATGATGAAAACGGGCCAGATCAGGTCGTCGGGGGTGACCTGGTTTTCCCGCATCAGCCGCCGGCTGAATGCATCCCGCCGCATGCGCCGCATGCGGGCAGCGGGGAATTTCCGGCTGAAATCCGAACTGGCCAATCGTCCACTCCTGCAATATAGTAGCGCCGCCCCGAGGCATAGCCGCCACAGGCAGGCGAACCTTACCATAGCACGAGATTTCGTCATGCTGCGCGGAGCGAAGCGGAGTCGCAGAATCTCAGCCGAACCGGGAAACAACATGAAACAACTCAGATTGCTTATCGTGGCGCTCATCGCCGCAGTGCTGGGTTCGTGGTTTGTATTCGACCTCGAACAATACGCCAGTCTCGAATTCGTGCAGTCACAGCTCGGCGTGCTGCAGAACTTCCGGGAAGAGAACTTCGCCCTGTCGGCGGTGATCTACTTCGCCGTCTACGTGGTAATGGCGGCCTTTTCCATTCCCGGCGCGCTGATCATGACCCTGCTCGCCGGCGCCCTGTTCGGCCTGCTGTGGGGCACCGTCATCGTCTCCTTCGCCAGCAGCGTGGGCGCCACGGCGGCATTCCTCATCGCTCGCACCCTGCTGCATGACTGGGTCCAGAATCGCTACGGCGAATTGCTTGAACCCATCAACCGGGGTATCCGCAAGGACGGAGGCTTTTATCTCTTCACCATCCGCATGGTGCCGCTGTTTCCCTATTTTCTGGTCAATCTGCTGATGTCGCTCACGCCGATCCGGGCGGGGACTTTCTACATCGCAAGCCAGACGGGCATGCTGCTGAGCACGGCGGTTTTCGTCAATGCCGGCTCGGAACTCGCCCGCATCACTTCGCTGTCCGGGCTGGTCAGCGCCCCGGTGCTGTTTTCCATCGCCCTGGTGGGCGTCACGCCGCTGATTGCGCGCTTTATCGTCAGCGTCCTGGAACGCCGCAAGCTGGCGCGCAAATTCGGGCGGCCGCGCAAGTTCGACATGAATGCCGTGGTCATCGGCGGCGGCTCGGCAGGCCTGGTAGCCTCGCTGATCATCGCCGGGGCCAGGGCGAAGGTGGCGCTCGTGGAGCAGGAGCGCATGGGAGGCGACTGCCTCTACACCGGCTGTGTGCCGAGCAAGTCCCTGCTGCGCAGCGGCCATGTCAAGCGGCTCATCGACAATGCGGAGCGCTTCGGCCTGAAGCAGGCCAGCGCCGAAGTGGACTTTGCCGCGGTCATGGAACGCATCCGCGGCATCATCCGGCGCATCGAGCCGCACGACTCGCCCGAGCGATTCACTTCCCTGGGCGTCGAATGCGTGGCGGGCCGGGCGTTCATTGAATCGCCCCATGTGGTTCGCGTGGGCGAGCGCAGAATCGCCACCCGCTCCATCATCCTCGCCACCGGCGCCCGCCCGCTGGTGCCGCCGATTCCAGGGCTTGAGGAAGTCGATTACCTGACCTCGGATTCGGTCTGGAATCTGGAAAGCCTGCCCCGGCGCCTGCTCGTGGCGGGCGGCGGTCCCATCGGCTGCGAACTGGCCCAGGCTTTCAGCAGCCTCGGCTCACAGGTCATCCAGGTGGAAATGGCGCCGCGCATCCTCATGCGGGAAGACCCGGAAGTCTCGGAACTGCTTTCGGAACGCCTGCGCAGCCAGGGCGTCCAGTTGCTGACCGGCCACCGGGTGGAGCGCTTCGGCAGGAATGAAGAAGGCGACTATCTCGAAGCCGAACGCGAGGGTGAAACCGTGCGGATTCCCTTCGACCGGGTGCTGCTCGCCCTGGGCCGCAAACCCAATGTGGAAGGATTCGGCCTCGAAGAACTCGAACTGCCCCTGACGACCGGGGGCGCCGTGGAAGTCAACTCCCGCCTGCAAACCGCTTTTCCCAACATCTACGCCTGCGGCGATGTGGCCGGCCCCTACCAATTCACCCACATGGCTTCCCACCAGGCTTTTTTCGCGGCAATGAACGCCCTGGCCGGCGCCTGGCGCAAAGTCAGCTACAAGGCCGTTCCCTGGGCCACTTTCACCGATCCGGAAATCGCCCGGGTGGGGCTGTCGGAAGCCGAAGCGAAGGAGCAAGGCATCGAATACGAAGTCACCCGCTATCCGCTTGAGTTGCACGACCGGGCGTTGGCCGACGGCGGCAACGAGGGTTTTGTGAAAGTGTTGACGCCCCCCGGCAAGGACCGCATCCTCGGCGCCACCATCGTGGGCAGCCATGCCGGCGAGCTGATCGGCGAATTCGTTCTCGCCATGACCCACGGCATGGGCCTCGGCAAGATCGCCGCGGCAACCCACATCTATCCCACCATGCTCGAAGCCAACAAGTTCGCCGCCAACGCCTGGCGCCGGGAGCACATGCCACAAAAGGTCTTTCCCTGGCTTGAGCGCTATTTCCGCTGGCAGCGCGGGTAAGGCGAAAACCCGGATTCTTGCGAAATCGGGCTATCGTCAGCCGGGATTGATTTCACTGCAGGAAGAGCCGTGGGCGAAGCAGCTATGGCAACGGTGGTGGCGCAGCATGACGCGAACGCCCGCCGCCTCATGGAGACTGCCGCCGAGATCGAAGGATTCGTCGTCATCCACCAGGGTGCAGGCGTACACCCGCATGCGGCCGTGCTTTTTCACCACCATCTTGGAAAAGTGGCACATGAATTGGCTGCGCGAGTCCGCTGTTTGATAAGCGGTCATGCAATGCTCGCTGACCAGGGGTACATCGGGATGGGCGCCCGGAGTCAGGAAATCCGGAAAGGAAACGATGCGCGTGCCGCCAGGCAGGCCATGGGCGAGGCATAGTTCGCGGAATTGCAGGTCCACCGCGGCGGTATCCTCGCCGGACTCGCGTTGTCTGGCGATGGAGACGGGAAAACCGCGCCGGTGCAGTTCCGCCAGACATTGCCAGGCCTTGCGCGAGCTTCCCTCGCCTCGCCCGGCGTCGTGTCTTCCTTCCCGGCCATAGTCGATGCTGATGCGGAAGGACAGCGGATGCGGCCGCACCGCCAGACTTTCGATGGCGTCGAGGCGCCGCAGGGCGGGGTCGGTGCCATTGCTCAGCACAAGGCAGGGAGCGAGCCCGAGGGCGTAATCGAGAATGCGGATGATGTCCCGCACCACAAAGGGCTCGCCGCCGGTGAAGGAAAATTGGCGGACGCCCATCGCCACGGCTTCGTCGAGCCAGGGCATGGCGTCCGCCAGGCTGATACGTTCCAGCCGGTTGTCGCCGGGTTTGGAGCCTTCAAGGCAGAAAGGGCAGGCGAGATTGCAGGCGGTGCCGGTGTGGAACCAGAGTTCTTTCAGCGGGCCGGGCTCAATAGAGCCAACCGCTGCGGCGGCGGGGCCGTTGCGGGCGAGCACCAAGCTCATGGTTCAGCGCTCCTGAATCAATTCCGGGCCGGGCTCTGTTCCCACTGATCGCGGAACAGCATGAACATGCAGGCCGCGAACAGCATGACGAAAGCCACCATGGCCATTTCCGGGATGGTCAGCAGGCCCAGAAAACGGAACTGGACTTCGGCGCAGTTGCCATCGCCCTGCAACAGGAAATTCAGCGCGTCCACCAGGGGAAAATTCTGCAGCAGGTAGTTCAGGCCGGGGCCGCAGGCGGGAATCTGGTCTTCCGGAAGGTGTTGCAGCCAAATCTGCCGACCGGCGAAATAACTGCCGAAAATCGTCATGGCTCCAGCCACGCCGGCGTAGATGCGCTGGCCTTTGGGGTCGGGATTGTGGATGGCCCCGGCGAGGCAGGTGAGGCCGCAGAGAATGATGAAAATGCGCTGGGTGATGCAAAGCCCGCAGGGAGGCAGGAACATGACGTACTGCATGTACAGCACGATGCCGATTGTGGCCATGGTGAAAACAAAGATCGCCAGGCTCAGCATACGGTTGTCGGGAATGGGCAGTTTCATGCCGCGAATAATAGCCTGATTTGTGTATTCGTTCATGCGTCCCCAAAAGTCATTCTGCGCGTAGCGAAGCGGAGTCGCAGAATCTCATGCAGCGGCCTCCCGGGGAGATTCTGCGACTGCGCGCAGAATGACAGCATCGCAGATTGACAGCCGGAGTGCGACTGCGCTGCTGGCTCTCAGGCGTTCCAGTTGCGCAGGAATTCATCGAATCCGATTTCGTCGGCGGCTTCCACTTCACGCTGGCGCTGGATGGATTCGGCGGCGGTTTGCTCCATCTGTTCGCGGACTTCATCCGCCAGGGGAGTGGACTGGAAGGCGGCCGCGTGCTTTCTGGAAATATTCATGGAAAACTCGCAAAAGCTCAGCCCGTCGCGTTCCATTTCCGCAAGCATCCTGGCCGATGGGGTCCGGGACGGGTCCTGCAATTTGGCTTCCTGCCGCTCGACGCTGTCGAGATAGCCGCCACCGTGAAAATGGTCGAGCAGGGCGGCACTGTGCTTGATGTCGGCGAGAAAACCGCCGGCCCAGTCCGCCAGCTTCACGGCCTTGCCGCCGCGCCTGAGCATCAGGGAAGTGTCGCGCCCATCCTCCACCACCCGCAGGATATTGTCCGCCACCTCGAAAAACTCGGCGCGGTTGCACTGTGGGCTTTCGCTGAGCAGGCAATGCAGCAGAAACGCGTCGATAAAGCGCACCTGCTCGGCGTCGATGCCAAGAGGCAGGAAAGGGTCGAGATCAAAAAGCCGCAATTCGACGTATTCGATGCCGTCGCGCACGAGGGCGTCCACGGGCCGCTCGCCGCTGCGGGCCACGCGCTTGGGTCGAATGGTGCTGTAGAACTCGTTTTCGAGCTGCAGCAGATTGACATTGATCTGGCGGTACTCGCCATCGACCTTGTGGCCGATTTCCTCGTATGGCGCATAGGGCGTATGGATGGCGTCCCGCAGGCATTGCACGTAGAGCGGCAGGTCGTTGTAGCAGACAAAAAGCGATTTCTGCGCCTCGCTCTGGTAGCCGAGCCTTCCCATGCGCAAGCAGGTGGCGTTGGGCAGATACATGGTGCCGGTGGGCATGCGCTGGAGGCGGTGCTCGCGGCCTTCCACGAAGCTCGCCGCCGCCGCCGGAGAAGCCCCGAACAAATACAGTAGCAGCCAGGAATGGCGATGGAAATTGCGGATCAGGTGCAGATAGCTTTCGGTGCGGAAATCCATCAGCGAACCACGAAATCCCGTCATGCGCTGGTAAGGCTGCCAGAATTCCCCGGGCATGGAAAAGTTGTAATGCAGCCCGGCGATGGCCTGCATGAGGCTGTCATAGCGCCAGGATAGTCCCACCCGGTAAAGCCGCTTCAATTGGCCGATATTCGAGTTGCCGTATTCGGCGATGGGCACTTCGCCTTCGGTCCCCGCCGGGCAGGGCATGCTCGAGGCCCACAGGATCTCATCCTGTTCCAGGTTGGCGTAGGTGAAGCGATGGATGTCCTCAAGCATGCCGAGACAGCCATCGATGCTGTCGTGCTTGGGAGTGATGAATTCGAGCAGGGCTTCGGAGAAATCCGTGGTGATATATGGGCTCGTCAATGCCGAACCCAGCGCTGCGGGATGGGGCCGCCGGGATATGCGCCCTTCGGGAGTCACCCGCAGGCACTCCTTCTCGATGCCGCGGCAAATCGCGGTCCATTCAGGGTTGAAAAGGGTAAGCCCGTAGCGCTTCAGGGCAGCGTCGAAACGTTCAGCCACATCGACTCCGGCAAGGAAAAACAGGGGCGCCGCGCAAAAATCGCGGCATTATGGCAAAAATCGTGGGAGTGCGCGACTCTCGGAGAATTGACCGGGGAAGCTGCGAACAAAGATGGTCATTCGTACTCGAAGTGCGATTGCCGGAGACTGGGAGGGGTAAGAATCGCAGCCGGAAAATCGGCGGCCAGGGCATGAATGTCCGCATCGCCCGTGACCAATGCTCCGGCGCCTCCCGCAAGCGCCAGTTGCGGGAATGCCTGATCAAACGGGTCCCTGCACCCGGGCGTGTTCAGACTGTGGGAAACGGCAACAATCTCGCAGTACGGCAAGTAATCATCGAGCAGCTCCTGCTGTTCTTCATTATTCAGGGCAAATTTTGAATACTTGAGAACACGAATCAGCGTTTGGCGATGGGGTTTCGCTCCAGTATACTTGTCACTTGTTTGGTGGGAAAAAGCTTCCTCCCCGCATTCTGATCGAACCACAAGGCGAGCCATGAAACTTCGATGGACCCTGCAGTTTCCCTCCGAGGCTGAGTTTTCCGATGAAATCGGCTCCATCGGGCTTTGGGTTGGCCCGCGAGTGGCGGGGAATGAAGCAAAACGAACCCAGGGGCAAACCGAGGATTACCTGCTGCGCCGCCTTCTGGTGGCGTGGCGCAAACAGGGCGGACTGCGTTTTCCTTTCACGATCAAGGCGAGCGGGCAGGCGGCGCGTGAGCCCGACTTCCTTCTCATCCAGGATGGAGCAAACATGATCGGTATCGAAATGACCGAGGCAGGCACGGAGGAATGGCAAAAGAACATGACAAGGTCGGCGCACGAGTCTTCGAAAAAGAAGTCCCTGGCTGTTGCGGAAAATCTGAGGCCCTATACGAACCTGGGTCAGGCTTCCCGGGAAATCACGGAAGCGATCAGGAGAAAAGTGAAGAAGTACGAGAACGGCCACTATCGGAATAGCGCATGTGACCTCGTCGTTTACGACAATACGGAATGTTTCGAGAGCTTTACCGAGTCCTCCCCTCCTGAAATCGACCCCGCTGGCCTTGTGGACTACTTCAGGCAAGTTCACGTGATCAACGAAAACTGCGTCTTCACCGATGTGCTCGGAAGCGGGCAAGGCTGCGTTGATGTATCCAGGGACTATGAAATCGATTTTGTCGAATGGGCTCAACACCAGGCAGAACTGTTGGAGGGCGGGAATTATGACCAGTTGGATGTTCCAGGTATTGCAGAGGAGTTAAGGAGTTTGGGTAAATCAGATTTACGCTCGCTGGGGAGCCATTTGCGCGTTTTGCTCAGCCACCTGTTGAAGTGGCGTTACCAGCCACGCCGCCGCAGCCGAAGCTGGAAGTCTTCGATCGAAAATTCTCGTATCCAAATCACAGACCTGTTGAGCGACTCACCAAGCCTGATGCGTCAACTCACACTGGAGGATTCCAAGTCCAGGCTGAACAAGGCCTATGCCTACGCCCGGCGTCTTGCGTCCGAAGAAACCGGGATTGAAATCGCGACATTTCCCGAAATCTGCCCGTTCCGGGTGGAGGATATCCTCAACGACGAGTACTTGCCGGAAAATGGTCGCAGCAGAACCTGACCCCCTCCCTCAAAGCGAACAAATCAGGCAGGCCTGGTCCTCCGGGTCGTCTTCTTCCTGTTCGAGCAGCAAGTCCTGCCAGCGGCGGGCGCCGTCGGCGGTGCTTGCGATGACGCCTGATTCCGCCCGGCGCTTTTCGGCCCGGGCGACGATTTCATCGAGCGAGCCTTCCTGGCACCAGGTGTAGTTGCCGCTGCCCACCGCGCTCTTGCGGGCCAAATCGAGATCGTAGCGCTCGCGCTTATTGTTTTCGTAGCGCTTGGCCCGCTCGTAGAGTTCCGGGTGATTCTCCTTCAGCCCGAGCCATTCGTCCTGGCGCTGGAAGAAACAGAAGTAGCATCCCGAGCGCGACCGCCACCGGTAGTACTCGGGCACGCCGACGGTTTCTTCGAGAAAGCGGAAGATATCGGCCTTGACGATGCCGTCCTCCACGAAGGGAAACACCGCCTTGATATTGGGCTTGTTGCTGATATAGCCCTCGCGGTGCTCGTCGGCGCGGATGCCCACGTAGGAAACCACCGGGTCCTCCCCCACGAATCGCTCAAAGGGCTTGATCTTCATCGTGCGGGTGCACCAGCGCTGCCGCGCCGACGGCAGCATGCCGTTGTGGACCCGCAGCCAGTGGTCGAACTCACGCCCGGTACTGAGGCGGATGATCTCTTTGCCCAGCCAGGTCTCAAGCTTGTCGAGGAACTCGTAAGCCTCTTTCAACTCGGCGCCGGTGTCGGAGAAAAAGTACTCCATGCGCTCGCTGATGGCGGGATAGTGATCCTTCAGATAGACGGCAAGCGCCGCGCTGTCCTTCCCCCCGGACAGCCCGAGCACATGCCGGGTCCCGCTATCCCGCTGCTGCGGCAGTTCTGAGAAGTGCATTATGGGGTTTGGTTCCGGGATGCCTTGGCGCCGTAACGGGCCACGATTCCAGACTGGCTATTCAGAATGTGTCGGGGATCTGATTCGGAGACTTGAAAACTTGCTTCACATGCCATTTGATGAACTCGGGCGACGGGCGCTCTTCAAATTTGTGGGGTATGAAGTGTAGTGGTTTCTCATGAAATTTGCCAAGAGAATCATGAAATCCGGGGTCTCCACTCGATACCGCCTCATCCACAATGATCTTGAGTTCATCCGGGAGCAAGGTGAAGACTCCCTTATCGAACAACCTATGATGAAGAGCGCACAGCGAGAGGCCATTACGGGTTTCCGCAGGGCCTTTGGCTCCGTGCCACTTGATATGGGCAGCTTCAAGGGCGAGCGGGTACCCGTCCAGCTTCACGGAGAACTCACAGACTGCACACTGGTTATCGTATGCTGCAAGAACTGCGTTTCGAAACCCCTCCTCCCGTTTGAGTCTTCGATAAGTAACGTACTCGGGGAGTTCTTCTCTTACACCCAGGGGTTCGATTCCCGGCAAGTCACTCGCAATTCCGCTGGCTCGCAAGATGTCACTGTGCAGGGTCGCAGGGAAATGGGAGTGAAGCAGCATGTTCGCGACGCTCATGGCGAACTCCGGATATTTGCGAAATGACTCGTAAATCGGCTCGGGGAATCCTCCCTGGATGTTGTGTTCGAGCAAACTCGTGGGGCGAGCGTCTCCCCAGCTTGTTTGGGCGACAAGCTCCGGGCGGTCAATCTCCCAAACTTCATCTTTCTGCATCAGCCAGAACGGATGCTCGGGATGAATAACTTTCCGGTGGGGGCCGAATTCGCGCAATAAGCCAGAAAGCTCTCCTTGTATTGACCTGAATGTCACGAGTCTTTCCATTCCTTGAAGGCATCGACCGATCGCCAATAGCGTGAGAAGTGGTTTGTGCGGAGCCCTTGTGCCCCCACTGCTCCAGACTCTGAGAGACCGAAACCGCTTGATTAGCTCGTCGGGACTCATCAGGTCGACTGCCAGCTCCATTCCGGAATCTGCTGGTCCTGGCGGAGTCGGCCGCGCTTGTTCAGATTGGTTGCATCTGTTGCGGGGAGCAGGTTCCAGAGATCATTGTTTCGCCAACGCGCCCAGGGGAAGCAATGGTCGATATGCAATGCACTCTTGATGCGCTTCGCGGACCATACACAAGCAAGTGGAATCCCCTCGTCTTTCAATTCGAGCGCGCGGAAGTGCGCTGCTGCTGTATTGCGACGATCATCCAGCCATTCGAAAGCTCGGTCATGTTCGAAACGGGCGCCAGGTCGAAGATCGAATCTGGAGAAATCAACCAATTGGTAGAACGCTTCTTTCGCCCAACCCATGCCTCCCGGGCCATACGGTCGCTGGGGCAGTTCGTGCACCAGAACCAACGGTCTGTAGAGACTTAGCCAGAACAGCCCAACAGCGCCGAAAGGTACTTCGACATATTCGCTAGTGTGATCGATGACAAGCCCGGGAGCAGTTTCAGCAAGCCGAACCAGTGCGCGCAGCAGTCCCAGCTTGTAGGTGGAAGACTTGTCGTCATTGACAATAATGTGTCGAAGAAGTGGCAGGCTTCCGGTGCCGTCATCAGGCATCTCGAACACCAGCCACTCCCATTCGATATGCCCCCGCCGCCGGTCGGGGAGCTTGTCCCTGAATTTGAGACTGATGGCGCGGTCCCGGGCGTAGCCGAGGAGTTCGTCGGCGCTGATGGGGTGGAAGCCGCGGCTGCGGTTTTCTTCTTCGTCCCTGCCCAGGCGCAGGTTGATGACGAGCAGGCCGGAGGGGTTGAGCAGTTCGGTCAGGATGCGGAATGCGCGTTCGCGGGCGGATTGGGGGACGTGCATCCAGACTGCGCAGAGCAGGATGAGGTCGAAGTGGCGGCCGAGTGCGCGGAGTTTCCTGAGTTCGGGCAGGGCGTCGTCGAGCCAGGTGACGCGGGGGTGGGCGTGCCGCTCGCCGGGTTCGCGGAATTCGCTGGGTTCGACGGCGACGACTTCCCAGCCCTGTGCGGCGAGCCAGTTGGCGTCGCGGCCGCTGCCGGCGCCGATGTCGCAGGCGAAGCCCGGCTTTCGGTCTTTCAGGAATCTTGGCGCCCAGGCGCGGTGGACGGTTGCCGGGTCATGGGAGTGGTACTGCTTGAACAACTCGTCCTGGTTCTGGTTGTAGTAGGAAGTGCTGCTCACGCCACCGCGCCCAGACCATTCTTTGCGACCAGCGTCAGTAGCTTCAGCGAGGCGCCCCGAGGTCGCTTCTCGCCTCGCTCCCATTGGCTGACGAGACCCGTGGTTACGTTGAGATAGCGTGCGAATACCGCCTGGCTCGCATTTTCTCGCAGCCTGAGCGAGCGAATTTCCTGCGGTGACATCCCCTCGACCGGGGTAAGGCACAACTCATCGAACATCCGCATGGTCTTCTTTGGCATGATACCAGCGTCTGCAAGCCCGACCGCCGCTTCGTGGGCGGCGGCCAGCGCCTCACTCTTGTACTGTTTGCTCATCGCAAATCACCTCGATAATTGATCCTGTCCCCTGTGCCAGCGCAATTTCATCCAGGTCCAACGCAAGGTACTGCTCAGCAAGCAAGCGATAGGCTTTCAACTCATCCCGGCGCAAATTCTCCCGTTGGCTTTTGGCGAATCCATAGACGAAAAATGCAAGCCGATCCATTTTGAATAGAATCAGCGTGCGGAAACCGCCAGAGCGGCCGCCGCCCTTTCGCGCGATTCGCTGCTTGATGACGCCGCCGCCGAGGTCGGCGTCGACAAGACCCTGCTCAGCCCGCTTCACGGCTTCGCACAGCATGTCATCTTCCAGTTCCTCGCGGGCGGCGAATCGCGCGAATGCCTTGGTTTTGAAAGTCCGCAATACTGCCTCCACCAAGGTCCGCCAACTGGTATTTCTATAGCACCTAGTGAGGGAATTATGAATGCATCCCTGGTCCTGATGCAAGACGGTTTGCCGCAGAATCGACATGTGTCTACTAGGAGCCTGCGCCACAGGAATTCACGGCTGCAAATCCGCTCTCGCGAATTCCTACGGCGCAGGCTCCTGGGTATTCTCTGAAAAACTCCATCCGTGGAGTTTTTCATTATCGCAAAACAAAAGCGTGGTTTTGTTTTGCTGGCTGCTATTTCTGCTTCTTCCAGCGCCAGGACGAATGGCTGGGCTTGAAGGAAAATCACCCCGAACTCTTCGAGCGGGCGAAACGTTACGAAATGAGCAAGCGCGAGCGTTACGATCTCGACGTTGCTGGCACTAGCCTCGTCGGCAGCGGCAATTACACATGGAGCAGCGACGGGACCCTCGACGAGCTCGTGACGAAAGCCGAAAAGCGCAGAAAGGATTTGGGCGTCATCGCCAGCAGCGCGGACAGGAACAAGCGCTGGCAAGACCTGCTCCTCGAACAGGACGAAGACGACCCCGAAGACCAAGCCTGCCTGATTTGCTCGCTCTGAGCGCCCGTCACGCGAGTTTTTACCCAATATTGGGTATATCGTATATACGACGCGCAATTCATTTTATCCCAATAACAAGGTATCATTGTTTCCTTACTCTGAGTTTGGAAAGTGGGAGACTGGCATGCTCGCCAAACTAACATCCAAGAATCAGTTGACACTACCCAAAGCGGTAACCTCTGCCGTGGAGCTTACCGACTACTTTGACGTGACCGCGGAAAACGGACGAATCGTGCTGACGCCCGTTCGGGTGAATCGTGCGGATGGCGTACGCGCGAAACTGGCGGAACTCGGTCTGACCGAAGCCGACGTTTCGGAAGCCGTTGCCTGGGCCCGGTCGGATAAGTGATGCCGGTCCGAGTAGTCCTGGACACGAACGTGTTGGTCTCGACGCTGTTGTTCCAGGCCGGTGCATTTTCGTGGCTGCGTAGCGCCTGGCGCTCAGGCAATCTCATTCCACTCGTCAGTCGGGAGACTACGGCGGAGCTAATGCGTGTCCTCGCTTATCCCAAGTTTGCGCTTGGCGTGGATGACCAGCAGGACTTGCTTGATGATTACTTGCCGTTTTGCGAGACAGTTTCCGTTACCGGCGCCTTCGACATCCCCAATTGTCGCGACCCATTCGACCGTCCGTTTCTTGAACTGGCCGTCGCGGGAAACGCCGATGCGCTGGTTACGGGTGACTCAGACATTCTGATTCTGGCCGATGATTTTCGGATACCAGTTCTAAGTCCCGCGGCATTCCGGCATTCTCGATTTTGGAAGGAAGTCTAAGGAAGGTCTGAGCAAGGCCCGACTCCGCGTCGTACAACAGATCCTCCATCCCCGGATCGCCCGGGTTGTAGAACAACCGCACGCGATGCACCCGCGGCATCGTCCTCACGGGATACGGACGCCGGCCCCGGCCCGCCTTCGGATAGAACGGCGCGGTCCGCGCCTGAAGCCGCGCCCAGGATATCAAACCGTCCATCTTCTCCAGAAACAACTCCCGCCGCTTCTTGCGCTTCTTCGCGTCGTGCTCCAACTCCGCATGTGATTACCTGGGCATCTCGAATACCAGCCACTCCCATTCGATGTGCCCCCGCCGCCGGTCGGGGAGCTTGTCCCTGAACTTGAGGCTGATGGCGCGGTCCCGGGCGTAGCCGAGGAGTTCGTCGGCGCTGATGGGGTGAAAGCCGCGGCTGCGGTTTTCTTCCTCGTCCCTGCCCAGGCGCAGGTTGATGACGAGCAGGCCGGATGGGTTGAGCAGTTCGGTCAGGATGCGGAATGCGCGTTCGCGGGCGGATTGGGGGACGTGCATCCAGACTGCGCAGAGCAGGATGAGGTCGAAGCGGGGACCGAGTGCGCGGAGTTTCCCGAGTTCGGGCAGGGCGTCGTCGAGCCAGGTGACGCGGGGGTGGGCGTGCTGTTCGCCGGGTTCGCGGAATTCGCTGGGTTCGACGGCGACGAGTTCCCAGCCCTGTGCGGCGAGCCAGTTGGCGTCACGCCCGCTGCCGGCGCCGATGTCGCAGGCGAAGCCCGGCTTCCTGTCTTTCAGGAATCTTGGCGCCCAGGCACGGTGTACGATTTCCGGGTCATGGGAGTGGTACTGCTCGAACAGCACGTCCCGGTTCTCGTTGTAGTAGGAAGTGCTGCTCAAGGCGTTGCGTTCGGGTTACACTCGTCAGTAATCGTCGTCGGCCTGACAAAAGGGCCCATTGTACGGTGCATGGCATGGCTAGCAAAGACAGGCAGGGAGGATTTTCGCCCCGGACAGTGATGTATCAGAAGGTGCTTGAGGCGCCGCCGCACAAGGTTGCCGAAGTCATCGGGGGTGAGTATCACCTCAACCCGAGGCCCGCCATGCCCCATGCATTGGCGAGCTCGATACTCGGCGACGAACTGATCGGTCCCTTTGGTCGCGGGCGCGGTGGTCCGGGAAGGCGTGTCCCATCTCTGGTTTGTCGATCCTGAGGCCAGGACGCTGGAAGTGTTCGAATTGCGTGATGATCGCTGGCTGCCGCTCGACACGCTGGTGGGAGAGGCGCAGGTTTCCCTCCCGCCGTTCGAGGCCATCACGTTCCCGCTTTCGGACCTCTGGCCGGATAGCGCCGGGTAAACGGTGTCCTGCACAATGCCTTCCTGCACCGCGTAAGTCATTTCCCGGGCTTCAATGATGCTTGCCCCGTTGATGGTTCGGCTGCGGTTCCGGTTGGTCTTGTTGCGAAAGCAGACTTCATAGGCGAGGGCATTCACCAGCCAGGGCTGGCCCTGTGGTATTGAAATATCGTATACCCGGCACTGTCCCACTTTCTTCACGACTGCGCGGTAATGCAGCAAGTGGACACACCCGCTATGGACTGACGAACCACCTACTGCAATGCCCGCAAGCGGTCGGGACCTTCGGTGTCGAGCACGAATGAGATCGGCACCGACTGGGGCAGATAGCAGATCGCGTCGTCGCAAGCCTGATAGTTGAGGAATCCCGACAAGGTAATGGTTTCCATGTCGCCCAGCGTCTCCTCGGTTTCCGGCGTCGCGGCCATCACGACTTCCTGCAATATCGTGAACGGTTCCTGGAACACGGGCACGTATTCGTCGAGCGGCGCGAAATAGTAGATCTCCGATTCCGGAAACTCCACGGGCTCGAGCCGGTACATGTCCGAAGGCGCCAGTTCGAGGCCGATCACCCGGTAGCCGTTGCCTTCCGCGCCCGGGGCGTAAACGTGCATGTTCTCGCCGGGCCGCACTTCGATGACGATGGAAAATCGCGTTCCCATGCCCACGAGCGTATTGCTCGGCCAGGCGGTGAAATCGAGTTGCGGCGACGAGCCTTCGATGGCCTCGAT
This sequence comes from Pseudomonadales bacterium, assembly GCA_022819645.1. Classification (GTDB taxonomy): domain Bacteria; phylum Pseudomonadota; class Gammaproteobacteria; order Pseudomonadales; family Pseudohongiellaceae; genus UBA9145. The sequence goes on from JAJEGU010000003.1 coordinate 111,933, forward strand.
GGGCGAGACGCCGATACCTTCCTTGAGCAGCACGTTTGTAGTCGTGTTGCGTTCGCGGTAAAACTCCTCGAAGTAGCGGGAAGTCACGCGGCCTTCGCCATCGACGATGAACGTGCCGGGATACGGCGTGCCCACGAATAACTGGCCGGCGCCGAATACCGAGACGTAACGCGCCACTTCGGCGACCAGATCAGGATCGTCGCTGCCCTCTTCGAGCGCTTCCTCGGCGACGGTATTCAGAATGCCGTAGCGCGCGATGACCTCGGACTCTTCATCCGACAAGAGGGGAAAATCGATACCGCGGCGCTGGGCGAAATCCGCCAGCACAGCGGGAGAATCGTAACTGATGGCCGCCGCGCCGATACCGGCGCTTTCCAGCTCATCCAATCGCTCTTGCAACTCCACGAGTTGCGCTTTGCAATAGGGTCACCAGTCCGCGGAGCGGTGGAACAGCAACATGGCGCCGTTCGGCCCCATGATCGATTCGAGATCATGAGTATTGCCAAACTGGTCCACCATCTCGAAATCCGGCACCAGCTCCCCGACCTGCGGCCCGAGATCGGCCACTACGATCGGCTGCCTTTCCGCGGTCCCGGCCGCATCCTGGCCCACGGCGCCGCCGGCGAATGCCAGCAGGGCTGAAACAGTCACCGCTACCGGCAATGTGTGTCGTTTCATCAGCTTGATTCCCACTTGTTCGTCTTTGCCGCCCATTCTAGCAACGGAATCGGCAAATTCTGAAGTATCTGGCAATTTTCCTACTTTCGCGGTCGTAAGGTACGAGAAAGTAGGAAAATACAGCACCTATACGTCCATTTTCCGCCGCCTGGGCGCGCACATTGATGGCCTGATTTCCGGTTCGGGCCGCGTAATTTTTGATTTACCCGCCCTTGGCGTTGTGATATAAAAACTCCAAATGTAAAAGGCAAACTATTAGTAAAAGTATCAACAGCAATGATGATCACACAACAAGACCAGGCGATCGATCTCCTGCGCACCCGTGGGATGATGCGCCTGTCGGAGTTTCTGCGGGCTGGAATAACCGCCGCGACGATCGGCAGGATGGTCCGCGCCGGTCATCTGAACCGTCTCTCGCGCGGCATTTATCAACTGCCGGATGCGCCGCTCGACTTCAATCACAGTCTCGCCGAGGCCGCGAAGCGCGTCCCCGCCGGCGTTGTCTGCCTGACTTCGGCGCTGGCCTACCACGAACTGACCGACCAGCTTCCGCGGGCGGTGTGGATGGCGATCGGGACGAACGGCTGGACGCCCAAGCCGCGCTGGCCCGCGCTGCGGATCGTGCGCTTCACGGACGCGCTGCTAACGGATGATGTCATCACCGTTCCGATCGAGAAAGTCCCCGTGAAAGTTTTCGGCGTGGCCAAAACCGTTGCCGACTGCTTTCGGCATCGCCGCAAGATCGGCCACGCTGTCGCGCTGGAGGGCCTGCAACAAGCCCTCCTCCAGCGCAAGGCAACCCCCGCCGAAATAGCCCGCCATGCCGCGCGCGGCGGAGTCGCCACAATAATACAACCCTACCTGGAGGCCCTGACCGCCAATGCCTAGGCCCGTCAAGAACATCGGCGCCTCGGTTCGGGCCCGATTGCTGAACGTCAGCAGGGAAAAGAACCTTAACTTTGAACTCGTGTTGAACCGATATGCGACTGAGCGCTTGCTATATCGCCTCTCGCAGTCCCGGTACGCGGACCGTTTTGTTCTGAAAGGAGCAACCTTGCTGATGACTTGGTTCGAGGAGCCGTTTCGCGGTACGCGGGATCTCGATCTTCTCGGCTTTGGCAACCCTTCGCCGGAGGCGGTCCTGACCGTTTTCAAGGAAATTCTCGGTATGGACCAAAAGGATGGAGTCTTGTTCGACGTGGATGCAACGCGAGTCGAGCGCATGCGGGAGTTTGACAAGTATGGAGGATTGCGGCTTTGGATTTCGTCAACCATTGAAAGCGCCCGCGTTGCGCTTCATGTCGATATCGGTTTCGGCGACGCAACCGAACCTCCCGCGAATTGGTTCGACTGCCCTGTTCTGCTGGACATGCCGTCGCCGCGGCTGCGCGGTTACGCGCGCGAGACCGTGATCGCAGAAAAATTCCAGGCAATTGTCGAACTGGGCATGGCCAACAGCCGAATGAAGGACTATTTCGATTTGTGGATGATCAGCCAATCCTTCGAGATCGACGAATCCCGATTGCGGTGCGCCATATCCGCGACCTTTTCGCGGCGGGACACACCCATTCCGGTGGGCGTGCCGGATGGTTTGTCAAAGGCATTCGCGGAGAATGCCTCCAAACGCCAGCAGTGGGAGAGCTTCAAACGTGATCTGAACACCGACCCCGGATCGCTCGATGACGTGGTCGCCGCGCTCGAAGCGTATTTGCTGCCTGTAGCGTTGGCCACGCGAGATGGGAATTAGGTATTCTCTGAAAAACTCCATCCATGGAGTTTTTCATTATCGCAAAACAAAAGCGTGGTTTTGTTTTGCTCCCGAATTCAATGGCTTACGCCATCGAATTCGGCGGCACTTCCCTGTGCCGCAGGGAAGTTCTGACTTAATCAGAGCTTCCCTAGGCAATTTTCCTACTTTCACGGTCGTAAAGTACGAGAAAGTAGGAAATTATTGGAAATTCTCCCTGAAAATGCTACTTTCTCGTACTTTAGAACGGAGAAGGTCGGAAAAATGCTCCATCTCGTCGGGGAAACCATAGACAAGCATCGCGCCCAATATGGCGTGGAGACCGGCAAACTCGTGCAGGTCATGCGGGGGATATATGTCGAGGCGAATGACGATGCCGACGCGGTGCTGTTCGATCATGCGCTGCGAATCGCCGCCTATCTCTACCCCAGCACATATCTCTGCGGAGCCAGCGCCGAACTGCTCGCGCCCACCCCGGATTTCCGCCTGTTCCTGGGCGGAAATCGCAACAGCCGAACGAGACTGCGCAACCTGGAAATCGTACAGACCCGCGCCCCGCATGCGCCCGAAACGGAGCAAGTGGAAACTTCCGATTCGTTGGGCGACTTCAGGGTCCGCCGCTCAAGCTTGCGCTTTCGATACCTGGAATCCTTCCGGCGGCGCAGCGAAGCCGCCGCGGCCATGTCCACCACGATGCAAAGCGATATCGCCGCGCGTCTGATCAATGCCGGCGGTATACAGGCGGCCGAGATGGAATGCTGGCGGCTGGCCGAAGCCAACGGCTGGCGCAATGAAGCGGCGCGGGCGGAGGCCTTTTTCAGAACTCCGTTGCGAGAGGCGCCGCCGCCGGAAGCCGTGCTTCACGTGGGCTGGCATGGCGAACGGGTCGGCGCGCTTTCCCATGACGGTTCGGTCTGGCGTTGGGAGCAAACCGCTCCGGAAGCCGCTTTCCCGGTTCGAGCCGGACCTCCGGGAAGGCTGCCGCCTTTCATCGAGAGCCTGCTGCCGGAAGGCTGGCTCGAACGCGTTCTGCAACCGAAATCGGAAGTGGAGCGCGTATCCGCCGGCAAGCGCTACTTGTCGAATATCGTGATTTCGGCGAACCCGGAAGATCTTCAGACCTTTCCCGCCGACGTACTCGAAGGGCGGCTTGAATCGTTCACCCGCGAAGGCGCTTTTACGGGAGGCTACGCAGGCCCCGCGCCCGCTTTCGAGAAATCGCTGGAAGATCGCATGGCCGAATTGTTCGCCTCGGCCGCGACGCCGCGCCTGTCGGGAGTTCAGGTCAAGATGCCGGTGAACCTCTCGGCGCAAGGATTGTTGCAGCCGGCCCACGACCGGGCCTTCACACACATCCTGAAACCGTCGCCAGGGGCAGGATTCGAAGAACTTCCCCAAGTCGAAGCGGCATGTCTGGCGGCGGCCCGGGCCTGCGGATTCGACACTCCCGCTCATGCGATCGTCCCGATGCCGCAAGGCCTGCCCGACGCGCTGCTGATCGAACGATTCGATATCCGGCGAGACCGGAACGACCAGCGCAGAATCGCACTGGAAGACATGGCGTCCGTGCGCGGAGTCGCTCCGACCGAAAAGTACGAGGGCTCCATCGAACAGGCCGCGCGGGCGCTGCGGGGCGTCTCCACCGATGCCGAGGCGGACATCTTGACTTTGCTCGGACGCGCTATCTTTGCCTGGCTCATCGCCGACGGCGATTTTCACCTGAAGAACATGGGCATGCTGAAAGTGGCGCCCGAGGGCGCGAAGAGTTTCGCTTCCGTACGCTTCGCGCCGGTCTACGACACCGTGACGACCCGGGTCTTTCCCGGCCTTGCAAACGATCAAATGGCGTTAGCGCTGGCGGGCAAGCGGGATCAGCTGACAAGCGGAGATTTCGTCAAGGCGGGCGCGACCATGGGCCTGAGCGCCGCGACGATTCGCGAGCGCTTCGAGTCCATTCGCCGCCACCTGAGCACTCACATCGAGAGCCCGAGTTCCCCCTCGGGCCGCGTCAACCAGGCCATTGAAATCTGGAAGAGCAGAGCCAGGCTCGCCAAATCGGTTTGAGGTCATGACGCGGTCAGGCGCACTGCCGGATTCAATTCCATCCAAGTCTGTCGACGAAACCGATATAATTCATACTGAGTCACATACTCCAAAGGCCAGATTCGGCGAAATCGAAGAGGCAGCCTCATGACTAACTGGACGACATGCGCCGCGGTGGAGCGCAATCCCCGCAAGATCAGCGGAGCATGGGCATTCGTCGGAACACGGGTGCCTGTGTATGCGCTGTTCGAAAACCTGGAAGCGGGCGCGACGGTGCAGCAGTTCCTGGAGTGGTACCCCGAGGTAAAGGAATGGCAGGTGGCGGCAGTCCTGAAACATGAGTCGGAATACTTGAAGACTCCGGCCTGAAAGTGAAGATTCTCTTTGACCACGGAACGCCGGCTCCGCTTCGGCGCCATCTTCCGGAACATTCGGTGGACCGGTCGGCGGAACGGGGATGGGAGCTACTGGAAAAAGGGGAATTACTGCGCAAGATTCAACTTCGTGACTGTAGTATAAGCGGGGAAGTGACAACACACGGGACGGAAATTCGGACAATTTACCCGAATCCGGCGCTTCGCGGCCACCACGCAGGAGATGTATTTTGAGTAGATTATGGGAGTGGCCCGGTTCCCGCTGGTGGCGCGTTGACCTCCACACGCACACACCCGCATCACACGACTTCTCGTCTCCCGCCGACTGGGAAAGCCCAGGCTGGACTCAATGGGTAGAGGCCGCTAGAGATGCCGGGCTTCATGCAGTCGCCATCACAGACCACAATACCGCGGCGGCGATTAAGGAATTGCAGCAAGTCAGTGGTTCCGTGGACAACTCCCCGATTCTGTTCCCTGCTGTCGAACTCACCGCCAGTGATGGTACTCACCTGTTACTACTAATGGATCCGAGTTGCTCGCATCAGCATATCGAAGACCTCCTTTCCAAAGCCGGCATCCCAGTAGAAATGCGCGGTCGGCAAGATGCCCGATCATCTCACAGCATCGAACAGATTCTCCGCGAGTGCGGAAACGACACTCTCATCGTCGGTGCCCATGTAAATGGCCCCAGTGGATTGCTGGAATTGGAGGGCCAGCAAAGACTCGCAGTTTTGAAGAACAGAAATCTTGCGAGCGTAGAGGTCGACCCCAACAAAGCAATCGAAGATCATTGGTTAGACGGCAGCCTTCCTGAAATTCAACGAAAGCTTCCACAGGTATGGTGCTCTGATGGACATTCCCCAGACTCTCTTGCGAAGCGGTTTACATGGATAAAAATGACCAAGCCAGACTTGGAAGGACTTCGTCTGGCGCTATTAGATGGTCCAGCATCCCTCAAACCCGTTTATCTGGAAACTCCTGGTAATCCAAATGAGCATGCAAATCTTGCCATCGAAAGCATCACCGTCGCCAACGGCAAGTTTATCGGCAGGAAGCCTCCAATGGAGGTTAGATTCAACCCTTGGTTGAATGCAATCATCGGAGGCCGGGGGACTGGTAAGTCTACACTCGTTGATTTCTGCCGCAAAACGCTCCGCAGAGACTCAGAGCTAGACAGCAGCGAACATGGTGAAGAAGGTTCATTACGGACTCTCTTCGATCGTCGAATGCGCATTCCGCCTTCGCGCCATGAGGAAGGACTGTTGACGGCTAACACAAGTATAAAACTGATTTACCGCAAAGACGGCGAACGATTCGTACTATCTTGGCAACAACATGCTGCAACCCCTTCGGTGGCTCGGCTTGATGGAGATGAGCTGATTCCAGAGGAAGGCGATATTCGAGAGCGGTTCCCGGTACGCCTGTACGGGCAAAAGCAACTCTTTGCACTTGCCCAGGATCCAAACGCGCTACTCACGGTCATTGATGATAGCCAATCCGTTCGCAAAGCCGACCTGGAACGTCAAATCAGGCAATTGAGGGATCGCTATTTATCGCTGAGAGCCGAAGCTCGCGCGGCAGCGCACCAAGCTGCGGAACTTCCTGGTCGAGAAGCTAATCTAGCTGACATTCGCCATAAAATGGATATTTTGGAAAAGGTCGGACAGGCGCAAATTCTCAATAATTACCGACGTTTACGGCAACTTGACGATACTTGGAAAGCAATACGCCAAACAACTAACCAAGCAATAGAATCGCTAGAGCTCAGCGCCGCCGAACTTTCGGTAGCTGACTTCGACTTGCGTCTTGTAACAGAAGATGATCCTTCAGGGGAAAGTCTCCGACGCATGCACGAGACCTTGAAAAGGACTGTCGAAGGATTAAGCAATAATGTACGTGAACGAATCGAGCAAACCAGGCAAGAAATTGCCAATATTGACGGAAGCACGGAAGCTGCGGAATGGCACTCCGAACTAGTGGCGAGAGAGCAAGATTTCATGGAAGCAAGTGTTCAACTTGCCGAGGAGGGCATTTCCGATCCAAACGAGTATCAAGAGTTACTAGAAAGGGCCGGCGACCTTGAACGTGAGATAGCGGCGCTTCGACGGCAGCGTGATCGAGTGAATGAATTACAACTGGAGGCTGAAGCAGTACTCGTAAATTATCGAGAGAAACGAACTGAGTTGAGTAACAGGCGCATCAGTTTCGCGCATGAAAATTCAAATCAGGCCATACAAGTAGAGGTCGATTCTTTTTCGAACAGAGAGCGAATATCAGAATTCTTGATCTCGACTCTCGGCATTGAGCGCTTTGAAAGCGACCGTCAAGCTATTGCAAGGAGAATACAACCCGAAAAGAGCAAGTCTTGGACTTGGAAAATTCTTGACAAAGTTGTCGCGGAGGCGCGCGACTTTATTTCGGGAGAGTCGAATCACTGGCCCGCGAAAGATCATCGCTTCCAATCCACACTTAAGTCAATCCCACTGGAAAGGATCGACAGTCTAGCTCTGTACCTGCCTGAAGATGCAGTCAAAGTAAGCTTTAAGGATCCAAATCAAACCGGCAGCAATTGGAAGCCGCTTACCCAGGGATCTCCAGGACAACAAACTGCGGCACTGCTGGCATTCGTCCTGGGTTATGGATCCGAACCGATTATCCTCGACCAACCCGAGGACGATCTGGACAACACTTTGATATATGAATTGCTGGTCAGCCGCCTTAGGGAAACCAAGATCAATCGGCAAATCATAGTCGTTACGCACAACCCCAACATCGTAGTCCACGGCGACGCCGAGTTTGTACTTTCACTTGAGGCAGGCCACGGTCAAAGCCGAATCGTCTGCGATGGTGGACTTCAGGAACAAAAAGTTCGAGATGAAATCTGCCGGGTAATGGAAGGCGGTCGCGAAGCTTTTGAAAGCCGCTACAATCGAATCATCCCACCAAAGAGTTCAGCGCAATGATTGATCCGAGCGAACTAACGCGGCGCATACGCCTCGGTGAAGACTCGACACTTGAACTCAAGCGGGTATTGCTAGCCGGCTCAAGAATCAAGTCGCCCGAACGCAATGAAGTCGCTGATGAGTTGGCAGCCATGGCCAACGGCTGGGGTGGTACGCTGGTTTTGGGGGTCGAAGACCGGAGTCGGGAAGTACTGGGCATCCCTCTCGACCAGTTAGATACAGCCGAGACCTGGGTTAGGGAAATATGTAACGATTCCATAATGCCAGCTCTTGATGCACTAATTCAAAAGACTGAATTGCCGAGTTCTGACGGCATTCCGGTACCGATTGTTTGCATTGAAATTTCCCGAAGCCTTTTTGTTCACAGGAGCTCAGGAGGCTACTTCCGTAGAATCGGCAGCTCGAAAAGAGAGATGTCCCCGGAACTGCTTGCACGCCTTTTTCAGGAACGCAGTCAAAGCCGCGTCATACGTTTCGACGAGTCTCCAGTGCCAGGAACGTTGCCGGAAAATCTGGAGGAATTGCTGACTCAACGATTCTTTCGAACTGAAGATGTCCTGGATACGACCGAATTGCGCAAGCTACGGATCGTAACAGAGGACGAAGATGGCACTTTGCGAATTACACTAGCTGGCGTACTGCTTTGTACCGGAGAGCCCAGCCGATGGCTTCCCCATGCACAAATTCAAGCGGTAAGTTACGCTGGCGAGCGCAAAGACATCAATTATCAGAATGACGCGCGCGATATTGGTGGACCGCTTGACAGACAGGTTTTGGAAGCCTTGCATTTCGTACGCCGGAACATGCGCGTAGCCGCCGAGAAGTCCATGGCTCGAACGGATCGTCCTCAGTTTAGTGAACGTGCGGTCTTCGAGGCATTGGTAAACGCAGTGGCACATCGCGATTATTCAATGGCAGGCGCCCAAGTGAGATTGCACCTATTCCGAGACAGGCTTGAGTTGATCGTCCCAGGCGCACTGGCCAATACGCTGACGCCTGATAGCATGGAACTGCGGCAGTACAGTCGAAATGAGTTAATCGTTTCACTGCTTGCACGCTGTCCGGTAAGAGAGCAGGAAGTACTCGTGCGTTCGCATATGATGGACCGGCGTGGCGATGGCGTTCCGATCATTCTGAGCGAGAGTACTGAACTTTCGGGGCGAAAACCGGAATACGAGATTTTAGATGATAGTGAAGTGCGCCTGACGATTTGGGGAAGTGAATCGCAATCGCACCCAACGGTTCCGCCGGGCTAAACTGCAAGGTATATATTTTGCTGATTATTTCCTTTGTCTTGCCGTTGTAACAAATGGCAGTGGTTGACGTATCTTCTCGTACCTTGCGAAAAGATGTTCGACACGTTCGCGTTCAGAAGCAAATCCCTTACGCGAATACAGCCGGTCTACCGCACGGTCGAGGGCTTGGTGCGCTTTGTGGAGATTAGGCGGCATCAAGTCGGGGTCGTAGAGTTCGGCAAGAGTTGCGCCGGGGTGGGCGGCGCGGGCGTCCAGCACGGCTTGGGCCAGGGGTTCTAGCCTTGACAGCTTGGCGCCTTTGGGCGGTGTGGGGAAAGTGTTATAGACGAGGCCGATGGAATAGCGGTAGCGACTCTCCAACCGGCCACCGATGTGGCGCAGCCACGCCATGTGCATGGCCGAAGTCAGCAATGCGAAATCAGCGAGAGCGGCTTCTCTTAGGACGAATACAAGGTCACTTGGGATTGTAGGTGGTTCCAGCCATCCCACAGGAACATACTGTCGCCGCTCAGAACTCACTTTTGGGACCACAAGAAACGGTTTCTCGGGAACAACGTTCACATGATACAGCGCCGGCGTCTCGGCGAGCTTTCGCGTCGGCGGACTTTTACTTGTCTGCCGATAGGCGCGAACAGCAGCCATCCGCTCCCGAATTTTGGGCATTTTCGCAAGGGCTTTTGGCGAAGCGTCTTGCAGCGCGAGAATCCACCGCTCCTCTCCTTGCAGATATTCCTTCGCGCCCACGAACGGGCGAAAATAAGGCGGCGCTTCCGGTTCCGCGACAAAGAACTCCTTGCGTTCCTCCGCGTTGAAAATGTAGTTGCCGCCATCGATGGGTTTGGAGCCGATAATCAGCTTGCCCAAGCCGTTGATCGGAGAGCTTTCTTCCCGCACCACCAGATGCGGGTCGGACAGCTCATCGGCGTCGAACAGATACGGCGAAAGCACACTATGACGGCTTTCCTCGGGCTCGCCATTGATACTAGGGTAGCTGAACAGTCGCTTCTCAGGCCGCTCGGCTTCGCGGCGGTCGAGACCGAGAATGACGACATGCACGTGAGCCTTGCCGCGGGCGTCCGAGCCCCAAGCGAAGGTGCGGTGGGCAAAGGCGATTTCCAGTTCGCAACGCTCGAACAACACGGGCCATAGTTGCGCGACCTGCTCTCCCTGAGTGATCGAATTGGTCGCCACGAAGCCGATCCGGGCGTCGCCTTGCTTCACATACTCACCCGCCTTGATGAACCAGGCCGCGACGTAATCCAGCGTACCGCCGCTTTTGCCGAGGTCGGCGATGCGGCGCACCTGGACACGCTGCCATTCCTTTTGCTCCTTCGCACCGCGAAACGGCGGATTTCCGAAGACAAACGAACATTCGGCGGGCGTCAGCAATTCGGACCAGTCCGTTTCCAGCGCGTCGCAATGGACAATGTGGGGCGATTTCTCGAGCGGGATGCGGGTAAAGGTCTTGCCGAATTCCAGGCTGAGTCGATTGTTCATGACATGGTCCATCATCCACATCGCGGTCTCGGCGATTCTTGCGGGGAACTCACCGATCTCGATCCCGTAAAACTGGTCCACATCGATATTCGAAAGCGTGGTTACGTCGAGTTCGTCCTGGGTTCCCAACTCCCGCAGAACATCAATTTCCAGCAAGCGCAGTTCGCGGTAGGCGATGACGAGGAAATTGCCGCAGCCGCAGGCTGGGTCGAAAAACTTCAGTTCTCCCAGTTTGTTCTTGAACTGAATGAGGTCGTTGCGGCGACGGCTGTCCTTGCGGGATTGCAGTCTCGCGAATTCGGCGCGGAGATCGTCCATGAAAAGGGGTTCGATCACCTTGAGGATGTTCTTTTCGGTCGTGTAGTGGGCGCCCTTGGTGCGACGCTCGACCCGGTCCATCACCGACTGGAACAACGCGCCAAAAATCGCGGGCGAGATGTTCGACCAGTCGAAACGGCAGGCGTCGAGCAGCATTTCGCGCATGGGGGAGTCGAAGGCGGGGATTCGCAAGGGTCCGTCGAACAGCCGACCGTTGACGTAGGGAAAATTGGCGAGATCTTCGTCGAGAGTGCTTTGCCGGTTCTCGACCGGCGTATTCAGGACCTGGAACAATTGGGACAGCCATAACCCGAGATCGGATCCGTCTTCGCGGGTTCGCGATTCGAGAAAATCGAAGAAGATGTCGCGGGGCTCGAAAATGCCGGTGTCGTCAGCGAACAGACAGAAGGCGATTCGGACGAGGAAACACTCAAGATCGTGACCCTGGTAGCCCACGGCTTCGAGCGCCTCGTGAAGTCTGCCGACGAGCTCGGCCGCCTTGACGTTAGCCGGATCCTGGTCTCGAAACGCCCGGCGCTGGACGCCGACGATGAACCCGAATTTCTCGACATGCTGCGGCAAATCCGCGAGTGGAAAAGGCACTTTCTCCCGCTCGTCGCGGTCGTAAAGCTCAAAGGTTTGGAAATCGCTTACAAGAATGTAGCGGGGCCGATCCCGTTCCGGCAGCGCATCGAAATATTCGCCGGCCTGACCGTATGCTTTCGCGAGGTCTCGACCCGCACTCTTTTGTTCAACGAGCAATTGCCCCGGCCAGAACAGGTCGATGAAACCGGAGCGGTTGTCGAGCTTTTCGACATGTTCTTCGTAGCGCGCCACACTGCGCCGCTTGACGCCGAATACTTTGAAAAAATCGTTGTAGAAACTCTGCGTCTCTCCCTTTTCGTATGCGGCGTCGCGCCACTCGTCCGAGAACGCGGCGGCTCTTGCTCGAATTTCATTCCATGACAGGCGCATGTGTCGTGTTCAAGTTCCGGTTTGACGCAGAGTTTACTCCGAATCCGCCGTTCTTCTTCCGCACCCGTGAAGTTTCCGCCATTTTTTTGCACAATGGGTGTCTAGCGTCACCTCGAAAGCCGGAGAGAACAATGGCCGACACGCTGATTGACCGTAATCCGGAAATTCTTGGCGGTACACCGGTTTTTTCGGGAACCAGGGTTCCGGTGCGAATCCTGTTGGAGCATCTGGAAGCCGGGGACCGGCTCGACGATTTTCTGCGGGACTTCCCGACAGTGACCGAGGACCAGGCTGTCGCCCTTTTGGAAAGGGCGATAGCGATGATCGAATCCGGCCCTGATGAAGCTGCTGCTTGATGAGTCAGTACCAAGGCGGCTTGCCGCGTCCTTCCCTGCAACGTTCAGGAATAACTTCGAATTCGATTACTCCGTATCCGCCACCTGGGGTTGGCTGCCGTCGCCGGGGAGGCCCATGGATTCGAGCCGGCGCCAGCCGGCGAGGATGCCGCGCATGCCGTGGTTGCCCTCGTGGCAGGCGTATTCGTAGATCGGATCCTCAATGCGCCGCAGCGGAAACCTCGCCGACCAGGGCACGTCCCAGGTCAGCGGGTCTTCGATGGTGAAATCGTAGTCCAACGTGTTCGCATCAAGGCGGCGAATGCGCTCTTCGATCACAGTTTCCCGCGAAGCGCCCGAACGGCTATTCTGGTCGAAGTAGAAATGGCGCGTGCTGATCACCAGAGTGTCGCCGTCCCAGCGAGCGATGGAATCGCCGTCCCATTTGACGTGGCGGGTCTGGTGCTCGTCGTCGAAGCGGATGACCCGGGCGCGATGAATCATCTCGTTGAGAATCATCACGTGATCGGCGGTCTGCACGATCTGGATGTTGTTGTTGTAGGAACCGGGAATCAGGGGCGGTCCCGCGCCGCCGCTCATCAGGCAGCGGTCCGCCAGGGTGCGGGCTTCCGGGCCGATGCTGTTGGCGCGCATGTCGGCGCGAATGCGGGCGCGTTCCTGGCCGGACTCGTTGAGTGCCGGCATGCGTCCGTCGGGCGGATCGTAAATCAATGAAGTGCGGCGGTCGCGGATGGTCTCCACTCCGCGCTCGTACCAGAATTCGTTATAGGAAATCACGCCGGGCGGGTAGCCGGCTCCGCCGACCGAGTCGATGATCAGATCGCGGTTCTGGCGCCGGTTTTCGTAAGCCTCCCACTCGGTGGCCTCCGCCTCGGTCAACACCTCCCGGTCGGCAAGTTCCGCCGGGCGGTTGAGCGGGGTCAGCGTTCGATAGGTGTAGATGCCTTGCAAATCGGGATGCCCATGCTCGGTGCGGGCGAAATCTTCGCTTTGGGCAAGGCTTGCCGGGGCGGGCAACAAGGCGGCGGAACCAAGCAGGCCGGCGAGCCATAGCGCCGAAGTTCGAGTATTCACAATCCCCTCCTGTCACCCTGCGATGTAACGGACGAAGTTACGCGATCGGCAGAATTATGCAAGCGAAACCGGGTTCGTGTCGGTGAACCTTCGCCAATGGTGGCATGAACAGGCTCACAAAACCTCCAATGAGATTCTGCGACTTCGCTTCGCTGTGTGCAGAATGACGGGTGGGGGGGCGATGCCATAACGGGAATTGCCGGTGTCAGCGGGTTCGGTGGGGAATCAGCCGCTCAGGCGGCGAGTGAGGCGAGTACGTAGCGGTGGCCGCTGAATGGGCGCCTGCCGTGCATGATCTGCATGTTGTCTAGCAGAACCATGTCGCCGCTGCGCCATTGCAGGTTCACCGTCAGTTCCTCGGCGGTGTCGGACACGATTTGCATGGCGTCGTCGGGAATTTCCGAGTGGTCGCCGAAGAAGATCGATTTCTCCGCCTCGTTGTGGCTGTCGTTCCAGCCGCGCCAGGCGGCGATGAGTTGATTGAAGAAGACGCTCCTGCCGTCGGGCAGGGTTCGCACCGCCGGCAGGGCCGGGCTGCAAACCCGCAGCATTTCGCCGCCCAGCCAGGACCAGCCATAGCCCAGCGAGCGCAAGCAGTTTTCCGCGTCCTTGCGGTTGTCGGCGCTCAGGGTCTTGCACCAGCCCCGGCCCTGGCCTGATTCGAGGTCTTCGCCGGGCGGCATCACATTGATATAGCGCACGCCGAGCCGCTCGCACTTGTCGATGAAATCCGGTGTGCGCTCACGCAGGCGTTCGAGCAGCCGGTGGGAACGGCACAGCGGGGTCTGGCCGCCCCGGTTCGGCGGAAACTCGCAGAAGAAGAACAGCCGCTGGGGATATACCGGCGTCTGGGCGAGTTCGTGGTGCAGATAAATCTCCACATCCGGCGGCGCCTCATTGGCGGTGAATACGCGCTCGGTGCGGTGGCGGCGCACCGCATTGGATAGGGATTCCCCGAAAGGAAAGTTCTTCAGGTCAAAGGCGCGGATGGCCTGATCGAAGTCCTCATCGGTAATGAAGGGGAAACCGCGAAACAGGATGGCGCCGTTTTCGCCGAGTTGCCGCAGGAGCGGTTTCCGGTTCGCCGCAAGCCAGGCGAATGCCTCAGGCCGGTTGGACGAACCATGACGGGCCACATAGACCAGCGGGAACGGCCCATCCGCTCGTTCCGGGCCGGGGGATTCGGTGAGTCGGGCGGAAAAGTTATGCATGGTCGCCGGATGCGGGCTTTGATTCCTGCGCGTATTTTCTTCAATCATAAATCGGATGAAAAGTATTGAAAGCGGCTTCGCAGAAAACGCCGGGGTCATTGAAGCGCCGGTTGCGGTTGAGTTCGCCGATGGCGGCCATTTCCTCCTCGCTGAGACTGAAATCGAACAGCGCCAGATTCTCCCGCAGCCGCCGCCGGCGCGATGTCTTGGGAATTACCGCGGTTCCCCGCTGCAAGGCCCAGCGCAACAGCACCTGGGCGGGGCTGCGGTTGAGCCTTTCCGCCGCCGCCAGGACCGCTTCTTCGGCCAGCACAGACTCCCCGGCCCGCGCCATATCCAGCTCCAGATACGAAGCCGCGCCCAGGGGCGAAAATGCGGTAACCGCCAGACCATATCGTCGCGCCAGCCGCAGCAGCGGAAGCTGGGTCAGCCAGGGGTGGGATTCGATCTGCAACATTACGGGCCGGATGCGGGCGTAGGCCATCAGGTCGTGGAGGAGGCCGCTGGAATAGTTGCACACGCCGATACGCCGCACGAGGCCCTCATCCACCAACCGCTCCATGGCGGCCCAGGTATCCGCCAGCGGCACCGGCGCGGTTTCCATTGCCGGTTGCGGCCTCCCGGGCTGAAACAGCCACTCCGGCGGGTAGCGCTCGGCGAAATCGACATAGCGCAGGGCGATGGGGAAATGCACCAGGTAGAGGTCCAGGTAGTCCATGCCGAGATCGGACAGGCTGCGCTCGCAGGCCGGGCGCACGTGGTCCGGATGGTGATAAGTGTTCCACAGTTTGGAGGTGACCCAGAGGTCCTCCCGCACGCAAATTCCCCCGGCGATGGCCTTGTGGATACCATCGCCTGCTTCGGCTTCATTGCCATAGTCTGCGGCGCTGTCGAGATGGCGGTATCCCGTCTCGATGGCGTGGGCCACCAGCCCGGCGGTCTCTTCCCGCGGAATCTTCCACAGGCCGAGCCCCACCCGGGGCATCATGGCGCCGTCGGCAAGCCGCATGGTCTGATTCACCTTGTCCTCCCGCCGTCGTCAGCCGGCAACAATGCGCTTTGTTGCAACCGGGGCCGCCATAGCCATACCGCCAGATTGCCCAGCGCCAGCAAGCCAAGCAGCGGCCAGAAGGCATCGCTGAGGCCATTCACCAGCCCCACTGGCGAAAACAGCAGGTACAGCGCCGCCACACAGGACAACAGGCTCACCGCGCAGGGAATCGCAAAGCGCCAGGGCGTCAGGTCAACCCGTTCCCGGCGGCGGAAGCTCCAGGCCCGCCGCCGCGGCCACAGGGCGCCTACCGCCAGCATGATCAGCACTTCCAGCACGAACAGGATGGCGTACAAGTGCAGGAAATGGATCCCGGTGCGCCCGGCAAGCACGAACTGGAACAGCCCGTAGGCAATGATATGAAAAACGATGACGATTTTGGGGCCGAGGGCCGGCGTGCGGCGGGTAAACAGCCCCACCATGACAATGGCGATGACGGGTATGTTGTAGAAGCCGGTAAAGATGCGAATGATCTGCCACAGGCCTTCCGGCGCGAATTGCAGCATGGGAGCGATGGCAAAGGAAATCAGGGCGATGCCGACCCCGGCCCGCCTGGCGATGCGCAGCATCTCCTCATCGCCGGGTTCGCGCTTTTGCAGGGGCCCCCAGACGTCGAGACAGAACAGCGTTGCGGCGCTGTTGAGCAGGGAATTGAAGGAACTGAAAACCGCACCGAGCAGCACCGCGAGAAAGAAGCCGGCGGCGTAGACCGGCAGCACGTCGCTGATCAGCCGGGGATAGGCGAGATCGATGGTGGCGAGCCCGGGCCCGTAGAGGTGGTAGGCGATCACGCCGGGAATCATCATCAGGAAAGGCACCAGCACCTTGAAGAACCCCGAAAACAGCACCCCTTTCTGGCCTTCGGCGAGATTGCGCGCGCCCAGGGTGCGCTGGATGACGTACTGGTTGGTGCACCAGTAGAAAAGGTTGGCGAAAATCATGCCGGTGAACAGGGTCGCGAATGGCGTGGGATCGTCGGCCGCGCCGATGGCGTTGAGTTTTTCGGTTTCGGTGCCGGCCAGTATCGCCAGGCCCTCGCCGATGCTCCCCGACCCCAGCTTCGCCAGCCCGAGCAGGGGAACCGCAAGCCCCACGATGAGCAGGCCGACGCCGTTGATCGTGTCGGACACCGCAACCGCCTTGAGACCGCCGAAGACGGCGTAGACCGAGCCGATCACGCCGATCAGGACGATGGTGAACACCAGCGCCGGAAACTGTCCGATGCCAAGCAATGCGGGCACGTCGAACAGTTGCAGAACCGCCAACGAACCGGAATAGAGCACGCCGGGAATGGTGATCAGGCCATAACCCACCATGAACAGGATCACCGTCATCCGCCGCACGTCGTCGTCGAAACGGTCGCTGAGGAACTGGGGCAGGGTGAAGAAGGCGCCCGCAAGGTAGCGCGGCAGGAAGAAGAAGGCCATGCACACCGTCGCCAGCGCCGCGGTCACCTCCCAGGCCATGCTGCTGAGATTGAAACCATAGGCCGAGCCATTGAGGCCGATGAGTTGTTCGGCGGAAAGATTGGTCAGCAGCAGGGAACCGGCGATGAACGTCGCGCCGAGGCCGCGCCCGGCAAGAAAATAGCCATCCCGAGTGCGGGTCTGGCCCCGGGTCTGGCGCCAGGAAATCCACGCCACCAGCGCCATGAACAGGACGCAGCTCGCCAGCGTGGCAAACAGATTGGAGGTACCCAAATGCCGCCTCTCCCGGAAAAGATTCTGCGACTCCGCGCATTCTCCCTGTCATCCTGCGCGTAGTCGCAGGATCTCATGTCGGTACCCCTGATTCTGCGACTGCGCTTCGCTCCGCGCAGAATGACAGAAAAGGGGGCGCAAAGTATTGCACATTGACCTTGGTGGCTAGGAGCCTGCGCCGTAAGCTGGCACAATAGGCGCTGGGGTTTTGCGGGGTGGCACGGGAATGAAATTGCTGAGACTGTTGGGCTTGCCTTTGTTGCTCGCGGCCTGCTCCGGCGTGGTGGAAATCGAATCCGCCAATCAGAACAGCCGCGTGGCCTATGTGGTGCTGCACGCCACTTCGGAGAATTTCGCCGAGTCGGTCAGGCTGCTGACCACCAGAACCGACAGGCCGGTCAGTTCACACTATCTGATCCCGGCCGAGAACGACCCCAGCTACAACCGGTCCCGGCTGCGGCTGCACCGGTTCGTCGACGAGAACCGCCGGGCCTGGCACGCGGGCCAGAGCTACTGGGCCGGGGAAACCACGCTCAATGACCGTTCCATCGGCATCGAGATCGTCAATGAATTCGACTGTATTGCGCCGCCGGACATCACCGTGGACGATGATCTTTCCTTGATGGAGTGCGAGTTTCTGCCCTTTTCCGAAGCCCAGATCGAAATGACCATCGACCTGCTCCAGGGAATCCTGGAGCGCTTTCCGGATATCGACCCCATCGACATCGTCGCCCACTCCGATATCGCCATCATGCGCCGCTCGGACCCGGGCCCGCTATTCCCCTGGGAGCGATTGTACGAGTTGGGCATCGGCGCCTGGTATGACCGGGAAACCGTGGCGGAATACCAGTCGCGATTCAGCCGGGAGCCGCCGGACATCCGGCTACTCCAGACCGCCCTGCTGGCCCTCGGCTATCAGGTGGAAATCACCGGCGAGCTTGACAATCAGACCCGCTTCGCCCTGCGCGCCATGCAGTTGCATTTCCGCCCCGACGATTATTCCGGCGACGCCGATCCGGAGTCCGCGGCGATCATCTGGAGCCTGCTGGAAAAGTACCGCCCCGGCGAATTGCCTTTGCCTGGGGAAATGTAGTATCAAGCGGCTGGTGATTTCCGCTTTCGCCGCCGGCGCAACGGGTATCGAGGCGACACTTCACGCCCCGGCGCATCCATCTTCAAGGAGGGCACATGCGACTCATCATTTTCGTGGCCGGCGTGGTTTTTCTTTCCGGGGCGATGGCCCAGGTATTGCCTGAGGAAATCAGCGTGGAAACCATGCCCGAACACGGGCCGAACTGGTTCATCGCCAAGTCGGGCAGCGGCGCCCGCATCTTCGATGCCGAAAACGGCGAGATGCTCGGCCTGCTTTCGCTTTCCAACCGCACGCCGGCGGTGGCGCCCTACCTGCCCCGGGGCGAGTTCTATGCGGCGGAGTCGTATTATTCCCGCGCTGTCCACGGCGACCGCACCGATATCGTGGCGATCTATGACTATGCCAATCTCAACCCCGTGGCCGAGATCGGGATTCCCAATCACATGGCGCGCCTCGGAGTGCGCAATCACCTGGGCCTGCTCGGCAATGGCCGGCATCTGGCGGTGCTCAACATGAATCCGGGCTATTCGGTGTCGATCGTCGATGTGGTGGACCGGGAATTCATCTATGAAATGTCCACTCCCGGCTGCGCCATTATCCTGCCCGTGGCGGAAAATGATTTTTTGCTGATCTGCGGCGACGGCACCCTGCAACTCAGCCAACTCGACATCAGCGGCTTCGAGGAGAACCGGGTCCGCAGCGAAGTCTTTTTCAATGTGCGGGACGATGCGGTGTTCGACCGCACCGCCAGAACCGGCGACGGCTGGCTGCTGATCACCCACGCCGGGGTCGTCCATGAAGTCAGCACCGATGACGATGAAATCCATATCAGCGAGGGCTGGAGCATCGTCGGCGAAGACGAATACGGCTGGCGGCCCGGAGGCGGCGAATTCCTCGATGTGCATCGTGAGCTTGGCCTGCTGTTCGTGGCCATGCACGAAGGTCCGGTGGACACGCATCATGATCCCGGAGAGGAAATCTGGGTAATCGACCTGGCGAACCGGCGCCGGGTCCATCGTCTCGAAGTAGAAGAATTGGCGGATCATGTGACCGTAACCCAGGAGACCGCCCCCAAGCTGATCGTTGCCACCGGCGAGGGCGGCACCGAAGTCTATGACGCGCTGACTTTTCGCCACGAACGCTCGATCCGGATGCCCGGCGTTTCCATGTACGAGGACTTCTAGTTCATGCTCGACCCGCTCGTCATCAAGCTGCTCTCCCTGGCCTTCGCCCTGCTGTTGGCGGGCGCGGCCTGGCACAAGTTCGCGGATCATCAGCGCTTTCGCGGGATTCTTGCCGCCTATGAACTGCTGCCCGAATTGGCCGTGGCCCCGGTTGCCGCATTGATTGCGGCGCTGGAAGCGGCATTGGCCGTAGCGTGGGCATTGGGCTGGAATCTGCCCGCAACCGCCATGGCGACTGCGGTGCTGCTGGCGGTGTATAGCAGCGCAATCGCCATCAATCTGTCCCGCGGCCGGACTTACATCGACTGCGGCTGCGGCTTCGGCGTCAAGGGCGCGGCGGACAACAGCCAGCAATTGAGCAGCCGCCTGCTATGGCGCAATGCCCTGCTGGTCGCCCTCTCCCTGACCGCCGCGCTGCCGCCCGCGGGGCGGGATCTGTTGTTAATCGATTTCATCAGCCTGGCCGCGGCCTGCCTGGTGATGATTCTGCTCTACGCGGCCGCCGGACAGTTGCTGCTCAATACCCAGACCATTCAATCCTGGCGCAAGCCGGACGGGGAGAGCAGTCGGCCATGACCGAAGCGCTGCTCATCTCCAATCTCGTTCTGTGGGTGCTGGTCATTGGCCTGGCGCTGCTGGTGCTGGCGCTGGCCCGGCAGGTGGGCGTGCTGCACGAGCGGGTGGCCCCCGCCGGCGCCCTGCTTCCCACCAATGGCCCCAAGGTGGGCGAGTCGACCACGGCGCTGGAGCTTGCCGCCCTGGATGGCGGCACGGTCACCATCGGCGGCGAGAGGTCCGGCCCGGGCGCCATGCTGGTATTGTTCATTTCACCCACCTGCCCGGTTTGCAAGTCGCTCGTGCCCACCGCCAAATCCCTGGTGAAATCCGAACGGGGTCGGCTTCGCCTGGCATTCGCCAGTGACGGCGCCGAGGACGATAAACAACTCGAACAGCACCGGGCCTATGTCAGGGACCTGGGCATCGACAATTTCCCCTACGTCATTTCCCTGCAATTGGGAATGACTTACCAGGTCAGCAAGTTGCCTTTCGCGCTGCTGATCGGCAATGACGGAATTCTCAAAAGCAAGGGGCTGGTGAATTCCCGGGAACACCTGGAAAGCCTGCTGGAATCGATGGATTCGGGAGTTGCCAGCATTCAGGAGTTCGTGGCGCGGGAAGCGCCGGGCGAATCTCGGGACCAGGCTGAATACAAGCCCTCGGCGATGGAACAGACATCATGAACGCAAACCGGATTATGGAACGCGGCTGGTACTGGGTCGATGAACAGGCCCGGCGCGGCACGCTGGCGCTGGCGCGGCGACTTTCGCGCCGAAACTTTCTCTCCAGGCTGGGGCTGATGCTCACCGGCGCCGCGGCCTTGCCGCTGCTGCCGGTGGCCCGGGCCTTCGCCCAGGAAACCAGCCTGCGGGAAATCGGCGACCCCCAGACCTGCGAGTACTGGCGCTATTGCGCGTTGAGCGGGCAATTGTGCAGTTGCTGCGGCGGCAGCCACCGCAGCTGCCCCCCGGGGGCCGAAGCCTCGCCGATCACCTGGGTGGGAACCTGCCGCAATCCGCTGGATGACCGGGAATATCTCATTTCCTATAACGACTGCTGCGGCAAGTCCGCCTGCGGGCGCTGCGGCTGCCACAATACCGAGGGCGACAAGCCGGTGTACTTCAACAGCAACAGCAGCACGGTGCTGTGGTGCTTCGGCGTCGAACACACCAGCTACCACTGCACGGTGGCTTTGGTTTTGGGCGAGTCCAGCCAGTAGCGCGTAACAGCAATGAGAGCCGTTTTCCTTTTCCTGCTGGTCTCCGCGCTGTCCGTTGCCAATGCGGCCTTTGGCGCAAGCCCGCGCACCAACTATCTGCTGTATTGCAGCGGCTGCCACCTGCCTTCGGGTGTCGGCAATCCGCCCAATGTTCCCAGCCTGCACGATGAACTCGGCCGCATGATGGCGGTGGGGGAAATGCGGGCCTACCTGGTCCAGGTGCCTGGCTCGTCGCAAACCCCCCTCACCGATGCCGACCTCGCCGCCGTGGTGAACTGGATGCTTGAGGAATTCAATGCCGAAACCCTGCCCGAGGACTTCCGGCCCATCACCACAGAGGAAGTCTCCGCCGCCCGCCAGACCATCCTCGCCGACCCGCTCAAATACCGAATCCGCTACTGGAAGGACTACGAAGAGTAGTCCGTTCCTCCCCCCTCCGTTTCCGCCTGCCGGCTGGTGACATAGAGGTAGGCCGGCAGGGCGCAGCTCAGGCCGATGAGCAGGTTGATCAGGATGAAGGGCCATGGGGCAGGCCCGACAGGACGCCGGGAAAACATGTAAATCCAGAAAACCAGGGAAGAAATCAGCAGGTCGGCGGTGAAACCCGTCACTACATTGTTTGCTGTGGCAGCCGCGAGAAATCCTCCGATATCCAGGGGGTTCTCCACCATGAATCCCGCCAGATAGTACCAGGGCAATACCGCACCGATGATTGCCAATGCCAGCCAGACATTTCTGAGGTTCATTTTTCTCCTCCACTTCACGCCATACGGAATCTTCAGTGTAGCAAACCGGGCCTCGTGCCGTGGCTCTTCAATGAGATCCTGCGACTACGCGCAGGATGACAGGGAGCTTATAGTGATGGCAAATTTTGTCCCGTACGTGATAATTTTCTGCTTCTGAGCCAGCCAATCGGTAAAATTGTCACGAAAGGGATATTTTTCTTGATTTGCAGTCATTCAATGGTTATTTTTTACCGCACGGTAAAATTTGGGTGCTGAAGATGACCAATGATGAAATTGACTACGGACCAGTACGCTCAACCGCTGAACTCGGAAAGCTCGTGCGCGCCCACCGCAAAAATAAGGGACTGACCCTGGAAACCGTATCCGGGCTTGGCAACCTGAGTACAAGATTCCTGTCCGAATTCGAACGCGGCAAGGAAACCGCCGAAATCGGTAAAATCCTGAAAACGCTAAAAACCCTGGGTCTGGAAATTTCCCTGCAGCCAAGGGGACCTCAAGCGCCGTCCTTGCGTAGCCCCCTCGCAACGAATACCGGGACGGAAAAATCATGACCGGCGCGGATTGGCTCAATGTCTGGCATGAAAACGGCCTCGTGGGAAACTTGTGGCGGAATCCCGCAGGCGCCATTGGATTTCGTTATGGGACGAGTTGGGTCGATTCCGGCGGTTTTCCAATTTCCTGCTCGCTGCCGCTTGCGCCGGGCGAAATCTCAAGCGCCGATAGCCCTGCCCATCGATTCTTTGCAAATCTGCTGCCGGAAGGTGGAGCTAGAGAACAACTGGTTCGTGATTTGAAAATTCCCAATACCGAGTTTGACCTGTTGCGCGCCATCGGCGGGGAGTGCGCCGGCGCGCTTACGATACTGCCGGCGGAACGCGCTCCAACGAATGATGGAAGCTACACCATACTTGGGGAAGATGAGTTGTCCCACTTGATAGCACGGCGCGGTCGAATCCTTTCGGACACGCCGAATCAGGCGCATCCCCGCCTCTCATTGGCCGGGGCGCAGAAAAAATGTCCCGTACTTTTTCAGGATGGCGAGTACCGCCTCCCGGAAGAATACGCTCCAACAAGCCATATTCTCAAATTTGAAGTGCGGGATTACCGGCATGTGCCAGCCTATGAAACATTCACCACACAACTGGCGCAACAGATCGGCCTGCCTGTTGTTGACATCGATCTGGAATCCATTGGCAAGCGCTTTTTTACGCGAAGCGAGCGATATGACCGGGTCTGGGATAACGCTCACGGGCTGAAGCGCCTGCACCAGGAAGACTTCTGCCAGGCCCTGGGCTATGGGCACGAAAGGAAGTATCAGGAAGACGGCGGCCCGGCCTTCTCGCAATGCCTTGCGCTGCTTCGGGAAGTATCTTCGGACCCGGCCATTGATGTCGGGAATCTCCTGCGCTGGCAGATCTTCAATGTGCTGGCGGGCAATTCGGACGGACACGCCAAAAACCTTTCGCTGCTGTACTTGCCGGGCCGCGGAACCCGCCTTGCGCCCTTCTACGACCTGATTTGCACCCGCGCCATGGAACGTATCGATCACCATCTGGCTTTCGCTGTCGGCGGTCAAAGAGACCCGGGGATTATTGGCCGAAATCACTGGGAAACCATGGCAGAAGAATGCGATACAGGTTCACGCTTTCTGCATGGGCTCGTTGAGGAAACAGCAGCCGTGCTGCTTGACCGGATTGGCCTGGCGAGGGCGCGATTTGAGGCGCGTTACGGCAGTTATCCAGCGCTTCAGCGCATCGAGCGTGTCGTAAAACGTCAATGCCAGCGAGTTATCCGAAGCTGACGAGTGCTGGAAGCCCTGGCACGGGCGTGACCCGGACACCGGGATTCACCACCGGTGGGCGACGGGACATTTGTGATATAAGGTTTCGCCGAATATTGAGTCACAATGGTTTGCGCGATGTTTTCGTCAAAAAGCCGGTTGACACATTACGCCAAACTTCCGCTGTTATCCGCATGGTGCGGGTTTGCGATTTGCACCGGAGCCGCGCCGCAAGATCAGGGAGAACAGTGGGTCAGCCTGTTCAACGGCAGCAACCTCGATGGCTGGACACCGAAATTTACTGGCTTCCCCGCCGGAGAAAATCATCTGGATACCTTTCGCGTCGATGACGGCTTGCTGACTGTCTCCTATGACAACTGGACCGATTTCAACAATGAATTCGGTCATCTGTTCCACGAGCAATCCTTATCCCACTACCTGCTGCGGGTGGAATATCGTTTCATTGGCGAGCAGGTCGTCAACGGCCCCGCCTGGGCATTCCGCAACAATGGCATGATGCTGCACAGCCAGACGCCGGAATCGATGACTCTCGATCAGGAGTTCCCGGCTTCCATCGAGGTGCAACTGCTCGGCGGCAATGGCACCGACAAGCGCAGCACCGCCAATATCTGCACGCCGGGAACGCATTTCCGCCTGGAAGGCGAACTGATCACCCAACATTGCACCAATTCCAGCTCGGCCACTTTCCACGGCGACCAATGGGTCACCCTGGAAGTCGAAGTCCGCGGCGACGAACTGATCCGCCACACCGTAAACGGCGAAGTCGTATTCGAATACTCCGCAACCCAACTCGACGAATCCGACCCCGACGCAAGCCGCCTGCTCGACTCCGGTGCGCCGCTCGCGCTAAGCGAAGGACGCATAGCCATCCAGGCCGAAAGTCATCCCACCCAGTTCAGGCGGATTGACGTGATGCTACTTTGAGGATGTCAAACACTCCACGGAATTTCACATAGGAAACTATCAATGTCTCAACTACATGGGGATTGCTTTGAAGCCATCCAGAGCATGCTCGACTCTTACAAAATTCCAGAGTTGACATCCACAGAGAACCCAACGATTCTGGAAATCGCCGGATTTCCACACTGGGAAAATGTTTGCAGCAACATTTTGGCGTTTTTTCTGGATACCCGACAAGTTCATGGTTTCGATACTTTGTTTATTCGCTCGATCCTGGAGGCGCACCGCTCCAGGTGTAGTAATCAGGGCTGGTTGCAAGGTGTGCCGTTACCGCAAGATGTCGGAGACGCCAATGCGGTCGAGCGTGAAGTCAGGACGCACGACGGAAAGCGCATCGACATACTGGTCGATTGTGCCGAAGTTCGGATCTGTATCGAAAACAAGATATGGTCCGGCCTGGACAACGATTTGAGTCACTACCGTGAGCATTGCGAAAAGGACGGCGACGAACGTCGCTTCGTGGGTATTGTTCTAAGCCCAGATCAAATTCAGAGTGGCAAGCTTGATGCGGAGAAATTTGTGAGCATCACGTATGATGATCTTTTCGAGAAATTGGATCAAAAACGGGATGATTACATTGGGTTAGAATGTACGCGATATCGATATCTGTTTGAAGATTTTAGCAAACACGCCCTTCGGTTTAGGAGAACTCTAGAAATGAATGAACATCAAAAAGCCTTCCTGGATTTTTGGAAGAAAAACCACTCGAAGATAGATACAATAGAAAGTAAGATTGAAGAGATGCGAGAACTCTTGCGCGGAAATGGAATGGCCAAAGCGCATGTTGAAAAATGCTTAGACAGGCTTGGTGATCAAAAGATATACATTAAAGGGTGGGTTTACCAAAAGGATACTGCGGCTTTTTGTCTTGAGAATAACAATAAAATTGGTGGGTGCAGGATATTTTGGGATGTTGAATTTCACCCTCTACGAATAAATTTTTGTCTCGGGAATTATCTCAGTGATCAAATACCATCCAAGTTCGTCGACGAAATTAGAAAACGTATTAGTAGTTACGAACTGGATGGTCCTTTCAACGAACATAAACAGTACAAGTTCGCCATCAAATCTCCCTTTGAAGATTCAGTCTGCGACGAAGCGGTTAAGATTTCATTCCAAGTTCTCAAGTACATCGCTGACGAATACGCGCTGAAATATCCTGTCAATAAAAATAGAGCAGCCCTTGCTGAGTGATTTTGGGAAAAATTTCCGTTGAGTGAACTTGAAAAATTCTATGACAGTATGAAGATTGCACTCAAAGCAACGATAAACGCCGCCAATAATGTCGCCGCAAGTTGAACCCAGAATCTCTTTACGAATTCTTGAAACTGGGTTAATCGAAAAAAGACGGCGCTATCAAATGCATCGTAAATTGCCCGCTCGCAGTGTGCCATTGCTCTGCTCAACTGTTTTGCACATTCTTCTGAGTTCTCGGTGGTAATTGACAAAAGCGTATGTTGGCCTGCATATCGAAGTTCGTTTATAGCAGCAGTATCTAGTGTGCTGTCCCACAAGTTCGCCGCATTTCAGAGCGGTCCTGAAGCGTCAATGCAAGGCGCCGTCCGCGGGCAATACCGGGAGTATTGCCAAGGGCGGCAACGCCGCGGTGGCGCTTCAGGACCGCTCCCGAAGGG
>JAJEGU010000015.1 GCA_022819645.1 Pseudomonadales bacterium
CTGTTCGGCCCACTCTCTCATTCTGCGGTTGCAGCTATGCCGCCACGATAGCACTTCGATTTCCCAGCCGCGGTTGAGCATGCGCTCAAGATCGGCATGAAATCCTTCACCTTGAGAAAAGCCCGCACCGTCTCCCGTTAGTAATACCGCGATTCCCGGATTTCCGTTATGGTCAAATGCATCGCGCAGCATCGCGACCTGGAGCGTCTGGTCAACTCCCTGCTCTCCTCCTTGTAGGGCGCCCCGCTCCAACAACTGGACAGCGACGCCCTCATTCTCCAGTCGATTCCATACGTGCTGCAACTCCGGTGGGATAGAGCCAACGGCAACTGCGTTGACGATCTCTCGCCTGTTACGAGCCAGTTCGAGAAGGTTCCTGAAGTGAACCCGCAAGCGATAGCGTGAGTCCTCACCTTCTATTTCGATAGCTGCTTGTTGCGCACCGATGAAGATGTTCGAGTTATCCCAATAGATGAAGACCTTTTCCATTTCACAGCACCTTGCAGAAGTTTTGACTGTGGATTATATAGGCTTAGCTGACAGATTGGGATCAATATCTATCCGTAGATCAGGACTATCCTATAGTCGCATAGGCCGTTGGCGTTGCCTTTTGATTGGATGGATCGCGTCCGTTCCGGGTGGCGATTCCCTGTGAACGGGGCGGTTTCCGCCCTGTGGATGGTTCCCCGCGTTGGTCTGGTTACGCCGGATCCGGTCTTTTGGCGGTCGGGTCCGGTCGTTGCGCGGCAGTTTGCCGTTGCGCACCCGGGACTAGTCCTCGTCCCAGGACCAGTCGCGGACGCAGTGGAGCCGGTTCTCGATTTTCCGGTGGCCCCGGTTCAGGGCGAGCACTTCCGCGGGGCCGGCGCGGTCGGCGCCGAGCGAGGTGAGACCATAGGCGGTTTCGACGGTGATGGCGTCTGTTTTCAGGACGGTGCGCGCGCGGCGGATGCGGAACGCCTGGCGGCGTCCCGGCAATCGTCGGGGTGCTGCTCCAGCGACAGCAACGCGCAACTGCGCCGCTCCAGGCGCCCGTGTCCCTTGTCGAGCGTTTCGGTGGTGGGCGCGGCGCCG
Organism: Pseudomonadales bacterium; assembly: GCA_022819645.1. GTDB lineage: Bacteria > Pseudomonadota > Gammaproteobacteria > Pseudomonadales > Pseudohongiellaceae > UBA9145. The sequence continues at coordinate 1,075 of JAJEGU010000015.1, forward strand.
AAGGCGGCATCAAAGGCGACGAGGTCTTCGCGTACGCTTGGGTGGTTGTCCTTGATGGGCAGCGCATAGTCCGCGCCTTGGTCGAGGATCAGCCGCGCGGTTTTCGGGCAACTGTGCAGGGCATCCAGCGTCAACACGTGGCCGCGCACGTCCAACTCCCGGATCAGGCGGCGGGCGCCGACGATCTCCCCGCCCGCGCCATCCGAGGCGGTCTGGCCGGCGATGAGGCCGTCGCCGTGGGTGATCGCGGCCAGCAGCATGCGCCCGTCATCCGGCCCGCCCGGGCGGTTTTGCGGGGCGGACTTGCCGTCGATGGCCAAAGCGCCCCGCGGGGGCCGGCATCCAGCGGAGAATCCCTACACCGCCCGGTCCAGGGCGCCCGGATCGATATCCGACAACAGGCGATGCATACTGGCCCGCGAGGGTGGCGTGAGCCGGCCGGTGGTCGGGCTACGGAAGGCCCGCAGCGCGGCCGCGTCCGGCGCCAAAGGCCGCAGCCATACCGTCTTCGGTTCCCCGTGCGCCACCCAGCCGCCGCCGGACCGGGCGTAACCCCGCGTCAGGCCGACCCGCTCCCAACCCGCGGCGCGGTAGCACGTGCCCCGGAACCGAGACGAATCAACAAAAGTCTCCGCCCGCAGCTCATCGTGGTCGTTCAGGTGTTTGTATCCCAGCGCCAGCGCGTACACCCGTTGTCGGACCAAGGTCAAAAGCGCATGCTGGCAACTGGCCTTGCGGAGCGGGTCGGTGAGCGAACGTGCGGCCTGTTCGGTCAGTCCCAGTTTCCGGCCAGCCTGGCGCAGCAGCATCGCGCCGCCATTGGAGGTAATGGCGCTTCTGAAAAAAGAGACCTCCACCAAGCGGCCTTTGCGTGACGTATAGAAAAGTGATGGATTCCAGATTACGATCCGTCGTGAGAGAAGTGTCCTTCGATTTCAGCATAAGTAGCTGAATTATAAAGAAATATGAACGCACCGCTCGCCTTATTCATGCAATACTCGGGCTGTCGCATACGCTGGCGACCACTTCGGCGAACGGTTCGGACGTGGCGCACGCGCACCTGGCGCTGCATGGGGATGAGGCGGATGTGTGGGGTGACGCGGGCTACCAGGGCGTGGGCAGGCGTCCGGAGAACCGGAACAGGGGGGTGGACTGGCACGTGGCGATGAGGCCGGGGCTGCGGCGCGGGCTGGACGGGGATGGCCCGGAGGCGGCGGCGGAGAAGCGCAAGGCGTCGGTGCGGGCGAAGGTGGAGCATCCGTTCCTGTATGTGAAACGGCACTTTGGCTACGGCAAGGTGAGGTACGGGGGGTTGGCGAAGAACACGCAACGCATCGCGATGCTGCCGGGTTTCGCGAATCTGCTGATCGCCGGCCGCTACGCGGCGGCTTGAGATGGGGTTGGTGCGCCCGCACACCGTGGAAAGAGGTGGAAATGGGCCAAAATCCATGAATATCCATGAATATCCATGAATATCCATGATATTTAGGATATCGACGATTTCCCGCAAGCAGTGGTAGAAGGGCAATATTCTTCTGCGATGGGTGTGGAAAAAATTAAAGACCATGCACGATTACTGGATCAACCATCATACTCATGTAGGTAAAGACATTCGGTTCATCCTCATTGTCAATATATTTTCGGGTGTCGTGGAAAACACTTTTGCATACTCTTCTGAGACAGCCAGACAATTTCTTGTTCTAGTCGCACATCCAAGAACATGGCCGGGAGTGTACCGGAGATCGCCGCGAATATCAACTAATAAAACTCGCTAGGCACTACAAACGACTTCCCGAAAGCCATGAAAAACCTCCACAAAATCAGCCAGGTACGAATTAGGATCATAGCGGCTAGGGGGCTAAACCGCCGGAGTCAAGAAGAACGCCAAAACAATTATAAGCAGAAACAAAAACGCTGCTGAAGAAACTATTATAGCTATTTTCTCACCTTCATCATTGTCGTCTTTCTGAAGCTGTTTCACGTCTCCATTCTTAAGAACGGAAGAACTATCACACTCTAAACCTGCCTGATGAGGCTCGTCAGGATTCCCGCTCAATCCTCTACTTCGGTAACTAACTGGGATAATGAGTTTTCTCGATCCATCCTGATTTTTTTCTTTACTGGATAGAACTTCTTGCTGAGGAATGCTTGGCATACGGCGGATATTGGAATTTCCGGATGATATCAAATTGTTACCACAGTTAGGGCAAACTTTTGCATCTTTGCTAATTTGCTCTGCACAATGTGGACACGCTTCCCTATTCGCTGGTGTAACAACCAGTATGTGGACTAACGCAATCGGCCACAAAAATAGAGCATAAATGAACCAGAGGACTGATTCTCGGCCCTTTGATTCGGCGATTATTGCTGGTATGAACGCCAGTATGAATGAACCTAGGAAAAACTCAATCATATGTAGTATCCAACTTTACATTTGAATTTCCTGTCATTGCGCTATTCCAGTGAATACCAAAAATCTGTGTATCTTTTTTCTAATTTTGTACTGACGAATAGTCTTTTGTAGTTGACGCAAAGAATTGTCTACAGAATGCGTTGCTGTCTGCCAACGAGCAATTTTCTCCCTGTCTATTGGCTTTGCCATTGCTCATCTCGTATGGTGAAGGTTCCGAACAATCCCTCCAGGACTCGGTCGTGAGCTTGTTGCCATCGCTCCTTGGCGAACTGCGAAGTCTCATCCCAGACTCGAACGAAGAAAACACAGGAGTAGGAGCGGACTCTAGACTCCTTTCCTGCGTCGTATATAGGCCGAAGAGACTCTTCCATCTCTGAATCCGTAAGTGGCATGCCGTATCGAATCTCTTCAAGTGGAAGATTTTCTGCTTCTTCAACATAAGTTCTATTGCTGTCGTCAAATGCTCCTCCAGGCGGAATTGGTCTTTGACGTACGATCATATGCTGATCGAATACTGCTATGTCAAATAGGTATAGTGCCTTTTCCCGCGTTCCGCCATTAGCGGCGGCAACAGCTTCGTACCAACAGGGAGGATTCTGTCCCTTCTCTCTGAGGATACGTTGTTCCTCAGTCTGTGCGTAGAGATGTTGATTTTGCTGTTCCAAATCCGCGATATAATTCTTTTGTTCGTCAAGCTCTTCTTGTTGCTTGGTCGATTCGTCAAGCAAGCGACCGTTTTCTTCCACTACTTTGCCAAGTTCAGCTTCCGCCGCGCCTCGCTCTTGTTCGGATTGCGCTAACTGCGCCAATAGTTGCTCAGTTTCGTTGCTCTGTGTATTCCCAATACTATTACGCCATCGAGTTAATGCTACAATTTCGTCTGGGGTTTCGATTCCGGATAGTGAATCTTCCCAAGTATCCCTAAATTCTTCGAGTGATTCTAACCGCTGTAAATCCTGTTCCTGCTGATTAAGTTGCTGAGTTTGCTCTTGACTCAGGACAAGAAATACCAACATCAACAAAAACAGCAACAGAATAAATACTTCGGCTACGGTCAAGCCAAGAATGGTTCCGCGACGGTACTTCGAATTTGCAAGTCTTGTGGATTGCCCAGGCATTTGATATTTCCTCAACTTTTTTTGTTGACCGTACCAGTTAGATTTTCAATAGCTTCTACAAGCGACTTGCGGGTATGTTCCGCCAACTTGCTCCACTCCTTTACCTCACCTGCCATCTGCTTGCTCAGAAATTGAGCCTGGGCAAGCTGATCTGCACCTATTTTTTGATGCTTTTCGAGCTTGCCTGAAATCTCCTTAATCGCGGAACTCATCTTCGTTCCGTCAGATTCTACCTGTTCGGATACGTGATCCGCAATCTGTGTAGTTTTTTTCCGGTACTCCTTAACAGCATTCAAGCGTTCATCGTTCAGCTCAGCCACGAGTTTTGCCTGACCACCAGTGATTTCATTTACGCTACTTCGAAGTTCTTTTGTTGATTTGGCTGCCACACTGGCCGCTGCACCCAGTTCACTGCGAGCACTGGCCATGCTCTCAAGCAGCAATCTCATTTCTGCACTAGCTTTCACCGCGTTACTTACCATAACTTGTAACGATTCAGAGTTTTCTCTCATCCCGGTTACCGAGTTATCGATACTTTGGGAAAGGTTCTGCATTTCTGACCAAGTCTGTTTAGTGCTACCAAGTAATGCATTCAGCTCGCCATAGATTGCTTTGATATGACCTTCGCCTTCCATGCGCATTTTTTCCGCCATATCATTCCAAGCCTGATTCGTTTCAATAATGCTTTGGTTTGTTTCAGCCGATATGTGTTGCGTGAATTTTCCTACTACATCTATACAATGATTTGAAAGAGTTGTCATTTCGGTATTAAATATTTCCGCTATTGACTTCAAATTCAGGTTCATTTGTTCTAACTGATGTAGTGATGATACTTCCAAGTCCTTATACTGCTTTTGTATCATTGCGCCAGTGTGGTCGACTACACTTGAAGATTGCTCAGAGGAGATACGTGTGAAATGCAAGAATGCATCGCTCGCTTCCCTCAGAACAAGGCGCAACCTGGCAAGGTCTTCTCGTAAATCTGAAATACCTGAATCAATTGCAATATCAACTGAGCTTGATGGAAGACTACTTGCTACACTTTTCTGTTTTTCTTCTGATTCTGTTTCTAACTCTTCTTTAGAATTTTGGAAGAGAATTCTAGCGAGAATTCCTGCTACCGTTGAAAAAAGAGCTACGCCGAAATTTCCAATCAGTTCGTTGGCACGATCATTTATACTCTCCCGAACATCAAATATAAAAAGCTGCAGCAAAGCCATGATTAGTGAGAGTAACGTAAAGAGTAGCCCCAAGTAGTATAGATTGTCTCCCGCAATCTGTCTATCTTCCGAATCATCACATTTTCTGTGGTAATAAAATCCGACGATTATGATAATGACAACTGCGGTAGTTACAGCTATTGTTGCTCCAGCTAATCCCGGGACCAGAAGTCTCACTCCGAAAATCAGAAGTAATCCTGCTAGGAACGCAAAAATCAGTGTTTTTGTTGAGTTCAACTAAAGTGACTCCTGTCTAATTATTTGCCCGCCGAATGCCTGAACGAGTTCAGTCCACCAATAATAATGATCCACGCTCTGCCAACGAGCGTCACGGGCACGCTCAAGCCTGAAGATACTAACCTCTATACCAGCTAGATTCGTTCCCAGATGGCGCAGGGCTGGTGCCGTCAGTAATTGCTCTGCCGGTGGATATGCTCCGTAATGTGATAGGGACTCCGAGTGTTGTAACAAATCGGAATACAAGATTAGATGGACAGATCTTAAGTATTCGCTGCGCGACCGTTCACTGGTAACGTGGCGAGGCACGATTATGCCGAGGGCTTCAATAAGGGGAGAACTGGATTGAGGCGGGGATTCTTCAGTCGCAAACATTTCTTGAATTCGGTTGTCAAACATCTGCCAGCGTCGCTGTGCGATCGCCCGACCCTCAGTCAGGTCCCGCCACCATTCCCGGGCGTTGGGACTAATACCCGGGTTACAAAGCCTCTCGGAAGGTTCTAACGTTCGTAAATTTTCAGTCAACTCATATACCACAAGTTCTTCGCCTGGAGCAAGAAAAAAATCGGAATCTTCTTGTACTTGAAATTCAGGGTTTAGTTCCCGCAATAGTCGATTAAGTTCGGCTTTATGCTGAGGGCTTAGTGGATCTGAGGTATCAAGGAGTAGTATAGTGCTGCCATCGGGCTGTTGGCCAACAGCGCAAAGATTCTCATCAAGTCGAATGTTTTGATCGCAACCTTGTACTATAACCAGTACAATCAGCAGTGTAAAAAATTTCCGCCGGAAAATAAATTGCAACACGCTCCCGTTCTCACTCATCAGGCAGCTTCCTCTGAGACATCCGAGCTATTCCCCATGGCTTGTTCCAGATCCAAAAATCGATGTCTACATTCTTTGAAACTTCGTTGCAACTCTTTGATCTTTTGATCTACCAAATCTGCTACGCTCTTCAAGCTAGTTTGCTCTGGAACAGTAAATTCAGGGGAAACGAGTATTTCCTGATCTATTTTGACTTTTTCGGAAAACCAGCTAGGTTCTGGCTCGGTTCTGGCATCCATATTCGCGCTAATATAGGCCCCCAATAATTCGTTGAGATGGTGTTGATACTGCCCTAAATTTGTTCTAAACTCTGTAACGACTTTGGTACCAAGTACATAGTACTCTTTCCATCTCGTTTGCTTGGTATTCAGCTTATGTCGTATATCTTCAAGCTTTTTTTGATAATCTACAAACTTATTTTTCAATTCATCTTCAGCTATACTGAGTTGGTTTCTGTATACTCTTTGCTTCTCTATAAGTAATCGATGCTTACTTCCATAGTTTGGGTATCGGTCATCTCTATCCAACCACTTCCATGATGAAACACAGAAAAAAAGGAATCCGAGCAAGGCCAGCAACGCAGACTGAAAGGAATCGAAGGTAAGTACTCCTTCCGAAAATCTGATAAAAGTATCACTACCAACTTGAAATATATCAGCACTTGGATCATCAAGTATTGCTTGCATGCTATCTCGAAAATGACCTACAACTATATTGAAACTCGCAACAAGCACTACAGCAATGGATGCCAGAGTCATGGAAACCCACTTTGTTAAAACGCTAACATGATGGATTAAACGAAGCAATCCTCCCATGCACCAACCCATGATCAAAATGTTTACAGCACAGATCAATGCCATTTGAACAATTGCACCTATAAATCCAAACGGATTGGCATCCATCAGAGAAGTCGCATTCAAAACCAACTCCAAACAAAAAAAGAAGAGTATGAAGCTGAGTGCAAATTTGCGTCCCGAATAGTCTGGTAGCCTGCGTAAACGCGACTCCCTACGAAACTCATCGTAGTCTAACTTGGCATCGTGGACTTCTTCTTGTGGCGCAGTCAAGTGGCCTCTCTGAGATCTCACCACACCATCCAAATCCAGCTTGGCATTTTCAAGTATCTCCTCGGCCATTTGTTTTTGTAATTCCAGCCCTTCAGTATCTTCCATATCAGCCAAGTTTTGTTCAAGATCACTAAGCCATTTACTGACGTTCTGGCGACAAATCGAGCCTCTTTGATTCACCCAGCCTATAATCTTGTCAGGAATTCCCACCAACGCTCCGTTGGTAGACGGTTTATTCTGCTTGCCATCAGCTTTAGCGTGTTCCACGATCTTGTGCTCTTTGAGCCAACGATCAAGGTCCAATTTTTTAAATTCACCCTTGACGGGGTCAAAGCCAGGTTCATTGTCCCAGACCGTTTCCAGTTGTTTCGCCATTGTGATTTACGCCCACCAAGCCGAGAGGGAATTCTTATACAGTAAATAGGGGCTGTCCTCAACAGCGGCACGATTCCACAGTTGTCGCATTTCGGGCGGCAGAGAACCCGCGGCCACAGCCTTCTGCACTGGACGGTCGGCATGCGCCAGTCGGAGCAAATTCGCAAAATGGATGCGAACACGATATCTGGCGTCCAGACCATCTTCCTGTTCCTCAGCCAGACGCTGCGCCTCGTGGAAGATGTTTGAGTTGTCCCAGTAAATCAGAACTTTTTCCATGGCTGAACCAACTCCGCCGATATTGGCAGGGCGCATTCTATCATTAACAGGCTATTGAAAAACTCCGTTGCCCGGGAAAGCTCGCCCGATAACGAACATCCCATCGGCGACACGTCTTTCCAGGCTCAAAGCGCGGCATCCTCGGCCTGAACATGGCCATCCGCCGCGTACGCAAGAATCGCCCGATCGGCAGTCAGTAATGGAATACCCAGGAAACGTGCCGTGGAAACGATCAGCCGGTCGGCGACGCCGCAGGACTGAAGGGATCCTCAAAGCTGAGTACGGAACCTCGCAACGCGCCAACCAGGTTCTGGTCGCCATCCGGAGGCAAGGGTGAAAGCACGGCCACCGGCTGGCCGCGATTGGTAATTGTTACCGGTTCGCGGTCGGTTTTCATCTGCTTGATCACCCGCAGGCACTTCGCCTTGAATTCTGTGGCAGCCATGGATTTCATAACATTCATACTCAACAGGAATTTCTGTACATTTTCTTGTACATTACAGAATTCCAATGCGCACCGCAAGCTTGGGAGCCTGCGCCACGGGAATTCGCGAAAGCGAAAATTCGCTATCGCCGCGCCCCCGGCTGATCGATTGAGGCGAATATTGGTGGATATGCAACGAAATCGAGCGGTCGGGGGCGCGGATGAGAGCGGATTTGCAGCCGTGAATTCCTACGGCGCAGGCTCCTAGGGGCGACGGGTCCGGACCGGGAGGACGATTCCATGCTCGCACGCAAGGCTGAATCCGGCGCCGGCGCAAGACACCGGCGCATCCTGCTGAAACTGAGCGGCGAATCCCTCAGCGGCGGGACGGGATTCGGCATTGACCCGGAAGTGCTCGGCGCCATGGCCGCCGAAGTGGGCGAAATCATCGGGCTTGGTGTCCAGACCGGCATCGTGATCGGCGGCGGCAACCTGTTTCGCGGCATCAGCGGCGGCGCCAGCGGTGTGGACCGCATCACCGGCGATCAGATGGGCATGCTCGCCACCATCATGAATTCACTCGCCCTGCGCGACGCCCTGGAAAGCGCGGGCACCCCCGCGCGGATTCTCTCCGCCAGGGCCATACCCGGCGTGGTGGAGCCGTTCGAGCGCCTCAACGCCATCGCCCTGCTCGAAGAGGGCAGGGCGGTGATCTTCTCCGGCGGCACCGGCAATCCCCTGTTCACCACCGATTCCGCCGCCTGTCTGCGGGGCATCGAAATCGGCGCCGAAATCATTTTCAAGGCCACCCGGGTCGATGGCGTCTATTCCGCGGACCCGGAACGCGACCCCGCTGCGGTCAAATTCGACGCATTGGGTTATGATGCGGTCATTCGGGACCAGTTGGGCGTCATGGACTTGACCGCGATCTGTCTCGCCAGGGATCACGGTATGCCGATCCGGGTATTCGACATGACCCGCCCCGGCGCCCTGCGCGACAACATCGCCGGCAAACCCAACGGGACTCTCATCGACGGAGAGGGAAGATGATCGAGGAAATCCTGCAGGACGCCGACGAGCGCATGGCCAAGAGCGTCGTCGCGCTGGAAAACGCATTCAAGCGGATTCGCACCGGTCGGGCGCATCCGGCGATTCTCGACGCCGTCATGGTTTCCTACTACGGAACCGATACCCCGCTCAACCAGTTGGCTTCCATCCATGTGGAAGAGGGCCGCTCCCTGCTGATCTCGCCTTGGGAGAAGTCGATCATCGGCGATATCGAAAAGGCGATCCACAAGTCCGATCTCGGCCTCAATCCTTCCAACAATGGCGACGCCATTCGCGTGCCCATGCCGCCGCTCACCGAGGAAACCCGCCGGGAGTGCGGCAAGCAGGCCAGGGGCGAGGCGGAATCCGCCCGGGTGGCGATCCGCAATATCCGCCGGGACGCCAATTCGGATTTCAAGGAACTCGCCAGGGAAAAGGAAATCAGCGAAGACGAGGCCCGGCGCGCCGAGGACCGCATGCAGAAGCTCACCGACAAGTACATCGATATCGTCGAAGCGGCATACAAGGCCAAAGAAGCCGACCTGTTGTCCATGAACTGACAGCGCTTCTCCGGCAGTTCGCCATGACAACCGGCCAAACCAGATACCTGCCCGAGCATATCGCCATCATCATGGACGGCAATAACCGCTGGGCCCGGGGCAGGGGCCTGCCGGTGAAAGCCGGCCACCGGCACGGCGCCGAGGCGGCCCGGGGAATCGCCTTTTCCTGCGTGCGCCGCAAGATTCCCTGCCTTACCCTGTTCGCCTTCAGCAGCGAAAACTGGATGCGTCCCGCCCATGAGGTCCAGGGCCTGATGGCGTTGTTCCTTTCGGTGTTGCAACGCGAGGAAGTCAGCCAGTTGCACAAGGCCAATGCGCGGCTCAGCTTTATCGGCAACCGCGAGTCCTTTTCGGCGCGAATCCAGGACAGCATGGCCGAGGTGGAGGAATTGACCCGGAACAACAGCGGCACCCGGGTTACCGTGGCGGCGGATTACGGCGGCCGCTGGGATATCGCCAACGCCATGCGCCTGATCGCCGAGCAGGTCAGGGACAGCGGCCTCGACGCCGAAGCCATCGACATCGACCTGGTCCATTCCCACACCCAGTTGAGCGAATTGCCCGAGCCCGACCTCTGCATCCGCACCGGCGGCGAGCGGCGGATCAGCAATTTCCTGTTGTGGCAGTTCGCCTACACCGAGTTCTATTTCACCGAATGTCTGTGGCCCGATTTCAGCGAGAAGGAATTGCAGCGGGCGATCGACGATTTCGCCAGCCGCCAGCGGCGATTCGGCGGGCACGAAGCATGACGGGAACACCCGCCTTCCAGCCCCCGGCCATGGTTTTGCCCCCATGCTGAAACTGCGCATCATTACCGCAGTGGCGCTGATAATCGGGGTTGGCCTGCTCACCATGCTGACGCCGCCGATTCCCTTCTCCCTGGCGCTGGGGGCGGTGATTCTCTGGGGTGGCTGGGAATGGAGCCGGCTGGTGGGTCTGGCTTCCCGCCGCGCCCGGCTTGGCTATGTCGGACTGCTGCTTGCCGCGGGGGGGCTGCTGTTCGCCGGGTTGGGAGCGCGCTCCGCCGCGGCCATTCTGAACCCGCCCGAAACCATGGGTGCGCTGGGCCTGGGAATGGCTTTCTGGCTGCTCATCCTGCTGGCGCTGCCAGGTTACCCCGGCAACCGCGCCCGCTGGGACAGCGCTTCCCGCATCGGCGCCATGGGGGTGCTGGCCCTGTTGCCGAGCCTGGCGGGCATGGTCTGGCTCAAGCTGCTGCTTCCGGAAGGCTATCTGGTGCTGGCCCTGATCGTGCTCGTGGCCGCGGTGGACATCGGCGCCTATTTCACCGGCCGCAGCCTCGGCAAGCGGCAACTGGCGCCGGCGATCAGCCCCAACAAGACCTGGGAAGGCGTCTGGGGCGGCTTTGCGCTTTGCCTGCTGGCGGCGACCGCCATGGGCTGGGTGCTGCATCACTGGCTACGGCCACTGGAAACCGGCGAGATCCTCCTGCTTGCCTTGCTTGCGCCACTGGTGGCGGCGCTTTGCGTCATCGGCGACTTGCTGGAAAGCATGCTCAAGCGCAACCGCGACGCCAAGGACAGCGGCAGCCTGCTGCCGGGCCACGGCGGACTGCTGGACCGCATCGACGGCTTGCTCGCCGCCACCCCGGCCTTTGCCCTGGGCATGACATGGCTGTTCCGGTGAAATTCCAGTCAGAATACGCCAGCGTCGCGCAACCAAGCCGGGCGGTGGCCATTCTCGGCTCCACCGGCTCCATCGGTCGCAATACCCTGGCGGTGCTGCGCAAGCATCCGCAGTTGCGCGCCGTGGCCCTCAGCGCCGCGAGCAATGCCGAATTGCTGGCCGAGCAATGCCGGGAATTCCAGCCGCGCTATGCAGTCATGGCGCACCCGGAACATTTCGGGGAGTTGCGCCGGCGGCTGAAATCCGCGGGAGCGCCCACCGAAGCCCTGGCGGGGCCTGAAGCGCTGCTGCGCATCGCCAGCCTGCCGGAAGCCGACACCGTGATGGCGGCCATTGTCGGCGCCGCCGGGCTGGAATCTACCCTGGCCGCCATCGACGCGGGCAAGAAAGTACTCCTGGCCAACAAGGAATCCCTGGTCATGGCCGGCGACCTGTGCCTGGGCACGGCACGGGATTCCGGTGCCCTGCTGATTCCCGTGGACAGCGAGCACAATGCCATTTTCCAGTGCCTGCCCTGGTCCGGCGCGGCGCTGGACCCGGCCCAGACCCGCCACGTGGAAAAACTTGTGCTTACCTGCTCCGGCGGCCCTTTCCTGCATACGCCGGCGGCGGAGTTCGCCGCCATCACTCCGGCCCGGGCCTGCCGCCATCCGAAATGGAACATGGGCGCCAAGATTTCGGTGGATTCCGCGACGCTGATGAACAAGGGCCTGGAAGTGATCGAGGCCTGTTTCCTGTTCGGCATGGGGCCAGAAAGGGTGGAAGTGCTGATTCATCCCCAGTCCATCGTCCATTCCCTGGTGCATTATGAAGATGGCTCGGTACTCGCCCAGCTTGGCGCCCCGGACATGCGGATACCCATCGCCGGCGCCCTTGCCTGGCCGGAACGCATGGCCTCGGGCGCCGATACCCTGAATCTGGCGGCGGAAGAGCCCCTGGAGTTCCTGCCGCCGGACTGCGAACGCTTTCCCTGCCTCGGCCTGGGCAGGGAAGCCGCCCGCCAGCGGGGCTCGGCGCCGGCGGTGGTGAACGCCGCCAACGAAGTTGCAGTCGCCGCCTTCCTCGCGGAGAATCTGCCCTTTGCCCATATCGCCAAACTCATCGAGGCGGTTTCGGCTAAAATCCCTTGTGGGGAGGCCGACTCTCTGGATATCATCCTGGAAATCGACGGCTTGGCCAGAACCTACGCCAAAGAATTGATTTGCAAGGGTTTTTAGTCTTAGAAACTGAGAGTTGTCCGTTTTGGCGCCGACGGAAAGCGACCGGAGCCCGTATACGAGTAACATGATTGATTTTCTGATAGCGGTACTGGCCTTGCTGGTCACTCTGGGCATCCTGGTGACTTTCCACGAATATGGCCATTTCTGGGTGGCGCGACGCTGCGGCGTGAAAGTGCTGCGCTTTTCCGTGGGATTCGGCAATCCCCTCAAGCGCTGGCTGGGCAGGGACGGCACCGAATACGTCATCGCCCCGATTCCCCTGGGCGGCTACGTGAAGATGCTGGGCATGGAGGATACCTCCCTGGTGGACCCGGATTCGGTGCCGGAAGAGCAGCGCAACACATCCTTCGCCTGCAAGCCCCTGTGGCAGCGTTCGGCCATTGTCGCCGCCGGCCCCGGGGCGAACCTGCTGCTCGCCTTTGTGATTTTCTGGCTGGTCAATGTCAGTTTCGGCACCACCGGCGTGGCGCCCGTGGTGCAGGATGTGCGCGGGGACTCCCCGGCGCAGTTCGCCGGGCTGACCGCCGGCGACCGCATCCTGGCCGTGGACGGTCGCGAAACCGCCACCTGGCAGGAAGTCAACATGCAGTTGCTGGGCCGCATCGGGGAAACCGGCGCCCTGAACCTGCGGGTGGCGCCGGCCTCCGGCGCCGCCGAAAAGGACGTGAACATCCCCATCGAATCCTGGCTTGGCGACAGCGCCGAGCCGCGGCCTATCGCCGACCTGGGTATCCTGGAATGGTTGATTCCGCCGCGAATCGGCCTGGTGGAAACCGGCGCCCCGGCCGATGCGGGCGGGCTGCGGGAAGGCGACCTGGTGCTGGCGGTCGATAGCGAGCCGGTGGGGGACTGGTCCGAATGGGTGGACAGGATTCGGGCAAGCCCGGAACTTGACCTGCGCGTCGTGGTCGAAAGAGCAGGCGCAAACGTTGAACTGCTGCTGCGACCCGAATCCATCGTGGGTGAGGATGGCGTGGCATACGGCAGAATCGGCGCCGGAGTCGCCTCGGTGCGGCCGCTGGACCTGCTGCCCGCCGAATCGCTGCTGGAATTTCGTTATGGTCCGCTGGAAGCCGTGGCGCCCGCGCTGCGGGAAACCTGGGAGATGTCGCTATTCGTATTGGACTCAATCCAGAAGATGATCGTGGGGCTGATTTCCGTCGAGCATATCAGCGGCCCCATCACCATCGCCCAGGTTGCCGGGGAAACCGCCACCATCGGCCTCGACACCTATCTGGGATTCCTGGCCCTGCTCAGCATTTCCATTGCGATACTCAACCTGTTGCCTATCCCCATGCTCGACGGCGGCCACCTGTTTTTCTTCCTGGTGGAAGCGGTCATCCGGCGGCCCCTGCCGGAAGCGGTGCAGGCCTGGAGCCTGCGCCTCGGCATGGCCATGGTGCTCGGCATCATGGTGCTGGCGTTCTACAATGACTTCAACAGATTGCTGTGAATTGTCCGCAAAACGACCTGAACCTGCGTGAATCATGAACAAAGTCCTGTTTCCGTTTTTCCAGGCCGCAACCCTGCTACTTCTTGCCGCATGGTTCGCCCGCCCCGCAATCGCCCAGAACTTCATCATCGCCGACATCATCGTCGACGGCTACCAGCGCATCACTCCCGGCATCATCTACAACCTGCTGCCCGTGGGCATCGGCGACGAAGTCAGTTCGCAAACCCCGGCCCTGATCATTCGTGAACTCGCGGCTTCCGAGTACTTTGACGCCGTCGAAGTTTCCCGGGAAGGCAATATCCTGGTCATCACCGTGCAGGAGCGCCCCTCGGTGGCGGAGATCAATATCGAAGGCAACAGCGTGCTCGAAACCGAGGACATCATCGAAAACATGGCCACGGCGGAAATCGCCGAAGGCGAGATCTTCACCCGGGCCGCCCTGGAAGCCATCCGCCAGGGAATCCAGGAAGTGTACTCGTCCCGGGGGCGCTATGGCGCGGCGGTGGAGATCGAAGTCGAAGAGTTGCCCCGCAACCGGGTGTCCATCAGCCTCGACATCAACGAGGGCGAAGAATCCAGAATCCGCCAGATCAATGTGGTGGGCAACAATTCCTTCGACGATGAAACCCTGCTCGACCTGTTCGAACTCGGCCCGAAACCCTGGTACCTGTTCCTCAGCCGCAGGGACCGCTACTCCCGGGAGCAGTTTTCCGGCGACCTGGAAAGGCTCGAATCCTTCTATCTCGACAATGGCTATGTGGAGTTCAATATCGAATCGACGCCGATCTCGATTACCCCGGATCGGCGCGAGGTCTACATCACCGTCAATGTGCTCGAAGGCAACCAGTTCGTCATCAATGAAGTCGATCTCGCCGGCGATCTCGTGGACGCCGAGGCGATTCTGCGCGCCGCGATTTTCGTGCGCCCGGGGCAGATCTACTCCCAGGCGCTGGTAACCGGCACCGAGGAAATCATGGTGCAGTTCCTCGGCAATCTCGGCTATGCCTTCGCCGAGGCCACCGGAGTGCCCAATGTCAACGAGGACGGCTCGGTGGACGTGACCTTCGTCATCGATCCCGGCAACCGCACCTATGTGAACCGCATCAACTTCAATGGCAATACCTCCACCGCGGATGACGTGCTGCGGCGGGAAATGCGCCAGCTCGAAGCCGCGCCGGCTTCCAGCATGCAGATCGAACAGTCCAAGGTGCGGCTGGAGCGGCTCGGCTATTTTGAAACCGTGGAAGTCGAAACCGAGGAAGTGCCCGGCACCACCGACCAGGTGGACGTCAATTTCGACGTGGTGGAGCAGAATTTCGGCGCCATCAGCTTTCAGGTGGGCACCGGCGGCAGCGGCGATTTCTTCATCAGCTCCAATCTCCAGGCCCAGAACTTTCTCGGCACCGGTCGCACCGTGGCGGTGGGGGTCAACCGCAGCCGCTTCATCAAGTCGCTCAATTTCCAGTATGTGGACCCGTATTTCACCCCGGACGGGGTAAGCCGGGGCATGAGCCTCTACGTGCAGGAAATCGACTCACCCTTCAACGTGGCGAACTTCAATACCTCATCCTATGGCGCATCCCTGAGTTTCAGCTATCCCCTGAGCGAAATCTCCGCCCTCGGTTTCGATCTGGGCTACACCCATACCGAACTCAGCTCCGGACTCGGTTCGGTGCAGGAAATCGTCGCCTCGCCCACACTCTACCCGAATATCGACAAGTACCTGATTTCCCCCGCCAATCCCGACCCGGCGGCGGGCCCGGTAATGGATGCCGTGCTAGGCGATGTCAACCTGCTCAGCATGGCCCAGCTTCGCGCCAACCCGGACCCGGGCTTTGTGGACCTCTACGGCGACAAATTCGACAATTTCAGCCTCAGCGGCAACTGGTTCCGCAACACCCTCAACCGCGGCCAGCTCGCCAACGACGGCTCCCTGCACAATCTGGGCCTGGAAGTCACCCTGCCGGGCAGCGACCTGCAGTTCGCGCGTTTTTCCTATTCCAACCAGATGTACTGGCCCCTGAACCAGGACCGCACCTGGGTGGTGGGCCTGCGCACCAATCTCGGCTATGGCATCGGCTATGGCGACACCGAACAGATGCCATTCTTCAACCACTATTTCGCCGGCGGCATCAATGCCGCGGGGGTGGTGCGCGGTTTTGAGGAAAACAGCCTCGGCCCCCGCAGTACCGCCGGCGCGCGCTATCTGACCCAGAGCCGGGTCTCCCTGCTCAAGGACGAGGCCGGCAATGTCCTGCTCAATGAAGACGGCTCCGCCCAGGGTTTCGACACCGATTTCGCCTATCAGGCCGAGCCTCTGCTCGACGCCATGGGCAATCCCGTGCTCGACGGCATGGGCAATCCCGTGCCGGCGCTGGCGGTGGAGAATTTCTTCCTGCATGAGGATTACGACAGCTTTGGTGGTAACATACTCACCACGGCGACACTGGAACTGCTGTTCCCGGTGCCATTTGTCGATGAAGTGTCGAACCAGTTGCGGACTTCATTGTTCATCGACGTGGGCAATGTGTTTTCTTCCCATTGCACCGAAAGGCAACGGGCTCTGCAGAACTGTGCGGATTTCGACCTGAAGGAGTTTCGCTATGCGGCGGGTCTCGCGGTTACGTATCTGTCGCCTTTTGGCCCGCTGACTTTCTATCTGGCCCAGCCATTCGGAAAGGAAGGGGATGACACCAAGAGTTTTGACTTTACCGTAGGTACCGGATTTTAATGTTGGTCGCCAGATTCTGAAGTCAGGTTATGAATTCTGGCATCGGGAACCGGATTCTGACGGAAAGCGCCGGTCTTGGCGGAACTGTAATCGGAGAGAAGCCGTGAAAACCATCAAATGCCTCATTGCCGGCCTTGCCCTGGCGGTAGTTTCCCAGGGGGCCGTCGCCCAGGACACCAAGATCGGCATCCTCAACCCCTTGCGCGCCCTGTTTGCCTCGGACGCGGCCCAGGTGATCCAGCAGGAACTCGAGGCGGAACTCGCGCCGGACCAGGAGAGAGCCACTGAACTTTCCGAGGAACTGGGCGCTCTCGCCGAGGAATTCCAGCAGAACGAAGCCATCATGACCGAGGATGAAGTACGGCGCATGAACTCCAACGCCCAGGACCTGCAGGTGCAGTTGCAGTTGATCCAGGAGCGGGTGCAAACCGCACTCAACGAAAGAAACCAGTTGTTTCTCGAAAGCATGCAGCAGCAGCTTGCCGATGCCGTCTCCGAAGTAGTAGCCGAAGGCGGCTTCGATCTGATTCTCAATGCCGACAGCGCGCCGTATTTCGATCAGGTGCTCGATATCACCGCCCGGGTCACCGCCAAGCTCAACGAAATGGATCAGGGGGAATAAGCGAATCAGGGCGCGGGCAAGCAAGCCGCAACTGGCCGTATCAGGTGTCTCCACCGGTTCGCATCAAGCTGTCCCGGCTCGCCGAATTGCTGGAAGTCGAACTCGACGGTGACGGCGACTGCGAAATTAGTGGCCTCGGAACCCTTGCCGATGCGGTCCCGGGGCAGTTGAGCTTTCTCTCCAATCCCGCCTACACCGGCCAGCTTGCCGATACCCGGGCGTCGGCCATCCTCATTGAGGAGCGATTCCGCGACGCCTGCCCGGCAAACCGGCTGATCAGTTCCCGACCGTATGTGGGTTTTGCCCGGGCCACGGCGATTTTCCACGCCGGCGGGGCGCCGGAGGCCGGCGTCCATCCCTCGGCGGTGGTGCATGACGAAGCCGGGATCGGGAACGAAGTGAGCATCGGCCCCAACAGCGTGATCGAGGCCGGCGCCAGCATCGGCGAAGGTTCGGTGATCGGCCCCGGCTGCATCATCGGCGCACATTGCCGGATCGGCCCGGCCTGTCGCCTGCAGCGGGCGGTGGTGCTCTATCCCGGCGTGCGGCTTGGCGGCAATGTGCGGGTCGACGCCAACAGCGTCATCGGGGCCGACGGTTTCGGTTATGCTTTCGACGGCGAAAAATCGGTAAAGATCCACCACGGCGGATCGGTGCGTATTGGCGATGACGTGGATATCGGCGCCGGCACCACCATCGATGCGGGGGTCATGGGCGACACGCGGATCGGCAAAGGCGTGAAAATCGATAACCAGGTGCAGATCGGACATAACTGCGTCATTGGAGAACATACGGTAATCTGTGGCTGCACGGCCATTGCCGGCAGTGTGGTGATCGGCAGGAACTGCATCATGGGCGGCGCCTCCGGGGCGGTGGGGCATATCACCATCGCCGACCGGGTCGAGGTCAGCGCCATGTCCCTGGTCAGCCGCAGCATCACCGAGCCGGGCCGATACTCCTCGGGCACCGGACACATGAAAACCAGCCGCTGGAAG
The DNA here is from genome assembly GCA_022819645.1 of Pseudomonadales bacterium. Taxonomy (GTDB): domain Bacteria; phylum Pseudomonadota; class Gammaproteobacteria; order Pseudomonadales; family Pseudohongiellaceae; genus UBA9145. The sequence goes on from JAJEGU010000015.1 coordinate 19,305, forward strand.
CGAGTCATCACCCGCTTCCAGGAACTCGACGAAATGGCCAATCGCCTGCAGGGCTTGGAAAAACTGGTCGGCAAGGATTAGGAACCTGCGCCGCAGGCTCCCGGGATTCGGGCTTCGGAGATTGGGAAAATGCTTCTGGATATTGAGGAAATCAAGCAGTACCTGCCCCAACGCTACCCGTTCCTGCTTGTGGACCGGGTGCTTGAGATGGAACCCGGCAAGTCGATCCTCGCCCTGAAGAACGTCACCGTGAACGAGCCTTTTTTCATTGGTCACTTCCCCCACCAGCCCATCATGCCCGGCGTGCTCATCATCGAGGCCCTGGCCCAGGCGGCGGGCGTGCTCGGCTTCAAGAGCCAGGAGAAAAAGCCCGCCGACGGCTACCTGTACTATTTCGTCGGCGCCGACGAGGTGCGCCTGCGACGTCCGGTGGTGCCGGGAGACCAGTTGCTGCTCAAGGTAGACGTCATCAGCAATCGCCGCGGCATTTACAAGTTCCACGCCGAGGCGTCCGTGGACGGGCAACACGTGGGCTCGATGAAAATCATTTGCGCCGAGAGGAAAGTGGATGTCGATTGACAGCAGCGCCAGCATCGATCCCACGGCGCGGATAGAAGAGGATGTGGAAATCGGGCCCGATGTGGTCATCGGCCCCTGGAGCATCATCGGCTCCAATGTTTCCATCGGAGCGGGCAGCATCCTGCGCTCCCATGTGGTGATTCAATCCAATACCCGCATCGGCGGAGGCAATCTGTTCTTCCAGTTCTGCTCCGTGGGGGAAGACCCCCAGGACAGGAAGTACCAGGGCGAGGAAACCTGGCTCGAAATCGGCGACGGCAATGTTTTCCGGGAAGGGGTGACCGTCCACCGGGGAACCGGCGGCGGGGGGGGGCTGACCCGCATCGGCAACCGCAACCTGCTGATGGCCTACGCCCACGTGGCCCACGACTGCATGCTCGGCGACGATATCGTCTGCGCCAATAACGTCGGCCTCTGCGGCCACGTCAGCATCGACGACTTTGCGATTCTCGGCGGCTACGCCGGCGTCAACCAGTTCCTCCGCATCGGCGCCCATGCCATGGTGGGTGGCATGACCCACGTGGTGAACGACGTGCCCGCCTTTGTCATCGTCAGCGGCCAGCCCGCGCTTGCCAGAAGCATCAATTCCATCGGCATGAAACGGCGCGGATTCGCCCGGGAAGAAATCGAGTTGATGAAGAAGGCATTCAAGATTCTCCACCTGCGCAATCTGACCATGCAGGAAGCCATTCCCCAGATCAAGGCGCTCAGTGAGGACAGCGAAGTACTCAAGACCCTGGTGGACTCGGTGGAGTCGTCTTGCAAGGGCGTGCATCGCTGAGTGGTGTCGGGGATTCTGTGAGCTTGTACATGCCTTCCCTGGCGCGACTCCTTTGGTTTCGGCTAACCATCCGTTGCAAGGCGCCCGGCCCTCCCTGTCATCCTGCGCGTAGTCGCAGGATCTCATCGTCGAGTGGCCGTTGAAGAGATTCTGCGACTGGGAGCCTGCGGTGCAGGCTTCTGGGCGCGGAATGACGGAAAGCGAAGCATTCAATTCCAAAATGAATATTGCCGTTCGCACATGGCATGACTGAAACCCTTCACTTGGGCATTGTCGCCGGCGAAGCCTCGGGTGACATGCTTGGCGCGGGGCTGATGCGGGCCCTGGGCGAGCGTTTTCCCGGCGCGCGCTTCAGTGGCGTCGGCGGCCCCGCCATGGAGCGGCTCGGCTGTGAATCCCTGGCGCCCATGGAGCGGCTTGCGGTCATGGGTCTGGTGGAGCCGCTCGCCAGATTGCCGGAACTGTTGCGAATCAAGCGCCGGCTCAGCGAGCATTTCCGCGCCCGCCCGCCAGCGGTCTTCATCGGCATCGATTCGCCGGACTTCAATCTCCGCCTGGCAAAAACCCTGCACCGCAGCGGCATTCCCACGGTGCATTATGTCAGCCCCAGCGTCTGGGCCTGGCGCGCCGGCAGGATCCACGGGATTGCCCGGACCATCGACCTGATGCTGACGCTATTCCCTTTCGAAACCGGCATCTACCGCCAACACGGCATCGCCGTGCGCTGCGTGGGGCACCCACTCGCCGACGCCATCGAACCCGACCCTGCTATGGGGCACCCATCCACCGCCGCCGACACAGGACACCCATCCGCGCCCACGCCCGTTCCCGACCAGCGCGGCATGCAGGCAAGGCGGCAACTCGGGATCGATCCCGGAGCCCGGGTCATTGCGCTATTGCCCGGCAGCCGCAAGGGAGAGATACGGCGAATGGCGCCGATATTCCTGGCGGCGGCGGCTGCGGCACAGCGCGAATTTCCCGGATTGCGGTTTCTGCTGCCCTGCAGCGACGGGGCGAATCGCCGCCTGGTCGGGCGCATCATGGAAGAAGACGGTTTCTCCGGCGCAAACTGCCGCCTGCTTGACGATTCGCGCCAGGCCATGGCGGCGGCGGATTTCGTCATCCTCGCCTCCGGCACGGCGACCCTGGAAGCCATGCTGCTGCGCCGCCCCATGGCGGTCTGTTACCGGCTTGCGCCGTTGACTTACGCCATCGCTTCGCGCATGGTCCAGGTGGGCCACATGGCGATACCCAACCTGCTTGCGGGCAAAAGACTTGTCCCGGAGTACGTGCAGCACGAAGTCAACCCGGACAATCTGCTCGGGGAAATCCGCCGCTTCATGGCCCACCCCGCCCCGGCGCCGGAAATGCTGGAAATCTTCGCCCGGCAGCATCGCCTGCTGCGCAGGAACGCATCCCGGGAGGCCGCTGCCGCGATCGGTGAAATGCTCGCGACCCGCGTCGCCGCAAGCGACCCCTGATGATCGGGCGGCCCATGCGCAAGCCCGAGTGGCGGGAGTTCCCCCATCTGCCCGCGCCCCAGGCGGGTGTCGATGAAGTCGGCCGCGGCGCGCTCGCCGGCGATGTGGTGGCCACGGCGGTCATACTCGCCCCCGAAACCGATATCCAGGGCCTGAACGACTCCAAGAAGCTGACCGCCTCCCGCCGGGAAGCCTGCTACCGGGAAATCCTCGACACTTGCGTCAGCTTCGCCATCGGCCGCGCAAGCCCGGCGGAAATCGACGAGCTTGACGTGCTCCGCGCCAGCCTGCTCGCCATGCAGCGCGCCGTCGCCCGACTTGCCGTCCAGCCCGCATCCATCCTCGTCGACGGCAACATCCTCCCCGAATGGCCATATCCCACGGAAGCCATCCCCGGCGGCGACGGCAGCGTCCCCGGCATCGCCGCCGCCTCCATCATCGCCAAGGTAACCCGCGACCGGGAAATGACCGCCCTGCAAGACCGGTACCCCGACTATGACTTTCCCCAACACAAGGGCTACCCCACCCCCCAACATATCCAGACCCTCGCCCGGCTGGGCCCCACCCCAATCCACCGCCGCAGCTTCGCGCCGGTCAGAAGGGCTATGGTCAAATGAGCAAACTGCGGGTGGGCAATCCGGCGAGCCACAGCCATTCGATTTCGATGAGTTCAAGGCGCGCAAACGGGCGGAATTCCCACAGACGCAGAAATGAGCTCGGTCGCCTGCCCACCCGCCGACATTGCGGATACAGACAGCATCCGGGACTACACCGCCGAAAACCGGGGCATCAGACAGGCTGATCGGTATACCGATGATATCCATGGTACGTGCAGCGACTTGGCAACGAGAATGAAGTGTGGGAGTTTTTCAGCGTCACACAGCGTGCGCAATGTTGGCGGCATGCCAACGAAGAGCTTCCGGGTCCGGATGGTGCTTCTCATCGGCAGGAGTCCGCAACCGCTGACCGCGAAACTGGCATAGCCAATGGTTGCGAGGGTCTGTATCCGCTTCTCTGGCTAATCCGACACGGAGGTCGTTATTGATCCAAATGACCCCATGATCGAATGCCCAGTGAATCGTTCGATTCAAGGCGAGTCCGTTACTCACCAGGTCTTTGCCACCGCGATGGACGGGCACTATATGTGCCGCCTCCGCCTCGAAGATGTTCGCGGCTCCATTTCCCGCCGAGTGTCTGAGTCCGATTCCCGAAATTGCGCACCGGCACTCATACGCACTCAACACCGCTGGTCGAAACATGTTGGACCGGATTGTGACCAGACGTTCGGTGACGTCCCGGGTATCAGTTTCGCAAAGCAATTCATTCAACTGTCGAGCAATCAGGCTGGTATCTTCTGCGGTCGCAGCTTTCTTTAGTATTTCCAATGAGTTATGCGTGGTACCTTGGAGCGTTTCTGCGTCTCGCTGCCATTGGGAAAAAGCGTCAGGGAGCAGCGCCAGTATCGTATCGACCGACATTTCAGCCAAGTCGAAGCAGCCGGGGAGATTGTTAAGAAACCGACAATAGGCGCGCAGTCCATTCGCATCGCGGGAATAACCCCTTCTGGGCTTTCCCGATTCTGGATCAACGTAGAGTCGACTCGCTGCGACTAATGCGCCCGAGCTATCCATCAATCGTTGCCGCTCACTCAAGTGAGTGGCAGCTATCGCGTGCACCGGCAAACTATGAGACAAGAGGAGGTCCAACTCGCCATTCAGTCCACCTTCATATCTGCGCCATAACATGTAGGGGCCGCGCAGAAGGTGGCGATGGCGACGACATGCATCCGGATCATTGAGTAAATGTCTTCCATTCACACCGGGTTTTCGGCTTCCGTCTTTGCTGATCGGGCAAACCGCGTCAAAGTAGTAGAGGGAAAGCCATTCCCACATGCCGGGTTCATCGGCATCCACGAAAATGCCGGCGTCCTGAAACCTGCGGTTGATGTACTCCGCGAACTCCCTCCTGCTTGCGAAGCTTCGCGGTTCAATTGAGACGTCGCCGATGGTGCTAGGTGTTGAATATAGCGGATCCGCCAGGATATCCATGGGTGGCGCCAAACCACCGTCGTTTCGCAGCAGATCGAGGTATTGAGCAAACTCACTCACGCCTTTTGCCGTCAAGCGCCTGATTTTTTGCATCGTGTAATCCCTCAGGTTTCGCAAGGTCAAAGAAGAAATCGCTTGCTCCGGGACCAAAACCGGCAGCGAATCTGCCGCAACGCCTTTTGGGTTCATACTTATCCCAAGGCGGCCCTTCTGCCAAACCGGGATTTTACCCACAACGGCCAACGCCGCTCCGGCATGGTGTAAACTTCGTCTGGCAGCCAGGCCGAGTTACCCATGTCCGAACCAGCATCCGCCCAGACATTCATTCATCTGCGCCTGCATACCGAGTTTTCCATCAGCGACGGACTGATCGCCATTGGACCCCTGGTGGAACGTCTCCGGGAGCGGGGCATGCCGGCGGTGGCGGTGACCGATCTGGCCAATTTGTTCGCCCTGATCAAGTTCTACCAGGGCGCCCGGCGGGCGGGAATCAAGCCGGTATGCGGCTGCGAACTGCGGGTGATCGATGCAGCCAGCGGCCATATCAGCCAGTTGGTCCTGCTCGCCCGCAATGAAGCCGGCTACCACAATCTGTTGCGGCTGGTTTCGGACGTTTATGTGGAAAACGAGCCGGGCGCCGAATTTTCCCTCGACAAGGCCAGGCTTGGAGGCTACAGCGAAGGCCTGATCGCCCTGTCCGGCGCCCTGCAGTCCGATATCGCCGCCGCGCTGCTTGCCGGCGATGCCGAACTGGCGCGGGGCTTGCTCAATTCCTGGCGCAAATTCTTTCCGGAAAGTTTCTATATCGAGTTGCAACGCCTCGGCAAAACCGGCGAGGAGGAATATATCGAAGCCGCCCTCGGGCTTGCCCGGGAAAGCGGCTGCCCCGTGGTGGCCACCAATGACGTGCGCTTCCTGGGCGAGGACGATTTCGAAGCCCACGAAGCCAGGGTCTGCATCACCCAGCGCCGGGTGCTCGATGACCCTGGCCGCCCCCGGGACTATACCCCCCGCCAGCACCTGCGCAGCGCCGGGGAAATGATCGAGCTGTTCCACGATGTTCCCGAGGCGGTCAGCGCCACCGTCGATATCGCCCGGCGTTGCAATCTCGACCTTGAGCTTGTCCAGCGGCTGCCGGAGTTCCGGTTGCCTCCGGGTGAAACCGCGAGCCTGAACGAGTACCTGTCACGGGTTGCCGCCAGCGGGCTTGCCGGGCGGCTTGCGGAGCGGCCGCAATCCCCCGGCGCCAGCGAAACGACTGCCGAGGGCTATCAGGCGAGACTTCGGGAAGAGCTCGGCATCATCCACCACATGGATTTCGCCGGCTACTTCCTCATCGTGATGGAGTTCGTGCAATGGGCCAAGGCGAATGGCATCCCGGTGGGGCCGGGGCGGGGTTCCGGGGCCGGCTCCATTGTCGCCTGGGCCCTGGGCATCACCGATGTGGACCCGCTGGAGTACGACCTGCTCTTCGAGCGGTTTCTCAATCCCGAGCGCGTATCCATGCCCGACTTCGATATCGATTTCTGCATGGAAGGCCGCGACCGGGTGATTTCCCATGTGGCGGAAATCTACGGCCAGGACGCGGTTTCCCAGATCATCACTTTCGGCACCATGGCGGCCAAGGCGGTGGTGCGCGACGTGGCCCGGGTGCAGGGCAAGCCCTTCTCGCTCGGCGACAGGCTGTCGCGGATGATTCCCGGTACTGTCGGCATGACCCTGCGCCAGGCGCTGGTGGAAAGGCCGGAGCTCAAGGAGTGTATTGAAAGCGATGACGACGCCGGGGAAATCTTCGAGATGGCGCTCAAGCTCGAAGGCATTGCCCGCAATATCGGCAAGCATGCCGGCGGCGTGGTCATCGCGCCGGGGCGGCTTACGGATTTCACGCCGCTGTTCCGCGACCAGGAACGCACCGGCTCCAGTCTGCTGACCCAGTACGACAAGGACGACGTGGAAACCGCGGGTCTGGTGAAGTTCGATTTTCTCGGATTGCGCACCCTGACCATCATCGACTGGGCGGTAAAATCCATCGCCGATCAGGAAGGAGCCCGAATCGACATTGCCAGCCTGCCCCTGGATGACCGCAAGGTCTACCGGATGCTCGGCAAGGGCAGCACCACGGCGGTGTTCCAGTTGGAATCCCGGGGGCTGAAGCAACTGATCCGCAAGCTCAAGCCGAGCCGTTTCGATGATCTGGTGGCCCTGGTGGCCCTGTATCGTCCCGGCCCCCTGCAATCGGGCATGGTGGATGATTTCATCGACCGCAAGCACGGCCGCAAGGAGGTGAACTATCCCCTGCCGGAGCTTGAGCCGGTGCTGAAAGGCACCTACGGCGTGATTCTGTACCAGGAACAGGTAATGAAAATCGCCCAGTTGCTCGGCAAGTACACCCTGGGCCGGGCCGATATCCTGCGCAAGGCCATGGGCAAGAAGGACCCGGAGGAGATGGCGCGCCAGCGCGACGCCTTCATGAGCGGGGCGCTGGAGCAGGGCGTCCCCGAGCGCAAGGCCTCGGACCTGTTCGACCTGATGGAAAAATTCGCCGGCTACGGCTTCAACAAGTCGCATTCGGTGGCCTACGCCCTGCTGGCCTACCAGACCGCCTGGCTCAAGACCCACTACCCGGCGTATTTCATGGCCGCAGTGCTTTCCGCGGAAATGAACCAGACCGACAAGATCATGGAACTCGTCGCCGAATGTCGGGATATGGGGCTAACGGTGCTTTCCCCGGACATCAACCGCGGCAGGTATCGTTTCAGTGTCGATGACCAGGGGCGCATCGTTTATGGCCTCGGCGCCATCCGCAATCTCGGCCAGGGGCAGATCGAGCGCATCGCCGGGGCTCGGGAGGGGGGCGGCTTCCGCAGCTTGCCGGACCTGTGTCGCCGGGTGGGCGGGCAGCTCGACAACAAGAACGTCATCGAAATCCTGATCGACTCGGGCGCCTGCGACGCGCTCGCCGCAGGCGAGGCTTTCGCCGCCAGGGCGAAACTGCGGCATTGCCTGCCGGAAGTGATCAAGGCGGCGGAGCAGCATCTCGAGGACCAGGCTTTCGGCATCGCCAATCTGTTTGCCGACGTGGAGGCCGAGCCGGAAGCCGGAGATGAACTGCCGGCCAGCGCCGCGGAAGCCCGGATGGACACGCGCGCCGCGCTGGAAGCCGAACGCGAATGCCTCGGCTACTATCTCACCGCGCATCCCATGGACGAATACTGGCCCGAACTGGAGCAATTCGCGCCCAACCGCCTGGGAGACGCCAAAGCCTCGCGAACAAACCAGCAGTTCGCCGGCATGCTCGCCGATATTCGTGTGCGCAAACGCGACCGGGGCGATATGGCGATCATGGTGCTTGACGACGGCGCCAGCAGGCTTGAGGCGATCATGTACGATCCGGAATTCGGTCAGGTCCGGGATCGCCTGGAAAAACACGGCGTTTACCTTTTCGAGGGCAAGGTCTCCAAAGACGATTTCAACGGCGGTGTGCGCCTGCGGGCGAGAAAGATCATGACACTCGCCGAGGCCAGGGCGAGACACGCCCACAATCTTTCCCTGAGCCTGGCGGACGGCGCGCTGCCGGGAGATTTCAGCCGCCAGCTCGCGGATTTGCTGGGGCCTTACCGGAGCCATGGCGAGGCGGGCAATGGCGAGGCCCGCTGCCGGGTGCTCATCGATTACCGTCGCGGCGACCTGCGGGGGTGTATAATGCTCGGTCCCGACTGGGCGGTGGCGCCGGCGGAAGAACTCGTCCGCAGTCTGCGCGCGGAATTCGGCCCCGAGCAGGTCAAACTCCAGTACCACGCGCAATCGTCGCAAGAATCCCCCAACCCCTGAGAGAGCCAAGGACCCTGACCCGCAGTGAATCCCGATTATCTGGAATTTGAACAGCCGATTGCCGAACTGGAAGGCAAGATCAGCGAGTTGCGCCTCGTGGGCAGCGACAACGAGATCAACATCAACGAGGAAATCCAGACCCTGCGGCAGAAAAGCCTGCGCCTGACCGAAAAAATCTACGCCAACCTCTCTCCCTGGCAGATCTGTCAGGTGGCGCGCCATCCATTGCGGCCTTACACCCTGGACTACCTCGAGCACATCTTCACCGATTTCGATGAATTGCATGGCGACCGTCTCTATGCCGACGACCAGGCCATCATCGGCGGCCTGGCGAAGATCGACGGCCGTCCGGTCATGGTGATCGGCCACCAGAAGGGACGCGGCACCCGGGCCAAGGTCAGACACAATTTCGGCATGCCGCGGCCGGAGGGCTATCGCAAGGCGCGCCGACTGGTGGAACTCGCCGAGCGCTACCGGCTGCCGGTCATCAGCCTGATCGACACCCCCGGGGCCTATCCGGGCATGGATTCGGAAGAGCGCGGCATCAACGAGGCCATCGCGGAAAACATGGCGATGATGTCCCGGGTGCGAACGCCATTGATCGCCACGGTCACCGGCGAGGCGAATTCCGGCGGCGCCATCGCCATCGGAGTGGGCGACCAGCTCAATATGCTCCAGTATTCGACCTACACGGTCATCACTCCCGAGGGTTGCGCGACAATTCTGTGGAAGTCGGCCGAGTTCGCCTCCGCAGCCGCCGAGGCCATGGGGGTCACCGCCGAGCGGCTCAAGCAGATCGGCATTGTCGATCACATCATTGCCGAGCCTCTCGGCGGCGCCCATCGCGATGTGGAGCAGGTCGCCGGGAGTATCAAATCGTCCCTGCTTGACCAGATTGAACAATTGACCGCGATGGAGGTGGATGATCTGATTGAGCGGCGGTACCGGCGGCTGATGAGCTACGGGATCAGCAGTTGATTGTGGGATAAACCGTCATTCCGCGCGAAGTCGCAGAATCTCTTTCAGATTGGCAGTGACCATGTCTCCAGGCGGATGTTTTCTTTTTGCCGATCTGCAGGAATGAACGTTGGTCGCCCAACCCGGCTGCGGCTAGCGGTCTGATAGCGCGAATCATGGGCGCTTCCACCCGCATGCCCTTGCGCTGTGCTGAACCCATTGCTTCGGATTCCGATAATGAAAGCTGAATGTCCAGGAATCTTCATGTCTCTATCGGATAGTGTTTTCGCAGAAATTCCCCCGGACGCTCCCGTCGCGGTTGGGTTGAGTGGAGGGATGGATTCGGCGGTTTTGCTGGATCTGGCTTGCGGGGTTTTTTTGGCGCGGGGGCGGTTGCGGGCGCTGCATGTCAATCATGGGTTGCATGATGATGCCGGGAAATGGGAGGGGTTTTGCCGGGAGGTTTGCGCGGAGCGGAGAATTCCCCTGGATGTGTTGCGGGTAGAAGTCGCAAAATCGGGCGCAGGTCTGGAAGGGCGGGCGCGGGAGGCTCGTTATGGGGCGTTCCGCAAGGCCTTGGCGCCGGGGGAGTTTCTGCTGCTGGGGCATCATCTGGATGATCAGGTGGAAACGCTGCTGCTGCGGCTGCTGCGGGGCGCCGGGTTGCGGGGGCTGACGGGAATTCCCGGGCGGCGGGCGCTGGGGCGGGGGATGATCTTCAGACCCCTGTTGCACTGTGAACGACGCGAATTGGTCGAGTACGCCCGGCAGCGTGGCCTGGGCTGGGTAGAGGATGCGACCAATCGCGATACCGGTTTTGACCGGAATTTCTGCCGCCATGAGATTCTGCCGCTGGTAGAGCGGCGCTGGCCCGGTTACCGGCGGGACTGGGAAAGATCGCGCCGATTGATCGGGCAGGCGGATGGTCTGCTCGATGAGCTTGCCGGGATCGATCTGGCGCACTGCGCCGCCGATAAAGCCAATTGCCTGCGAGTGGACAGGCTGCGGCAATTGAACCGTCCCCGCCTGCATAATGCCCTGCGCTGCTGGGTCGAGTCCAGAATTGGCAAACCCGCGGAACCGGGGAAGCTGCGGGGATTGCCCGATGGGTTGATCGCGCCGGAGAGGGAAACCGGGGCCGAAATCGACTTTGGCGAATACTTTGTGCGCAAGTACCGGGATCGCCTGTACTTGCTGCCGCGGCTGCCGCCGGTCGAAAGGAATTTCTGTGTGGAGTGGGACCCATCCCGGCAGCCGGTGCTGGAGTTGCCCGGCAATGGCAGCCTGCATGCGAAGCCGGCTTCCGGGGAAGGGCTGGCCGGGAAAAGGTACCGGGTCCGCTATCGCCAGGGTGGCGAAAGCTGCCGTCTCGCCCGTCGTCCGACCAAAACCCTGAAGAAAATCCTCAATGAGGCCAGGCTCGCGCCATGGCTGCGAAACCGCCTTCCATTGCTGTATGACGGCGAAAACATCGCCGCCATTCCCGGCATCGGAACCGCTGAATCCGCGCTCACCGGCGAATCCGCCTACCAAATCGAATGGCGTAATCCGTATTGAGGGCGGCGGAAGCTTCTGGTAGGCTGTAATTCCATCTGAAGGGGCCTGCGCTGGAGCGGGTTCCGGCATCGGGTGGGGCTTCATGACTCGTTACATTTTCATTACCGGTGGCGTGGTTTCCTCGCTGGGGAAAGGCATTACCTCGGCATCGCTGGCGGCGATTCTCGAAGCCCGGCAACTCGATATTTCCATGCTCAAGCTCGATCCCTACATCAATGTGGATCCGGGCACCATGAATCCTTTCCAGCACGGCGAGGTCTTCGTTACCGATGATGGCGCCGAAACCGATCTCGACCTCGGCCATTACGAGCGCTTCAGCCGCATCACCATGCAGCAGAAGAACAATTTCACCACCGGCCGGGTATACGAGGAGGTGCTGCGGCGGGAGCGGCGCGGCGATTATCTCGGCGCGACGATTCAGGTGATCCCCCATATCACCGATGAAATCAAGCGCCGCATTGTGGAAGGCGCCGGCTCGGCCCAGGTGGCCCTGGTGGAAATCGGCGGCACCGTGGGGGATATCGAATCCCAGCCTTTTCTTGAGGCCGTGCGGCAGTTACGGGTGGAATTCGGTTCCGAGCGGGCGCTGTTCATCCATCTGACCCTGGTGCCCCATATCGCCACGGCGGGCGAAATCAAGACCAAGCCGACCCAGCACTCGGTGAAGGAGTTGCGCTCCATCGGCATCCAGCCCGATGTGCTCATCTGCCGCTCGGAGCGGGAAATCGACGAATCGGCGAAGCGCAAGATCGCCCTGTTCACCAATGTGGAATTACCCGCGGTGGTGTCCCTGCCCGATACCGACAGCATCTACCGCATTCCGGCGATTCTCGGCGCCGCCGGTCTCGATGAAATCGTCGTCAACAAGCTGCGCCTGCCCTGCCCCGTGGCGGATTTCAGCGAATGGAACAAGGTGGTGGAGGCGGAGCACCAGCCCCTGCGCGAGGTGAAACTCGCCATGGTGGGCAAGTACATGGAACTGCCTGACGCCTACAAGTCGCTCAATGAGGCGATTACCCATGCCGGCATCCATACCCGCACCCGGGTGGAAGTTTCCTTCATCGACTCGTCCCTGGTTTCCGAGCGTGGCGCGGGAATCCTCGAAGGCCACGACTGCATTCTGGTGCCCGGCGGATTCGGCGAGCGCGGCTTCGAAGGCAAGATTCTCGCCTGCCAGTACGCCCGGGAAAACCGGGTGCCCTATCTCGGCATCTGTCTCGGCTTGCAGGCGGCGGTGGTGGAATTCGCCCGCAATGTGGCCGGGCTCGCCGGCGCCAACAGTTCCGAATTCGAGCCGGGCACGCCGCATCCGGTAATCGCCCTGATCACCGAATGGACCACCGCCGATGGCGGGGTGGAAAACCGCGACGACGATTCCGACCTCGGCGGCACCATGCGCCTAGGCGGCCAGGAATGCCTGATTGCCCGGGATTCGACGATCTTCCACTGCTACGGCAAGGAGCGAATCAAGGAAAGGCACCGCCACCGCTATGAGTTCAATAACGATTATCTGCAGTGCCTGCGGGAAGCTGGACTGCAACTCACCGGCAAGTCGCTGGACGAAAAACTTGTGGAAGTCATCGAAGCGCCGGACCATCCCTGGTTTGTCGGCTGCCAGTTTCATCCCGAGTTCACTTCCACCCCCAGGGACGGACATCCCCTGTTTTCCGGCTTTATTCGCGCCGCGGCGGATTTTCGCGCCCGGTTCGATTCGCAAGCGGACGCCGGCGACCCGGTCGAGGAGGCCGTGGCGCTGGCGGCGGCGGCGGGTGCATGAATCGCAAATCCGGGCCGGAGCCCGCGGGCCGGGAAGTGCCATGAGCGACAAGGAAATCATTCTGGGCGAACTCCATATCGCCAATCATCTGCCTTTCGTGCTCGTCGGCGGCATGAATGTGCTGGAATCAGCCGAGACCGTCATGCGCGTGGCGGAGGGCTTCGCCCGGACCACCCGGGAGCTTTCGATACCCTGGATTTTCAAGGCGAGCTTTGACAAGGCGAATCGATCCTCCATCCATTCCCCCCGGGGGCCGGGGCTTGCCGATGGCCTGGCCATGCTCGCCGAAATCAAGAGGCGATTCGGCGTTCCCGTACTCACCGATGTCCACGAGCCCGGCCAGGCCGAGGCGGCGGCGGAAGTGGCCGATGTGCTGCAATTGCCCGCGTTTCTCAGCCGGCAGACCGATCTGGTGACTGCCCTGGCCCGCACCGGCGCCGCCATCAATATCAAGAAGGCCCAGTTTCTGGCGCCGCTGGAAATGCGTCATATCCTGGAAAAATTCGAACAGGCGGGCAATTCCCGGCTCATGCTTTGCGAGCGCGGCACGAGTTTCGGCTACCACAATCTGGTGGTGGACATGCTTGGAATCCAGACCCTGAAGTCCTTTGCCTGCCCGATCCTGTTCGACGCCACCCACGCCCTGCAGCTTCCCGGCGGCGAGTCCCACGGCGCCGGCGGACGGCGGGGGCAGTTGGCCGGTCTCGCCGGGGCGGGACTGATGCAGGGCATTGCCGGCCTGTTCATCGAAGCGCATCCCGACCCGGACCAGGCCCTCTGCGATGGTCCCTGCGCCCTGCGGCTCGCGCGGCTGCCGGAATTCCTGGGACAAATGATGCGGGTGGACGCCCTTGCCAAGTCCCTGCCGGCGCTGGATACAAGTTAATCATTCATCACAAATAGACAATACAAGGTATTGAAATGTCAGAGATAAATCATATTCACGCCAGGGAAATCCTGGACTCCCGGGGCAATCCAACCATCGAGGCGGAAGTGACTTTGGCGGATGGCGCAAGAGGCCATGCCTGCGTGCCTTCAGGCGCCTCCACCGGCGCCCGGGAAGCCCTGGAATTGCGCGACGGGGACCCGGCGCGCTATGGCGGCAAGGGTGTCGGCAAGGCGGTGGCGAATGTCAACGGGGAAATCTCCGCCGCGCTCAAGGGAATGGACGCCGGGGAACAGCAGGCGCTTGACCGGGTCATGCTGGATCTCGATGGCACTGAAAACAAGTCCCGGCTCGGCGCCAATGCGATTCTCGCGGTGTCGCTGGCGGCGGCCCGGGCCGCCGCCGAAAGCCGGCAACTGCCGCTGTACGCCCATATCGGAACGCTTGCCGGAGGCGATGACGTATTCAGCCTGCCCCTGCCCATGATGAATATCATCAATGGCGGCGAGCACGCCGACAACAATGTGGACATCCAGGAATTCATGGTCCAGCCCGCGGGCGCCCCCGACTTTCCCGAGGCCCTGCGCTGGGGCGCGGAGATTTTCCACGCGCTCAAGGCGGTGCTGAAAAAGGACGGCTACAATACCGCCGTGGGCGATGAAGGCGGCTTCGCCCCGGACCTGCCTTCCAACGCCGCGGCCCTGGATGCCATCATCAGCGCCATTGAACTTGCGGGCCTGCGCCCCGGTGTCGATGTGCGCCTGGCGCTGGACTGCGCGGCCTCGGAGTTTTATCGCGAGGGCCGCTACGAACTGTCCGGCGAAGGCAGATCCTGCGATGCGGAAGAATTCACCGAATATCTCGCGCAGCTCTGCGACAATTATCCGATCCTGTCCATCGAAGACGCCATGGACGAGGGCGACTGGGACGGCTGGGCTAAACTGTCGGCACGATTAGGCGATAAGATTCAATTAGTTGGCGATGATTTGTTTGTCACCAACACGGCGATTCTCAAGCGGGGAATCGATGAGGGGATTGCCAACGCCATTCTGGTCAAGTTCAACCAGATCGGCAGCCTGAGCGAAACCCTGGCGACCATCGCCATGGCCCGGCGGGCGGGATACGGCATCGTCATCTCCCACCGCTCCGGGGAGACCGAAGACAGCACCATCGCCGACCTGGCTGTGGGCGTCGCCGCCGGACAGATCAAGACCGGCTCGCTCTGCCGCACCGACCGGGTGGCGAAGTACAACCGATTGCTGCGCATCCACGAGGAACTCGGCGCAGGGGCAAGCTACCGCGGTATGGAAGAGTTTGGTTTTTTGCGGAGCGCATGAACGGGAAACTTCGGAGTGAAGGAACGCGGAATTGCCCCGGTACGGGAAAGCGGGAACCGTCATGAAACTATTGCTTGTTGCCCTGCTGGCGATCACGTGCTGGCTTCAGTACCAGCTCTGGCTGGGTGAAGACGGCTATCTCGCCCTGCGGGCGCGTCAGGTGGAAGCCAACGAGCAGCGCGACCATATCGCAAAACTGCGGGAAAACAATCGGCAACTCGAAGTGGAAGCGCTGGATCTGAAAAATGGGTATGAGGCCATTGAGGAAAGGGCCCGCTCGGAACTCGGCATGATCCGGGAAGGCGAGACCTTCCATATCATCGTGGACCAGGATTGACTCGTGTGCTGGGGCATTCTCCCCGCCGCGGGAAGCGGTGCGCGCTTCGGGTCCGCGGTTCCCAAACAATATCTGCCGCTCCATGGCCGGGCGGTCCTGTCCTGGTCCCTGGAGGCCCTGCTTGCCGTTCCCGTCAAGGCGCTGGCGGTTGCCCTCGGCCCGGATGACAGCCACTGGCCGGCCCTGGGCTGGAATCAGGATTCCCGGATCATCGCCTGCCGGGGCGGCGCCCAGCGACAGCAGTCCGTGCTCGGCGCATTGCGGGCGCTGGAGGATCGCGCCCGGGATGACGACTGGGTGCTGGTTCACGACGCGGTGCGGCCCTGTGTGCGCGGCGATGATATCCTGCGCCTGATTCGGGAAACCGGCGCGGCGGGCGCCGATGGCGGCCTGCTTGGCTGGCCCGCGGACAATGCCCTCAAGCGCGTGGCCGCCGGTGGAATCGTGCGGGACAATGTGTCGCGGCAGGATTGCTGGAATGCGGCGACTCCCCAGATGTTCCGCTTTGGCGTTTTGCGCCAGGCGCTGCACCGGGCGGAAGCCGAACAACAGTCGCACCCGGACGAATCGGCGGCGGTCATGGCTACCGGAGGCAGCGTGATCATGGTTCCCTGCGCCAAAGACAATATCAAGATCACCCGCGAGCCCGACCTGGAACTGGCCGCTGCGATTCTTGCCGCCCGCCAGGGAAATTCACAATGAGCCATCCAGACTCCCGCCAGCTCCGTATCGGACACGGCTTTGACGCGCACCGCTTTGCGCCGGATTTCGATCCCGCCAGCCCGCTGGTGCTTGCCGGCGTGACCCTGCCCGCGAAGCGCAGCCTGCTGGCGCACTCCGACGGCGACCTGGTGCTGCACGCCCTTGCCGACGCCGTGCTCGGCGCCGCCGCGGCGGGCGATATCGGCAGGCTTTTTCCCGACAGCGACGCCAGCATCGCCGGCATTTCCAGCAGCGTGATTCTGGATGCCGCACTCAAGGCCGCGGCGGCAAGGGGATTGCGCCTGATCAATCTCGACCTCACCGTGGTGGCCCAGGTGCCGAAACTTTCGCTTTTTGCCGAAGAGATGCGGGAGAGCCTCGCCGGGCTGACGGGCCTGCCCCGGGATTGCATCAATCTCAAGGCCACCACCACCGAAGGCATGGGCTGGCTTGGCCGGGAAGAGGGCATGGCCTGCCATGCGGTGGTGCTGCTCGGCGCCTCCGGCGCAGGCTCCCGGGCCGGCTGAATGAACCATAGCCACCACTGGGAACAGCTTGCCCGCCTGCTTCCGGCGCCGGAAAATCACGCCAGGCTCAAGTCCTGTCCCGCTGACTTCCAGGTGCGGGAAGAACTCGGCTTCGCCCCCGGCGGAGGCGGCGAGCATCTATTGGTCGAAGTGGAAAAAACCGGGCTGACGACCAGCGAAGCCGCCCGCCGGCTGATAGCCGCCTGCGGCGTTGGCCAAGCCGACATCGGCTACGCCGGCATGAAGGACCGCCGCGCCCGCGCCACCCAGTGGTTCAGCCTGCGGCTCCCGGAATCGGAAGTTTCCAGGTTGCAGCGCGCCGAGGACGACAGCCTGCGGATTCTGCAATCCGGGCGCAATCACCGCAAGATTCGTATCGGCAGCCACCGCTGCAACCATTTCGAGATTCTGCTGCGGGATTTTCGCGGCAGCCGGGAGGACCTGGAAAGTCGGCTCGCAACCCTGACGAAGCGGGGGGCGCCCAATTACTTCGGCCCCCAGCGTTTCGGGCGGCTGGCGAGCAATCTGGAGCAGGTCGAGCGGGCCGCGCGGCCCGGTGCGCCCCGGCCGGGGCGAAGCGAGCGCGGCAGGTTGTACTCCGCCGCCAGGGCCATGCTGTTCAACGAAGTGCTTTCCCTGCGGCTCGTCCAGGGCAACTGGAACGCCATGCTGCCGGGCGATGTGCTGGCCCTCGATGGTTCGGGACGCCTGTTTCTGCCGGGGGATGATGAGCCAACTGGCGTTGAGTCATCGCCGGGAAGATTCCGCGACTGCGCGCAGAATGACAGTTCCATTCGAGATTCTGCGCGCAGCGAGCTTCCCTTCTGTCATTCTGCGCGCAGCGAAGCGGAGTCGCAGAATCTCCCCGGGCAGCCTCCAAAAGGAGATACCGCAACCACGCGCAGTCCGACCGCATCAAGGCTCGCCACACTGGACATCCACCTCACGGGCCCATTGCCCGGAGCGAACTTTCCGCAACACAGATATGCAACTCGCGACGAGGCTGCCGATATGGAAAATGCGGCGCTTGAAAAATATCCGGCGATACTCGATTGGCTGCGCCGGGAAAAAGTCGAGGCCGGCCGCCGGCCCCTGCGTCTGGCGCCGCGGAATCTGCGCTGGAGCTGGACCCGCGAAGGATTGCGGCTATGCTTCGCCCTTGCGCGGGGCGCCTACGCCACGAGCTTGATCAGGGAACTTTGCATTACCGATGGAAGCGAACACAAAACCGAAACTGAATCTTGACGGCATCGGCGTGACTTCCCGTCGCACCCGCGAACGACTGGTCGCCGGTCTGGAGAAAAAGGGCATCCGCAATTCCGCGGTGCTCGAGGTCATGCGCGCCACGCCACGGCATATCTTCATCGAAGAGGCTTTTTCCCACCTTGCCTACGAGGACCGACCGGTCAATATCGGCTACAAGCAGACGATTTCCCAGCCCTATGTGGTGGCGCGAATGACCGAAACCCTGCTTGCGGCGGGCCGCCCGGAGCGGGTGCTGGAAATCGGCAGCGGCTGCGGCTACCAGACCGCGATCATCGCCCCCCTGGCCGGGGAGGTTTTCAGCATCGAGCGCATCAAGCCCCTGCACGATACGGCGGTGGCCAATCTGCGGCTGCTGGGAATCGACAACGTCAAGCTGATCCACGGCGACGGCAGTCTCGGCCATGCCGAAAAAAGCCCTTATGACGCGATCATCGTCACCGCGGCGCCGCTTGGCGTGCCCCGGGAATTGCTCGGGCAACTCGCCGAAGGCGGGCGCATGGTGATTCCCGTGGGCGGCCCCGCGGGGCAGGAATTGCGGCTGATTACCCGCCGCGGAGACCAGTACCTCAGCCGGATGCTCGATCATGTCCGCTTTGTGCCGCTGCTCAAGGGGCAATTGCGCTTCTGAATCCGCCGCCATGGATCAACCTTCCACAAGCCTTGCCGGCCATGCAGTCGTCTACCTGAAGGGAATCGCCATGGGGATCAGCGACTCGGTGCCGGGTGTCTCCGGGGGCACCATTGCAGTCGTCGCCAATATCTATGATCGCCTGATTTACGCCATTCGCTCGCTGGACGGCGAGGCTTTGGGACTGCTGCTGCGCAGCCAGCCGGCGGCATGCTGGCGCCATGTGGACGGCGCCTTCCTGCTGCTGCTCGGTCTTGGTATGGCCAGCGGCCTGTTGCTCAGCGCCAATCTGATCCTGATCCTGATCGAGAACTGGCCGGAGCCCCTGCGGGCATTCTTTATCGGCCTGATTGCCGCGGCGGTCTGGCTGCTGCGAAGAGAAGCCGAATTCCCGCGCTGGCGCAGTATGCTTCTTGCCCTTGGAGGCGCTGCCCTGGTGCTCGCAATTTCCACGGGAAACCCCGCCGGAGGAGAGCCTGCCGCCGCGTACCTTTTCCTCTGCGGCATGATCGCCATCAGCGCCATGCTGCTGCCGGGGCTTTCCGGTGCCTTCATCCTGCTGCTGCTCGGCGCCTACGAGCACATGCTTGGCGCCCTGGCGAGCCTGGATCTGCCGCCCCTGCTGATATTCCTCGCCGGCTGCGCACTGGGCGTGCTGCTGATGTCGAGACTGGTCGCCTCACTATTGCGCACAAGACACAGCCAGACCTACGCCTTCATCTGCGGACTGCTGGCGGGCTCGATTCCCGCCCTCTGGCCCTGGCAGGCAGTCGGAAAGCCCGGGGAACCCGGGAGCTTTATCGCCAATGAAGCAGTCTGGCCCGGTGCCTACGCCGAACTCATCGGGCGCGACCCCATGTTGCTTTTCTGCCTTTTGGCGCTGGCCGCGGGTTTAGGCCTTACTATTCTTGCCCGTGGCGATCCGGTCGAGCAGGGGTAGCAGATAATCCGCGAAGCGCTCGGGATTCTCGGTCATGGGGAAATGCCCCATGCCTTCCATCAACCGCCAGGTGGAGCCGGCGATGGCTTCATGGGCCGCCTTGCCGAGTTCCGGGCTGCCGCTGTAGTCGTATTCTCCCGAGAGGATGTGCACCGGTATCCTGCCGGTATCGATTTCCCCCGCTCGGGCCCTGAGATCGAATTCGGCGGCGTAGTAGTACAGGTCGCCGATAAACGCCGGCGGCCAGCCCGATGCGTACACATAGGCGGTTTCCTTGCGATAGGCCGCGGGAGCCTGGGGCGCCGTCAGGCTTTCCATCAGCAGGCCCTTGTACTCATTGCCCACCGCCGGGTGCCACAGGCCGGGAAAGTCTCCGGTATCGTCGATGCGCAAGGCGCCTTCCAGGGAGATCACCGCCAGAAAGCGGTCGGGATGATGCAGGGCCAGGTCAAGGGCGAGCAAACCGCCCACCGAGCAGCCCATGAATACCGGATTTTCCAGCCCCAGGGCCTCGCTGAGCGCCAGGGGAACCTGCCGCAGGAATTCCCCCGTCAGGCGGTAGTTCTCGCCCCACCAGTTGCGCAGGGGCGGTGGCATGGATTTGCCGTGGAAGGGCAGGTCGTAGGCGATCAGGCGGAAGCGGCTGGTAATCTCGGGATACTCGAACAAATGCCGCCACTGGCTGCCATGGGCGCCGGCGGTATGCTGCAGCAGCAGGGGAATGCCCTGACCGGCTTCCTCGAAGTAGATACGGTGATCGTGGCCGCCGAGGTCGAGGTGGACGTAGCGGCCCTGGGGCGCATCGAATGTGCCCGGCGCCGCCGCCTCTTCGCGCATGGGGTCCGCTGCGGCGTTATCCGGGCGCAGCAGTTCGATGGCGCGTTTGGCGGCGCCGTAGTATTGCGCGTGCAGCACCGGGTCCGCGTCGACTTGCAGGCCCAGGGCGATGGCCGGGGCGATATCGTTGAAAAACGGCGGCGGCGTCGCCGCCAGCAGATTGTTCCAGAGCGCTTCCGGGGCGGAGTAGCGAATCAGGCTTTCCGGCTCCGCGGGAACTCCCGCCTCCACCGCGCCGTCATTCATGCGCAGGGCCAGCGATTCAGCGCCGATCTCAAGCACGAGTCCGCCGCGCCAGTAACGCGCAGCCATGCGGAATTCCCCATCGGCGGCACAGCGCGCGGCCCATTCCTCATTCGATGGAAGTGATACAGTCATTGCAATATCCCCGTCCGGCAAAAGAGCGCAGTGTACGCCCTGGTAAGCGCAGGGAGCAAATTTTCTCGCCCGTCATTCTGCGCGCGGCGGAGTGGGTGCAGGCAAGCGTTTGCGAAGCGCAGCTTCGCGCCCGGTCGTAACGGTGCGCGGTCATGCTGCGAGACTGGAGTCGCAGAATCTGTTCGGGCATTCTGTGGGATGGCGCATGCCCTTCATGGCACCGGCTCCTGTGGCGCCGGCTCCTCGGTCTCACTTACTGCAGGATCGCCACGGATTTGATTTCGGCGTAAATCTCGCTGCCCGGCGCCAATCCGAGCCGCCGGGACGACTTGCGCGAAACGCGCGACAGCAACCTGGTGCTTTCGCCGACCCGCAGATGCACCATGCACATGGCGGTGTCGGGAGATTCCTCTATCCGCTCCACCGTGGCGGGCAAGCGGTTGAGAATGCTCGAATGCGCCTCTTCCGCATGGCTCAGACTGATGTCGCGGGCGAGAATGCGCAATCTGACCAGGCCGCCCATCGCAACGCCCGGATCGGGAATCAGCATCCGGCCGTCGGCGTAGGCCGCTTCCGCCAGGTTCCAGTCCGCGTCATGGCCGGCGATCGTGGTTTCGAGCACCACGCCGCTTTCTCCGGCCGCGTTGACCGGCAGTCGGCGAGAGACCATCAGCTCTGTTACCGAGCCGCTCGCGACGCATTTTCCATGGTCGAGCACCAGCACATGAGCCGCGAGCCGGGCGACTTCGTCGGGGGAGTGGGTGACGTAAACGATGGGACAGTCAAGTTCGTCCGGCAGGTTTTGCAGATAGGGCAGCAACTCCTGCTTTCGCGCCACATCGAGCGCCGACAGCGGTTCGTCGAGCAACAGCAGGCGCGGTTTGCTCAACAAGGCCCGGGCCAGCGCGACGCGCTGCCGCTCGCCGCCCGACAACTGCCGCGGGAACTTGTCGAGCAGATGCTCGATGCCGAGCAACTTTACGGCGTCCGCCGTATCGGCGCCGTCACCGGGATCCCGGCCATAGTGAAGATTCCGCCGCGCGCTGAGATGGGGCAGCAGGCTGCTGTCCTGGAATACGTAGCCGATGCGGCGCAGATGCGTCGCCATGAAGTGGTTTTCGTCCTGCCAGACTTCGCCATCGACCGTCAGCCGCGCGGCTTGCGGGCGGTCGAGTCCCGCCAGGCAGCGCAGCAAGGTGGTCTTGCCCGACCCGGATGCGCCGAATACACAGGTGATTCCCGCCGCCGGAATCTCCGCATCCAGGTCAAGCTGAAAGCGGCCGCCCGCGGGCTGCGCCATCGTGTAGAAAATGCGCGCCTGCAAGATTCCAGGAGCCTGCACCGTAGGAATTCGCGGCTGCAAATCCGCTCTCATCCACGCCCTTGACCGTTCGATTTCGTTAAATATAACCCAATATTCGCCTCAATCGAACGGTCAAGGGCGCGGCGATAGCGAATTTTCGCTTTCGCGAATTCCTACGGCGCAGGCTCCTAGCTTCCGAATCTCATGCCGGTAATGGCATGGCGCCTGATCGAACCGTACACGATCAGCAGCACGAGGAAGGAGAAAACAACCATTGACCCCGCCAGCCAGTGCGCCTCGCCGAACTGCAGCGCCTCGACCTGTTCGTAGATCTGCACCGAAACCACCCGGGTCTCGCCGGGAATATTGCCTCCGATCATGAGGACGACGCCGAATTCGCCGACCGTATGGGCGAAACCGAGAATCGAACCACTGATGAATCCCGGCCGCGCCAGCGGAATTGCAACAGTGAAGAATCGCTGCCAGGGACCAGCGCCGAAAGTCGCCGCGACTTCCAGCGGACCGTCGCCCATGGCGTGGAAGGCGTTCTGGATCGGCTGCACGACGAAGGGCAGGGAGTAGAGGATCGAGCCGATGACCAGGCCTTCGAAGGTAAACGCGAGACTGCCCAGCCCGAGCGCCCCGGTCAGTTGGCCGATCGGGCCGGCGGGAGCCAGGGCGAGCAGGAGATAGAAACCGAGCACCGTGGGAGGCAGCACAAGCGGCAGGGCGACGATGGCGGCCACCGGGCCGCGCAGCCAGGAATGCGTGCGCGCAAGCCACCACGCCAGCGGCGTGCCGATCAGCAGCAGGAGCAAGGTCGCGGTGGTGGCCAGGCGCAGGGTCAGCCAGATGGCCTGCAGGTTATCCGGCGAGAACATCATGGTTCGGCATCGTCCATGGTATAGCCGAAACTGTAAATGATGCGGCGCGCCTCGGGGCCGCGCAGAAACTCGAGAAAGGCGCCGGCAGCGGCGTTCTCCTCGTTCAGCAACACGGCATATTGGCGGATCGGCGAGTGCAGTTCAGCCGGCACGAGCCAGCCCGAGCCCTGCTCGATGACGCCGTTCCTCCCCACCTGGGACAGCGCGACGAATCCGAGCGGCGCATTGCCCGTGGCGACGAACTGGTAAGCCTGGGAAATGTTCTCGCCCATGATCAGGCTGTCGGCGAGTTGCTCGCCCAGGCCGAGATTGTCGATCGCTTCCCGGGCGGCAAGGCCGTATGGGGCGAGCCTGGGGTTCGCCAGGGCGATCTTGCCGCCGGCGTTCGCGGTCAGTGATCCGCCGGTAATCGCGAGTGACGGCTCCGCCGTCCAGAGCACCAGGCGTCCGATTGCATACGCCCGCAGGCTTTCCGCCACGGCAAGTCCTTCTTCGGCCAATAACTGCGGTTTTTCCCGGTCCGCGGACAGAAAGGCGTCGAACGGCGCGCCGTTTTGCACCTGGGCGTAAAACCTCGCCGAAGAGCCGAAGACAAGTTCGATTTCATGCGGCTGCAGCAATTCAAACTGTTCGACGAGCATTTCCGCCGGCCGCGAAAAATTCGCCGCGACCGCGACCCGGGCCTCGTCCGCAAGCGCCGGCGCGAAGCCCGAGGCAAACAGGATCGAAAATGAAAGTACGCGAGTGAACATTTGCAAATGGCGCCTCAGCAAGGGCATTTATAACCCGCGAGCTTCGCGGGGAGCAATAATCGAGCCCTCGGGCGCCTCAAGCCCGGGATTGATCCCGGTAGCGGGCGACAAATCGGCGCAGAATCTCGTGGGCCTCCGGCGTGTGTTCAACGCGGATGCGGTCGGAAAGGGCCTTGGCGGCTTCGGGCGGAAAGTAGCCATGATGCTTGTACGCGTTGATGCGCACGTCGAATCCCTCGAAATCGCCCTCCGGATGGAACTGGGTGGCGTAGACGTTGACGCCGACGCGGAACATCTGCACCGGGCACAGCGTTCCGCGCGCCAGCAGGGTGCTGCCCGGAGGCGTCTCGTCGCAGGCTTCCTTGTGGCCGACCAGCACCCGGATTACGGAAGGCATTCCTGCCAACAGCGGATCTGCGTGTCCGGCTTCGGTAATCTCGATATCGATTCCGCCGACGTCCTCGGCGTATTTCCCGGAAATCCCCGCCCCCAGATGGTTGCCGAGCAGTCCGTTACCCGAACAGCAGCCGAGAAAAGGGAAATCGCGGTCTATGACCTCGTCGAGCAGACGGCGGAAAAAGTCTTCGATGGCGGTCTGCAATTCCGACTTCCGGTCTGGCGGCGTACTCAGATCGAAAGGACTGCCGCCAACGATAATCGCCGCATAATCGCGCAGATCGACCTCCGGGTCCGGCTCCCGTTCGAGCCGGATGCGATGCACCTGAGTCCGGTCGAGCCGCCCATATTGGCAAATCTTCCACAACTCGCCATCGGCGGTGTCGTCCTCGGGTCGAAGTTGCAATATCAGAAAGTGCTTGCTCATCACCTTGGCCGCAATATTGCCAACTGCGGCATTGTGTCCATTTTTCATCCCAAGTCAATCCGAAAACATGGGACACCTGCTTGCTCTGTTGAGCCAATCCGCTGGCGGTCAGTTCGTCGCATGCGTGGATTTAAGATTCGTTTCAACCTCCTGTGCTAGGTTGTACACGCTCGCAATGTTGTATTGGCGACCAAGTTTCGGAAAGTAATAGCGTCCGTGAGCCAGCCAGTGACGATAACCGAACGCGCTGCGGATTTCGCCGATCAGTTTCGCCGACATGGTGCCGTGACTGCGCCACACCTCGAGCAGGTCGTCCGAGAATGACACCGACTGTCCCTTGTCCCGGTAAAGATCACGCAGTTCCCGCGAAAGCGAGTCCTTTCTTTTCTCGAAGCATCGACGGAGATATTCGACCCTGAACGCAGCCTCGATCGAGGCCAACGCCATCATCGCAGATGCCGCATCGGCCTCGCGTAACCTTTCTTCCCGTTCAACTCGAATCTCGTCCTTCGTCCAGCTCTCGAATCTGATTGCAAAATTGGGGTTCGACTCGGTGTGGAACAGGTGGATGGCGTCTATTACGACGGCATGATTTGCGGCCAATTCGCGGGCTTTCGGATACCCCTCTGAAATCGGTGCCCGTTTAGCCACCCGAGACTTCCATTATCGCTTCACGGAACGAATCCTTGCTGAATGGTTCATATGAAGTATCGAGCAGCTTTCTGGCAATGTACCAGCCAGCTTTCTTCACTTTCCTCCTGACTTGGTAACTGCTGGAACCCTCCGCGACCCCGTTGGCTTCGGCCGGTTTGGCTTGAGTCGGCTCGTAATCGCCAAACAGCACGATCTTCAGTGTCGCCCTCGGGCCCGACAGGTCCACTCTGCCTATCGCGCCGACCAGCCTTGTCCCGATAGGCTTCGCCACGATCTTGTCGTATCCGATGGTTAGGATGAGCTCTTCCGCGCCATAGGTTCCCAGATCGTCTTCCCTGAGTTGTATCGGCTTGCGCTCGATCTCAATGTCGCCGGCATAGGGTTTGAGGTGGTCTTCCATGCGGACATACAGTTCTTCGAGTTCCCGCAGCCAATCCGCCTTCCGCTTGTCCCAGTCGACCGCTTTTTCAGACTTGGCCAGCGCTGTCCTGCGTTCGACAAACTCGAAAAAATCCCGGTCGGTCATCGTCGTACCCTCAACCATCGTGGTATGGACGCCTATTGTCCCACCTTAAATGGAACAGGGGAAACTTTCGGCGAATTTAGTTGCGGGCGTAAGCATGGACTGTTCGTTGCGCCGACGACCGGGCGCTTGCCTTCACTCACAGCGCGCGCTCGGTGGCAACTTCGAGGCCGGATGATTTATCATCCCGGCATGCCTCGAATCATCCCCCTTATCCTTGCTTTGTTACTGCCACTGGCAGGTCATGCGCAGGAGCAGACTTTTGCCGAATGGCTGGAGGAATTGCGGGCCGAGGCGCTTGCGCTGGGCTTCAGCGCGGAAACCTTGACCGCCCTCGATGGCATCGCTCCGCTGGAGCGCGTGCTGGAGCTTGACGGTTCCCAGCCCGAATTCGTGCAGACGTTCACGCGCTATATCGAATTGCGCGTAACTCCCAACCAGATTGCCCGCGGCCAGGCGCTTTTGCGCGAACATGCGGCCCTGCTTGGCGACGTGCAGGCGCGTTACGGCATCCAGCCGCATTACCTGGTCGCCTTCTGGGCCATCGAGAGCAATTTCGGCAGCGCCACCGGGGGATTCTCGGTGCTTGAGGCGCTTGCCACCCTGGCCTACGACCCGCGCCGGGCGGAGTTCTTCCGGGAACAGTTGCTGACGGCGCTCCAGATCATCGACGACGGCCATATTCCGGCTGAGCGCATGACTGGCTCCTGGGCGGGCGCCATGGGGCAATTGCAATTTCTGCCGACGGTGTTCAGGAACTACGCGGTCGACGGCGACGGCGACAACCGCGCCGATATCTGGAACAGCCTGCCCGACGTGTTCTATTCCGCTGCCAATTTCATCAGCCAGTCGGGCTGGCGCGGCGACGAGCGCTGGGGCAGGGAGGTGCTGTTGCCCGAGGACTTCGACTATTCGCTGGTCG
This sequence comes from Pseudomonadales bacterium, assembly GCA_022819645.1. Taxonomy (GTDB): domain Bacteria; phylum Pseudomonadota; class Gammaproteobacteria; order Pseudomonadales; family Pseudohongiellaceae; genus UBA9145. The sequence goes on from JAJEGU010000015.1 coordinate 46,015, forward strand.
GCACGCGCAACCTGAAGCCGCTTGCCGAGTGGCGTGAAATGGGACTGCGCACAGTCGCCGGCGAGCCGATTCCGGTGGCGGACATGCGGGCGGCCGTGGCATTGCCCGCCGGCGCCGCCGGCCCGGCATTCCTGACTTACAACAACTTTCGCGTGACCATGTTGTACAACCCGTCGGTTTTCTACGCGATCACCGTGGGCTATCTGGCAGACCGCTTTGCCGGCGCCCCCGCCATCGCGCATATGCCCGTAAACGAAACCGCCCTGAGCCGGGTGCAGGTCGAGGAATTGCAGGAATTGCTCAACGGCCGCGGCTTCGACTCCGGCGAACCCGATGGCCGCGTCGGTTCCCGCACCAGGGCTGCGATCCGTGGGTACCAGTCCGAACAAGGCCTGATCCCCGACGGCCACGCCTCGATGGAATTGCTCGACAGATTGCGCGATTGAACCAGGGCATTCGCGCCAGACAGCCCCAGATGAATCCGACTCATTCCGAAACGGCCTTGCGCAATTATCGCCGCGTGGCCCTGATAACCATCGCCGCGGTGTATTTCCTCATCCTGGTGGGCGCCACGGTGCGCGCTTCCGGGGCCGGTATGGGCTGCCCGGATTGGCCCACCTGTTTCGGGCGCTGGATTCCGCCGGTGAGCGAAGCGCAATTGCCGGCGAACTACCAGGAAATCTACGCCGATCTCGGCTATGCCGAAACCCGCTTCAACGTCGTAAAGACCTGGACCGAATATCTCAATCGCCTGACCGGCGTCGCCATCGGCCTGCTGATCCTGCTGACCGCCATCTATTCCTGGTCCTGCCGCCGATACGACCGCTGGATTCCGCTGGCCTCGGTCGCGGCCTTCGTGATGGTGTCAATCCAGGGCTGGCTCGGCGCGCGCGTCGTCGGCTCCAATCTGCAACCCGGCATCATCACGATTCACATGTTGATGGCGCTGGCGATCGTCGGCGTATTGCTGTTCGGCTTTTTCCGCTCGAATCGGGAAATCATGGCCCGCCAGCCGATCGACGGCATCGACCCGCGCTTTGCCACATGGCTATACATCGTGCTTGGCTGCACCGTGTTGCAGGTAACGCTCGGCACCCAGGTACGCGAGATGACGGACTTCATCAGCCGCATGCAAGGCGAGGAAATGCGTTCGAGCTGGATCCAGGCCATGCCCTGGTTCTTCTACGTGCATCGCAGTTTCTCCGCGCTCGTGCTGCTGGCCAACGGCTGGCTGCTTTTCCTGTTGACCCGGTCCCTGGGCTGGGAGCACATACTTACGCGACTCACAGCCGCCACGTTCGTCGTGGTCGGAGTCGCGATCGTGTCCGGCGCCACGCTCGGCCACCTGGGCATGCCGGCCTTCGTCCAGCCCGCGCATCTGCTTGCCGCGTCGCTGCTGTTCGGATTGCAATTCCTGCTCTGGATGGGCTATCGTCAGGGTTTCCGGTTGCTTTCCCATCGGGGTGACGGCCATCAAATCTGATTCTGCCTGCGGCGCCATCTCGGCGCTTTTCTTTTTTCTGCTCTGTTCCGGTGCGGCAGTGGGCCAGGACGATAGGGCCAACAGCGACGAAGACAGCACCGTCAGTTATCCCGCCACCTATTTCAGCCAGTTCAATCCGGTTTCCGTGGACGACATGCTGTCCCGGATTCCGGGAATCGAACTGGTGCTCGAAACCTCGCGCGGCGGATTCGAGCGATTCAACCAGCAGGACCGTGGACTCGGCGGCAGTTCCCAGATTCTGATCGACGGCAAACGCCTGGCCGGCAAGGCCAACGAAGCGCGCGAGCAACTCGCGCGCATCGCGGCGGAAGAAGTCGATCACATCGAAATCATTCGCGGAACTTCTAGCGGCCTTGATGTGCAAAACGTGAGCCAGGTGGTGAACATCGTACTCAAGAGTTCCGCCGCCCGTTCAAGCATCGCCGCCCAGGCGGGCATGCAACGCTATACCGATGGCAATGTGGAACCCGAGGCGACGATTTCGCTCACCGGCCAGCGCGAAAGACTGAACTATCTGATCAGCGCCAGTTCGCAGAGTTTTTACCGCGCCGAGGACAGTCTCGAGGTCAGCACTTACCCCAATGGCGCCCTGAACGAAATCATCACTTTCGACCGGGTCGCGGATCAGAACGCCTACCGCTTCAATTCCAATCTGACCTACGACCTCGGCAGCGCCGACCGCATCGCCTTGAACGTGCTGTACAACCGTAACGATCCACCGAGTTCGCTCACGCGCAGCATCACGGATTACAACGGTGTCGCGCCATTGACCACCCGGGAGCGGGAAGACGTGCCGGCGACCCAGTCCAACTGGGAAATTGGCGGCGATTACGAGCACATCTTCCTCGATGGTTCGCGTTACAAGTTGCTGTTCATCGTCAACGACCGCGACAACGAGGTTCTGCGCGAGCGTTGGGAGTTCGACGCCCCCGGCGAGGTAGAACGCAAGAATCTCTTTTTGCAGAACGCCAGCAGCTACCAGGAAAAGATCGTGCGCACTTCCTACACCTGGAGTTTCGGCGAAGGGCAGGGACTCGAACTCGGCGTGGAGGGCGCCCGCACGACGCAGGACACTTCGCTGAAACTCGGCCGCCCCCTGAACGGGCCGGCGGACCCTGAAGTCGGCGGGCTGGTGCGAATTCCGGTCGGCAACGCGGTTTCCACGGTCGAGGAAGACCGTGTCGAGGCCTTTGCGGTACACAATTGGCGGCTGAACCCGCGCATGCGGCTCGAATCCTCGCTCATTGGCGAATTCTCGGAAATCACTCAGACCGGCGACGTCTACAACTCCCGGGATTTCCAGTTTCTCAAGCCGAAAGTCGATTTCCGCTACGACATCAGTCCAGCGCTGCAATTGCAGGCTTCGATCGAGAAAGTCGTTTCCCAGCTCAGCTTCGCCGATTTTTCCGCCAACACCAATCAGCGCGACGAAGACCAGGACACCATCGCCGGCAATCCGGAACTCGAACAGGAACAGATCTGGCAATATAGCGCGAACCTCGATTTCCGGCTGCCGAACGACGGCGGCGTACTCAGTTCGCGGCTGTTCTATTACGATGTGGGCAATTCCATCGGCCGCATCGAGTTGCATACGCCCGGTCCGCGATTGGCCGCGACCAACGGCAATGTCGGCAACGGCTCCATACTCGGCTTCAATTTCGACGCCAGCGTGCGGTTCGGCTTTCTCGGCCTGCCCCAGGCGCTGGCGACGTTCGGCCTGTTATTGCAGGACTCCGCCATCGACGACCCGCTGATCGGTATCGAACGCAAGGTCGTGCCCTATGACCGCGGCAGCTTTCGTCTCGGCTTCCGCCACGACGTTTCCAGGCTGGGACTGAATTACGGTTTCAACTACCGCGACCGCATCGGCGGTAATCGCACACTGTTCGACATCGACAATGTGCTCTATCTGAATGCGCAAAGCGATCTGACGGTTTTCGTGGAAAAGAGCGGTATCGCCGGATTGACCTTCCGCCTGGAAGCGCGAAACTTGCGCGACCACGTCGAACGGCGCACGCGCTTCCGTTACTTCGGCTATTTGCGCGACCGTATGTTGCGCGAGACCGAAAACTTCGCGGTCACCACCGGCTTGCAATTCGCCTTTTCAGTACGCGGCAACTTCTGACCGCCCGCTTAGAACGTAAACACCAGGCCAAGGTAGCCGTAGCGGGTGTTTTCCTCGAACAGGCCGTTGGCGTTCAGCAGAACCGCCCCGGTGTCCAATTGCAAGTTGCCGGGGATCACATCCCAGCGGATACGGAATTCGAGGTGCTGGCCAAGGTAGTCGCCGGATTCTCCGCTTCGGTCCCACATCCGCGTGCGGCCCCAGAAATCGCGCGCTTGCGCGAGCCAGAAGTGCCGGTAGGAAACCATGACGTTGAGGTCGGGCCGGGGGTCGGCGAACAGGCGGATTCCCGGAGTGACGAGGTTCGAGCGACTGAAGGGCTGGTACAGGCCCACCATGCCAAACTCGAACGTCGTCACGCCGAACAGCGAATCGAAACGGCCGTTTTCCAGGTCATACGGATCCTCGTCGCCGCTGGCGTAATCGAATTCCAGCACCGCGCGCACCGAGTTGGGAAAGCTGTAGCCCAGCGCGGCATAGTGAAAATGTGCGCGATGTTCCAACAAGGGCCGAAACACGGCCCTCTCGATCCTGCTGTCGCCGAATTGCAGCATCGATTCAATCTCGAAATCGAACTCCCTGCTTGCCGCCGGCTTGCGCAGGCGCAGGCCCGCGGTATGAATGCGCCGGTCGCGGGTGGCGACTCCCGGCCTGTCGGTTTCGTGCAAGTAAAAATAGAAGAAGTCGGTATCGAACGGTGCGCTCGATGGTCGCAAGGTGTAACTGGCGGCGAAAAATCGCTGGGCGTCGCTTGACTGGTCCGTGATCCGTTCGTTGTCCAGCAGGCCGAGCCGGTCGGACGGCAGCCTGCGGACTACCTGGGACCCCAGCAAGCGCACCAGGGCGCCGCTCTCCAGTGGCTGAATCCACTCGAATCCGTCAAAGGCGTTGATGGCGTTGCGAAACCGATTGCGGGCGAGAAAGCGGCGGCTGCCCCAATCGGTAGTCAGGCGGCCGAGGCGGATGCTGCCGTCGCGGGGCAGATCGAACTTGAGCGTCGCTTGCAACACCTCCAGCGCGTTGAAGGCCGTATTCGTTACGAAGGCGTCGTCGTCGGCCAGTTGCTGGCGCGCGTCGTAGAGTTCGAGTTGCACCTCGACGCCTCCGCTCCGGTAGCGGGTGTCAAGTATGGTCCGCTGGACAATCATGCTGTCGTCGGGGCTGGAGCCGAAGCGCGGGATATCGCTGATCGACTCGAAGCGGCTCATGTGCACGAAGTCGACGCTGAATCCTTCCGGCGGCGCAAGCGCATCCTGAATCCGCCAGGGCGCTTCGGCTGCGCCCGCCATGTTCATGGCTGTCCCGAACAGGGCGCAGGCAAACACGGCCGAGTGGCTGACTGCTGACATGTTGTGAGTCTTGCAATACGTGGGAAGTTCGGCGGCGCAAGATGGTACTTCAGTTCAACTGTTATTGCGAGGCGAATCATGAGCGAGACTTCAATCAATATGTGCTTCGACCCGCCGCCGACCCCCACCAAAACCGCTATGCGGTTTTGACTCCCCCAGAGGGGGAGTAAATCACATCGAGCCCGCACCGACACACTCCCCCGAGGATGAGTAATCCCATCGAGCCCGCACTGACACACTCCCCCTCCGGGGGAGTCGAATCTGCTCGGCAGATTCGGTGGGGGCTCCCTCGGCATGAAAAATCCCCAAGCGCAGCGCTTTACAGGAATCTGACAGCGAACCATAGAATCATGGGACACCCATCGCGCAAGCTGCATTGTCCGAATCATCCGGCGCTGGATTTTGATTTTGCCGAAGGTTACTCTTGCCGCAGCCGGCAGGCACAACCAAACGGAGGTTTCGCGGGTGCTGAACGAATTCATCTACAACATCGCGGTATGGCTCGACGACACCCGCTGGAGCACGATGCTCCATGAGTCGTACTACATGTACAACTGGGTGGAAAGCACCCATGTCCTGACCTTGATGCTCAGCCTCGGCATGCTGTTCCTGATCGATCTGCGCATGCTGGGCCTGGCCCTGCCGGACGTGCCGGCCAGCCGCATCGCCCAGCGGCTGAACCTGCCGATGCTGGTGGGATTCTCGGTCATGGTTATTACCGGTATTCTGCTGTTCTACGCCGTGCCCGTACGCAGCGCGCAAAGCGTCTGGATGCGCATCAAGCTGGTGCTGATGGTCGGATTGCTGATCAACGCCATTCTGTTTCACAAGAAAATGAACGCGGCGGGCGCGAATTGGGACAACGAACCGAAGGCGCCGCGCAATCTGCGCATCGGCGCCATGCTCTCGCTGGGTGGCTGGGCGATCGTCGTCACCTGCGGCCGCTTCATCGCCTACGACTGGTTCGATTGCATATACACCGATTCGGAATTCATCGCCTTCGTCGCCGGCTGCCTGGACGACCAGACGCGCTTCTAGCGCACACGAACAGGGGAAAAATGAGATGCCCGCAACTCTTTTGGGACCATACACGAGGACGATTCTGGTCGTAGCCGTGCTCGCGGCGACCCTGGCCTTCGCCTTGTCGGGCGTTCGCGGCGAAGTGTACGGCAACCTGCTGCCGATGTTCGAATGGATGGAAACGACCTGGTTCGGTTTCATCGGCAAGACCTGGGGCGCGGCCTTCGCCACGATCCAGGCCTTCCACCTGCTCGGCTTGGCCCTGCTCGGCGGTTCGGTGCTGGTCGCCGAAGGCCGTCTGCTCGGCGTATTTCTGACCGATACGCCGCAAGGCACGATAACCGCCCGCTGCAATCGCATGTTCAACATCGCCCTGGCGACCCTGATCGCCACCGGCGTTTTCATGGCCTGCGGCGTCGCCCTGAAGATCTATTACCTGCCGGTGTACTGGTACAAGATGCTGGCGCTTTGCGGCGGCGCGCTGTTCCACTATCTCGTGCGGCAGCCGCTGGTCGAGCGCGCTCCGGGCGAGGTCAATCCCTGGCTGCTCAAACTGGTGGCGGTCGCTTCCATCATGATCTGGTTCACCGTGGCGGCCACCGGCCGCTGGATCGGTTTCAGCGGGTAGGGGAGGACTGCATCATGAGCGAACGCGAACAAACCGAAGCCCGCGAAAAGGCCAAACTGGCCGACGAACAACTCGCCGCGCTGATCGCCGGCGGCGGCGTCGCCGTCTTCTTCATCTGGTACTGGATCGGCCAGATCCAATCCGTAATCGAACTTCTTCGTCTTGCCTATGGGTGAGACCCGGCTGCCAGCGCCGTACGCAAGCTCAAATCCAGTTTGGCTACCAGTTCTTCGATGTGTACGTCTTCCAGTATGAACGGCGGAGCGAGCAGAATGTGGTCTCCTGATTTCCCGTCAACCGTTCCGCCGGCCGGATAACACAGCAGTCCGTTGGCCAGCGCCGTCTGCTTGATTCGTTTGTGCAATTGAAACGATGGGTCGAAAGGCTGTTTGCTTGCGCGGTCCCGCACCAGTTCCAGTCCGATGAACAATCCTCGGCCGCGAATGTCGCCGATACACTCCCAGCCGCTGAAGTGATTGGCCAGCGTGTACATGAGTTCGGCGCCGATTGCACGGACGCGCGGCAACAGTTCCCTGTCGAGAATCGCCCGTACGACCGCCAGCGACGCCGCGCAGGCGAGTGGGTGTCCCAATACCGTATGGCCATGCTGAAAGATTTGGGATCCCTGATCGATCGCGTCATGAATGCGCTTGCTGCACATCATCGCGCCGATGGGCTGGTATCCGGCGCCGAGCCCTTTGGCGAGCGTCAGGATGTCCGGCGCCACGCCCTCCTGTTCGCAGGCGAACAGCGTTCCGGTTCTGCCCATGCCGCACATGACTTCGTCGAATATGAGCAGTACGCCGTATCGATCGCAGATCTCCCTGATTCGCGTGAAGTAGCCGGTCACCGGAGCGACCGCGCCGAGTCTGGCGCCGACCACGGGCTCGGCGACGAATGCCATCACGGTTTCAGGCCCCAGACGGAGTATCTCCTGCTCAAGTTCATTGGCTACGCGCTGACCGTAATCAAACTCGGTTTCTCCCGCTTCGCGGCCCCGGTAGGCATAGCACGGCGAAATATGGGAAACCTTCATCAGCATCGGTTCGAAAGGTGCGCGATTCCAGTGGTTGCCGCGAATTGCCAGCGTGCCCAGCGTGGCGCCGTGATAGCTCTGCCGCCTTGAAACGATCCGATGACGGGATTCCTGCCCGGTTTCCAGGAAGTATTGCCGGGCGAGTTTCAGGGCTGCCTCATTTGCTTCCGAACCGCTCGATACGATGCAAACCCGGTCAAGTTCTCCCGGAGCCAGTTCGGTCAACAGATTCGCCAGCGCCTCGGCGGGTTCGGACGTGAAGAATGAGGAATGCGCAAACTGCAACTTGTCCATTTGCGCCTTGATCGCCGCGAGAATTGCCGGGTCGCCGTGGCCTAGGCAGGAAACTGCGGCGCCGCCGGAGGCGTCGAGATACCGTTTGCCGACGCTGTCGGTGATATACACGCCCGAGGCGGAAACCGCGACCGGATAATCAAATCCAGTGTCTCGATGAAAGATGTGTGATGTATTGGCCATGTTTATGGCGCGAGTACCAAACCAGCGCCGTCACGGCGCGGGTCGGCCGCTGCCTGCCATTCGCCCCGCAGTCTGCCGACGGCGTGTACGCCGCCGAAATACGCGTTGAGGCCATTAATCATGAGATCTGTGCTCGGCAAGCTGTATTCAAATCCGACCGGTTCAATAATCGGCAGCCAGTCCGGATTCTCGAGATACAGGCCGCCGCCTCCGGTGACATGGATACGCGGTGCGGCCAGCAGAACATCGAGGCTCTCCGCGTTCTCGGCGAAAGCGGCGATAACCTGCGCCACGGCGGAAATGATGCGGGCGCTGCCGGGGCTGCCGAGTACGAGCACGGTCTCGCCATTGCGGCTGACGATACCCGGACTCATAGAGGAATAGGCGGGCTTGCCGGGCGCGATCGCGTAGGGATGCGCGGGGTCGCCGAAGATGAAATCGTCCATGTACGAGTTGTACAGAAAGCCGAGTTCCGGCGCGGCGACGCGAACGCCATAGTAAGCGTTGATGCTCGTCGTCGCCGAAATGGCGAAACCGTCCGCGTCGATCAGCGAAAAATGCGTGGTCTCGCCGCCATTGCTTTCCCGTCCCCGGTTGTCGGTGGAATGCGGTCGTTCGAGCAGCGAGGCGACATAATCCTCACTCAATTTTCGTTCCAGGAAATCGCCGAAATCGTCGAAATTTTCCACCGGATATTCGCGGCGATCGCGCTGGGCGAGGAAAATCGAGCGTGTCATGGCCTGACGCTCGGCCTCGATGTCCCATCCTTCCCGGCGTTGTTTTTCGTACAACTTCAGCGTCTGCATCATGACCCAGCCGCCCGCGGGAGGCGGAAAAGAGTAGACCCGGTAGGCGCGATAGTCGGCGCTGACCGGGTCGACCGGGACAGGATCCGAAACCCGCGCAAGGTCCGGCTTTCGTATCCAGCCGCCGTTGTCGATCATGTCCCGCTCGATCAGGTCCGCGATCTCTCCCCGATAAAAGACTTCGCTGCCGCCTTCGGCGATCTTTTCCAGCGTCGCGGCCAATTGCGGCTGGCGAATCGTGCCGCCCTGCACGATTGCGCCTTCCGCCTGCATGTGGCCGGCGGCCAGAAATCCGACGAGATCGTCCTCGTGCCGGAGAAACACTTTCTGGCGGAATTCCCCCTGCGCGAATCCGTCGCGCGCATAGCCCAGCGCCGGCTCGATCAATTCGCGCCAGGCGATTTTGCCGCTGCCGTACTCGCGCCAGAGGAATTCGAGCGATTTCAGCCAGGTGGGAACCGTGGTGCGCTGATACGGATTCATCTCGGCGCGCACCGCGGCGGGGTCGGTGAGCGCCGGGGCGAAGGAACTGCCGTTCAGGGCGATTACTTCCTCATCGCCGCGACGGATGAGAAACTGGATCTGCCCGCCGAGACCGCTCATGGCCGGCTCGGTCACGCCGAGAGTGAAGGCGATGGCGACCGCTGCGTCGGCGGCGTTGCCGCCGCGCCTGAGAATTTCGGCGCCTGCTTCGGTGGCTTCGGGACTCGCGCTGCTGATAGCGGCCCGGCCCGCCGCGGCATGCGCTCCGGCGGTGAACGAAGCCGCCAGAAAAAGCAGAATCAAACAGCGGATTCGGTTCACCGCAGCCCCTCCAATATGCATGGGAGCCATGTCAAACATTGGAGTGGCTACGGTGGATCAACTCCTACCGAATTGCATCATCAGATCGACGTAGTAATACGCGCCCCAATCGGAATGAGAATCGTCATCGAAACCGAACGAGCGGTCATACAACGGCGCACGCTCATCGGTGAAGTTGTTCACCCCGAGCCGGATGCGTGAGTCGACGCCCGAGACCTCGAAGAAGTAGTCCGCCTTGAAGTTGTACCGGGTAAAGGACGGCACGTCGAAGCGGTCTCCGTTCGAAAGTAGCTGAAAATAGTCGCCAACCGTGTTGCTGGAAAAGGCCACATTCCAGACATCGCGGCTGAAACTCAGGCTGGCTGTCGAGCGGAAGTCCTGATTGCCGTTGAAGTTGAGCAGATCGCCGATACCCGCGATCGGGTAAACGATCGTCGGATCGCTTGCTTTCGCTTCCTGAACGATAGTGGTCAGGCCGCCTGGCTCCTGCTCGAACTTCTCGATGTACGAACCGTTCCATTTGAGCGAGAATCGGCCGAAGTCCGTATCGAGATCCCAGTAAACGCCGATGTCGTAACCTTCCAGGGTACGCGTGTCAAGGTTGGCGTAGGTGTCCTGGATCGCCGTCACTTGGCCGATGGGACACAGGCCGGCATCGAGAAAGCCTTGCACTTCGACCGGATCGTCAGTTACAGCGCCGCGCAGAACGACGGGATTGCCTTGCACGGCCGCGCAGTTCGACGTGCCCGCGGCGAGTCGTGTGACCAGATCGACGAGTATGTGATTCTCTTCGCCGAACAGGCCGATGGAGTCGTCCTTTTCGATCGTCCAGTAGTCTGCGGTCAGCGTCAGCGAATCGACAGGCGTGAGCACGAAGCCGATAGACGTGTTGAGCGATTCTTCGGACTGCAAGTCCTTGCTCCCCGTCGCCTGGCGCTGCATGCCGTAATCGCAATCCGAGAAGTCGTTGTCTGCGGGCACGCTGCCCTGATCGACGCCGTAGAAGCACACCCAATCGTCGCGTGTGTTCGTGCGGGCGACGAATTCCTCGTTGATTGTGATCAGGTTCGGCGCGCGGAAGGCCGTGGAAACCGAACCCCGCAGCAGGAATTGTTCGATCGGCGTCCAGCCGAAGGCGAACTTGCCGACGGTGGTGTCGCCGACGTCGTCGAAGCTTTCATAGCGCGCAGCGAGTTGCACATCGAGAGTCTCATGCACCGGAATCTGGAATTCGGCAAAGAGCGAGTTCGTCGTGCGCTCTCCCGCGCCGTCCGGCGTCGGACTTGAGTTCATCACGTCCGAAGTAAACGGGTAGCCTTCGCCCTCGAAATCGACAAAATCTATCGTGCCGTCGAGCCGCGGGTCGCGATTGTCGACATAGTCTTCGGCGCGCAACTCATAGCCAACCAGGAAGCCAACCGAACCCGCCGGCAGTTCGAACAGCGATGGATTCGAAAATTTGACGTCGAACGACGCCAGCGACGTCTTGCCCAGGCGGTACACATCGACAAGCGCGCGTTCGAGGTTCGAATTCACGCCGCCGCTGAACGGGTTGTAGGCGTTCGGCGTAGAGTCGAACAGCGCTTCCTTCATCAGCGTGTTCGAAATCCGATTGCTGGTAACGTCGTCGCGCGACGCTTCCGAGTAGACACCGGCGGCTTCCCAGTCCCAGTCGCCGACGACGCCGCGCAGGCCGCCGAGAAAGCGGAACGCTTCGCCGTCGTTATTGACGATGCGAGGCACCTCGGCGTAGCGGTAGTTGTCGATGATAAGTTCCAGTCCTTCCGGCGGAAGGTCCGGGCCGACGATGGAATCCGGCAGGCGGTTCGGCGAGCCGACCGGGCCGAGCGGGTTCCAGTGGTTCGCCGCGCCGACCCGCAAACGGGCTGCGCTCAGCGACGCCGAGGGGTTAATGTGGCGGTTCGATTGGGAGCTGTAATAGTAGGCGTCCGCGAAAAACTCGAGATCGTCGCTAATTTCGTGATTGAGGTAGCCGAAGAAAGTCGTCCGGTCGATCTCGGGCGACATATCGCGCCCTTCGTTGAGATTGAAGCGGAGGACACCCTGACCGTCCTCCACCATGCAGGTCCCGTAGCCGGTGTCGTGACCGTTGGCGCACTGCGGCGATCCGCTCGGAAATATTTCGAACTCACCGGAGTTGTCAACGATATCGTTGACCCGCAGACTGTTCGACGAGCCGACCCCGCGCGCGATATCAAACTGGCCATGCAGCGAGTTGATGCTGTTGTTTCTGAAGACGGTGCTTGTCCTGTAAGGCGAGTCCTCGGGAAAACGCGAACGGAAGTCCGAGTTGGCCCAGCGCGCTTCGTCGCTCGACCGGACGCGGTCCCGGCTGTAGTTGCGGGCGAACACGCCGACACTGGTGCGCCCTCCGTTGAACACCTCTCCCCACTCGACCGCAAGACTCGAATTGCTGCGCGGCATGTGATCGTACTCGGTCTGGCGAATCCTGACCGTGAAGCCTTCGAAATCGTCTTTGGTTACCGTGTTGATGACACCCGCCACCGCGTCGGCGCCGTAAATGGCCGATGCGCCATCCCGGAGCACTTCGACGCGATCGAGGCCGAAGACGGGAAGATGGTTTGAGTTGACCGAATTCACCGGCACGAAACTGCCGCCGACGACTTCGGTTTGAAACGTCGCCATGTTGACCATGCGCCGGCCGTTCAGCAACACGAGCGTGTTGCCTGTGCCGAGCGCGCGCAAGTTCGGGGTGCCAACGTCTCCGCGGGCGCCGTTGACGCCGCCGCCGAGGTCGGTCGTACCGAAAAAGTTCTGGCCGTTCTCCGGTATGGCCGCGAGCAATTCGTCGCCGCCGTCGACCCCAAGCAGTTCGATATCCTCGGAACTGAAAACGGAGACCGCGAGCGCATCGTTGATGGCGGCGCCGCGAATCTGCGAACCGGTTACTATGATTTCTTCGATCTGCTCGCCTCCGGCTTCATCCTGGGCGAATGCAGTCCCGGAACCCGTTGCCAGCACAACTAACGCGAGCGCCCCGATGCCGACTGGCGCGAAATAGCTGATTTTCATGATTCTCTCCTCTTGTTGCGCTGCCCGGCTCGCACACAAACGCGGAACGTGAATGGTCGGCTTGCGGGAGAGTGCTCCCAAACCGCCGACGAGATGCCAACGCATGGCAGTCTACCTAATGGAATTCGGATAATCCATTATTGGATCGAGGCTCGTTGTGAACCAGTGGAATTTGTCGATAGCGGGAGTTAATCTTGCCGCCTGATGGGGAAACGGTTTGGTGGAAATTGATATGCGCGTCCCAAGACGAATCAGGACGTTTAGCGGAATTCTCGCACTGATGCTGATCTGCCAGCCGCTCTGGGTCCAGGCCCAGAGCGGCGGTGCGAACACGCAGTCGATCATTCGCTACGACAGCATCCACCATCCGGTAGCGGCCTCGGGCGGCATGGTCGTCAGCCAGAACGCAGCCGCAAGCGAGGTTGGGCGACAGATTTTGATTGAGGGGGGCAATGCGGTGGATGCGGCAGTCGCCATGGGCTTTGCGCTCGCGGTGACTTTACCGCGGGCGGGGAACCTCGGCGGCAGCGGGTTCATGCTCATTCATCAGAGCGATGCCGACGGCCCCGATGATGTAGTGGCGCTCGACTTTCGTTCAACTGCGCCAGTGACGGCGCGAAGCGCGGACTTCATCGATGCCGATGGCGAAGTGCGCTACGAAGAACTGACCTACGGCGCTCGCGCGGCTGGCGTTCCCGGCACCGTCGCCGGCCTTGAAGAAGCCTGGAAGCGCTTTGGTTCGCTGCCGTGGGAGGATGTGCTTGCGCCCGCGATCGAACTGGCGGAGAACGGTATCGAGGTCAGCAGCGATCTGTCCTTCGCGCTGGCGGAAGCCTTGACCGTCATGGCAGATTACCCGAGCAGCATGGCGGCCTATGCCCGGGAAGACGGCTCGGCCTGGGCCGCCGGAGAAACGCTGGTCCAGCCGGACCTGGCCTGGTCGCTGCGCCAGATCAGCGATCATGGCGCCGAGGCTTTCTATCGCGGCGCCATCGCGGAGAAAATCACAGCGTATATGGAACAGGCCGGCGGCTTGATCGCCGCCGGAGACCTCGCCGCGTATCGCGTGAGCGTACGCGAACCCATCGCCACGGATTATCGCGGCTATCGCGTGGTAACCATGCCGCCGAGCAGCGTCGGCGGCCTAGCCTTGCTGCAAATGCTCAATGTGCTCGGCCATTACGACATGGCGCGGCTACCCCAGGGTTCGGCCGCGAGCCTGCATGTGCTGGCGGAAACGATGAAACTCGCCAACGCCAACCGGCGCGAGGGCATCGGCGATACCGACTTTGTGGACGTGCCGGTAGCGGGTATTCTCAGCGCATCGCTGGCCAGGGAAATGGCGGCCCGGATCAGCCCGGACCGCGCGACCCCGGTGGAGGAAATCTCGCCCGAGGACGCCTTCCCCTACGAGAGCAGGGACACCACGCAAGTATCGGTCGTGGACGGCGAGGGCAACGCGGTTTCCCTGACCTACACTCTCGGCTATTCCTTCGGCTCGGGCCTTGTCGTTCCCGGCACCGGCATCATTCTCGACAACCAGATGCGCAATTTCTCGATTCGCGACCCCGACGTACACGCAAATCGCATGGAACCCGGCAAGCGGGTCGTTTCGACGATGACGCCGACCATGGTGTTCGACGAGGACGACCGGCTTTTTCTCGTCACCGGCACCCCCGGAGGCAGCCGCATCCACAACGTCATATTGCAACTCATCGTCAATACCGTGGACTATGGCATGAACATCGCCGAAGCGACCCATGCGCCGCGCATCTACCAGACCTGGCGGGAGCCGGAACTCGGCGTCGAACGTGGCGTCGGCGCCGACAGCCTGCGCCTGCTCGAAGCCATGGGCCATGAGATCGAAATCCAGCAGACCATGGGCAGCACGCAATCGATCGTGTTGAGCGAAGGCCTGCTATACGGCGCCGCCGATCCGCGCCGCCCCGGCGCCGCGGCGCTCGGAATCGACTGACGGAATTTGGCGAACAGGCTTACTGCATCGGCGAGTAGTCCGTGGCTACCATGAACTTGTTTTCGATGCCGGCGAGAATCTGGCCGTTGGCATTGGATGCTTCGGCGACTTCCTGCCACTCCGGATCCTGGATGAAGGCTGCCCAGGACGCATCGGCGGCTTCGCGGCTGTCGTGGGCGATGATGTAGACCAGCGTGTCGTCGCGCTCTTCTTCGCTGGTCGGCGTCCAGTAGCCGATGTTTTCCATGCCGTGTTTTTCGAAGATGCGCATGGTGTGATCGCGGAAGCGGGCATTGAGATTGTCCAGATTGCCCTCGGTGGACTTGTAGATGCGCAACTCGTACACCTTCTCGCCCTGGGCGGAAGTGGTGACGAACAGGCCGGCGCCAATGCCGATGACCAGCGAAAGCAGGGAAGCTCCCGCGATTTTCAGATAATTGCTCACGTTTTTCTCCTGGGTTGTCCGGCTGGAAATGGAGTTTGGTGATTCCCAGCGCTGGTTGATAAAGGTCCGGGCAGTATAATCAATGGCCGCGGGCATTGGAAACCATGCTGTTCGCTTCCAGCAATTCTCATTATGGCAATGGCCGCGCTCACATCAGTCATTCTGCGCGCAGTCGCAGAATCTCATTGCGTGGCCGCTGCAAGAGATTCCGCGACTGCGCTTCGCTTCGCGCGGAATGACATGAAGGTTGGAGCGCCA